>JAVEYS010000061.1:0-17946 GCA_034003345.1 Bacteroidales bacterium
CCATACATGGACCAGATGAAACAACTCCTTATTCAGAAAAAAGCGCCCGCTCTTGTGATGGAGTGGGCACGTTTAAGAAAAGCACAAAAAACTAACAGTTAACTGTCATCCGGTAAATACTAGATATTTATTTTGTGTGCACCGTCGCTGATGACAACATCATAGACTTTTGGTTCATGTCCGTATTTGGTTTTGTATTCTCTTTTTGCCCTGACTATGAAGCCATCATACAGTTCATCTTTCACAAGGTTAATAGTGCAGCCTCCAAAGCCTCCGCCCATCACCCTTGATCCTGTAACACCGCACTCCCGGGCTATGTCATTGAGAAAATCGAGCTCTCCGCAACTGACCTCATACAGTTTGCTCATTCCGTAGTGTGTCTCGTACATCTTTTCCCCGACAGTCTCATAATCATCCTTCTCCAGCGCATCGCAGACATCAAGCACGCGTTGAATCTCCTCTATCACATACTCAGCCCGCATATAGTCTTCTTCCGTAACTTTATTCTTTACGGCAATCAACTGATCCATAGAGGCATCTCTCAGAAATTCAACACCTATTGTTCTGGCAACATTCTCGCATGACTCCCTTCTTTTATTATATGCACTTGATGCAAGCTCATGCTTGACCACGGTATCAAGAAGCACCAGTCTGTAACCTTCCGGGTCAAACGGGAAATATTTATACTCCAGTGAGCGGCAGTCGAGACGGATGAGGCTTCCCGCTTTCCCAAACAGAGATGCGAACTGGTCCATGATGCCACACTTCACCCCGCAGTAGTTATGTTCCGTAGCCTGTCCTATCTTTGCCAGCTCGAACTTATCAATACCGAGGGAGAACATCTCATTGAGGGCAAATGCAAAAGTGCTTTCCAGTGCGGCTGATGATGACATTCCTGCACCCAATGGAACATTACCGGCAAATGCAGTGTCAAAGCCGCTGATGATGCCTCCCCGTTTCTGTATCTCGCGGCACACCCCGAAGATATATCTCGCCCAGTTCTGTGAAGGAGCATCCTCCTCATTCAGTCCAAATTCAGTATACTCATCAATATCAAGCGAATAGACACGTACCCTGTCGGTGGCGTTTTTTCTGATCTCTGCCATGATACACTTATCAATGGCGCCCGGAAAGACGAACCCCCCGTTATAGTCAGTATGTTCACCGATAAGGTTTATACGTCCGCCAGAGGCATAAAAATCACCTGTATTATTGAAATGTTTCTCAAATTGTTCTCTTATTCTTTTCTGCATAACTTAATATTTTGATTAACGTTTTTTACAGGACCCCATATTTTATAAGTGGTCAGCTCTTTTCTTGTGCAAAAATATGATTTGTAAGCATCATGATGCTGGTAACAGTGGCTCAAATAAATTTAATTTATACTATGAATGTCATATCCCCGGCAAAAATAATGATGGAGCAGCTAATTGCCCCCTATCTCTCTTTCATATAAATGTTATCCGAAGGCATTATTGACTCCCATCTGGCAAATGTTGATTCGGCTGACTCGGCAGGAGGAGGAGGGAAAGCTTTTGCTTCGGATTCCCGGATATTTTTCATTTTACTGAAGAGATCCGGTTTCGTGAGACTGGCTTATAAGGTATGGAAGAAGATTTTTACCGCCGCTATTATGTGGTGGATTAGCTCATGTTATGGATAGGACAGTATGAGATTAAATCATTTATATCAGAATCAACTACCCAATCAGCGATGCCAATCTTTGGAATCAATACACTTATTTCATCATTATGATAACTTGCAGTCATTAAGGCTTTCCAACGAGATACTATACTATTTGATAAAAATTTACTGATTATTGCTGCAATCGGAGCCTAAAGAATTCCATTCAGAGCTCGTGACAATAAAGTTACCTGTTTTATTTTAGAATACGCCGGATCTCTTTAGATGCAATACCATGTTCTGCCATGACGACAAAAGCCTCATGTTGATTCTGACATGAAAATCTGTTTTGTTCATGACAGGGCAGGTTCGTGTTAAAAATAGATGTTTGCCGTCAACATAGTAGCAGTATTTATTCCTGTGCCGCCGGGATTTCCAAATCTATCCGACTCATCGTCTGACAATGTGAAGTTTAATTGCGGTTCAATCCCGATACTGAAATTCTGGTTAAAAAAATATTCTACTCCAACCGCTCCCCCAAGAACAAAATCAATTTGATTTGAAGTACCTGAAGCGTCAGGATTATAATAGCATACCCCTGCTTTTAGTCCCCAATATGGACATACTTTATCACGATCTCTGAGAAAAGCTTTCGTGGAGAGTCCCAATATTATGTCAGTACCAATCTTTGATGCATATGCGAATTGAAATCCCGGAGCTAATACAAACCTGTCTGACAAAAAAAATGGAATCATAATTCCCAGATCACTGTCCTGGATTGAGACGGTCAATCCTTTGTCAGGAAGGCTTGAACTTTGGTTCTGACCTGAGATCAGGATTGGAATGAGTACTAATACAATAGTAAATGCATTTTTGAGAGTATTCATATTCAGTGTATTTAAAATTATTGTTTTACAATGTTGTTCCAGAGAAGGATATCATCTATTTTAACATAAATTCTGTAGTAATTATATTCATAACTGCTCAAGTCAATCGTGAAATATGCGGCATCAGTCTCCACGGCATATATTGGTTGGCCCCTGACAATAAGACAATTTGCGTTCATGCAGTATGGCAACCCTTCTGATGCTCTTGCAGGAACAATCCATATTTTTTTTATTATGTTCTGACCACCAATATAAATGTTGACATAACTAATACATGGATTTGGAAATGTGTTAAGGAGGATGTAGTTTGAGAACGGTACAGTATCAAGGCGCTGATCATGATACTTCATATCATCAACGCCGATAAGCTCAACCATATTCCCAAAATCATCAGTTACATAGTATCCATGAATTGTCGGAGCATAGAAATAAACCGGGAAATCAGTCTCTTCTTTTTCACACGATGATGATAGAAGAATCATTATTGTCAGTATGAAATTGAGTTTTCTCATTGTCATTATTTCATATAGTTAGATATGGTAAAGGATCAAAGCTGCATCTATGAATATTAAGGTTCTCAACAGGATTGGTCTCCGGAAGCTTATGGTTTCTATCGGTACTGCTTACGACAAATGAATTTGCCGTACCGGCCTCACGTATTAATTGTTTTTGATTCCTTCACGGCATATTAATCATACGTTAAAAAGCCCTGATGCGCCAAGTAATGCCTGAGCACCTCTTGATCCCGATTCCATCCGGAGCTAACCCCTCTATTGCCATGTTATGTATTAATAACGAGTTTGCAAATGAATTTCAAAATCTTCATGAATGGTAACGCTTTCACCAATGTCATATTTTGCTTTCTGACCTGATAATTTCTCATAGTAGTAACCATCCAAATTCAAAGTCAACTTCCTTGATTTAAAATTATCAAATATTCCGTCTGTAAACGATATTATAAAACATATTTCTTTGAGGGGGTTAGGCAAGAACCGCTGCAAACATGATAGGACATACTCCTGTCTTCGTGGACCTAAACTTACCGGGAGAAGTGAGCGGGTGCATTGAGTTTCATTATTAGCATCACAATTTCTCATTCATCTTCTGTCTCGTCATTTTTAACTAATTTTGCACAATTCAAAAGATACTACAAACTTTAACCGTGCACATTTGTTGAGATGATGTACCCGTTGAAGGAAAAGGATATGGAAAACAATCAGGATGAGGTACTGAACGAAGTAACCTCGGGAGAATATAAATTCGGCTTTGTAACCGATATTGAGACAGAGGTCATCCCCAAGGGACTCAGTGAGGAGGTTGTCAGACTTATCTCAGCAAAGAAGGAAGAGCCTGAATGGATGCTTGAATTCCGTCTCAAGGCGTTCCGCCACTGGCAGACGATGAAGATGCCGTCATGGGCAAACCTGAAAATACCCGAGATCAATTACCAGGAAATAATTTATTATGCTGCTCCCATGCAGAAAAAGGGACCGGACAGCCTCAGCGACGTCGATCCCGAGCTTCTCAAGACCTTTGACAAGCTGGGTATCCCCCTCGGAGAGCAGAAGCGTCTGACAGGTATAGCCGTAGATGCCGTGATGGATTCGATCTCAGTGAAGACAACATTCCGTGAGACCCTGGCAGAGATGGGGATCATCTTCTGCTCATTCTCAGAGGCTGTGAAAGAACATCCGTCGCTGGTACAGAAATATCTTGCCTCCGTAGTACCCTATACTGATAATTTCTTTGCCACTCTCAATTCGGCAGTATTCTCCGACGGATCGTTCTGTTATATTCCCAAGGGTGTCAGGTGCCCCATGGAGCTCTCAACCTATTTCCGTATCAATGCCTCCAACACCGGACAGTTTGAGCGCACGCTCCTGATAGCTGACGAGGAGGCATATGTCAGTTACCTCGAGGGGTGTACGGCACCCATGCGTGATGAGAATCAGCTTCATGCTGCCGTCGTTGAGATAGTGGTTGAACGGGGAGCCGAGGTTAAGTACAGCACCGTTCAGAACTGGTACCCCGGTAACAAGGAGGGCAAAGGAGGAATCTTCAACTTCGTCACCAAGCGCGGCATGTGCAGGGGCGATGACTCAAAGATCTCATGGACACAGGTAGAGACAGGCTCTGCAGTGACATGGAAATACCCGTCGTGTATCCTCAGAGGAGATAACAGCGTCGGCGAATTTTATTCCGTGGCGGTCACCAACAACTACCAGCAGGCCGATACAGGAAGCAAGATGATCCATATCGGCCGGAACACGAAGAGCACCATAGTCTCCAAAGGCATCTCCGCCGGCTTCGGTCAGAACAGCTACCGCGGGCTGGTGAAGGTGCTGGGTAAGGCCGATGGTGCACGCAACTTCTCGCAGTGTGACTCACTGCTGCTGGGAGATAAATGCGGGGCCCATACATTCCCTTACATAGAGGTCGACAATCCCTCGGCCATAGTAGAGCACGAAGCAACCACCTCAAGGATCGGCGAAGACCAGATCTTCTACTGCAACCAGAGGGGGATCTCCACCGAAGATGCCATTGGCCTGATAGTCAACGGATACGCCCGTGAAGTCATCAATAAGCTGCCCATGGAGTTCGCCGTGGAAGCACAGAAGCTGCTGCAGATAAGCCTTGAAGGCAGCGTAGGTTAGAACAGATTTTACCACAGACAAGATATGAACAGTGAATTTTTGTTACAGATAAAGGATTTAAAAGCCTCAATAGACAATAAGGAGATACTCAAGGGGCTCAGCCTCGAAGTAAAGCCTGGTGAGATCCATGCTATCATGGGCCCCAACGGCAGCGGCAAGAGCACCCTGGCCAATGTGCTTACCGGGCGCGACATAGCCACCGTCACAAACGGCACCGCCACCTTTGAGGGAAAGAACCTACTTGATATGTCACCGGAAGAGAGAGCCCGCGAGGGTATCTTCCTCTCATTCCAGTACCCGATAGAGATACCCGGCGTCAGCATGGTCAATTTCATGAAGACAGCTATCAATGAGCAACGCAAGCACCGGGGACTGGAACCTCTGTCAGCCTCTGAATTCCTGCGCCTGATGCGCGAGAAGAAGGAGCTGGTGGAGATAGACTCAGCCCTGACAAACAGAAGCGTAAATGAGGGGTTCTCCGGAGGTGAAAAGAAAAAGAACGAGATATTTCAGATGGCACTGCTTGAACCAAGACTGGCACTCCTTGATGAGACAGACTCCGGTCTTGACATTGATGCCCTGCGTATAGTGGCTAACGGGGTAAACAAGATACGCAGGCCCGACACGTCGGTCATCGTCATTACTCACTATCAGAGACTGCTTGACTATATCGTGCCCGATTTCGTGCATGTGCTCTACGACGGGAGGATAGTGAAATCGGCAGGACCAGAACTGGCTCTCGAACTTGAGGAGAGAGGATACGACTGGATAAGGAAAGAAGAAGACATCAAAGAAGAGTCATGGACTACCGACCGGAAGTAATAAAAGCACTGTCAGAGCTATGGTCCGGCAGCTACGGCACCTTCCTGAAGGACTCTCCCGAGATCTTCAACAGGTACCGTTCTTCTGCCTTCGACGAATTCCTGAGCCTGGGGATCCCCGACAGGAAAAACGAAGCGTATAAGTACACCAACCTCGAGAAATCTTTCGGATACAAGTACGAGAAATACTATTCCCCCATCCCTGCTGATTTCCAGGAGGCTGAAAAGTTTCACTGCGAGGTTGAAGACCTTGACGTATGGAACATGGTATTGCTTAACGGCTTCTTTCCGCGCGGAGAAGAGGGGCTGGTGATGCTGCCCGGAGGCATATGGGTCGGCAGCATGAAGGCAGCGGTGAAACAGTTCCCCGCCCTGGTAGAGAAACATTACAACAGGTATGTGCAGAATCAGAACGACGGTCTGGTGCCGCTGAACACCGCACTGTCATCAGATGGTCTCTTTCTATATGCCCCGCGCAATACCTTATACACCAAACCGATACAGATAGTCAACCTCCTTCATTCTGATAAGGATATCTTTGCTCAGGACCGTAACCTGATTGTTATTGAGGAGGGAGCGCAGCTATCCCTGCTGGTCTGTGACCATGCCCTGTCACCGCAGCACTTCCTGACGAACACAGTGACAGAGGTCTTTGTGGGACAGAACGCCCGTTTTGAGATCATCAGGGTGCAGAACCAGCATGATAATTCCGGGAAGATAACACATACCTTCATTCACCAGGAGCGTGACAGCTACGCCTCGTCAAACAATATCACCCTGCACGGCGGACTTGTACGAAACGCCACCTGGCACACCCTTAACGGAGAGAACTGCGAGACCCACAGCTACGGGCTCTATGTGGCCGACAAGCAGCAACATATTGCCAACTTCGTGATGATGGATCACATAGCCCCCAACTGCAACAGCACACAGCTGTTCAAGGGAATCCTCGACGAGAGCTCCAGCGGAGCCTTTAACGGGCGTATCCTGGTGCACCGTGAGGCGCAGAAGACAAACGCCTTCCAGAGTAACAATAACATCATCCTCTCTGACACTGCCAGGATGAATACCAAGCCGCAGCTTGAGATCTATGCTGATGATGTCAAGTGCAGCCATGGCGCCACGGTAGGCCAGCTTGACGAGAACGCCCTCTTCTACCTCCGCTCGCGAGGCATTGGTGCACGGGAGGCGAAACTGATGCTCATGTTCGGCTTTGCCCATGATGTGATAAAGAATATAACCATCGAAGCACTGCGCGAACGTATCGACACCCTCGTGCTGAAGCGTCTCCGCGGCGAGCTGTCACACTGTGCCTCATGTGCCATACAATGCAACTGAATGAAGTGATGAAGCTCTCCAGAAGCATCGAAGATATAAGATCTGACTTCCCCATTCTCTCAACGATGGTCCATGGTAAACCTCTCGTCTATCTTGATAACGGGGCCACCACCCAGAAGCCTGAGCAGGTCATCAGGGTGATGAATGAGCTCTACCGGACAACCAATGCCAATGTACACAGGGGCGTGCACTATCTCTCTGACATGGTCTCAGAACGGTACGAGGCAGCCCGCGAGACAGTCCGGGCATTCATCAACGCGCAAAAAAAAGAGGAGGTTATCTTTACCGCCGGAACAACGGCTTCCATCAACGCCATAGCCTTCTCCTTCGGGGAGAGATATGTCAGGGAAGGCGACGAGATAATCATCAGCGGCATGGAGCATCATGCCAACATCGTCCCCTGGCAGATGCTCTGCCAAAGGAAGATGGCAAAGCTGAAGGTCATCCCCTTCTCGGATGACGGGGTGCTTGATCTCGACTCCTACCGCAGCATGCTTAACGAACGGACGCGTATAGTAGCCGTAACGCATGTCTCCAACGTGCTAGGCACCGTCAATCCCGTTAAGGAGATAGTCAGAGAGGCCCACCGTCATGATATACCCGTACTTGTTGATGGCGCCCAGGGAATACAGCACGGCACTGTTGACGTCAGTGATATCGACTGTGATTTCTACGTCTTCTCCGGACATAAGGTGTACGGTCCAAACGGTATAGGAATTCTCTACGGGAAAGAGCGGTTACTGAATGAGATCCCTCCTTACCAGGGCGGCGGTGACATGATTGCCAATGTCACCTTTGAAAAGACAACATACAATGACCTGCCTTTTAAGTTCGAGGCAGGCACCACCAACTTCACTGGAGCCATAGGTATGGCTGCAGCACTCGACTATCTTACTGTCCTCGGACGCCAGGCAGTGGCAGAGAGGGAACAGTCTCTTCTGGCCAGGGCAACGGCAGGATTGACGGCAGTGGACGGTCTGCGTATATACGGCAGAGCCCCGGGTAAGGTCTCTGTTGTCTCCTTCCTTATCGGAGAGATACATCAGTTAGATGCCGGAATGATACTTGACAAGATGGGCATCGCCGTGAGAACAGGCACACACTGCGCTCAGCCACTGATGGAACGGTACGGCATAAGCGGAAACATAAGAGCATCGATAGCCTTTTACAATACCGCAGAAGAGATTGATAAACTGATTAATGGTGTCAGGAAAGTGACTGAAATGTTTGCATGACAACAATGACAACAATAAACAAGATACAGGATCAGATCATTGAGGAATTTGCTATCTTCAATGATTGGATGGAGAGATATGAGTATCTCATTGATCTTGGCAGAACGCTATCTCCGTTCGATGAGACACACAAGACCCCTGAGTACCTCATCGAAGGATGCCAGAGCAGGGTGTGGTTATACCCTGCACTCAATGATGGTGTCATAACCTTCACTGCAGAGAGTGATGCTCTCATCACACGCGGCATTGTGGCACTGCTGGTAAGAGTCTTCTCAGGCCACACGCCTGATGAGATACTGGATGCTGACATCTATTTTATTGAGAAGATAGGCCTGCGGGAGAATCTCTCCCCCACACGTTCAAACGGGCTGCTTGCCATGATGAAACAGATGCGGCTCTATGCCCTTGCCTACAAATCGAAAAAGGAACAGTAATGAATACTCATGATATACAGGAGACTGAAGCACGCATAGTAGGCGTGCTTAAAAGCATCTTTGACCCCGAGATACCGGTGAATATTTATGATCTTGGCCTGATATACGAGGTCAGGGTTGACGAGGAGCAGATAGCGCATATTACTATGACGCTCACAGCACCGAGCTGTCCTATGGCTGAGGATCTCGTTGAGGAGGTAAAATACAAGGTTGCCGGTATCAAAGGGGTTAAGGACTGTGATCTCAATCTTACCTTTACTCCCCCGTGGGACCGCGACATGCTGACAGACGAAGCTAAGCTTGAACTAGGATTACTATGACACCTTTGTTTTGACTGACGCCCGAAAAATAGCACTCACCTGGAAGATCCATGAAAGCCTTCGGATGGAAGGCTTTGACATCTCCGGCATTGCTCAGGCTTCACCGCATCATGAAGACAGCCAGCATATAGCTGAATGGACTGAAGCCGGCAAGAACGGTTCAATGAGATATCTGGAGAAAAACCTCGATAAGAGAGGTGATGTAACCGCCCTGGTAGAGGGAGCAAAATCAGTCATCGTGGCTGGTCTCAGGTATTATAATAATGACTCTTCCGCCGGAGATGATAACTACTTCATCAGTCGTTATGCCCGGGTAAAAGACTACCACCTGGTAATGCAGGAGAAGCTGGACCGGGTACAGAAAATCATTAAAAAAGAGGTTCCGGATGCGGTATGCAGAGTATTCTGTGATGCCGGACCCCTGACAGAAAAGGCGTGGGCCATCCGTGCAGGACTGGGATGGAGGGGACGTCACAGCATGGTCATAAATAAAGATATCGGTTCGTTCTTCTTTCTGGGCGAGATTGTCACTTCAGCGGAGCTCCTTTATGATAACACCTCTGCGCGGGATCGCTGTGGTGACTGCACCTTATGCATTGATGCATGCCCAACAGGTGCCATATGCAGTGACCGTACAATAGATGCACGTCGCTGTATCTCCTACCTTACTGTAGAGCATGAGGGAGATATCCCGGAAGAATTCAGGGGTAAGACAGAAAACATTATTTTTGGGTGTGACCGTTGTCAGGAGGTCTGCCCATGGAACAATAAAGCCTTGCCTTACACTGATAATGAGCTCGTCCCGGAGTTTTCTATCACCTCCCTTACACGGACTGACTGGCTGAACATGACACCTGAAGATTTTAAGAAGATGTTTAAGGTATCACCAATGAAGCGGACGGGATTTAAGAAGATCAGGAGAAATATCGATTTTGTTAATTTTGCTTCACCTGAGAAGAGGTGATATCCGCTCGCTGTTTCCGTCGTTAGGTGCCGGTGTCAACCCCATGATTCCCGTGACAATATTATAAATATCAACGTTATAGAGAGTATCGATGGTTAATCCTCTCTTAAAGGCAGGGCCTTCGGCATAGAAGATCGCATGCATGTCACTCCATCTCCAGTCGTAGCCATGATCACCCTTCGAATAGCGTCCGGGTTCAGGCCGTAACCCTGTTGTCCAGCCCGGATCTGCAATAAGAACCACTGCCGGTATGCGGGGGTGTGTTCCGTAATGCAGGTGAGCGGGCAGCTCCTCCCTGCGGTAAGCCTTCATACCATACTGAAGGTTCAGGTAGTACAACACACTGTCAGTCATTCCTTCGGCAGGCTCAATAGCCCATACCGGGTTCCCTCCGTAGATCCTCTTCACCATTGCCTCGGGCAGAGTGTCCATGATATAATTATATCGCACATCGTCTACATCGCCCATGCCATGGTCAGAGAGCACAATGAGATTGATCTCTTTGGCGTGGGGCAGGCCAGCCAGTCCTGTTCTCAGAACACCGAGCAGGCTGTCAAGAGATCTTACAACGGCACCGGTCTCAGGAGAGACAGGACCGTAGCTGTGACTGATGGCGTCGGGCTCCTCAAAATAGAGGGTAATAAAATGAGGCCTTCTTTTCGCTGGCAGCGAGAGCCATTTCAGCACAGTATCAACGCGAGCACCAAAGGGAACCTCATCGTCATAAGCCTTCCAGTAGTCGGGCTGAATACCCATTACCGGCGCCTCGGAGCCCACCCAGTAGAAGGAGGCTGTCTTTATGCCCTGTTTGTGAGCAGTGACCCATAGCGGCTCTCCTCCATAAAAGTCGCCGTTGGAAACCATGGCGCGGTCGCCTATCCTGTATACCAGATCAAGATCAGGCGCATAGAAAGTATTGTTCACCAGTCCGTGATGGTCAGGATAGAGCCCCGTGGCAATGGTATAGTGGTTGGGGAAAGTTTTTGTGGGGAACGACGGTATCAGTCTCTCCGCCATCACCCCTTTACTGGCTATGTCGTCAAGCACAGGCGTGCCATAAATAGAGTCATAATCCCACCTGAAGGCATCAAGCGACACCATGACCACATACGGAGTGTCTTTCTCAATCTTTAAGTTATTGCAGGCAGTGAATGAGAGGAGTGCAAGCAGTGCAACAATCAGGTATCTGGTCAGAGTCATCAGGTGTGTTTTTGATTTTCGATTCTGAAAAGTATAACAAATTTTGATTTTAAATGATCCTGTAGGTTACGGAAATTACCCTTAATTTTGGTTGAGTTATAAATAAACAGAATGAAACGGATATTGCTTTCTCTGGTGCTGATAACAGGACTCTGTGTTGCCGGGGCGCAGCAGAATTATGCGCTTCTGATCATCGACGTCCAGAATTTCTACTTCCCCGGAGGCAGGTCGGAGCTTGTTGACCCGGAGGCAGCTGCCGGAATGGCTGCAATAGCGGCTGCCCGGGCGAGAGCGGGTGGAGAGCCAGTCATATACATACAGCATAAAGCATCCTCAGGGATGGAGATAAATGACATCGTCAGGCCTGCGGTGGGTGACGCCGTCTTTATAAAGGAAGAGGTCAATAGTTTTCTTGGGACAGGACTGAAGGAGCATCTCGACAGTCTTGGGATAGACACACTCGTGATCTGCGGCATGCAGACACAGATGTGTGTAGAGGCTGCTGTGCGCGCAGCACATGATTTCGGATATCATGTTGTCCTTCTTCATGATGCCTGTGCAACCCGCAACCTGAAGTTCGGTGACCGCGAGGTATCGGCAGCTGATGTGCAGGCATCAACGCTGGCAACACTCAGGAGCTATTCTCAGGTGGTCTCCGTTAATGAATGGACGGAGAGATAGCCCTCCCCTCTGCCTGATCTTCTCGTCCGTAGCCGCCATGAGCTCTTTCCGGATCTTATCAGTTATCTAATACATGATATTCGGATTACCTTTTTAAGAATGCAATCTCTTCGGCAATCTTCATTGGATCTCCACTCCCCACATCAATTATCTGTGCTTCAGGGATCCTGAATTTATCAATTACTGCGCCGGTAAGATTTTTTCTTACAGCAATAATTACTGTAGCACGGGTATTATTGATCAGTTCATCTATCCTGTTGCTCCATCCCATGCCTCTGAGCTCAAGAGGGCCAGCTTCATCAACAATAACCACATCCATCTTACTGTTTGCATAGGGGTCAAGCGCTCTCTGTCCTGCAGCCAGACCCTCCTCTGACACCGAAAACCTCTCCACTCCCATAGTCTCACTACCGGTAAGCCTCAGGAATGGTGTTCTCATTCCTGATGAAATATCGGAGATATCATATCCTGTAGCTATACCGTCATGAGTAATGCGAAGAGCCAGTATACCTCCGGTAGTGATACCTTTTTCCCTCATGAGGCCTGTGAGCTTTATCAGCCAGGAAGTCTTGCCTTCTCCTATCGCTCCGGAGACAATAAATATTTTTCTTTCCATGATCAGCTCATATCTTATTTCAGTCAGACGTCTTTCGACACGTGTGATCATCCGGTTAAGTATTGATACCGGATTCTTAACTGCCATTTTCAGATCAGGCATATCTGCAATCATTGTTGGCAGGCTGGCAGCAGATAATTCCAGTGCTACGGGCAGCTGTCTGAAATATGTCCGGCTGAAGAGGCTTCGAATCTTCGGGTTATAGAGCTCAGTGCCCAGGGCTGAGAATCCAATTATGATTATCACTGCCCGGAAATTCATCTGTATACCTATGAGTATAGCATCAGTAAGATTATTCTTGCCTGGCTGGAAGGCGGTAAATGCAAGGGCAGAGAGCATTGTGATGAAGACAAACGTGATCCAGAAGCCCGGCTTCGACAGTTGTCTCATGGCACGCTTGTAACGGAGGGCAAGCATGGTTATCACCGGTATCACTACAACAACCCACCAGACCCATTTTGTGAGGGATACCACCACAAGCATTCCTGCAATGAGAAGTATATCAGCAATCAGCCATCGCATGGAATAGTCAAACATCCCATCCTGTTTTGTCGCCGACTCTCTGATTACCGGAGGCTCAGGCAGTGACCCTTCAGGTGGCATGGAAGATATCCTCCGGCCGGTGATGATGCCCGTGACAGCGGTCACGGCACCGAAGAGCGCATATATTCCCAGCAGCAATATCAAAGGAGCCCAGAAGGCATCGAACTGCAGATTAAGCTGCCTGGAAACATAATCAGTTATGTTCTTGTATATGTCAACCATGTTGCCACCATAGAAGATGATCATGTTGAATACCTTCTGAAAGAGGTTCCACGACATGGCCAGCATTGACCCCAGGATAAAGCCCATGTATGTCCTGCCAAAAATACGTACTGAAGCTTCCAGCAGCAGTGATTCCATGATTATGGCGATCATAGGACCGAATATGATGGCGCTGGGTGACATCGTCTTCATGAGGGCACATATGATCCCGGCCCTCCAGTAAAGGCCATGCTCACGCCATCTGTAACTGACGGCTATAAGAATAACAAGAGCCACGGCAGTGAGGAGGTTCCCGCTGAAAGGCACACGCAGGTTATGCAGGAAGCTGCCAAGCACAATCTCGGCAGCAGCCCAGATAGTGCCGATGATGGATGCTTTTACCCACTTATCGCTAATATTCGTCTTCTCTCTGATCAAACAGCAGTAACAGATCTGGTTTACCAATCAGAACGGGTCGCACTCCCTGTAGGCCTCAATAACCTTCGTGACCCCTTCCGGGCCCTTCATGCTGCGGCCGTGTTCCATGCAGATCACCCCCTCATAATCGCGCGAGTGAAGATAGCTGAATATATTCTTGTAATTGATCTCCCCGGTGGTTGGTTCGTTGCGTCCGGGATTATCACCTACATGGAAAGCAACTATCTGGTCCCAGCAACTCTCCATGTTGGGAATCAGGTTGCCCTCTGTGATCTGTTGATGATAAATATCTTCAACTATCTTTACTGCAGGGCTATTGACAGCCTTGCATACCTGGTATGCCTGAGGCATCCGCGTAAGCCATAGGCCAGGGTGATCACGGAGGGTATTAAGCGGCTCCAGCACCAGTGTTATGCCTTCGGGCTCGGTGAGCTCGGCACAGTACTTCAGGTTGTCAATGACATTTGCCAGCTGGATGTCAGGATGGATCCTCTCATCGTACCGGCCCGGTACTATAAGCGCCATCTTGAAGCCTGTACGCCTCGCAGTGTCAATGCCCTCTTCCATCTTCATCGTCAGGAAATCACGCACCTCCCGATGAGGAAGCACAAACGATGTTTTTGAGAAATCTGCGTAGAGCACCCAGGGGCCCATCATTAATCCCATGCGCTGTATTCTGGAGGCGATACGCTCCTGTTCGCCTATCGTATGCTCTGGAAGACTGTTATCAAAAATAGCCCTGAAACCCTTGTCAGCAATGAACTGAATATTATCAAGAAGGTCATCACTGCCGCACAGCTCCCGGAACATGCCTATTGATGGTGCATATGCCAGCCTGAACGGCTTGTCAACGTCAGAAAGGAGTGGCGCCCGGCTCTTAGCTGCGAGGAGTGCCGGAGCAGTGAAGAGCGCGGCTCCTGCCGCAACTGTACTACTGATAAAACTGCGTCGTGTTCTTGTATCCATAATGTCAGTTATTTGCTTTACTCGCCAGGAACGGGCACATTCTTTGACACATCTACCGGTCCCATCTCATACACCTTCGGCCCCAGCTTCAGCTCTGAGTTCATCATCTCATCCCATGTAACCTTCTTCCCTGTATAGGCTGAAATTCTCCCCATGATACCTGCCATGGTCGAGAATGCGACGAACTCAGCTTCATTAAGCGGTCTGGCAGTACGAATAGCAGTAACAAAGTCGATATGCTCCTGGTCATACGGACTCCTGACAAGCTGATCGGTCATTTTCCCCTGATCATCAAGCTTGTAACCGTCATATTTCCAGAGCTCGGCTCCTGCCTGATCCCATAAGGTATTCTGACAGTTGGACGTACCCCGGGTTCCCTGTACCCATTCCGAGACATTACCTTCACAGCCATTTATCTGACGGCACATACTGTGAACATGTATATCACCCTCATATAGAAAGTCAGTACTGAAGAAGTCATACTGATCACCGGTGACGCGGCGTTGACGAGCCCCGAATGATACTGCCGATACCGGCTTCTTACCTGTGAACCAGTTGATGACATCAATATTGTGCACATGCTGCTCCACGATGTGATCGCCTGACAGCCAGCACCAGTTGACCCAGTCACGGATCATGTATTCCATCTCCGACCACGAAGGATTGGGATTACGATACCACAGCTGACCCTGGTTCCAGTAGCAGTTTGCAGCTACAATATCACCTATCATCCCTTCCTGCACCTTGCCCCATGTTGCCACATAGTCATGCTGGTGATGGCGCTGTGTGCCAGTTACCACACATAGTTCCATCCCCTTTGCTTTCTCTCCGGCAGCAAGTATCTGCCTGATACCGGCAGGATCAACAGCCACGGGCTTCTCTATGAAGACGTGCTTGCCGGCAGTGACGGCAGCCTCAAAATGATCAGGACGGAAGAAAGGAGGAGTAGCAAGAATTACTATATCCACACCTGACTCTATAACCTTCTGATAAGCATCAAATCCAACAAAACAATTCTCATCTGCTATCTCCACACCGTCCTTTGCAAGTCTCTCGCGGCACGCCGTCACCCTGTCAGTGAACACATCGCCAAGGGCTGATATAGTAAGGTTCGGTCCTGCATGCAGGAAGTTAAGGGCAGCACCCGTGCCCCTGCCTCCACAGCCTATCAGCCCGGCCCTGAGGAGCGGACCGTCAGGAGCGGTATCAGGCATGACAGGCAAAACAACCTCCATGTGCTTCCGTGATGAGCATGAGGTTATCAGTGCCGGCACAACAATACCGGCTGCTCCGGCAGCAGCTGCTGTACCAAGAAAGCTTCTTCTGGTAATAGATGATTTTTTCATAACTGTTCTGATGAATGGTTTAAAGTTAATACTTATGTTGTCAGTTTTCGTTTATCAGTTTTACCTCTCCGTAGGTCATATAGTGTCTCTCCCCTATTGATAATCTAACACAACACGGAATCCCACGTAAAAACAATCAGAATACCACCATATGCTCTTCGGCATCTGGGGGTCGGTCTTCAGCCAGTCATCAGTACGGGTGTGATCACGTGCAGCACTCCTGACACCTCCGGCACCGTCGCGGAATGATCCTCCTCTTATGACATGCTCACTGGTTCCTTCATATATGTCAGAACAAAACTCAGCCACATTCCCGCTCATGTTTTTCAGTCGCCACGGATTGGCATCAACCGCAGTGGGCTCCTGTGTCTTTGACGGGCTGTTGCCCCGATAGATTACATAACTGTTTATTACCGATGTGTCGGGCTTACCTCCGAAAATTCCTCTCCTCTCGAACCTGGCTGGATCACCCTCAAAGAAATAAGGTGTCTCTGTTCCTGCCCTGCATGCATACTCCCACTCCTTCTCCGTTGGCAGACGGTAGTTTTTGCCCGTGACCACTGAGAGCCACCTGCAGTAGGTCTCAGCCGCATGCCAGCTCATTGAGATAGCCGGTCTGCGGCCCATCCCCCAGTTCTGATCGGGTTTGCCGTATGGAGGTGTGGCGCCACTGATGGCGTCGACCCCTGTGCCTATAACTCTCGATCCTTCTGTATCAGTGGTCCGCCCTTCGGATGCCGTCTGCCTGTAGAACGCCATATACTCATCCCATGTGACCTCTGTCTCTGCAATGAAGAAGGAATCGACCCTCACCTCACGGACTGCTTCATCACTGTCACGTAAAGGCTCATCCGCCGGACTACCCATTTTGAACAGTCCTCCCGCGACTGCGATCATCCTGAACGATACAGCTGAGCCCGGGATCTGCTCTGAGAAATCCTTAAAAGAACTCACCATGGCTGGAGATTCAAACAGACTGTCTGCTCTTTCTCCGGCAGCACCAAATCCCGTGTTGCTGCCATGGAGATAACCTTCTATATAGTGCCCTGCATTCAGATGGCAGCTGATACACTGCATATCCTCACCCTTTTCATTACTCTGCTTATAATAGAGATGTGCCTCTGACCCCTGACGTGTGAGTGTGGCAGGGAAGAGGTTATCATGGCATTGTACACATGTGGAATTATACACATGCTTTGATGCCCTCTCAAGTGCAGAGGCTGCATCCCAGTCAAATTCCGTTGAGTCTTTTGTTAAGTGACTCCAGAGATCGCGCATTCCTGTGCGGGCCTTTTCCACCATATACCCCTCCCCTTTAGGCGGAAGATGACACTCGGCACATGAGACGCGGTACCCCGATGGTGTGGCATAATGAACCCCCCGCTTCCAGCTGGTGGTGGACTGAGGGTGCACATGGCATGAGGCACAGAAGTCATTGGTGGAAGTAGCCTCGACAGCCTGCCCCAAACCGTAAAAGATAAGTGCCCCGCCAAGAAGACCAGTGATAAACCACAGCCAGATCGTCCTCTTCACAAAAACAAAATTAAGTCTGTCAAGATAACAAAAAACAAAATCCGGTCAACCATGTCTGGTCTGAACCCTTCCAGATAAATGCAATGTAAGACACCTTTTACATGATAATTATTACATTTGGCAAAACGCAAGATATGAGACGTACT
>JAVEYS010000062.1:0-17702 GCA_034003345.1 Bacteroidales bacterium
GATACTGATGCCCCTTCTGCTTGTACTGCTGATAGCATTATGCATCAAGTCGCTGACACTGCCCGGGGCAGGCAGGGGTATCGAGTTCCTGTTCAAACCTGATTTCTCAAAGATAACGGGCACCACAGTGCTGATGGCTCTCGGTCAGGCCTTCTTCTCACTGAGTATAGGCATGGGTACACTGATCACTTACGGCTCTTACATACCCGGCGACAACAAGCTGGGAACCACGGCAGTGCAGGTATCCATGGGTGACCTGACTATTGCTATCTTTGCAGGCATAGCTATCTTCCCTGCAGTATTTGCCTTTAATATATCACCCGAATCAGGTGAGGCTCTTACATTCATCGTGTTGCCGGGCATTTTTCAACAGATGGCCGGCGGAATGGTGTTTGCCTTCACCTTCTTTTCCCTGCTTGCAATAGCGGCTCTCACATCAACTATTTCCGTACTTGAGGTAATCGTTGCCTACTTTTCAGAGCAGCTAAACATGAGCAGGCGCAAGGCAGTCATTATTGCCACTGCTTCGATGTTCATCCTCGGCATCTCCGCATCTCTTTCATGGGGCTTGATGAGCAACGTGAAGCTTTTCGATCTCAACATTTTTAACCTGTTCAACTTTACTACTGCGAACATTCTTCTTCCACTTGGAGGACTGCTTATTGTGGCATTTCTGGCATGGTTCTATCCCAGCCGGGACACCCTGGATGAACTCTCCAATGGAGGCATCCTGAAAGTAAGATACTACAGTCTCTACAGGTTTATAATAAAATTTATCGCGCCGGCAGCAATCGCACTGGTGTTTCTTAACGGTCTCGGAGTGATAAAGTTCTAAAAGCAAACCTCAATATTATGCATGGTCTGAACGATTTTCTTGTAAAGCTTGACGGATATCTGGGTGGTAATCCCTGGTTCATGGTGCTGCTTATTGGCACTGGACTCTTTTTTACCATTTATCTCGGATTCCCCCAGCTCAGGTATTTCAAGCACGCTATAAGGATCACCACCGGCAAGTATGACCACTCACATGATATTGGTGACACCTCCCATTTCCAGTCACTTGCCACTGCCCTGTCAGGGACGGTGGGCACCGGTAACATTGCCGGCGTGGCACTGGCCATTCATCTTGGCGGACCTGCTGCACTCTTCTGGATGCTGGTGACTGCAGCTATTGGTATGTGTACCAAGATGGTAGAGGTGTCGATCTCCCACAAGTACCGCGATATTCTTCCTGACGGGTCGGTATCAGGCGGCCCGATGTATTACATGAAAAAGAGGCTTAACATAAAGACTCCGGGGGGGCGGGTGATAAAGACAGGGGTGATTATGGGTGCTTTCTTTGCCGGGGCAACAATACTCAGTTCTTTTGGTACGGGCAGCCTGCCTCAGATAAACAGCATATCCAATTCAGTATTTGCATCATTTGGTATCAGACATATAATTACAGGAGCTATTCTGGCTGTCCTGCTCGGTCTCGTAATCATCGGAGGCATCAAGAGGATTGCCAGGGTAACCTCTGTCCTTGTACCCTTCATGGCTATAATTTATATTACCGGCGCCCTGCTGGTGATCTTCTCTCACCCAGGAAATATCATCCCCTCCTTTCTGTCAATATTCGCCGACGCTTTTACAGGATCTGCTGCTGCCGGCGGTTTCCTCGGTGCCTCTTTTGCCTTTGCCATGAACAGGGGAGTGAACAGGGGACTCTTCTCCAACGAGTCAGGCCAGGGGTCAGCACCGATAGCACACTCTGCCGCCCGGGCTCCTGAACCGGTGTCTGAAGGTATGGTGGCACTGCTTGAACCATTCATTGACACTATCTGCATCTGTACTCTTACCGGGCTCGTTCTCCTTTCTTCCGGCGCATGGAATACCAAGACAGAAAATCAGTTTCAGCCTACAGACGTTCAGATCCTTGCCGGAGTTTATGATGATAGCAACAAAGAAGATATAAAAAACCTGAGCAGACACTTCAGGGGAGGTGAACCTCTTGAATTGTATAACGGAAACCTGGTGATAGGAAACGGAGAGATTGAAACAGAGGGTATTTCCGTCATACATGCCAGATCACTGGCAGATAATGTAAGGTTTCTGTCGGACAAAGAGCCGTATAACGGTAAGCTTGAAATAGTAGCAGGAAAGCTACCATCTGTCTCATCCCTGGCTGTCATGGGAGAATCGCTTATCCACAGTGCCCCTCTGACTACATTCGCCTTTAGCCGTAGTATACTGAAAGGATTTGGGTCATATATCGTTACCTTCTCCCTGCTTCTCTTTGCCTTCTCTACAGCTATCTCCTGGTCATATTACGGTGACAGGGCAACGACGTACCTCTTCGGTTCGAAGTATGTGCTGATTTACAGGATGATATATGTAGCAGCCTTTTTTATCGCCTCGTTCACCGACACAACGATTATCTGGTCACTTTCATACATAGCAATTGTACTTATGGCGGTACCGAACCTGGTGGGCATAATGCTTCTGAGAAAGGAGGTAAAACAATCTGTCCGCGATTACTGGCTGACTTTTACCAAGCAATACCCTGACGAAAAGATCTCAGTCAAGATGTCCAAACGGTTCGGGCCAGAGTAACAGGCTGTCTGACAACATTCTGTCCACATAAAATATTTTTTGCCGCTCGCGAATAAGCATTTGAGTTTTTTATCACCTTTAATGGCTTGAATTTTAGGGGTGAACATAGTCTGATTTATGAGCGGTTTCGACTTTTCAAAAAGAGACTCCTTTGGCAGCCGCCTGGGTGTGATAGCTGCTGCAGCCGGGTCGGCAGTAGGTCTTGGAAATATATGGAGGTTTCCATATATTCTTGGGGAGAACGGCGGGGGAGCTTTTCTGATAATTTATCTTGTCATCATGTTTTCAATAGGCATCCCCGTCATGATGTCAGAGCTGTTGATAGGCAGGAGAACGCAACGAAATCCTGTCGGCGCCTTTAAGGTTCTTGCCCCTGGCAAACCCTGGTACCTTGTGGGAATGATGGGCATCATCTCCGCATTCATGATCCTGGCTTTCTATACTGCAGTTGCCGGGTGGACCCTGGAATACATTTACCAGACCCTTATTGGGGGATTTACAGCCAAGAGTTCTGCTGACCTGACAACAATGTTTGAGTCATTCAGGAGCGAATCACTCCGTCCGGTTCTGTGGTTTGTCGTCTTCATGGCTGCCACCGCGGTCATTGTATTGGGCGGGGTGCGTAAGGGTATTGAGAAATCGACCAAGATACTGATGCCTCTTCTCTTTATCCTGCTGATAGTAATGTGTATCAAGTCGTTGACACTCCCCGGGGCCGGCAAAGGGGTGGAGTTCCTTTTCAGGCCTGACTTCTCAAAGATTACAGGAACAACGGTGCTGATGGCATTGGGACAGGTCTTCTTCTCTCTCAGCATTGGCATGGGTACGATCATAACCTACGGATCATATATACAGAAGGACAATAATCTTGCAGGTACAGCCGTGGAGGTGTCACTCATTGATACCCTTGTGGCCGTCCTTGCCGGTATCGCCATATTCCCGGCGGTGTTTGCCTTTGGCATATCACCACAATCGGGAGAGTCACTTACTTTCATTGTACTTCCCGGCATCTTTCAGCAGATGACGGGAGGAATGGTTTTTGCTTTCATGTTCTTTCTTTTGCTGGCACTGGCGGCACTAACATCGACCATCTCGGTGCTGGAGGTGATCGTTGCCTATTTTTCAGAACAACTGGGACTGACACGCAAGAAGGCTGTAATCCTTGCATTCCTTTCAATGTTAGTTCTCGGAGTATCCGCCTCTCTCTCCATGGGAGTGATGAAAAATATCCGGCTTTTCGGTCTTAATATATTTGATCTTTTCAACACCACTACTGCTAATATACTGTTGCCCCTGGGAGGCCTGCTGATAGTCCTGTTCCTTGGTTGGTTCTTCCCTTCCCGGGATATCAGGGATGAGCTTTCAAACAACGGCACCCTGGGTGTCCGCTATTACTCTCTCTACAGGTTCATTATCAGATTTGTTGCTCCACTTGCCATTACTATTGTCTTTCTCAACGGAATAGGTCTTCTGAAGATATAACCCTGTTATCGGATCTGCTATGCAAAAGATCAATGACTTTCTGGTAATGCTTGACGGTTATCTGGGCGGGCATGTATGGTTTATGGTGCTTCTTATCGGCACAGGCCTTTTTTTTACTATCTATCTTGGCTTTCCGCAGATACGCTATTTCAGGCATGCAATCCGTATCACCAGGGGTAAGTATGATCACTCGCACGACATAGGTGACACCTCTCACTTCCAGTCGCTTGCCACTGCCCTCTCGGGGACGGTAGGCACAGGGAACATTGCAGGTGTGGCGCTGGCCATTCATCTGGGCGGCCCCAGCGCCCTGTTCTGGATGCTTCTGACAGCTGCCATCGGGATGTGTACCAAGATGGTGGAGGTATCCATCTCGCATAAATACAGGGATATTCTGCCTGACGGGAGTGTCTCCGGCGGGCCAATGTACTATATGAAAAAACGGCTTAATATCACCACCCGTAGCGGCAGGGTGATAAAGACCGGCCTTATCCTGGGAGGATTCTTTGCCGGAGCAACAATTCTCTGCTCTTTCGGTACTGGCAGCCTGCCCCAGATAAACAGTATCTCCAATGCAGTCTATTCCACTTTCGGGATTAAGCATATCATTACAGGCGCTCTCCTCTCCGTTCTCCTGGCACTGATCATTATAGGAGGAATAAAGCGGATAGCCAGGGTGACCTCGGTCATGGTACCGGCCATGGCCATCCTGTATCTGATAGGTTCCCTGATAGTCATTTTCTCCAATTATCAGAACATCATTCCGTCGCTTGGTGCTGTCTTCAGTGATGCCTTCACAGGCTCGGCTGCAACAGGAGGCTTCATGGGAGCCACTTTTGCCTTTGCCATGAACAGGGGGGTCAACAGGGGACTGTTCTCAAATGAGTCAGGACAGGGCTCAGCACCCATAGCCCACTCGGCTGCCCGTGCCCCGGAGCCTGTCTCCGAGGGGATGGTAGCACTGCTCGAACCCTTCATTGATACCATATGCATCTGTACTCTGACGGGATTGGTTTTGCTGTCGTCAGGTGCATGGAACACAAAGACCGGAAACCATTTCCAGCCTACTGACATGCAGTTTGTCTGCGGCAATTATAACGACAGCAGGAGCGAGGATGTAAAGAGAATAGGTGATCATATCCGGGGCAGCGTGCCCCTGGCGCTATTCAATGGTGTACTGTCAGTAGAAAATGGTATGCTCAAAACAGACAATGTATCTCTCATACATGCCAGGTCACTTGCCGAAAACATAGTCATCTCTGCACGAAATGCTCCGTATACCGGTGTGATAGAGGTGAAGCAGGGGAAGATGGTAAATAGTGCCGCCTTCGACGTCTATGGGGAATCACTCATCCACAGCGCTCCGCTGACAACATTCGCCTTCAGCCGCAGCATAATGAAGGGATGGGGTAAATATATAGTGGTCTTCGGCCTGCTGCTCTTTGCCTTCTCAACAGCTATCTCGTGGTCCTATTACGGAGACAGGGCAGTGACCTTCCTCGCAGGCTCCAGGTATGTCATCTGGTACAGGCTGGTATTTGTCGGAGCTTTCTTCCTGGCATCATTCACCGATACAACAATCATCTGGTCACTATCATACATCGCTATCGTATTGATGGCAGTGCCCAACCTGATCGGCATTCTTATCCTGAGGAAAGAGATGAAGCAAAGCGTAAAAGATTACTGGATTGCTTTTTCAAGGCAGTACCCGGAAGAAAAGATCTCAGGCAGAATGCTCAGGAGGTTTCAGTGTATGGCTAAATAAACTATAGTATAGTTTTGACAAACAGCTAACTATGATTATCCCTTCATGCTGAGTGCCTCACTCAACAAATGGAACAAGCTTAGAACGGTCAGGGTGGATGCTCTCATCGAGCTGCAGATATTCAAGCCCGGAATATGGATCGTTGAAAGAGGTGTCTGATCATTTCTCTTCCGGCATCCGAGGATAAAGGTCCTCAACCTTCACAGAAGCATCGTTTTCAGTGGCTATCACTTCTGCGGCCTCATCGCCGCGGTTCCTGAAATAAATAATGAAGGCAAGTATCGGCAAGACCGGTGTGATAAGAGATGAGGTCAGTGCTGAGAAGATTATATAGATTGGGTTACGCGAGATCTCGAGCATGGAAGAGACCTCTCCGGAACTGGTTATTGACCTGATGAATGACCCAGTGAAAGGCAGCATGATCAGTGCACCAAGGACCAATGAGATAACCACTAACAGAAGGATCGTCACTGCCACCCATCCCATGTTCGGCCAGAGGTTTTTGTGTGCCAGTGCAAATGAGCGTGATATAATGGTGTAAGGGTTACGTGTCTCTATTAGGGTGACGGGCATGGCAAAGATCATTACGGTGGAGATATAAAAGATGGCAAAGAGTCCGGGCAGTACCAGAAGGATCAGCCCGACAGTAGTAAGGACCACAGCGATAAGAGTAAAGATGATTATCGTTACCATGTAGGGTATCAGTGCCATCAGGCTCATCTTCAGCAGTGAGGAGACAAAACCGGGATCTTCGGCCGGCTTCTCCAGGGTCCAGGTATGGAGCAATACTCCGACAACCAGTGAGACGAGGATTATGAGCAGGTATGGCCCCGCCATCCCTTTCAGCATCTCAAGCATCTCAGCAGGGTCGGTTGTTGACTGAAGCGTTGCAATATCTATTCCTGAAGTTAATACTGATGAGAGGAGACCCATGATAACAGAGATCAAATATAGGCCCACAAAATATTTTTTATAGAAAGACCATAGTTTTGTCATGGCACTGTCAAGATCGACAGCCCCGGCAAGAGGGTGATTCTGATAGTTGTTCATTGCATCAGTATTTAGAATAATTATAGAAAAATCTCACCGTAAAACTAATAAAAAGTCAGTTCAATATCTCAATCATCTCCTTCACGTCAAGATCACCGAAAGGATTGTTTGCATCGATGAAGGTGCCGGCGAGCTTTGACTTGCGTTCCTGAAGTCGCTGAATCTTCTCTTCGATGGTTTCAACGGAGATATACCTGTATACAAAAACTCTCTTTTCCTGGCCTATACGGTGAGCTCTGCTCAGTGCCTGTATCTCTGAGGCGGGATTCCACCACGGGTCAAGGATGAAGACATAATCAGCCTCCGTCAGATTCAGTCCCACTCCTCCGGCTTTGAGCGAGATAAGGAAGACCCTGATGCTCTCATCATTCCTGAAGCTGTCAATTACTTTCCCTCTCTCCCTTGTTGAACCTGTAAGCATGGCATAGCCTATACCGTTCCTCTCAAGCCATCCCGGGAATAGTTCAAGATGCTTCACGAACGAGGAGAAGATCAGAATCTTGTGTCCTTCCGAAACGACACTCTCGATATTGTGTGTGACGGTGTCAAACTTACCTGATCCACCGCTGTAGGTTTCATCTGTCAGCAACGGGTGGTTAGCCAGTTGTCTGAGCCTCATCAGTCCCTGCAGCACTATGATGGCGGATTTCTCAATACCGACCGATTCAATATTCTCCATGATACTGTTGCGCACTGCTGATTTCTCCCTTTCATAAACAGTGGCCTGCTCTTCCGACATGTCACAGTGAATAATCTGCTCGGTCACAGGTGGCAGTTCACTGACCACCATCTTCTTGGTGCGCCTCATGATGAATGGCTGGATTATCTGTCGCAGCCTGTTCCCCTTTTCCTCCTCGTTGTTTTTTTCTATCGGCCTGGCAA
Source organism: Bacteroidales bacterium (assembly GCA_034003345.1). Taxonomy (GTDB): domain Bacteria; phylum Bacteroidota; class Bacteroidia; order Bacteroidales; family VadinHA17; genus SR-FBR-E99. The sequence goes on from JAVEYS010000062.1 coordinate 7,772, forward strand.
ATTCCCTCTTGAAGAAGGACAGAGAGCCCAACAGGCCGGGATTGACGAAATTGAGTTGAGTCCAAAGGTCAGTAAGAGAGTTCTCAACGGGTGTGCCGGTCAGCACCAGCCTGTGGTCTGTTCTCAGGCGCATCACCGCCTTGTAGATATGTGAGGAGGGATTCTTGATGTGCTGGCTCTCGTCAAGAACTAAATAATAGAATTTCATCGAAGAGAGGAACTCTATATCCTGTCTAACAGTATGGTAGCTTGAAATAATAATGTCATAACCGGAAAAGCCGGCAACGGATTTTCGTCTGCCTGCTCCGTAATGGATGAGTGTTCTCAGATCAGGGCAGAACCTGCTGATCTCGTTATTCCAGTTATTACAGAGTGAGGCAGGTACAATAATCATCGATGTGGCAGGTGCATCTTCATGCCAGCCTCTGCCAACTACTTTTATTTGCGGACTGCCGGGTCTGCTTTCATGCTTCGGAAGCATCTGCTCCCTGTTCCACATTAGCAGGGCAAGTGTCTGCAGTGTCTTGCCCAGCCCCATATCATCAGCAAGGCACCCTCCCAGATTATTCATCTGCAGGTAGTATAGCCAGCTCAGTCCTTCCCTCTGGTATGGACGCAGCTCTGCCAGCAGGCCTGATGGTGTGGGAAGCAATGGCAACTTCTCGGGCATCACCAGCTTGCTAAGCCTGGTGCATATATCACACTCATTATCTGCTCCCAGCTCACTGATAATGCCGAAGTGCTGTTTATGCAGCAACAGGCTGCCGTCCTTGTCGTGTCCCATCTCAAAGAGCCCCTTGTATCTGGCGAACCACTCTTCCGGGAGAAGCGCTACGGTACCGTCAGGCAACAGATACTCACGTATGCCTTCAATAATATTGTGTCTGAACCTGGTGAACGGGATAGTGTAAGGGCCTATCGCTACAACCGCCTTGATGTCAAACCAGTCATTGATGACCTGGTGGTTCAACCTGATCTCAACAGGATCAAATCGGTATGGTCTGTCGAGGCTCCCGGGGCGTATTATCAGCCCTGCCTCCTCAAGTTTATGTCTGTTAAATGATATGGCCTCAATAAGGTCATATAGTGCGGTGCCATCCTCTTCCCTGGCACCGGGGGTCAGGAAATTGATGCCTTCTTCGGTAAACAGACCGGCCTCTTCAAGGGCATCCATGCATCTCTTCTCCCACAAATGATCGCGCTCCTTCCGGCGGAAGATGAACCTGCCGCTCTCATTGATGAATGAGGTGAAGTGCATCAGATCATCATTGTAAAAGATATCCCTGTTATCATAGCGGAACTTCAGAGTAGCTACAGCCGCGCCGGCGAGGTTTCTTTCAACCGTGAGGATAGCCTGCTTCTCAGCTGTAGAGTGTTCCAGAGTAAAACCGGTGCCGGCAACTTTATGTGTGTTAATGACCGAAAGGACAAAAGTGCTGAAATACTTTTCTTCCGCCTGCCGGGGAATGCTGATTTTCTCGCAGGTAAGAAAGGGTTTCAGCTTCATACCCTCAATGTCTGAGACGAAGTGTATGGTGTTGCCTGACTTGATAACGCACGGTTTGTTTGAAAGGATTTCGTTAGATGATCTGCGGAGGTCAAGTGGTTTCCCCTCAGATTCAATGATCAGGCTGTAACTGCTGCCTTCCGGATTGCGGTTGAAAGTGAAGACCGGTTTTGCCTCCCCCGGGGCTATTGAAAGAGTGTCTTCAGGATGAATGGTTGTGATCCTTGTCTTTGGAAGGAACAGTGGTATCTCCTCATTGAGTGCAATATGCAGACAGTGACTGATTCTCTTTTCAATATATGGTTTGATGAGTTTCTCAAAATCACGATCAGGGACATTGTCAATAAAATCTTTTACGTTTCTCTGTTTTGAGAAGAGTTTGTAGAGGTTACGGTCAGAATATTCATTCACCAGCCTCACCGCCTCCTTTTCCTCGTTATCGAGCTCTGACAGAGTCACACTGTTTGGGAATGGCGACAGCGCTTCGGCAAGGGAGTAGTAATCACGGCCTGGCATCAGCTCAAGCATGTAAGGCATTAGCACAGTGCCCCAGCGACGGTGTTGGGTCAGGATCAGTGCAAAGAGCCTTGTTCTTTCGTTATTGCCAGGTGGCTGCATGGACAAAATAAATGAACCTGCAATTTTGAAATTCCTTGTGTAAAAACAAAACGTGGATGTTAAATAATTCATGCAAGAGGAGATTGCAGATGCCGGAGGGGCTATTATAGCCAGTGGGGGCATCATGTAAGGAATAATTTATATCTTTCGATACTCGTTCAAAACCGGAAGAAGATATGAAAAGAATACTTATAATCAGTCTGTTATCATTTGTGACCCTCCTGTTATCGGCCCAGGTGACACCGCTTACCTCAGGCTGGAGGGCTAAGAAAGCTTCCGAAGTGATGCTTGACGGCTGTCATCTCACCATGGAAGATCCTGATGTCATCGGATGGCTCCCTGCCACCGTTCCGGGTACAGTGCTGACAACACTGGTGAACAACGGACGTATGCCTGATCCCTGGTACGGGATGAACAACGAACAGATACCTGACGTATGGAGCGAAGGACGAGACTTTTACACCTACTGGTATTTTACCAGGTTCTCCTCGGAAAGTCTCGACACTAACAAACAGGTATGGCTCTGCTTCAGGGGCGTCAACTATCTCGCAGAGATCTACCTGAACGGAAAAAGGATTAGCGATGACACTCATGAAGGGATGTTCTTTCGCGAGAAATACAATATAACCTCACTGCTTAACCGCACAGGGTACAATCGTCTGGCAGTTCTGGTGGAGCCTCCCGTGCATCCCGGTAATCCTAACGGTGGTCAGGGCGGAGACGGGCTCATTGGTCGTGATGTGACTATGCAGTTCACCCCCGGCTGGGACTGGATACCGCCGGTAAGGGACCGCAATACGGGAATCTGGGATGAGGTGACAATAGAGGTCACTGGTGACATTGACATCAGGGACGGTTTCGCGAAGACACGTGTACCGGGACCCCGCCTGCCGGGCGAGCTTCAGGACCCCGCATTCGTGACCTTCTCGGCAGAGTTGATCAACCCGACTGACAAGGTGGTTGAGGGAGAGGCTGCCCTGGCCTTCATGGGCTCCACGGATAAAAAGAAGATGAAGATTGATCCCTATTCAACAGTGTCTGTGACCTTCTCTGAGATAAGACAGACAGACCCGAGGATATGGTGGCCTAACGGGATGGGAGGCCAACCCTCAATGTATACAGCTGTCATTTCCTTTCAAGACAAAGCGGGCAGCACGCTCGACCGTGAAGATTTAATGTTCGGATTCAGGGAGACAGGCAGCTACTTCGATGAAGTTACAGGGTCACGCATCTTTACTGTCAACGGCCAGAAGATATTCATAAGAGGAGCCAACTGGATTGCATCGGATGCCATGATGCAGCTGAACCGTGACAGGTATGAAACAGAGGTAAGGATGCATGCCGAGATGAATATGAACATGATAAGGGTATGGGGCGGATCAATAATGGAAAGGCCTGATTTCTATGAGGCATGTGACAGGTATGGTATACTTGTGTGGCAGGACCTGTGGATCACGGGCGATTGCAACGGCAGATGGCCTGACACGTTGAAGAAGGCAGAGACACAGGAGCGCCGCCGTGAGTATCCGGATAACCATTCGCTTTTTATCAGATCACTGGCTGACCAGGTAAAGATGTTGCGAAACCATCCTTCATTGTATCTGTTCTGCGGCGGGAACGAGTTCCCGCCTCCGCCTGAGCTCAACATGCGCATTGAGAGAACACTTCAGGAGCTTGACGGTACAAGACTTTACTTCAACGAATCAACCTCTGCAGAAATACTGAGGAACACTATTGGAGGTGCTGGTGATGGCCCTTATAACCTGAAAGAACCATCGTGGTTCTTTACTGAGAAATGGTATCCTTTCAACCCGGAGATCGGATCGGTAGGGCTGCCAAATATGGAAGCCCTGAAGAAAATGATGGATGAGAAGGACCTGGTTGCTCCTGCAGGCGGGGAGGTGAATGAGGCGTGGAGATACCATAAATATATGGGGTACGGCGATGCAATAGAGAAAATGGGAGCGGTGAAGGATCTTAATGACTTTGTGAATAAGGCACAGATTGTCAACTATGAACAGTACCGTTCTCTTGTTGAGGGATATACGTCACATATGTGGGATTGGTATACCGGGCTGCTCGTATGGAAAAGTCAGAACCCGTGGCCGGCCCTCAAGGGGCAGCTCTACGACTGGTATCTTGATCAGAATGCCGGGTTCTACGGATACAGGCACGCGGCATCTCCTGTACACCTTATGTTCAACCCGACAGACTCTGTCATCTATATCGTTAATGCCACACCAAAAGAACGTAAGGGTCTCAGGATTGAGGCACTGCTGACCGACGAGAATGGCAGGGAGATATGGAAGAAGTCGAAGGAGGCTACGGTACCTGCCAACAGCAATATAAAAGTATGGGATGTTGACCTTAAGAACACACCGGCAAAGGTCTATTTCCTTAAGCTTAACATCACATATGTATCAACCGGTATGTCTGTTGACGAAAACATCTACTGGCTGCCGTATAACGGGGACAGTAAGGAGCTTATGGAACTTCCGGCTGCCACGGTTGTAGGGCAGATGATGAAGAGTAACAACGGTAAATTCACTGTTGACATAGCTAACAGCGGCGATGTGGCTGCATTCTTCATCCGTATGAAGGTCGTCCGTGCATCCGACGGCTTTATGGTCACACCGGTATTCCTTGACGATAATTATATTGTTCTGTTACCCGGTGAGAAAAAGAGCATCGTTGTTGATGTCACCGGTCTGAAAGAGGATGACAGGGACACTCCACTCATGCTGAATCTGGAGGGTGTCAACCTCAGCCCGGTAATGATACGGCTTTAGGGTCTGTCACCCCGTGATGCGGGGCTCCGTCGTGCAGAGTTAAAGCTATGGATATTATCCGGTTCTGCTGATCTCCTCCAGGCGCTTCCTGTCAAGCATTATTATGCTCTTGTCTGAGAGCCTGATCAGCATGTCTTTTTCAAAACTCTTGAGAACTTTCACAGCTCCCTCGGTGGATATACCGGCAAAGTCGGCCAGTTCACGCCGTGACAGGTGCCTGATGAGATCCTCGCCATCGAAGTTCTCAGGTGCAAGCGTGAGAATGACAGTTGCCATTCGCCCGTTGGTCTGCTGGTGAAGTACATGGTCGAGTGAGGAGTAAAGCATGGCATTATGCTCACAGTATCGTTTTACAATACCGAAGGCAAAGGCGCCATTATTTTTTACCAGACCTGCAATAGCCTCCTTTTCGATGAGGAAACCGGTCGTTTCGGTTATAGCCACAACGGAGTAGCTGAAAGTGTTACGGTTGAAGACAGAAGAGAGCCCAACCATCTCACCGGGGCGGATGATCCTGAGATTATAGTCGCGTCCGTTGCTGCATTCAATGTACTGCCTCGAAAAGCCGCTGACGATAAAGATGACATACGAGGCAAAGGCACCTTGTTTGGTTATGTTCTCACCGCGACGGAAAACTACCTGCACGCGACTGTCACGTACCAGTTCCGTCTCTTCCGGTGACAGTGCAGAGAAACAGGGTAGAGTGATATCGCAGACAAAGCCCTTGTCTTTATTGCTTATTGTTTTCATGTCCCTTGTTGAAATGCAAATCTACGAATAAACAGCCATTATTGCTTACCTGTGTATGTTGATGCATTTCAGAAGTTTTATGAGTGGTAATTGATAAAGGACAACTTTTTTTATGTTCAGTATCAACCCGGTTCATGTCGTACATGAATAGAGTTTCCTGTATTGTCGTGGATAGCTATTGTACTTTTGTGTCAAATTAAATTAAGCAATGAAACACAAAGTTGAGTCAACCTGGAATGGCAGGATGAAATTTGACACCGAAGTTAACGGACACCATTTTTTCATGGATCAGGCCGGTGAGAACGGTGACAACAGCGGGCCGCGTCCGAAACCTCTCATGCTTGCAGCACTGGCTGGATGCACCGGTATGGATGTTATCTCTCTCCTGCGCAAAATGCGGCAGGAGGTTGAATATTTCAATGTAGTGGTTGAAGGAGAAACTGAAGAAGAGCACCCCAATGCATTCCTTAAGATGCATGTAATCTATGAGTTCAGGGGCAGGGAGCTCGATATGGAGAAGATAGAAAAATCAATCAGCCTCTCCATGGAGCGCTATTGTGGAGTGTCAGCCGTTTATCGCAAGGCAGGTATTGAAATGACTCACGAGGTCAGGATAATAGACTAAAGTCGAAAGTCTGAAGGTATGAGGTTTTGTCGGAGCGTAGCGGAGATCTTCGACCGTAGGGTCGGGACAGTCCTGCCGGAGCTCATCGGAGATCCTCAACTGTAAGGTCGGGACAGTCCTGCGGCCTGACTGCCGGAGGGAACTGACAGCAAGAAAGAGAAGTATTAGTAATCAAATAAATAAAAATATGTTATACACAAATCTTAATCACATTGAGACTGCATCGCAGCTTGAGAAGATCATCAGTGAAAATGAAAATGTAATGGTTTGTTGCGGGCGCATGGGACCTATGTGTATACCTGTCTACGGTATCATGGAAGAACTGGAGCCGGTGTATACCCACATCAAGTTTTTTGATATGGAGTTTGACAACCCGGAAGCACATATCATTAGGAATGCACCTCTTGCCAGCGGCTTCATGGGGCTTCCATATACCGTCTATTACAGGAACGGTAAGATGGTGAAGGCTACCACGAGCATCCAGAACATGTCACAGGTAAAGAGCATCCTTGACAGCGAGTTTGCTCTGCAAAAAGCCTAACTGATGGAGACCGCAATCCATAGTGATGTCATCGTTCTTGGTGGTGGTCCGGCAGGTTTGACCGCAGCCATCTATCTCTCACGTGCCAGGGTGAAGACCCTTCTTCTTACAGAGGGGACCCCCGGTGGGCAGATGACGCTGACACATGAGGTAGCCAACTATCCGGGAATAGAAAAGATCAACGGGTATGCGCTCGGATCAGCGATGAAGAAGCAGGCAACAGCATTCGGCGCGGTGGTAAAGGGCAACGTTGAGATAGGATCAATGTCTCTCGCCGGCCCTGTGAAGGGTGTCTCCACCACTGACGGACAGACATACACTGCTGACAGCATCATTCTGGCACCCGGAGGGAGATCACGTACGCTTGGTGTACCGGGAGAGGATACCTTCAAGGGGAGAGGCATATCTTACTGTGCCACCTGTGACGGAGATTTCTTCACTGGTAAGGAGATAGTGGTGGTAGGTGGTGGCAACTCTGCCCTTGAGGAGGCGGTGTCACTGACAAAGTACGCCACAAAGGTCACCATAGTCCATCAGTTCGACCATTTTCAGGCTTTTCAGCATGCTGTTGACGAGGCCAGTGCAAACCCTAAGATCAGCTTTGTGATGTCTTCAACAATATCGTCGTTCTATGGTAATGAAAAGCTTGAGGGTGTAAAGATCAGTAGCCTTGTCACAGGGAAGGAGACCGACTTCAAAACTGACGGAGTCTTCATCTTCATCGGATATGTGCCGAACACGGAGACTCTTAAGGGCATTATCGCTCTGAATGAGAGGGGGGAGATCATTACCGGGTCAGATCTGTCAACAAATATAGAAGGTGTCTATGCTGCCGGTGATGCTGTCGCTAAAAAATACAGGCAGATCACAACGGCTGTGGCAGACGGCACTGTTGCCGCCCTGGCCTCAGCCGATTACCTGCATTCACATAAAAAGGAAAAAATAATTGAAAAATAAATGAAAATGAAAGGATTGATAATAGCGGTTGCAGTTATTGCCGTGCTGGCAATACTGTTCATGCGTTCATACAATAAGATGAAGAATACTCCGGCAGTTGAGGACAGTGAGCTCATAGAACATCTTACTGCTCAGAACTTTGCGCACAAGACGAAGAGCGGTGTTGTATTGGTAGACTTCTGGGCTGACTGGTGCATGCCGTGCAAGATGATGGCTCCTATACTCAATGATGTTGCAGAAACAGCAGGAGGGAAAGCCACTGTTTACAAGCTAAACGTTGATGAGCAAAAAACGATAGCTGCCAAATACGGTATAAGGAATATCCCGACGATGATTTTGTTCAGAGACGGTAAAGAGGTTGAGCGAATAATAGGTGTGAAGCAGAAGGATTATATCCTCTCGAGCATACAGAAGGCTCAATAATTAATTCTTTGTTAATTGGTTGAGAGGGCTACTGGCGGGACGCTACCTGTCGGAGCCCTCTCTTGCTTTATCATAGTCGGGAGCTTCAAGCAGGTCAGGGAACTGTGCCGAAGGCCTGACACGGCCGAAGGAGTCAAAGTATGCTTCCCTGGTCATCGAGTCCCAGTGTATAGCCCCGTAGTAGTACTGGATGTTGTTAAATATCCCCATCGACATTAGCATCAGAAAGCATGCCGGGATAATGGTTCTTACATACTTCCGCGTGGCGGAGGCGGCTACTGTCAGGAGGGAGGCAGCAGCCACTGCCATCAGCGCGTAGCTGTCAATGAAGGCTCGTTGTCCGAATCCCCCTCCATACCACCAGCACCACCATGAGAAGATGATGTATATGTTCAGTGGCACGAAGAGCGTCACTACCAGTGCATGAGGAGACCGTCTGATCCAGAGTGCCGGAATTCCTGCAAAGGCGAATATCATCAGTGGTGTATAGATAAACAGACCCTTACGCCAGCTAAGGAGCCCCTTAAGGATGGCAGGGTCTCCAAAGAAGAACCGCTCGTTACCTCCATATGAGAAATAGAGCCATTGCCCCGTCATCTCTTTCCAGTATATCATCTGCGGTACCCATATAACCAGAGCCATGAGGCCGATTACGGCCATAAGCCTGTAATCTGTCAGGAGCTCCCTGATCCTTAGCTTTAAGCTCTCTCCTGATGCTACTCCGTACAACATGAAAAAGAGTATGATGATGATATTTGTGGGTCTGATGAGCGAAATCATCCCCAGTAATAATCCCAGTCTGATGGCAGGCCATATTCTCATGCCTTTGTCGTGTTGCCCGATGACCCCGCGGTTCGCGGCACTTCGTTCCTTCTCTCTGTCTCTTGTCCATCCTTCATGCCATTTCATTGAATACCATATAAATGCACTTATAAGGGCAAAGGAGTAGACATGTGACATAGTGCCCTGGAAGAGGGTATACCAGTAGAGGTTGGTGCCCAGCACAATCGCGGCGAGCACCAGGGCAGTTATGCCATCAGGGGAATGTGCCAGCAGGATCTTCCGCAGGTATATTAGTCCCACCATCAGGAAGAGCAGGGCGGAGACGAGCAGGAAAAACTTGTAGGGGCTGCTGTAACCTCCGGCGTCGGCTCCCGTGAGCAGGGCTGTGACATGCCCGGCGAGGAAGAAGGGAGTCCAGAGAATGGATAGCCCCATGGAAGTCTTAATGACCTGTTTCCCTTCCGGACCTGTGTCGGACCACACAATGAATTTATGCGGCCCCGAATAACCGTCGGCGAAACTTAGGGAGAGATCGTGATAGATGAATGTTGCCGGGAGGTAGGCATAATAGGAGATGGCGTCCCATTCGATTACTCTCTTTTCATCGTTCCAGTGCCTGACATTAAGCATGTTTCCTGTCATGAGAGAAAAGAGAACCACTATCGTTAGTGCTGACAGCCAGCTCCTTCCCTCAATACCGTATTTAAACATACTGCCCGCTATCGTGATCCCGTCAGCCAGATTGATCTTTTTTCCCTGGCTCTTCCTCCTTGGGTGGTAGCTCACCTCCTTCTCCCCGTACCTTATACCCTGAACCTTCAATGCTATTGTCACCAGCTCAGTCTCGAAACCAAACCCTTTTTCCCTTAGTGACAGGCTCTCGAAGAGGCTTCTGCTAAAGATTTTGTATCCGCAGGTCATGTCAGTGATACGGCTCC
>JAVEYS010000063.1:0-17595 GCA_034003345.1 Bacteroidales bacterium
TCTCTGTCATCACCGCTGTCGCCACCCTGACAGTGGCACTAATCACGTTCGCCTGGCTGGTGATAAAATACGAAACAACGGAGAGAAGCAGGAAGAGATACCTGCACCTGGCGGAGATAAACAGGCTTGAACTGAAGTGTCTCGACGGTGATTTTTCCGGCTTTAAAACAGGCGATGAATATGCTGAGAGAGACCACTCCTATTCATATGACCTTGACATCTTCGGGAAGGCATCACTGTTTCAGTATATATGCCGCACCACCAGCAGACCGGCCTCTGACAGGCTGGCTCTGTACCTGAAACAACCTGCAACAAAAGAAGAGATTTTGCTGCGACAGGAAGCTGCTGGTGAATTGCAGCCCATGACAGACTGGCGCCAGGAGCTGATGACCCTCGGGTACCTGAATGCCGGCGCCGGCAGTGACCCTGCCCCATTGATGCAATGGCTCGAAAGTGATGATCTCTTCCGTAAAACAGGTCGCGAGAAAATAATAACCGCCAGCCTCAGCCTCATGGGACTGACAGCGGTCATTTTAGTTATTACAGGACTGCCGGCAGCGATACTCGTCCCTGTATTCGTAGTGAACTTCCTATTCTATTTCACACGGTTTAAACGAATTTCAAAACTGCAGGAACAGGTGAGCCGGTCATCCGACCTGCTGAAGGCATACTCAGCCATCATCAGATTGATTGAGAACCGCAACTTTGCTTCTCCCCTGCTGCAAAAAGTGCAGTCGGCCTTCACGTCCGGGATCTCAGCCTCGCACCGCATCAGGCAGCTTTCAAAGCTTGTCGGCAGGCTCGACTCGAGGCTGAATGTGCTTGTATCCCTCCCTCTTAACCTGCTGTTCTTCTCTGATATACATTTCTGTCTCGCCCTGGAGAGATGGAAACGCGGGCACGCTTCGCTGATACCCGGCTGGTTTGCCGCGATGGCGGAGTTCGAGGTGCTGGCCTCACTTGGCAATATGGCATTCAACAATCCAGGGTGGGTTTTTCCGAAAGTGACTGAAGACTATTTTGTCTTCAGGGCTGAAGAGATGGGGCATCCGCTTATTCCTGCCGCCAGACGGAAAAGCAATGATTTTGCCGTGGACGGAGCCGGGAGAGCCATCATTGTAACAGGATCGAACATGTCAGGCAAGAGCACCTTCCTGCGTACCTGCGGGGTGAATGCCGTGCTGGCCTTTGCCGGGGCACCGGTATGCGCTTCGGCATTCACTGTCTCACATGTCAGGCTCCATTCCAGTATGCGTATATCAGACTCGCTCGAGGAGAATATCTCATCATTTTATGCTGAGCTGCGGCGACTGAGGGCGATCATTACCGGGGCTGAATCCGATCCTGAGGCATTCCTTCTGCTTGATGAGATCCTCCGCGGCACCAACTCTGACGACAGGTACACAGGTTCAGTAGCCCTGATAAAACAGCTTACCGGTTACGGTGCTGTGGCTATGGTAGCAACACATGACCTTCGTCTCGCGGGATTGGAGCAGGAGCTTCCGCGATCAATTGAGAACTACCATTTTGATGTGAAAGTCAATGATGAAGAACTCTTCTTCGACTACCTGCTTACACCGGGCATCTGCTCAAGCTTCAACGCTTCACTGCTGATGAAGAAGATGGGGATAAAGGTCTGAAAGTCTGAAGGTCTGAGGTCGGGAAGTCATAGGTAAATGAAATAATTACCTCTCCCGTCTTTCCTTGATCCACCTGCTGAAAAACGGATCGTCGAGCTCATACCTGTCTGTTTTTATAACATAACCCCCTGTCATCAGTCTTTTCAGGCTGCTAAACACAGTACTTGAAGCATTCAAGTCCCAAATGCGCATAAACTCTGCCGTAAGGGGCTGTTGTTCAGATATTGAGAGACCAAGTAATACTTTCCGGTCAGTACTGTTAAAACTCATCCAAATCCTTTCATAATCCATGTCATGCATCCTGATCAACTCACGGACAGCATCGTCAACATGTATATCCGACTCTCCGCGTTCTGATACCGCAATTTCCCAAACAGTGAATGCCAACTGCTGTGTGTAATAAGGGTGACCACGGGTCACTTCCAGAATTTCTCCTGCAATCATACCTGGGTCATCATGTATTCCATTGAAACCAATCTCCAGGTACTTACTGAATTCTCCAATGGCAATTTTTCTGAGATACATAACCGCTGCAAAATGATAGAAAGGAGATTTTTGTTTTTGGAAGACCTCCCGAATCAAGCTCTCCTGAGAACCCAGAAATACATAATTGATCATTTTGTGATGCTGCATGATAGCCCGTAACTGATTCAGCAGATTTTCATCAAGTCTCCGTGCCTCCTGAAACTCATCGAAAACAATAATCAGTTTCTTTTTTTCTGTGCTCAACTTTTCAGCCAGATTCAGAACATCCTCCAGAATCGGAAGAGACGAGACACCTTGCATAAATGATACATCCACACTGCCGGTTACCGGATTCAGTGAAAGTTGCGGAATGATACGAAATCGGTTCAGATGCTGTTTCAGTCTTGTTTGAGGGAAAATCCTGTAAATCCTTCTGAGCATCTGAGCAGCAAGATCAGCCGTGCTTGTCATCAACTGCATATCCAGGGCTATGACCGGCCTCCCAAGCGATGATACTGCTTTATGTATCAGGCTTGATTTACCCATACGGCGCGGTGAGATTAAGACCAGATGATTCTCGCCTGAAAGAAAGGAGGTCACCTTCTTAATCTCATTCTTACGATTTATAAAGAAAGGATCATCGACAACAGTTCCAAATTTAAATGGATTTTTCATTTCTTATTGCGATATTATTCATTGTGATTATTCTCGTTGCGTAATTTATCGCAATATAAGTTCTTTTTTTCATTTTCAAGCTTTCATGGTCATATTTTTGATATTACGTGGCTTACCTTCAACGCTTCACTGATGAAGAAGATGGGGATTAAGGTCTGAAGGTCGGAAGGTCTGAAGGTCGGAAAGTCTGAAGGTCTGGGATAATTAAAAGCGTCGGACAGCAAAACTTAATGCCCTACAGGCAATCACAAATATTATAATCCCGGTTTCTGCAATACTTGAAGGCCTGCGGTCCTGGCAAACTTTAACCTTTAAGCTTCAACCTTTAACCTTAATATTGCTTCAACCTTCTCCTCGTCAGGCAACTGCCCGTCTATCCAGTTTATGGCAATGCCACGTCGCTCCATGCCGCGGAACCAGGTCATCTGCCGCTTGGCAAAACGGTGTATCTCTACCTCCAGCTTCTGAGCCATCTCATCATAACTCATCTTATTCACAAGATATAGCGTGACATACTTGTATTCAAGTCCGTAATAGAGCAGGTCCTCCGGGTGGACCCCGTCAGCCAGCAGCCGTTGCACCTCTTCAATCATTCCTCCCTCAAGCCTCACCTTCAACCGTGAGGTTATGCGCTGCCTCCGTGTCTCGCGATCAAAGAAAACAGCCGTCACCAGCGGATTCCTTACCGGAAACGGCTTCTCATCAACCGGATGATGAGTATAATAATCAGCTATCTCTATCGCCCTGACCGCCCTCTTGACAGTATCCACGTCAGTGCGATTATGAAGGCTCTTGTACTGTGCCAGTATCTCCGTCAGCTCTTCCAGCGACCGTCCGTCAAGGAGGGTCCGGAGCGGGTTGTTCACAGGCACCTGTATCAATCTGTAACCGCTGACGATGCTATCAACATACATCCCCGATCCGCCGCAGACCACCGGCATACAACCGCGTCCCGTCATCTCCTCAAAAACCTTCAGGAAATCGCGCTGATACTCATAAACATTATACCTGTACCCTGCATCAACTATATCCAACAGGTGGGCGGGGATTCTGTGGCCGTCAACAATATAATCTGACAGATCCTTCCCGGTGCCCACATCCATGCCCCGGTAAACCTGCCTTGAGTCGGCGCTTATGATCTCACTCCCCAGCCGGTCAGCCACCAGTGCCGCAAGTCTCGTCTTACCGGTGGCTGTCGGACCTGTGATCACAATGATATTATGCATCGGCTTGTCCATCAGAAATTAAAGATAGCCATAAAGGAGTCAAGGTATTGCATTTTTGCTTAATTTTGCCGTTCTTAAACAAAAAGAGGTCATGGACTTCAGGTTTCTATACCATCGCACACTGTACTTCATAATCAATCCCGCCAAAGCGTGGGAGGTGGTTCACCGTGAGAACAGACCAATGAAGTATGTCAAGGGCAGCTTCTTCGTACCGCTGACAATACTGGTGACCGTAAGCACATTTGTGGGTTCGATGTTTTTTATCAACACCACGCTCAGACCGATGTATTCGTTACTGACAGCCGCCAGCACCTTCCTTTTCCTATATCTTGGCGTGAATGCCTCTTCTTTTATTGTAAGGGAGATAATGAGGGCACTGGATCTTGGCCACGACCGCCTCATTGCATTCAAGCTTGTGGCCTATTCCATGGCTCCTATATTCCTCTCCCTCACCATCAGCCGTCTGTTCGAGTCACTGCTGTTCATCAATGTGCTCGGGCTTTACGGGCTATATATTTTCTGGATAGGTATGGAGATGATGGTCAACCCGCCTGATCACAAGAAATTCCCGATGATCATTGCCACCGTCGTTTCAATGCTCATCATCTTCCTTGTGCTGCAGGTGTTACTCTCAAAACTTACCGAGACACTTTACTTCGCCATCTTTGCCTGAAGCTGCTGATGAGAAACGATACAAGCAATATCGTCATCAGAAACCGAAGGGCTTCACATGATTATGAATTCATGGAGAAGCTCGTGGCGGGCATCAAGCTTACCGGTACTGAGATCAAATCGATACGTGCAGGCAAAGCCACGCTTACCGATTCATTCTGCGCCTTCCGCAATGGTGAGCTCTTTGTCACCGGGATGCATATCTCCGAGTATTACTGGGGCAACCTGAACAACCATGATCCGCTTGGTGAGCGGAAGCTGTTGCTGACGCGAAAAGAACTTCGCAAATGGGAACGAAAAATCAATGAGACCGGACTGACCATCATCGTCACGAAGGTATTCATCAATAACAGGGGACTGGCAAAGGCCGAGATAGCCCTGGCTAAGGGCAAGAAGCAATATGATAAGCGTGACAGCCTCAGGAAGCGCGACCATGAGCGTGAGATGGACCAACACACCAAGGAGCACAACAGGTAATACCAGTAAATATCAGAAGTATATTCCCGACAATAAATCACACACAAAACCAGAGGTCATGCCTGGCAGACAAATCACTAATTTATCAGAAGTTCGGGCTTAAAAGGTATCTTGAGTAGAACTGGTCGATGTAATTGACAGCGTCTTCGGCTTCATCAACAATCCTGATGACATGCAGATCCTCCGGTGCTATGTTGTGTTCCTCGTTCATCATCACCTCAGTGATCCAGTCAAATAGTCCTGACCAGTATTTTTCGCCTACCAGCACTATCGGGAAGCGGCCAATCTTCTTGGTCTGTATCAGTGTAATAGCCTCGAAGAGCTCATCAAAGGTGCCAAAACCGCCCGGAAGAACGATGAACCCCTGTGCATACTTCATAAACATCACCTTGCGGACGAAGAAGTGGTCATAGGTGATGAGCTTGTCATTGTCAATATAGGGATTAGCTTTCTGTTCAAAGGGGAGGTCAATGTTTATTCCTATCGATTTGCCTTTACCTCTCTTTGCTCCTTTGTTTGCCGCCTCCATAATTCCCGGGCCGCCGCCGGTTATCACACCGTAACCCTTCTGTACCAGCTGGAAAGCAATCTCCTCGGCGATTTTGTAATACTTGTTGTTGAAATGGGTTCGGGCTGATCCGAAAATTGCCACACTCGGGCCGATACGGGAGAGCTTCTCAAAGCCTTCGACAAACTCCGCGATAATTTTAAACACTCTCCATGAATCCGTTGTATGGATCTCTTGCCATGTCTTTGGTTCAAAAGCATCCTTTATCAGATCCTTATTCTTTGCTTCGTCCATAATTTATTTTTTACTCGTCAAATATAGTTTTTTCTGTTATTCCAGCACCGGCGCAAGGAATTTGCCGGTGTAATTGTCTTTCTGCTTCACTATTTCTTCAGGCGTTCCCGAGAACATTAACTCACCACCTCCACGGCCGCCCTCTTTTCCGAGGTCAACAATAAAATCGGCCATCTTGATAACATCCATATTATGTTCTATCACCATCACAGTGTTGCCTCTGTCAACCAGCCGGTCAAGTACTTCAAGCAGCACCCTGACATCATCAAAATGGAGTCCTGTTGTTGGCTCATCAAGGATATACAGAGTACGGCCTGTATCGCGTCGTGAGAGCTCAGTGGCCAGCTTGACACGCTGTGATTCTCCTCCCGAGAGTGTGGTTGATGGCTGTCCAAGCCTGACATATCCCAGCCCCACATCCTGCAGTGTTTTAATCTTATTATAGATCGAAGGGATACCCTTAAAGAACTCCACCGCGTTGTTGATTGTCATCTCCAGTACGTCATTGACAGATCTGCCCTTGAATTTGACCTCCAGCGTCTCCCTGTTATATCGTTTGCCCCCGCAATCGGGGCACATGACATAGACATTGGGGAGGAAGTTCATCTCTATGGTCTTCACTCCGGCGCCTTGGCACCCCTCACATCTGCCTCCCTTTGTATTGAACGAGAAGCGTCCGATACCGAACCCTCTCACTTTGGCATCAGGTGTCATGGCGAAGAGGTTACGTATATCAGTGAACACTCCGGTATATGTGGCTGGGTTTGACCTTGGTGTGCGTCCTATAGGCGCCTGATCAACCTCAATCACCTTGTCAATATTTTCCAGGCCTTCAATTGAAGAGTACGGCAGAGGTATCCTCCCTGAACCCTGCAGTTTCCTGGCCAGTGCCGGGTGAAGGGTCTGATTGATGAGTGACGATTTGCCGCTGCCTGAAACGCCGGTTATGCATATGAATGTTCCCAATGGTACCGTCATCGTCACGTTCTTCAGGTTGTTACCGGTGGCACCTTTGATTGTCAGGTATTTGCCTGTGCCTCTCCTTCTCTGCTCCGGCACTCTGATCTGCTTAACACCGTTGAGGTAGTCTGCGGTGAGTGTGTCAGCTTTCAGTATCTCTTCGGGAGTACCTTCCGCTACAATCAGCCCACCATGGACGCCAGCACCGGGGCCAATATCAATTATATGATCAGCACTGAGGATCATGTCCCTGTCATGCTCTACCACTATCACAGAGTTACCTGCGTCACGGAGGCTGCGCAATGCCTCTATCAGCCTTCTGTTGTCGCGCTGGTGCAGCCCGATACTTGGCTCATCAAGGATATACAGCACGTTAACAAGCTTCGATCCTATCTGTGTTGCCAGCCTGATACGCTGGCTCTCCCCTCCTGACAGAGTCCTGGCACCACGGTTCAGAGAGAGGTAATCAAGTCCCACATCAAGCAGAAACCCGAGACGGGACTTTATCTCCTTAAGCACTTCAGAGGCTATCGTCTTCTGCCTCTCCGACATGTCGGCAGTCACATTGTCAAGGAAAAGCTTAAGCTCATTAAGATCCATTGCAGCCAGCTCTCCTATGTTCTTACCACCCAGACGGAACCAGAGGGCCTCTTTCTTCAGTCTTGTACCGCCACATTCGGGGCATACATGGTACTGCACATACTGGTCACGGCCTTTGCCGTTGGCACTACGGCCGTTGACAGCTTCCTGATTACCTATGTAGTTGACTACACCCTCGTAGGTCATGGAATAATTGGAAGTGGCTCCCAGCGGTGTATTATGCAGCTTAAGCACCTCGTCAGAGCCAAAAAATATCTTGTTGAGGACATCTTCCGGGATATCCTTCACCGGTGTATCAACCGTGAAGTCATATTTCTCACCCAGAGCTTCTATCATCCAGAATATCCAGATGTTGCGGTATTTACCCAATGGTTCGATACCTCCCTTACGTATGCTAAGCAGAGGGTCCGGCATCATCCTGGTGATGTCTACCTCGGATATCTCACCAAGCCCGTTGCATTTGGGGCAGGCGCCCTGGGGAGAGTTGAATGAGAAGGTATGTGGGGCCGGCTCGTTATATGATATGCCTGTTACGGGGCACATCAGGTGACGGCTGAAATAGCGAAAGTCTTTATTCACCGCGTCGAGGACCATCATGATACCGTCGCCCTGATCCAGGGCCAGCAATACTGCATCGCGAAGTCTTTTCTCTGTGACATGCCCTGCCTGAAACTTATCAATTACCAGTTCAATAAAATGTACCTTATACCTGTCGAGCTTCATTCCCGGAGTGATCTCCCTGACCTCTCCGTTGATACGCGCATAGAGGAATCCCTTTCGTCTCAGCTGTTCAAACAGCTCCTTGTAATGACCTTTGCGTCCTTTGACAAGGGGAGAAAGGATATATATCTTCCTCTGGTCATAGCGTGAATTAACGAGTTCAAGTATCTGGTCATCCGTATATTTGACCATCTTCTCTCCCGATTCATATGACCAGGCATCAGCTGCACGGGCATACATCAGCCTGAGGAAATCATAAATCTCTGTGATGGTTCCCACGGTTGAACGTGGATTTTTATTGGTGGTCTTCTGTTCGATAGATATCACCGGGCTGAGGCCTGTTATCCGGTCTACGTCAGGTCTCTCCATCCCTCCCAGGAACTGTCGGGCATAGGCTGAGAGGGTCTCCATGTAACGTCTCTGGCCCTCAGCATAGATAGTATCGAAAGCAAGTGACGATTTGCCGCTTCCGCTGAGGCCGGTAACAACCACCAGCTTATTACGCGGCACGGTGATGCTTATATTTCGCAGGTTATGGACCCGAGCCCCATATACTTTTATCTCATCTTTCTGTTCCGACATACAAGATACTATAGGCCGGTATTGATCCTTGCATCCTTCTCAGGCACCCTGATGATATACTCCCGACCCCCGGTGTTCGTAAGAAAAGGCTTGCGAAGCCATGGATTGAGAAACTTAAGGATCTTATAATTGGTGTCAAAATTTCTTGCGAACTGCTCAAAACTTGTAACTGAGGTGTCCACCTTCACTTCTCTGTAAGCGACCGGCCGGTAGCGTTCTTCAGGCTCTACGCTGACGCCATACCTTGAAGGATCTGAGATCACCAGCTTAAGAGAGACTATGCGGAATACATACCTGGCTGTCTCCTCATTCAGCAGGAGGTTATAATAGTTTGTCTCTTTCTGTATCTGCACCTGCTCGTTCAGCCCGCTGAAACCGTTGTTATAGGATGCTGCTGCCATAGTCCAGCTGCCAAACCTTTCATAGGCTCTCTTAAAATAATCGCAGGCAAACCTCGTGGATTTCTCCAGGTTATAACGGTCATCAATCTCCTTGTTGATGGTCATGCCGGCCTCTCTGCCGGTGTTTTCCATAATCTGCCAGAAGCCGGTTGCGCCGACAGGAGATATTACATTGCCCAGGTCACTCTCAGCACATGCCAGGTACTTAAAGTCATCAGGGATACCGTTCTCACGGAGTATCTTTTCTATTTCAGGAAAGTAACGTTCTGCCCTCTTAATCGTCAGCAGCGTTGAGCCATGCCTGTAAGCGGTGGCATTCAGCTCCCTGTCGAGGCTCTCACGGGTGTCAAAATACTGCAGCGGCAACGGTTCCCCTGCAAAAGTGACATTCTCAGGGATGGCCCAGGAGGCTGCCGTAAACAAACTCTCATCATTATCAGCAGTGAATGATTGATTATTATCGGCTGAAACGAGCAGAGTAAAGATAAAACCGGCGCTGAGCAGCAACATTATTGCTAATGCTGCTTTCCCTATAGTTACTTTCATCATTTTAAAATGTGATTAATAAAATATGATGAAACACCCCTGTTCTTATCTCTGTCTTGTTTTGCTTCACTGCACCGGCAAGCCGGAACAGGTTCTGAAAGCATGAGTGTTTCATGTTATGGCAATCTCTATTTGAAACTGCAAAAGTAGCGAAATTATTGCGTCCATGGAAGCAAATAGGAGGCAGAATGAATGACTTTCAGAATCTAAAGAAGAGGCCCGACCAGAAGCCCAGTGAGTAAGGCTTGTAAAGTGGTCCCGAGATGTTGCTCACCGGTGTGACATAGTACTTGAATACCGGTTCAAGATTGAAGGATATGTTCGATGTAACTTTGTACTCCATACCAAGGCCGAGCTGGCTGCTCAGGTTATGGGTATTGATTCCTTCGGTATGACCCACGCGTACCATATCTGACCCCTCACCGGTATAGGCACTGTTGTCAACAAGGAATCCGTAAGCCAGTCCTCCCGAGAGGTTAAGACCCACCTTCCTGTCAACGACCTTGTACCGTAACATAAGAGGCAGCTCAAGGTAACGGAATATCTGCCGTATGTCTTCTCCCACCTGTGTCAGATTGTATTTTGAAGGATCAGCCATGTTGCCCTGTACCATTGTCCCTACCCTTTTCAGATTGTCAGTTATGTAAAGGTCGGTATTGCCTGCAAGGATTGGCCCTGAGGCTGTCTCAACAGTATATAGGTAATTGCTCTTGACCGCATAGAAATCTGAGAGTCCGGCGAACACGTCAACGTCGGTAATCGTTTGTCCCATGGATGCCAGTCCGATACCTGACTGAATGGTCAGGCGGTCGGTTATCTTGTATCCGAA
Source organism: Bacteroidales bacterium (assembly GCA_034003345.1). Lineage (GTDB taxonomy): Bacteria > Bacteroidota > Bacteroidia > Bacteroidales > VadinHA17 > SR-FBR-E99. Next base: position 10,596 of record JAVEYS010000063.1, read on the forward strand.
GGAAAGTCCGGTAGTATATGAAGGTCGTGATCTCTCACTGTTCATCAGTTCAGAGAGCTTTGTATCCTGACCGGAAGGTGACATACCCATTGCAGGTGAAAGGCTGGCGCCAACCATAAAACGCTGCCCCACAGTCTTATTGACGGGTGTGTTCATCGTCATGGCAAGGCTCTCTTCTGCCCCTTTCATACGACCCGAGGCTATTATAGTGATCTCATCTGCAGGATTCATCTGCAGTGATGAATTTTCCTTTCCATGCTTCAGGGTGAGATCAGCCGAAGCAATCATCATATCCGGTCCCTCAGCAGTAAGCGTGCTCACCTTCCTGCCGGCAGGTTCAGCAGCAAGGGCACCATGTGTAATTTCAGACACATCTCGTTTGACAGATGCCGTTTCCGTTGTGGCCGATGTCATGTCAATCCTTACTGCCTGCTGTTCACCACTGGCGATGGTCATCACGGCGGGCAGCTGAGTGGGACTATTGCTGCGGGTATACCAGTTAGTCAGAAGAACAAGGGAAATCATTGCAGCCACACCTGCAGCTATACCCGAAATGATCCTGAGTGTGGAGTGTCTGGAGGGCATCGGCGGGATATTATCCCATATGTCAGCCGGCGGCAGAACTTCCATATTTTTCAGTCCGTTGCGGAATACAATGTCTATATTTGACTCCCTTTCAAACATTTACTAATCTTCTTGTGATGCCTGTGAGCATCATCACTTTCTTCTGAAGTATCTCCCTTGCCCTCGAGAGATTTGATTTGCTGGTACCTTCTGAGATACCCAGCATATCTCCTATCTCCCTGTGAGAATACCCCTCAATGGCAAAGAGGTTGAAAACCATCCTGTACTTTGGCGGCAGCTCCATGATCATATTCAGGAGATCGTGAGCCTCCAGGCCGGCAAAGTCATCTGTCTCGGGTTCGGCCAACGGTTCGTTCACCTCGTCGATGTCATCCACCTTGTTCAGGTAATACTTGTTACGGTATCTCTCGAGTGCAGTGTTTACAATGATCCTCCTCATCCATCCTTCAAAAGAACCTCCATGACTGAAGTGCGACAGGTTTTCAAAAATCTTGATAAAGCCCTCCTGCAGAACATCCCTGGCCTCCTCCGTGTTACCCGCATACTGAAGGCAAACGGCATAGAACTTCGGGGCATACCTGCGGTAAAGCAGTTCCTGATCGCGCCTGCTGCCAGACAAACAGTCATTAATTATATCTTTCTCTTTCTGCAAACCCGATTATTCATCGAGTTATAAAGATAGGAAATAATATACGACCTGATCAATAAAGTGATGTGAAAAAAGGGCTAAAGGTTGCGTTAAAATTAATTATTGTAATTATATGTCAGCCGTGTATGGCTTCGCCTAGGGCATCTGCTGCGGCTTCCATGATTCCCTCAGACATTGTCGGGTGAGGATGAATGCTTGTCATCAGATCATGTGCCGTGGCACCCATTTTTCTGGCAACAACCAGTGAGGATATCATCTCGGTGACGTTCATGCCTATCATGTGACTGCCAATAAGCTTGCCGTCAACAGCATTGAAGACAAGCTTCACGAACCCTTCGCGTGCACCTGCTGCACTGGCTTTACCTGATGCCATAAACATGAACTTGCCTGTTATGGTCTCTATGCCTGCTTCCTTTGCCGCTGCCTCGGTCATGCCGCTTGAAGCCACTTCGGGGGTAGTATAGGTGCATCCGGGGATATTTGTATAGTCTACCGGATCGGGATTCTTACCGGCTATCTTTTCAACGCAGACGACAGCTTCGGCGGAGGCAACATGCGCCAGTGCCGGTCCGGGGACCACGTCACCTATGGCATACAGGCCATTGACGGATGTTCGGTAGAACTCATCAACCACTATCCTGCCCCTGTCAGTCTTAACGCCGCACTCCTCCAGTCCTATTCCTTCAAGGTTTGCGGTTATGCCAATTGCAGACAGAACAACATCTGCCTCCGTCACCACCTCGCCTTTTGGAGTACTGATAGTGACAATGCATTTATCTCCTGATATGTCGACCTTCTCCACCGTTGAGGCGGTCATGATTTTCATCTTTGCCTTTTTAAATGAACGCTCCAGTGTCCGTGATACCTCCTCATCCTCTATCGGCAGTATGCGCGGCATAAACTCAACCAGTGTCACTTCGGTGCCCATCGATCTGTAGAAGCCGGCAAACTCGCTGCCTATGGCTCCGGAGCCTACCACTACCATTGAGGATGGTAATGCAGGCAGGCTCATTGCCTCCCGGTAGCCGATAATTCTTTTGCCATCCTGTTTAAGGTTTGGCAGTTCACGCGACCGCGCTCCGGTAGCGATGATAATATGTTTTGCATGATATGTCTCCCTGGTATTGTCAGCAGCCTCTACCTCAACGGTACCGGCGCCTTTCAGACGTCCGAACCCGTTAATAACCTGAATATTGTGCTTTTTAAAGAGATATTGTACTCCTTTGCTCATAGCCTCAGCCACACCCCTGCTTCGGGCTATGACAGCGTTGAAATCCGCTGCCGGTGCTTCTCCTGCATTGATGCCGTAATCAGCTGCATGACGAGCATAATCAAGCACCTGCGCACTCTTGAGGAGGGCCTTTGTAGGGATGCAACCCCAGTTCAGGCATATGCCTCCCGTCTCTGCCTTCTCTATCACTGCTGTCTTTATCCCCAATTGCGAAGCCCTTACAGCTGCCACATAACCACCAGGGCCACTGCCAATAATCAAAAGATCAAATTCATTCATCTGTTACTATTTTTTGCTTTTTCAATTCTGCTGTTTCTTCTCATGCTACGTACAACACGTGCCATCAACCAGAACAACACCAGTACAGTGACAATTGTTGCGCCGGTAGGGAGGTTCGTAAACCAGGATATGGCGAAGCCCCCGCTGATGCCGACGAAACTGACGACTGTCGAGAGAACAATGATGTATATGTATTTCCTGGTGAAGAGCATGATGATGTTGGCAGGTATTGTGAGCAGGGCAATAATCATTATCACCCCCGCCATCCTTATGTTAAGCACTATTGCAAGCCCGGTGAGCCCTACTGAGATATATTTGAAGAGATCGACATGACTGGTGAATGTGCGGGCATAGTTCTCATCGAACGAAATATATAGCAATGTCCTGTAAAACAAAGCAGTGTATATGATCAGTACAACTGATATAATGCCCAGCGCTATCAGATCACCGTTAGTGACAGTAAGTATACTTCCGAAGAGGTAGCTCATGAGGTTGGGTGCGTACCCCGGTGTCAGGTAGATGAAGATAATTCCAATAGCCATGCCCAGTGCCCACAGGATTCCAATAGCACTGTCCTCACGCATCCTGCCCCTGGCCGACAAATATTCCATCCCCAGTGCCGATCCCAGTCCGAAGAAGGCTGCGCCAACCACCGGGTTTATTCCCAGGTAATAGCCGAGGCCAATGCCTCCAAAGGAGGCGTGGGTGATGCCGCCGCTAAGAAACACGAGTCTCCGTGAGACTATATACGTTCCTGCCAGGCCTGCCGTGATGCTGGCAAAGAGTGCACCCAGTAGTGACCTGATAACAAATGAGTATTCAAAGATATTCTCCATTAATTATGTTTGTGGAGTACGACATGAGGAACATCACCGTGAGTGACAAGCTGTATGGGGCAGCCATACAGCCTGAGATCCTCATCGGTGATCTTGCTGTGCGGATGATAAAATACCGTGCTGTTAACACAGACGAATGACTTCACCCAGGCAGATATGGTGCCTACGTCATGTGATACCATCATTATAGTCATACGGCTGTTGAGAAGCTTCAGCTTATCATAGAAATCAGCCTCGAAGGAGTTGTCAACGAAGGTGGCGGGCTCATCAAGCAGCAGCAGCCGCGGTGAGCCAGACACAGCCCGGGCAAGGTAGACACGCTGCAGTTGTCCGCCCGACAGTTCATTAAGCGCCTGATGGGCCAGCATTGTGAGCCCCAGCTCTTCCATCACCTCTGAGGCATGTCTCTTCTCCTGGCGGCCCATACGCCCGGCCGCACTCTTGCTGTGCATCATCCCTGAAAGAACGACATCTTCAACGGTGACAGGGAACAGTGTGTCACCCTGAGCCACCTGCGGCATATATCCTATCTGGTTAAGTTTCAAATTGCCCGGCGAATAGTTGACACTGCCTGACAAAGGCTTCAGTAATCCGAGTATCACCCTTAGCAGTGTTGTCTTTCCGCCGCCATTTGGACCTATGATACCAATGAAGTCGTTCTCCTCAACAGCCATGGTGACGTCGCGGAGAACCACCTTCGCCTCGTATGCTGCAGTAACTGATTCTATGCTGAAAAGAGTATTCATTATCGGTTATTGGTTGTTTTGTCTTGCGATCTGTAGTTTCGCCCGGGCAGAAATTCTTAATTCTTAATTCTTAATTCTTAATTCTTTATCGCTTCCCAGCGCTTCAGCCACTTCTAAAACAGCTGCAGACCAGTCTATGTTCATGGGGTTGATAACTACCAGGCTGGCTCCGGCCTCACGTGACAACGATTCAGCATTGCGCAGGTCGTACTCAGCCTGTATGAAGATGATCTTTATCTCCTTTCCCCGGGCAATGTCAATAAGCTCCTTCATGCGAGCCGGTGACGGATCCTTGCCCTCATCCTCAAAAGAGATCTGTTCAAAACCATAATCACGTCCCATGTATGCCAATGCCGGGTGGTAGATCAACACCGTTCTTCCAGGAGCAGAGGCCACCGCCTCGCGTACCAGAGAATCAACTTCGGTAATCTTTGCCTTAAGCAGAGCCAGGTTTGTCTCATATCTCTCAGATTCACCGGGATTAAGTTCCACAAGGAAATCTGTAATATCTTCAGCCATTACAAGTGCAGCGACAGGTGACATCCAGTAATGAGGATCAGGGCCATCATGACCGTATCTGTGATCCGGTCTTGCCTTATCCCCTGCACCGTGATCCTTATCTGGCGAACCTTCAGACCGGACACCTTCAGGCCTCATACCTTCAGATCCGCGACCTTCAGGCCTCATACCTTCAGGCACACGACCTTCATGGTTATGATACTCCCTGTCATCAGTCTCTCCAGATCCAATAAGATCAATATTACGCGAGAGGTCAAGGATCTTCATTTCACTGTTGACCTGCCTGAAACGCTCCATCCATGCATGCTCGAAGCCGAGCTGTCCGTTGATGATCAGTGCCTCCGATCCCGACAGGGCATTTATCTGTGCCGGCAGAGGCTCCCATATATGATGATCAGCCCCGGGGGGGAGCATAATGTTGATCTTAAAATCATCACCTGCCAGAGCCTTCACAAACCATGCAAACGGAGGGATGGTGACGGTAATGATCCGTTCCTCACTGCTCCCTGATGAGCTGTTACCGCAGGAGGAGAAGAGAAAAGCCGGCAGGATTAGTAATATCAGAATTTTCTTCATATCACTGTATTTGTATTATGCAAAATTAACAATATGGCAACAGGGAGCCAAAACCGGACTAATTTATTACAGAAGGGACATAAAACAACAGAGGCAGGACCAGCACCTGCCTCTGTCCCTGATCACAATCCACTTGTGAACAGGTCAAATACTTGAACAAAAAATATAGAAACCAAAAATTAATCAGAGTTCATTGATATACGCAGATTGCCCGTGGCATTTTTAGCCTTTATCCTGAAAACCCATTTGCCGTTCTTCCAGCCGTTATTCTCACCTGCCTCATAGTTCTTACGCCAGTTGAGACTGCCGTTTTCGTCAAGGACAACCTCCGAAAGCTGTTTCCCGTCAGGCATGATAATTGAAACAGTAATAGACCCTTCGGCACAGTCACCTGACACCGAAAGGTTTACATTGCTCTCATCGCCCGCACTCATGGTCAGCTCATTGGTAAAAGTAGCCTCCATCACCTGGCGTGAATAGTTCCATGATGACCCTGGCTTGCTCCCGTAACCATGTCCACTATAAATGTATATGTCGCCTGTTGACGGTGTAACATACTTGAAGACTTTTTCATCAGGCATGACTACCATTGGAAAATTATTATTAAAATCTTTTGTGATATCCCCGGTACTCCTGCGAATATCCTCGTAATCTCTGAACTGCCTCTCAAATTCTCTTTTTCTCTCTTCTGAAGCTGCCTCAATTTCAGCAACTTTTTTCTTTAACTCCTGTTCAGATATCCCCTTCTTCCTGGCCTCTATCTCGGCCTGCTTCAGCTTCTGCTGTTCCTCTTCAGACATTGTCTGTAGTTTCTTCTGAATCTCCGCCTCCTTCTGCTTCTGCTGTTCGGAAGATGGTTGTGTGGTCTGTCCGGAGACTGTAACGGCTGACAACATTATTGCCATGGCACCGATAATTAATGAATAACCTGCTGTTTTCATGAGTTTATAATTTATTTCAATGGTCTGATGGAACCCACATGTTGATGAATTATATTCATAAATATTCAGCTTCGCTACGCCCGCGAGCCGGGTTGTGCTTATCGAAACATGTGGGTTTCATGACTGCCCATTTAAAAGTTTTACATTGTAAAATTACAGCACTTAGACCTATGCTCAGGTTAACAGGAGGTTAATGCAAGGTTAATCATTCCTTCAATCCGTTACATTGATTAATTTTGATTAAAAATCAGGTGAATGAAGCGTCAATTACTTCTTCTTGTTTCTCTTGGAGCACTTCTTCTCTTCCTTGCCGTACAGTCCTATATGATCCATAGCATATGGAAGCAGAAGGAGGAGATATTGCTTATGCGGTATAAGAGCCTGTCACGCGAGGGGCTTTCTCTGTTACTGTCCAAGAAAAAGCAAAACGGCTTCGAAAAGGGCATGGAGGTGACAGACAAGTTTGCAGAATACCTCATCGAAGAAGAGTTGCCCAAGCTGGAAACAGGCAGTGACACAGTTTCTCTGAGCAGGCTGGCGCTAAAGGAAATAAATTCGATCCTTGGGAAGAATGAAATGCTTACTTCATTCTTCCAGTCATATATAGGTAATGCCGGGTTTGACAACAATTTTAAGAG
>JAVEYS010000064.1:0-16037 GCA_034003345.1 Bacteroidales bacterium
TGCACCTGGGGCGACTGCTGACGGACACTGTGATAGTAGAAGTCGTTATAACGATTGTACCTCTGTATGTTGCTCTGGTGGTAATAGCTGTGGTAGTAAGGCTTCCATCCTGAGTAGTAACCGTAGAAGTAATCCCAGTACCAGGGGCTCCGGGGGCTCCACCAGGCAGGGTAGTAACCCCAGTACCATGATGAGCTCCATCCCCTGTAGTAAGGATTGTAGATGTACACTACAACAGGCCAGTCCCAAGGGTCGATGTAGTAGTTGTATATCATGGTCGCACTACCGTAATAGACGGGGTCCTGATAGTATTTTGTCTTGTACCTGTTCGTACTGACAGGCTCGATGATGTAATTTCTTCCGTAGAGCGCAACATCACCGGTAATCTGTATCATCACCTTCTTCCTGCGGATCTGTTCAACGGTGATCACCGCCACATCCTGGTACTCATTACGGCCGAGAACGGCACGCAGCACTATGTTGTGCACATTGCCATCCCTGTAGTCGGTTACGGTGATGTAATCAACCATGTAATCGCCGTTGAGATCCAGATTGTTGACCCTCGTATCCATGTTGTTGAGCCCTCTCTCAAAGGCCTCAAGCGTACTGGAATTGCGGAACAGGTCCATTACCGCGTAGAGATTGAGATTGTCACCCGGGAGACCCAGGTACTCCTTCGGATAGTTCTGTGCCCCGACTGTCGTCGTTAAGGCTGCCAGAACTGCGAGGACCGATGTGATAATTAACTTTTTCATCTCTTTAAGTTTTATGAAGATCTGCTCTTCACAGTAATCAATGCAAAGGGTGTGCCAAACTATCGGAGAGGCCCATTAATTGAGGTTGTAAGGATGTTTTTTGTAAGATGTATGATGTATGCCTGAATAAATCAGGAATCATTTATCGGGGCCTGATATAAAGAGAATCAGCCCGGGAAGTGAAGGTCTTTCTACTGACAGCCGGATATCTTTTGCAACTACACCGTCCGGAATAGTCATTTTTTTTTATATTTATAAAATGCAGTTATCAAAAATGACAGGAAATGACAGAAAATGAAAAACTTGACAGGATAGCAATCAGTGTGCGCTCTCACCGTCTTCTCAGAGTCCTGCTCCGTGAAAACCCCATGCTTGAGACAATCATGAGGGAGTCAAAAAACGAGATAGAAGCACAGCTTGGCGTAAAAAACTGGATCCATTCAGAATACAGCAGCCGCAAAGATGCCTTCCGTTTTCAGACAGACCAGGTCACCAGGCTTGAGAATTTCGAGAAGCTGTCATGGAATGATTATGCAATCATCAGGATACTTGACTATATTGATCATGCCGGGATAGAGTATCCTGACCCTAACCTGCGCGGTGAGATCGCAGTAAGCAATCCCATCAGGTTCATCTGGCTCGCCGTAATCAAGGGAACAGGAGGGGCAAAGCCGGAGTTCTTCATTGACATGATTGAACTGTTCCGCCAGCTGCGTGGTGAGAGTAACCAGGTCATCCCTGACATGGATGCTGTAAAAAAGTGGATGGATATGTATTCGTCAGGACTAGATCCCCGCATTGTGGAGCTACGAAAGGAGAACAAGGAGAGGATCATCAAACTCCTTATTGCGAAGATAGATTCGGGTGAGATAAAGGATGAAAAATATTCATTCACTGAAGGCATTACTTATGACGAAAAACTGAGAGTGGTAAATGAGTGGTGGGATAACTACAAGTTCCATCTGCATTTTGCCATCCGCTCTCCTGACCTTCTCAATGAGATGCTTGGCCACTCGCTTGATCCTGACACCATGAAGATACTCTATGATGCAGAGAAGGCCGGCATACCCTTCTTCGTTAACCCGTATTACCTGTCACTGCTGCATGTACGTGTTCCCTATTTTGCTATAGGGGCCGATCTGGCCATCAGGCATTATATCGTTTACAGTCGCCAGCTGGTTGATGAGTTCGGGCATATCGTTGCCTGGGAGAAAGAGGACAAGGTTGTGCCGGGAGAGCCCAACGCGGCCGGATGGCTTCTTCCTTCCAACAACAATATTCACAGGCGGTACCCCGAGGTGGCCATTCTTATTCCTGACACCATGGGCAGGGCCTGCGGTGGGCTCTGTTCACCCTGTCAGCGGATGTATGACTTTCAGAGCGGTCACCTGAACTTCGACCTTGAGAAACTCAAGCCTGCTGAAACGTGGTCGGAGAAACAGAAGAAACTGCTTAAATACTTTGAGGAGGACACCCAGCTGAGAGATATCCTTATCACGGGAGGAGATGCCCTGATGAGCTCTGACAAAAGCCTCAAGGAGCTGCTTGATGCTGTGTACGAGATGGCCAGAAACAAGCGCGAGAAGAATCTCAAGAGAGCTGACGGCGATAAGCTGGCAGAGATACAGAGGGTCAGGCTCGGGACGAGGATGCTGACCTACCTGCCACAGAGGATAACCCCCGAGCTGGCAGAGATACTTGGCGACTTTAAAAAGAAAGCAAAAGAGATAGGCATCACCCAGTTTCTAATACAGACGCATGTGGAGTCACCCATGGAGGTGACTCCGGAATCAAGCCTGGCAGTCAGGAGACTCATCGGTGCCGGATGGCTCATCACCAACCAGCTGGTCTTCACCACGGCTGCATCACGCAGGGGACACACAGCCAAGCTTCGGCAGGTGCTCAACGATGTGGGGATATTGCCGTACTATACATTTACTGTGAAGGGCTACATGGAGAACAACTTCAATTTCTCTCCCAACGCCAGGGTGGTGCAGGAGCAGCTTGAGGAAAAGATAATAGGCAAGATCGAGAGAGAGCATTATGAGACCATACGACAGTTTCCGGAGAACGCCGAAAACATTGTTGAAAGTATTGACGCCCTGCGTCGTTTTGCCGGTCTGCCCTTCCTCGGTACCGACCGAAACGTACTGAACCTGCCGGGAGTGGGCAAGAGCCTGACGTTCCGCGTTGTGGGCATAACCAGGTATGGGAGGCGGATACTGCAGTTCGACCATGATATCACCCGCTCTCACAGCCCTATCATTAATAAGATGGGCAAGATGATAATCATTGAATCAAAATCCATTCATGAGTATCTCAGGCAGCTGGAGGAGCTGGGCGAAGATCCGAAGGAATATGACGGGCTGTTCGGGTACAGCATCGGGCAGACAGAGCCGCGCGTTCCTATCTACGAATACCCGGAGTACCGCTTTACAGTCACCAAAGAGCTGAGTAACATAGAGATATAACCTTGTCGCTGCTGTGCCTCAGTGCAGCATCATCTCAGTTCGTATGCATGGGAGGTCCTATCTTACGTAGTTGACGATCTCTTCGGTTGTCTTACGTGGCGTGGCACCGGAGACGGCATCAACACTCCTGTCGATGTTTCCAACGCGCAGTATCATCACCACCTTGTATCCTTCCGGTACCTGCAGTGCCTCGCGCTTGCCGTTGGCGATAGCCACGGGACCTCCGTAGATCCTTGCACCCAGTCCAAGCGCCGTGGCTGCCAGGAACATATTTTCCGTTGCCAGCCCGCAGTCGAAATCGGGAGTCCTGCCTTCGCCGGACTCCGCTCCGGAGATCAGTATAAGCACATTTCCAGCGACCACATTTGAGACCACACTCTTCATCAGAGCCTCGTCGCGCACAACGGTGAACCTCCATGGTTGCTGATTCTTTGCACTGGGAGCCTTGATACCGCATCTGACGATAAGATCAACCTGATCATCGGCCACCGGCACTGTGTTGAAGATCCTGGGTGACCAGGCAGTAAGCAGCTGGTCAACAACGGCATTGCCTGTCTGCTGGCCCCGGGAGAGCTGCCCGCCGGCAAGGGCCAGTACAATCATAAAGAGAATTGCTTTTGTTTTCATCCTTTGAGTTTTATTTTGTCCTCGCGGCATATTTTTTTCATGAGTCGTCGTGCTGACATGATGGAGGTGGGGAGGCCGCCGCCGGGCTCTACCCACTGTCCGCACATGTAGAAGTTTTTCAGTCCTGGTACCGTCTGAGACATCGGTTTCGTCATCGTATGAGCGTTGTCAGGAGTTATGAGCCATCCTTCGAACGAACCCTTCCAGTTACCGGTATAGCGCTCGAAGGTCAGCGGTGTGGCCACGTCAGTGACCTCCACCTGATCGCTGATGCCCGGGAAACGCTGTTCGAGAAGACTGATAACCAGGCTGACAATCTCATCTTTCTTCTTAAGGTAGACTGTCCGGTCTTCGGCCAGTCTCTTCCAGTAATCATAATCAGACTCAATCATGACGGTTACGGCAGTCTTTCCCTCAGGGGCAAGGGTGGGATCCTGGTTATAGATATGAACCGGCAGCCTGGAGCACATCTTGTCGGCCAGCATCACAGGCTCCCTGAGGGCGAAGGAAAATCCCGACACTGACAATGGCATCTCATCGAACAGGCGGTTTACGCCAAGAGAGACAAAGAGCAGCGACGGGAATGCAGGCCATTTATCATAGGGCTCACGTGTCTTCGCGTCAAGGTACCTGCCTTCGAGCATGTCGAAGAGTGTTGCATGACCATCGGCAGCTGAGATCACCCTCTCAGCCTGGAACTCACTGCCGTCGACCAGCCTGATGCCCGTGGCTATGCTATCGGCTGTCAGTATCCTGGCAACCTTGCTGTCATACTGTATCTCACCGCCCAGCTCCCTGTAACGTGCTTCCAGCGCTTCCGACATCGGTCTGGATCCGCCGATGGGATATCCGGCGATGCGCTGGTGGATGTAGGCAAAGGTGAAGAGCATGAAGAGCATTGAGAACTCGGGTATCCATATCTCACTGAAAGCATCCCTGAGAAGAGGATCCTTAAAACGGTTGGCGAAGACCTCACCGGTGACCTTCGTCCACTCCCTGAATCTTTTCCCCTTTAACATGAAAAAGAAAAAGATTTTGATAAGTTTCCCCAGCCTGGTGAATAGTGGTTCACTGTCGGCAGGGAAGCTGAATTTGTTGCACATGCGTATGCCGTCAATGAACTCCCTGATGGTCTGCTCATCAATGGGAGAGAGTTCAAGCAGGTGTTTTTCAAGCTTATCTATATCTGCATGAAAGATCACCTTACGGCCGTCAGCCCCCTCACAGCGGGCGTATTCAGGTGCATAGATGAACTCCCTGCCCTGGGCGATGCCCATTGTCTCCCACATCCCGTAATGCGGACTCTCGGGTGATGACCCCACGAGCCAGTGAATGCATGCATCGAAAGTATAACCTTTCCGCTTCCAGGAAGTGCATAGTCCGCCAGGCTGACTATGCATCTCAAAGATTCTGGTTTTATATCCGTTGAGACGACCGTAAACACCGGCAGCAAGTCCGGCAAAGCCTGCACCGATGATGATCATGGATTTTTCTTTTGCTGCCATACATAAACAATATTGGTGTGCATACCAAAGGTAGTCAACAAACAAATACATAGATAGATGAATTTAAAATGCAATGGAAAATATTTTAATATTTGGAAATATCGCTTGCGATATAAAAATAGATTCGTATATTTGTATCGCTAAAGATATAATCACAAACGATATATAAATAATCAGATATGAAACAACAGTTTTACGATTTTAAGGCGAAGACCCTACAGGGCAAGGAGATAGGGATGGATACCTACAAGGGAAAAACGGTTCTTGTAGTAAACACGGCGAGCAAATGTGGGCTTACACCCCAGTATGAAGGACTGGAGGCGCTGTACAGGAAGCACAGTGAGAACGGACTGGTGATACTTGGATTTCCTTCTAACCAGTTTGCGAACCAGGAGCCCGGTGATGAGAAATCCATAGCAGAGGGTTGCCTGCTTAACTACGGCGTCACCTTCCCGATGTTCTCAAAGATTGATGTAAACGGACCAGACGCCCATCCGTTGTATAAATATCTGAGGAGCGAGCTGTCGGCCCTCACCGGCAACAAAATCAAGTGGAACTTCACCAAGTTCCTCATCGATTCGGAAGGAAGGCCTGTTAAGCGGTTCTCGCCCACAACAAAGCCGGAGAAGATTGAAAAATACCTGGAGAAGAATTTTTTTAATAAGTAGGGTTCTATCATGGCACACGAACAGCTTAAGCTTGATAACCAGCTCTGTTTCCCGCTATATGCGGTATCAAGGCTCATCACGAGGAACTATCAGCCTTTTCTTGATGAGTTGGGTATCACCTATCCTCAGTACCTGGTGCTGCTTGTATTATGGGAGCATGACGGTCTGACGGTAAACGAGATCTCGAAGAGGCTGATACTGAATACCAACACCACTACTCCTCTTCTCAAGCGTCTTGAGGGGCTCGGCATAATCACCAGAAAGAGATCGGGCGAGGATGAGAGAAAGGTTTTAATTGAGCTCACCGGCAAGGGTCGCAAGATGGAGTCGGTTGCGGCTGCTATCCCTCAGAAGATGAGTGTAGGACTGCTCCCGGAGGGGATTAGCGAAAGTGATCTGGTCGATCTGAGGGAGAGGCTATCCCTTATTCTAAACCACCTGACTGACATGGAACAGGGGGCATGACCGTCCCGATTTTACAGTCGGGGTCTCCGCCATGCTCCGGCAAGACTGCACGACTTTACTACCGAACTACCGTGCTACTGCAAGAATTCATTTCTACTTTCGTCTGAACCTGCTCCTGTCTGGTCTCGGGCGTGAGGGGCGACTGGATGGCGTGTCACTGTGGCTGCTGGCGATGAAGTCGGGCAGGGGAGTCCTGTAGACCTGGTATCCAATGAGCTTCTCTATCCGCTCCAGCTTGAACATGTCGGCCCTGTTGACCAGCGTAATAGCCACTCCGGTGGTTTCTGCCCTGGCCGTGCGTCCTACACGGTGAACATAATCCTCTGCATCTGATGGGGCATCAAAGTTGACCACCAGGTTGATATCCTTTATATCTATACCACGGCTGAGGACGTCGGTGGCTACCAGAACGCGTGTATGACGCGAACGGAAGCGGAGCAGTGTCTCCTCACGCGCCTTCTGCTCCAGGTCTGACGATATACCCTCAACGGCGTAATCGCGCGAACGGAGTCCTCTTACTATCTCGTGTACCTTCTTCTTTGTCGAGCTGAAGATCAGGATACTGTGATATTCGGGTTTGTCAGCCAGAAGGCTGTTCAGAAGAGGAAGTTTCTGGTTATCCTCAAGCAGGTATACCGCCTGCAGCACCCCCTCGGCCGGTTTTGACATCTCAATAGATATCTCCTCCGGGTTCTTCATGATATGTTTTGAGAGCGACCTGATCTTTGTTGGCATCGTTGCGCTGAACATTAGTGTCTGGCGCTTTTTAGGGACGTATGAGATGATCTTCATGATGTCATCGTGGAAGCCTATGTCGAGCATCCGATCAGCTTCATCAAGCACCAGCACCTGCACTTCAGAGAAGTTCACGTAGCCGAGATTAAGGTGTGATATGAGGCGTCCGGGGGTTGCAACGATGATATCTGCTCCACGTGTCAGCGCAGCCTTCTCCTGGTCCCAGGCACTGCCTTCACCGCCACCGTAGACAGCCAGCGATGTGATATTCAATGTATAGGCCAGACCCTGTATCTGCTGGTCTATCTGCAGAGCCAGCTCCCTTGTCGGAACGAGCACCAGTGTGTGAGTATGAGAGGGACGGTTATAGGAGATGTCATTCATCACCGGAAGGAGGTAGGCAGCTGTTTTTCCCGTACCGGTCTGAGCACACGCTATCAGGTCTTGGCCATTGAGGATGACAGGGATGGCCTTCTCCTGTATGGGTGTGGTCTCCCTGAAGCCCATATAGTCAATTGCATCAAGAATATCAGGGTCAAGGTCCAGCTCGTCAAAAGTCATTTATATCAGTTTAATAATGTTGTCTTTAGAGGGTGCAAAATTAGTAAAATAATAGTAAAACCGGCAGCTAATTGAAAGGTGTCCATCTTTTTCATAAATTGCACCAGACAAACAATGAAAAATGAAAGCCAGGATTATTGTTACCTTATTGATTGTGCTGTTTGCAGCCGGTCTTGCAGCCGGCCAGAAAAGAGCAAAGCTGGTTAGTGTAACAGGTACAGTGACAGACACCGTGATGGCACCTGTCTCAGGAGCACTCATAGTTGTTGACGGACAGGGAACGGGGATTTTGACCAGGAGGGACGGGACCTTCAGGATAAAGATAAGGTCAAACACCAGAAGTGTGGGGGCATATACCTCCAACCTGGGTTCTGTATTGACCATGTATGAAGGTCAGTCTGTCATTGATTTTGTGCTTGATGGTAAGGAAGCCATGAAAAACTTTATGCCGGAGATGTCTGAGGGGGAGAGAAAGATAGATGTAGGTTATGGCACGGTGAGGAAGGATGCCATGACCACCGGTGTGGGGTTTATAGATGGGCAGGGGCCTGCAAACGCCTCATATACTAATATATACGATATGATCCGCGGCCAGGTGCCCGGTGTGCAGGTTATGGGTAACTCGATAACTATCAGGGGAGTCGGCTCATTCAATTCCAGTACCGAACCGCTCTTTGTTGTAGACGACGTTATTGTCAGTTCCATCGATAACATCAGCCCGAGAGATGTAAAGTCAATCACCATTCTCAAAGGCTCTGATGCTTCAATATACGGCTCCCGGGGAGCCAATGGCGTTATCGTTATCACCATGATGGGTTACAAAAAGTAATGGTGCCACAGGCAAGGTAACAGCCTGCAGAGCAGCAACTTTCATGTGCCCACAGAGTATTAAGGCCCTGCCGGAAACGAATTGCCGGAAAAGATATGGCAGGGACATCCGACCCGCAAAGGGAGATAAGGCACTGCACACATTTCTAAGTGCCGGTTAACGTAAGGTACTCCTCAACATCTTCATGTTGGTCTCCAGTCCGTCAAGGTAAATCAGTGACCATATCCGCGGAGAGTAGCCAAACTTCTCCTGTTTCATTTTTCTGTTTAAGACCAGCTTAAAATAATATAAGTTGTACAAAAAAGAGGCGCAGGGTTTTTACCCTGCGCCTCTGGAATTATACTCTGTGCTCCGAGCCATGGGCTCTGAGCTCTCTGCTTTTACCTGCGTGATGAGCTCTTGCCGTTTTCTGAGTTTTTAGAGCTCTTGCTGCTCTTGCTGCTGCTGCTCTTGCTGCTGCTGCTCTTGGTGCTGGTGCTCTTGCTGCTGCTGCTCCTCCTTGATGAGGCGGCGCTGCTGCTCTTGCTGCTGCGTGAGGGGGCGGCACTGGAGCTGCTCTTACTGCTTCTGGTGCTCTGTGATCTGGCTGCAGGCGCTGAGGATCTCTGAGAGACAGAAGGAGATGACTTCTGAGTTGCAGACTGCGATCTGGTAGCTGTTGATTGTGACCTCTGTGCAGTAGACTGCGATTTGCTGGTTGCAGGCTGTGAACTCCCTGCTGAAGACTGTGTTGATCTGCGGACAGTTGACTGTGTCTTCTGTGGGGATGACTGCCTTGAAGAAGAGGTCGATACTGAGCTCCTGCCAGTAGTTGCGGGGGTGCTTTTTGCCGTGGTTGACGTTGATCTGCGTGTTGTCTCACCACCCTGGCTGGCTGATGGCCTGGTTGTGCTGCTGCTCCTGCTGCTGGTTACTGTGGTGCTCCTCCTGCTGTTGTCTGATGCTGCAGGCTGGCCGGCTGATGTCCTTGTTGCGCTGCTGCTCCTGCTGCTGGTTACCGGAGTGTCTCTCCTGCTGGTGCCTGATGCTGCAGGCCTGCTGGTTACACTGCTACGAGTACCGTGAGTCTTGACGTAGAGAGCTTCACCGTCTTTCCTGGTGTCAGGCTTTGAGTAAGTCTGTCTGTAATTTCCTTCAGTAATGCGGTGTTCAACCTTTGCCGAGTGAGCTCTCACACTTCCGTAATAGAAGGTGTTATAGCGGTGGTACCTCGGACGGTCCCAGTGACGGTAGTGTGCGTAGTAGTCAGGATACCAGTGGGAGTGGTAGCCGTAGTAGTAGTGCCAGTAGAAGGGTCTCCAGGGTCTCCAGTAGACCGGGTAATAGCCCCAGTACCACGATGAGCGCCATACGGTGTAGCGGGGACTGTAGATGAAACTGATCATCGGCCAGGCAGCAACTTCATGATAAGTAGTCGTTACAACGGATACATTGTTCCTGCTGACCGCTGTCCCCCTGTAGCCGGGATTCGGTGTTTCGGCGTAAATAGGTTCTACGATGTAATTTTTCCCGTAAAGCGCCTGGTCACCGATGAGCTGTATCTGCACCGATCCGTCACGGAACTTCTCCACAGTAAAGACGGCCACATCCTGGTACTCGTTACGGTCAAGGACCGAGCGTAATACTATGGTGTGTTCATTACCATCGACATAATCAGCTACGGTGAGGTAGTCAACCATGTTGTCACCGTTAAGGTCGAGGTTATTAATCCGTGAGTCCTCAGCGTTGAGATTTCTCTCGAATGCTTCAAGGGTCTCAGACTCCTGGAATAATTTCATGACTGCGTAAAGGTTCAGGTTGTCACCCGGGAGACCCAGGTATTCCTCGGGATAGTCCTGTGCCGTGACTGTCGTCACTGAGGCTATCAGGATTGCGAGGATCGATGTGCAGATAAAATTTTTCATCTCTTATAGTTTTGGGAAGAACTGTCTCTTCACATAAGGAAAATCAAAAGTTATGCCAAAAATAATAGACATTTGTCATGTCATTGATATACAGCGAAATGTACTGATGGGGTCTGGATGGTTATTTAAGAGGCTGCATGTTTATCTGCAACTGTCTCTCAGAAAATCTTGAAGAATGCCGAGAACATTACAACAAATCCCTTCGGGGCAGGGTAGTAGCTGTCGGAGTATAGTGGCAGGAGATAGCTTATATCAGCCTCGAGTGACATGAAACTGAGATTGAATGAGACAGGCAGACCTATCTCCATATCTATCGGGCCAAAGGATTCCGTATATACTATATTCGTTGAGGGGACTGTTGTTGTTGTTGTTTCCGTGGTGGTCTCTGATGAACCGCTACCCGTTCCGCTATTGCCTGATCCCTGACCGGTCCCTGCACCCTGGCCTGAGCCTGCTCCGATACCCGTTCCGGAACCCGACAGGCTGGCAGGATTTATGATTGTGCTGGTTGTGGTAATGACCTCCGTTCCTTCAGTTATCTTCTCATTCACCAGCCCCCCGAAAAGAATGTTTGCATAAGGATAGAATGAAATATTTGCTTTGCCTTTGAAGAAGGAGGGAGTTTCAAAATAGTGCGAGTTCTTAACCTGCAGGTAAGTGGGAGCATCTTTGATCAGGAAGCCTCCATAGGAGACCTCAGTGTAGAGTATCTTCCAGTCTATCCCCAGGGTTATATCAGCATAATTAAAATTGTTAAAGAGAGTGTCTGTCAGGGTTGGTTTGACCATATAACGATATGCTCCGGCTGATATGTCAAGCCATTTTGTAAATTCGTGATTATAAGAGATTGATATACTGTTGAATGCCGGCGCTGCCGGGTCAAGGTCTGGCATATAGAATGATGATCCTGTCACCATCAGTTCACCTCCGAGGACATAAGACAGGGCCCCGTATCCATAGGGAAGGTCACGCGAGATGGTAGAGCCAAGGTAGATCATATTGTTGCCGTAACCAGCCCCTGCGTACAGCGCATGATGTTCCTTCACTCCGGACGTTGAGGTACTGTCTGTCTGAGCCAGCACATTCAGTGGCAAAAGAAGAAGAATAAGTCCGGATATCTGTAGACGCATATGGGGCATTTTCAAAATTTGCTACAAAGTTAATAATTGAAAGATGAAAGAATGATGAAGAAATGATGAAGAAATTTCCCTGAATAAATTCAATCCCAGTTACTACATATGATTACCTCTCAAACCTTACAACAGACCTTCAGACCTTTTATCTTGTCAGTTGCAGATGCGGATAAAAATAAGTACCTTTGCACCGATTTAAGCATAAGTTAGATCTGTATAGTCAGCATATCTCCTTCAAGATCAGATTTAAAGGAGTTCTTTCTACAATCACTAGTTTACGCTGAATAACAATTCGTCAGGAGAACATTACCACTTTGAACAGATATTTGGTTAATGATTTTTCAGCGGCATTAACCAATTTAAATAATTAATGGGACATTACAAGGACCCCCGATGGAGGGGTAAACAGAATCAGAGTCATATTGACACGATAAAAAGAACACACAACAAAAGGAAGATCAAAACCGGCACGTTAAATACCGATAATTTCATAAGGAAACCATCAGTGGTTCCCGTAGTGAAGTACATATCAGGGAGGATGATTACAGATCTGCCCGTTGACAGTGCCATCATTAGCAATCTTAAGAACAAAGGGTACGAGAAACCCACAGAGATTCAGGACAGGACCATTGAGGCTATCCTTAACGGCCGTAACCTGATGGGGCTGGCTCAGACAGGTACCGGAAAAACAGGCGCATATCTTATACCTCTTATACATAACTTCCTCCGGAGGGATGCCAAGAGTAATGTGCTGGTTGTCTCGCCCACGCGTGAGCTGGCACTGCAGATTGACAAGGAATTCAGAAGCATAGCATTTGGACTCAAGCTCTTCAGCACATGCCTGATAGGAGGCACAAGTGTGAGAGTTGACATTGAGCATCTGCGGCGTCCAGGCCAGATAGTCATTGGCACTCCGGGACGTATAGCTGATATGGTACGGCAGGGAGCACTTAATCCCAACCGGTACAGCATACTGGTGCTCGATGAGTTTGACAGGCTGCTTGACATGGGCTTTTCTGCCGAGATCAATAGGCTCGTCGAAGATATGAGTAACCGCAGTCAGACAATCCTTTTCTCAGCTACTGAGGATAAGAGCCAGAAAACAATTATAAGAAGCCTTATGACTGACCCCGTTGAGGTCAGGGTGAGGGATGAGAATATCAGTGCTGATAATATCGAGCAGGACATCATCACTGTCAAAGACGGTGAAAAAAAGATAGATATTCTTCTTAACATGATAAAGGATCAGTCTTTTGAGAAGGTGCTGATCTTTGCCGACACCAAGCGGGGTGTCAGCCGTATCTGCAGGGATATACGCAGGGCCGGCATTCCGGCTGATGAGATTCACGGCGACAAGTCGCAGAATTACCGTATCAAGGCTCTGGAAGCTTTCAGAAACCGCAAGATTAAAGTCCTGGTGGCAACAGATGTTGCTGCCCGTGGACTGGATATTGCCAATGTCTCGCATGTGATCAACTTCCAGGCACCTAAGGATATAGAAAGTTATATACACCGAATCGGCCGTACAGGCAGGGCCGGTGCCACTGGCAAGGCACTGACCTTCGTTAACTAACACAGAAAGATTATGGCAGGACCGAACAACAGTTACATTAAAAAACAGAAGACCGAAAAGCGTCTTAAGAAGAGAAGAGAAAAGGAACACAAGAAACTTATCCGCAAGGAGAACTCATCCGGTGGCGAGCTCGAAGACATGATCGCCTACGTTGACAAGTTCGGAAACATCACCTCTGAACCTCCTGAGGAGGAGCCGGCAGAGAAGGAAGACAACTAAGCAGGAGAGCGACGATTCATCAGGTCACTGGCATCAATGGATCTGATCATTTCACCTATGAACCTGGCAGCCCTTTTGTCCGCAGCAGCTTTGTCTGCAGGTCGCCCCTGTTCATCATAAGAATCCGTCACCATTGGCACGGGGTACATTGCCGGAACGGTACAGGCCCCTATCTTCCAAAGAGAGAACTGCAGTGACATGATGGCCTGTGTGCCGCCAAAAGGGCCACTGGAGACAGTGGAGAGAGCAACAGGTTTCCTTTTCCACTCATCATAAAGCAGATCAATAACATTTTTGAGGCTGGCAGGGTAGCCGCCATTATACTCGGGCGCTACTATTATGATTCCGTCAGCAGAACGGATCTTTTCCGCGAACTGAAGAACTGCAGCAGGAGGATTATCAAGTCTGCTCAGCCGCTCATCAAAAACAGGAAAGCTGTATTCTTTCAGATCAATAATTTCTGCTTTCGCCAGCTTATTTTCATGCAGGTAGCTCTCAAAATACAGCGCTACCCTGTGGCTATTCCTGCCACGTCTCACACTTGATGATATTATTGCTATCTTTTTCATCCCGTGATAATTTATTTCTATTGTATGATCGCATAGTCATGATCACCTTATTATATAATTGATCATGCTTGTGTTAATACATTGAGGTTTTATGTATGCTAAGATACTAAGAAAATTATCCTACTGCAGAGGCGGGCAATACCAATGCTTCTGTCCTAAGCCCTGCGAAGTCACTCTTCTTGCCATCATCCGTTGCCTGAAATAAATTTTTTTTCAGAACTTTAAAATATTATTTCCCGTGATTCGTCTATGGCAGTAAAATGAGTGATCAATGAGCCCGCATGATTCAGAAAGGATCAGTATAGCATACAGGAACGAGAAGAAAAAACTCCTCGGCTATATCAGAAAAAGGGTACCTGTAAGCGTTGAGCCGGAAGATATACTGCAGGATGTCTTCTGCCAGCTCACTGTGGGCTTCAATGACATCGACCGGATCAGAAACATAACCGCATGGCTTTACAAGGTGACGGATAATCGCATTACTGACCTCTTTCGCAGGAAGAAGCCGGTAAGTATGGCCGGCATCCTGACGGCTGGCGGTGATGACGATGAACCATTGACCCTCGAAGAGATCCTCCCGGCATTGGGTACCACGCCGGAGGAGGAGGAGATCAAAGAGATGATATGGGATACGATAGAGGAGACTCTTGACGAACTGCCTGAGGAGCAGCAATATGCATTTGTGGCAAATGAGTTTGAGGATATGAGTTTCAGTGACATGTCACAGAAGACGGGAATCCCGATAAATACTTTGATCTCAAGAAAAAGATATGCAGTGCTGGCACTCAGGGAGAAACTTGGTGAATTGTATAAACTGTTAAAAAACGAATAAAATGAAAACGCTGAAAGTCTTTAAGTACATAGGTTTCGGAATACTCGGAGCCGGATTCCTCTTCCTGGTAATATGGGGTGTCATGGCTCTGTGGAACTGTCTTATACCTGATATTTTCAACGGACCGGTACTAAGCTACTGGCAGACCTTTGGTCTTTTCTTCCTCTCGAAGATACTGTTGACAGGTATTGCTCCAAATGCAAGACAAGATCAGAGATCAAAGAAAGAGTGGCGGAGTAAATTCCACAGCAAATTCGGACGCTGCAGTGATGACACGGCAGCGGAACAATCTGCGCCGGAGGCCTGAAAAGCCATTACCGCCGGCCGTCAGTGGCCGTATTCAGGAAAAACTGCAAAAAAGACTACGAGAAAATGGAGTTGCACCGTCATCACTGAATGACGACAGTGCAACTCTTTTTTATA
The DNA here is from genome assembly GCA_034003345.1 of Bacteroidales bacterium. Taxonomy (GTDB): domain Bacteria; phylum Bacteroidota; class Bacteroidia; order Bacteroidales; family VadinHA17; genus SR-FBR-E99. The sequence continues at coordinate 15,270 of JAVEYS010000064.1, forward strand.
GTTGGGGGAAGTACGATGATCTCTGTATGATCACTGAACTGCTGTCGTGTCTATGGGCATCGGTGTTTTTTCAGATTCATGTCCTATGAAGAGTTTCCAGCCCTCTTCATGTTTCCTGAAACAATAGGTGGCAAAGTAATCCTCCAGCATTATTTCTTCCCCTGTTTTCATTTTTGCGCCGTTTCTTCCGTGCCATGTATAAACAAAGCATGTGGGGCTGACTATAACGTACTTTTCATACTTGGTGTCGAATGTCTGACTTTCGACATAGGGTGCGTACTGGGACGCCAACTCCATCATACTGTCAAAGCTTAAAATATCACCGCTCACAATAGTGAAACTAAAATCGTCATTATTTTCCATAAGATCTTTAAACTTATCGAGTTTCATTGTGGACATAGCGTCAAAGAACTCTTTAACAGCGACTGACCCTTCTTCTTTCACCGCGGCTTTCTGCTCTTCGGTCATAGGTTTGTTGGTTGTGCAGGCTGCAAGTAGCAGCAAGAACGGAATAAGGAGTTTAAATCTCATAGTTGCCAGGTTTTAGTTAAAAGAAATTACACTGATAATCAACAATCTATCAAATTTACACTTCATATTAGAGAAAACAAATTTTTTTTGCCCCTGATCTTGCCCGGATGGTGTCCATATTTGAACACATATTATCCCTGCTGATGCCGCACTTTTATTAACTTAACGTCTTTATTACAAATTTCCCGAAACTGCTTTATGAAACACTCATGTTTCCTGTAACATAGTTGCAATGAT
>JAVEYS010000065.1:0-15900 GCA_034003345.1 Bacteroidales bacterium
CCTTAACAGCGGCAGGGTGAACATATTAAAAAGTCCCGAATCGGATGCGACTATTGACGACTCAAAGAACACCTTGTCCTCATAGCGAAAAAGAATTCGGGGTAGTATGTTAATGCGGGCCTGCTCAGCTATCTCCGGTATCTTCTCCTTCCATACTGGTCCGCTGGGTTGTGGCGTTACTGTGACATGATACCTCTCCCCCGAGTAAAACTGGTCCTCCTCCACCCGGTAAATGTCTGCAGCCTTATTGTTGAACTTATCATAGCTGAGCTCATCCTGAACCCATAACAGTATGAGCAGCGAAGCAGCCATCCCTATAGCCAGGCCGGCTATATTGAGGAATGTAAAGACTTTGTGACGGGCGATATTGCGCAGGGCAACGCGAAAATAATTACGGATCATGGTTATGGCATCAGAGTTCAGGAGAAAGACGATCAATAATCTCTGGTGCTGCACAAAGACTCTCCGGGAGTTATCTGATCTGTCAGACCCTCTTCTCCCTCCTGCCGGTAATGCTGAATACGATCATCAGCAGGAAAGCGAGAAAGGCCATTGACGCACCAAAATAAAAAGGCACGCTCGAATTGACTTTGTCATACAGGGTGCCGGCAATAAGACTTGCCGGCAGCAGTGTTATCCCGAGCAGGGCGTTATAGATACCCAGCCCTGTGCCCTTTTTGTTCTTGTCTATTATATCAGATATAAACGCTTTCTGAATACCATCGGTGGCGGCGGAGTAGAGGCCGTAAAGAGCAAACAGAGAGACAATTGCTCCAATGCTCGTAGTAATGCCGAAACCAAAATAGACCAGAGTGTAAATTAAATAACCCACAACGAGTATCCTTTCCTTGCCTATTCTGTCAGCCAGGATGCCAACAGGAATAGAAGCGAATACGGATACCGAATTGGTGACAAGATAAACGAGGGGGATAAGAGCAACCTTCACTCCCACATCATTGGCCTTCACCATCAGTAAGGCATCCGTCGAATTGCCGAGAGTGAATATGAAGACTATTGCCAGAAACAGATAAAACCTTTTCGGGAAATCACTGAAATGGAACTTTCTGAAGAGCTCAGCCTTTTGTTTTTTTGCTTCTCTTATGCCGAAGATGATCACGAATATAGCCAGTATGGCAGGTATCCCTGCAATGAGGAATATCAGACGGTAGTTCTCGAGGCTCACCGAGAGGAGAGCAAAGGCAAGCAGAGGGCCTGCTATAGCGCCGCTGTTGTCCATGGCCTTCTGCAGACCGAAGCTCTTGCCTGTCTCATTATTGGTAACAGAAGCGGCTATCAGGCTGTCGCGCGGGGCAGTCCTGATACCCTTGCCAAATCTTTCAACAAACCTGAGCATCAACACCTGCATGGGAGAGATGACGAAAGCATAAAGAGGCATCACCAGGGCTGACAGCGCATACCCCACCAGCATGAACGGCTTGTTCTTTCCGATCTTGTCGCTCCAGAAGCCTGACAGCGCCTTGATCAGAGAGGCAGTGCTTTCAGCCACCCCTTCAATAAGACCGAGGCTGGCCTTGGATGCTCCTATCGACATGAGGAACATCGGCATAACCGAATAGATCATCTTGACCGAAGTGTCGGTAAGAAAACTTGTCAGTCCGGTGAACATGATATTCCGGTTGAAACCGAAAATCTTATCTGGTAACTTCCTGGTAGGCATTATCCTGCTAAATTTGTTCCGACAGACAACTGCGGTCATTTCCGGATAGATGACCGCAGTTATTCATATCGGCTTGTAAATGCAATCTATTTCTCATCAAGTCTCACGCCATTAATCCGGAACAGCTTGAACAGTTCAACAACCAGTACCGGCACAAAAGTCATAATTATCACTATGATCCAGTGTATGCGATCCATCTCTGCCAGGTTGAATGCTACACGCAACGGCGGAATAAGCAGAACAACAAGTCCTATTGCTGCAGAGGCCAGTATTGCCCAGATCAGTGGCTTATTCAGCATCGGGTTTGTCCTGAATGATGACAATGTGTTCGAATGAAGGTTACGTACATGAACCAGCTGTGAGAACATAAGGGTGGCGAATGCCATCGTACGGCCAAGCACCTCGCCTCCGTCGTGCCGTCCCAGTATGTATGCAATCAGTGGGATACATCCGATCATCAGACCCTGATACATCACTCTCCAAATCATACCCTTTGTCATAAAGCCCTTTTTGGAGTTTCTTGGTTTGCGTTGCATAATACCCTCTTCCGGAGGCTCAACACTCAGGGCCAGGGCAGGCAGGCTGTCAGTTACAAGGTTGATCCAGAGGATATGTATCGGCAGGAGTGGCATCCCCATATTGAAAATTGATGTCACAAGTATCAGTAATAGTTCGCCTATGTTGCATGAGAGCAGGTATTGTATTACCTTAAGGATATTATCATATATCCTTCGTCCCTCCTCAACGGCGGAGACAATGGTGGCAAAATTATCATCTGTCAGTATCATATCCGCTGCACCCTTTGCCACATCGGTACCCACGATGCCCATAGCGGCACCGATGTCAGCCTGTTTGAGTGCCGGGGCATCATTGACACCGTCGCCGGTCATTGCTACCACCTCGCTGTGACTCTGCCATGCTTTTACAATGCGAACCTTATGCTCAGGAGCTACCCTTGCGTAGACAGTGTATCTCGACACGTTTTCTTTGAGCTCCTCATCACTCAGGTTCTCAAGTTCAGCACCGGTTATCGCTATATCACCGTCGCGGTAAATACCTACCTCACGGGCAATAGCCAGTGCCGTGCTTTTGTGATCACCTGTTATCATCACCGGACGAATACCTGCGGTGCCACACCTTGCAACAGCATCGAGCACCTCCGGCCTGGCGGGATCAATCATCCCCAGCAGACCTGTGAAGATCAGTCCGTTCTCCAGTTCACCGATGGTAACCGTCTGCGGAGCCTCATTGCACTCCTTGTATGCCATAGCCAATACCCTCAATGCTGAGTTGGCCATTGTTTCGTTCGCTTCCCTGATCCTTCTGATGTCATCATCAGTAAGAGGCCTTGCATCTCCATGGATTATTATCTTATCGCATACAACCAGCACCTCATCAAGCCCCCCCTTCACATTCACGCGTGTGACATTCTCAGACATCCTGTTTACAGTTGTCATGCGCTTTCTCCCGGAATCAAACGGGATCTCTGCAACTCTTACAGATTCTCTCTCCATAGCATCCTTGCGCATACCGTAGAGCACTCCGAATTCAAGCAGGGCAGTCTCGGTCGGATCTCCGGTGAAGGCAATCGTCCCATCCTCATTATCTCTTATGGTGGCATCAGCACAGAGGACGGAAATAGACAGGAGCCTCTTCTCTTCATCATTGAGTATGCTGCCCGGGCTGCTCCTGTTGATCTGGTCCCTGGTATGATTGACATAAGCCTCCACTACAGTCATCTTGTTCTGCGTCAGCGTGCCTGTCTTGTCAGAGCATATTACCGTGGCGCTTCCGAGAGTCTCAACCGAGGGAAGAGTACGTATGATTGCGTTTTTCTTAACCATTCGCTGAACCCCTATGGCAAGCACAATGGTTGATACAGCAGGGAGACCTTCAGGGATGGCAGCGACGGCAAGAGTGACTGCTGTCATGAACATGGTCATGACGGAATTGCCATAGACCACACCCACAAGAAAGATCAATCCACAGATGATCAGCGCAACAGTACCCAATATCTTCCCCAGCTGATCAAGCCTCCTGCTCATAGGAGTCTCTGTCTCCTCTGCCTGCTGAAGCATGCTGGCTATCTTGCCTACTTCAGTCTTCATGCCGGTGGCAATCACAACACCCCTTCCGCGACCGTAGGTCACCATGCTGCTGGAATAAGCCATATTTGTACGATCTCCCAGCGAGATATCCTCCTCCACCAAAGGATCAGTCTGTTTGTCTACCGGCAATGATTCTCCTGTTAGTGAAGACTCCTGTATTTTCAGATTGACTGCCTCAATAAGCCTTATATCAGCAGGGATCACGGCTCCGGTCTCCAGTATTACTACATCACCGGGTACCAGATCCCTGGTGGTGATTTCTGAAACAGCACCGTCACGCAAGACTTTGGATATTGGTGCTGCCATGTTCCTGAGGGCTTCCAGCGAAGTCTCCGCTTTCTTTTCCTGTATAGCGCCAATAAAGGCATTTGCTATAAGGATGCCAAGGATCACAAAAGTATCAAGCATCCCTTCATTTTCCATCACGCCCACTACACCGGATATCGCAGCTGCAATAAGCAGGATAATGATCATGAAGCTCCTGAACTGTGCAAAAAACATCGAAACGAAACTCTTATTCCTCTTTTCCTCCAGGATGTTATAGCCGTATTCCTCAAGCCGTTTCCCAACCTCCTCAGCGGTCAGTCCTGATGTTATGCTGGTATTGAGATCAGCCAATATCTCCTTAACGCTCTGATTGTGAAAATTCTTCATTTTATAGACTTTTTACCTTTATCTATTTTTATTCGGAGCTATACCGCTCTCTGTTTCACTTATTGAGATGTTGTAAAGGTTTTGCATTTTTATATCCAGGCTGGCTATCTCATCAGCACATGCCTTAAGCTCCTTTGAGGCTGATTTACGATCTTTCTCCTCCAGCTTATATGCCAGTTCGTGTTCAAGAGATGCCCAGAAATCCATGGCAATAGTCCTTATCTGTATCTCCACCGCGACTATCTCTGTCTTTGTAGCCTGAAAGACCGGCACCGTCACAATCAGGTGAAGGCTGCGGTAACCATTAGGCTTAGGGTTTTTAATATAGTCAGACATGCGTACAAGAGTAACATCATCCTGAGACAGGAGCATATCTTTTACGCGATAAATGTCATCAACGTATGAGCAAATAACCCTCACCCCCGCCAGATCAGTGAGATGTTTCCTTGCGCTATCCACTGTAAGTTGCAATCCGTTTCTCTGTAGCTTTCTGACAATACTTGCCGGTGTTTTTGCTCTCGCATTTATACTATGGATGGGGTTCCTTTCGTAGGTATATTTAAACTCACTGTTAAGATTTTCGAATTTTGTGACTATTTCCCTCGCTGCTGAGACATATAAATTCTCTGCAGAAATAAAGCTGCGCATCGCTTTAATCATCTCCTCCGGAAGCTGTTCTCCGGTTATTCCATCAAAAAGATAGGATGCTCTGAAGTCAGATATTTCCATTTTTATACTATAAAGTTTTTCGCAAATAAGTTCGTTTTAACTGTTCTTTACTATTTTCCCAAGAAGCGAAGCAAGTATTGCTGTTTCTGATTCATCAAGACCGTCACTTATCTTCTCTGTCAGCCTGGTATGAACAGTATCCTGCAGACGCTTAAGCCGGGCCCCTTTTGTATTAAGATGGAGGTGAAGTGACCTCCTGTCTTTATCCGATGGCACTCTTTTAACGTATCCCTTTGCCACAAGCTTGTCTGCCAGAACTGTCACTGTAGGTTTGGTAAGCCTCAGCTCCTTTGAAAGCTCAGTAATGGTAGGATTCCGGAGCCTGTAAATAACTCTGAGATATTGCAACTGTTTTTGTGTAAGATCATCAAAATCAGCATGATTTAAAGTGTCATAAAGAGATTGCTCAATCAGGTCAGAAAGATTTTTTATAGCTGTCTTGAGATTGTCCATACCGGAAAATTCCGACAAATTTAGTTAGTTTTTTCTAATTAATGTCATATGTGCAATTTTTACAATTTTCCCGTCCGCATCACTACGCTGTTTACTATTTGTTTCATAACATCAAAATGAGAACCTTCCCAGAAAATCCTGTCACAATCCGGACACCTCCTGAAATTTGAGAAATACCTGCTGGTATCAGCCTGGAGCCTGTCGGCAATCTCCTCCTTGGGAACCACCTCAAGCAGGGTGTTACACGCTATGCAACGTGTGAACAGACTAAGTCTCTCATTCAGGTCAAATCTGGCGAAGACCTCTCCTAATTGCTCCTTGTAGTTCTGCGACCTTATCCAGTAACCGTGTGTCACCCTGCCGTTATTAATCAACTGCCTGTCACGGGTAAGGATGTTCCGTTCTTCCCGGAGAGCTGTTTCAATTATCTCATTGTCTTCGAAAAACCTGCTGTATAAGGTATCATACCCGCATAATCTAAGGTATTTAGCCAGTCTACCCAGGTGGACGTCAAGAATGAATTTGACATCGCGCAATGGTTTTGCACGCAAGCGTATCACCGGGCTTATATCTATTGATTCGAAGACCGGGTATACGGAAACCCTGTCGCCGTCACTGAGCTTCTGTGAGAAAGTGACTGAGATTCCGTTCACCAGAATAAGATCAACTTCCACATGTGGCACTCCGATAGACTCTATTGCATCCCTGACAGAGGGAGTATCATTGAACTGGTAATCGAACTCGATTTTCCTTCTGTTATGAGGCAGAAATTCGTTTAGCTCTTCATAGAACCTGAAATAGGCACGGTTCATACAGTATCTTTTTCATTCCTGTTGATCAAAGTCTCCGGGCAAGGATCTCTGACAGTCCTTCGGCAGACAGTTCTGCCGGGTTGTTTTTCACGTCCGATTGCGAAGATATCACCGCAAGGTCGCCGACACCGATACCATAACCTGCAAGCCGGGGCAGATCCAGCTCATCTGTTATCTCGTGCAGAGAGCCAATAAAACTGTCAATATAGTAATCATCGTCCTTCCCCTCTTTTTCGGAAAAAAGTCTGCCCAGCACCGCATATTTTTTTAACGAGAGGTGGTTTGCGGAAATCTTTCGCAGTTCTCTGACTGTCACCTCATTGGCAACAGCCATCAGTGTTCCGCATACAGCACCGTGTGGTATCTTATACATCGATCCTATGGTCCCCGCCAGTCCGTGTACCGCTCCCAGCCCGGCATTCGCAAGGCATATGCCTGATGTAAGAGCCGCATAAGACATGTCTGATCTTGCCACGGGATCATCACCATGGGTAAAGGACCTCATGAGAGATCGCCTTACCGCCTTTAATCCCTCCAGGGCAAGCGCGTCAGTGTATCCACTGGCTTTTGTCGAGAGATAAGCCTCGGTCAGCTGCGTGAAGCAATCCATGCCTGCAGCGGCAGTGATATGAGGCGGGCAATTGAGTGTCAGCCCGGGGTCAACAAGCGCAATGTCAGGCACCAGGTTGTCATGACGCAGCGACCGCTTAAAGCCCCCCTTACCGACGCTTGAGATCACGGCATTTTTTGTCGCTTCACTTCCTGTACCTGATGTCGTCGGAACAGCTATGAACGGAACCTTGGTGCCAGGATGTTGCCTGCTCCCGACAACCTCCAGATAGTCTTTTACTGACCCCGGAGTCTTAAGCATTGCCGAAATAGCTTTACCGGCATCTATGACACTCCCGCCGCCTATACTTACAACGGTATCTGGCTTTTTACCCCTGAAGCGCATCACTGCCTCATCAACAACTTCAGGAGAAGGTTCTCCTGTCACAGTTATATGGTGGACATTAATCCCTTTCTCCCGGAACTGACCGAAAATGTTACCTGCATTCGCAGATCCGGTAAAAGAGCTGGCCCCGGTAACCAGCAGCATTATATTACCGGATTCTCTGACAATCGCAGCCAGTTCACTGATTCTGCCGCCTCCGAAAATTATTAAAGGCAGCCGTGCAAACCTGAACGGATTCACCACATCGATTTTTCCGTGGGTTCAATGACCGAATAACGGACACCGTGGCGATCTTCCGCCATGTAATCCTTTACCCTCTCTCTCCATCTGAGATAGTGTGATGTCTCTTTATGCATCCTGACAGCCTCCTCAGATTCAAAGACCTCATAGATCATGAACCGGCACGGATCGTCTGCCTGCTGAAGCACATCAAATCGAATGTTTCCAGGCTCCATGACCGAGCCCTTGTGGTTTCCCACCATTGCATCAATGAAATCCTGCAGATTTTCAGGCTTTACCTTAACATGAATACATGTCACTATCATAATTCGGCTTTTTATTCAGAGAAATAAAGATATAAAAATAGTTGTGACCTGCGGCGGCTCAAAAAAACACCCCTCGTCACACTTCCCGTTTCACCTGCTATCTGCACTCCGATTATGCTTTATGAGAGCTGAAAACTTTTTTTTTGCTTTTTTTTCGCTGTGCACCATCATTCGTCAGGATTATAAACAAAATTTACTATTTTGTCGGTTCTTTAGACCATAACCTGCTTGAGCCACTAACCAATACCGGGATGCCTGCTCTCATGAGAAAATCCGTGATTCTTATTTTATTGATCTTAAACTATCTGGGTTGTCATGCACAGCAACCGGGTGATTCTCTAGCCATATTATATTATCGTGTCTATGTTTACACAGACCCGGATGATCTGAGCACACGGCTGAGCGATGTTCCATTCTCCTATTATAACAGCAAAAAACTCACCTTTCTTTCAATAGATGAGAAATACCCGAATCATTTCAGAATCCTGACGCCTCAGAAAGATACTGCCTTTGTTCGTTCCAAGATGGTCTCTACTGATCAGGCCTTAAGCCACGCACAGATAAAGGAGGAGATTGATAATGGCTTAAGACGCAAGAATCCGAATAGCAGACCTGAAAAAGCAAATATTGATCTGCCCCGATGGGCTTCCTGGGCTATCATTCTTTCCATCATTGTTTTCCTGTATCTGTTATGGAAAAAATACTACCTGATTGACAACTGGTTCTGCAGAAAGAGCTCACCAGAGCCCAAACGCCTCTCTAAACCATGGTTTATTACCTATTCTCTGGTTGCCGGGGTTTTTATAGGTAGTGTCCAGCTCTTTTCCGGGAAAGAATATAAGTGGTTTATGCAGGAGGGTATGCAGCTTTGGGGCAGATACCCCAGCTTCTGGGACTGGGTCATGTGGGCGGCGGCGATGTCTGTCATTATTATTACCGTCAGAACCGTTATACAGGCATTCTATCGCTTCCCGTCAAGGTTGGCAGTATTCAATTCATTCCTGTCACTTATCATTATTACAGTTTATTTCGCCGTAGGAGTCACTGTAGGAGCAGCTGTTGCAGTATTGTTTTTTTTCTTCGCAGCAGGATCAGGATCGAAAGGATCGAAAGGGAGCATGGCTCCCTCATAAGACCCCTCGGGAACTATTAAAACAGTTAACGGTCAGAGATATATAAAGACAGACAGCGGCAGGTGGGATAATTTCTAATTCATTATAACCTTCTTTTTTAAACAAACCTGGTAAAATGAAGTTTCGTGATCTTGAGTGGTGGCTAGTTGGAACAATGGGAGTTGTCGCCTTTGTGCTGGCATTCTCCGGATTCAATATTATTTTTATTGAGGCTGGAACAGATAGAACTCTTCCCGACCTGATATACGATTCCATTAAGATTTTCGGGATGGATATTATTGATGACTACACCTCTCCCCTGCCATGGCAGCTTGAGACTGCCAGGTGGCTGGCCCCGGGAGTGCTGATCTATACCGCTATAAAGGCGATCCTTTACCTTTTAAGGAGGGAGATTAAATCATCATTCGTGGCTTATTACCGTGATCATGTCATAGTAACAGGTCTCAGTGACAACTCAAGACACCTGGTTTCCGATCTGCTCGCACACGGTGTAAAAGTGATAGTGATCGGTGCCATTCCCCACGCATGGAAACTTGACCCGGTGGAAAAAGAGGGTGCCATAATAATTGAAGGTGATCTGACAATTAAGAGCTTCCTGCGATATATCGGCGCTTCAAAAGCCAAATTCTTCGTCTTTGTGGAAGAAAATGATGAAAAGAATGTGGCAGATGCCATAGCAGTTCATAATTTTCTGGCTGTGTCAGGAAAAGGCAGGCATCAAATGCTCTATACCCATATCTCAGATGATCTTAAACTTGATGAGATCAGGGGACTGCATCTGCTTGAGAATCAGATCGGGACGAATAAGGCTGGCACTGACTGCGAGATCAGAATATTTTCAGCATGCGAGAGAGCCACGCGGATAATTTTCAACAAATACTCTCCGGATCGTTTCACAAAGGTTACATCACCGGCAGATCCCCAGGTAAGAGTGGCAGTGATCGGATCAGGAAGTCTGGCTCAGAGCATGGTTATCCGTTTTGCCAGACTGGGACATTTTGCAAACCTCGAAAAAATGCAGATTAGCCTCTTCCAGGAGGAACCTTCCATGGCCTCCAGACTGGAACGCAGCTTCAGGCAGTTAAGGAACTTCGTCGATATAGAGCTGATTGACCAACCACACGATCTGTTTGATGCAGAAGAGTTTGAACAGATGAACAGCGCTGCCCGATTCTCTGCTGTCTACCTGCTCTGTGAAAATGATGCCGCCGCTGCTAGCATTCTGAATAAACTGTCGAAGATTGACATCGGGGTAAAGATGAATGTCATCCTGGCTCTGAATGACCCCGACGGTATGCTTGGCAGATGGGTTACTGAAAAGAATTTTGAGAATATCACACTTCATAAATTCAACGTTACCGGGGAAACCTTTACTAAACAGGGGCTGATCCTTGAAGAGCTTGACAGGCTCGCCGTGGTTATTCATGAAGACTATCTCAGCAAGAAAGAGTCTATTGACCCGGACAGGGCATCTCACAGACCGTGGAGAAAGCTGCCGGTCGATTTCAGGAACCAGAACCGTGATCAGGCTGATCATCTGGGCGTCAAGCTGAGGGCAATAGGCTATGATCTGGAAGCAGACCCCTCTTCAGTAGTGATCTCTCCAGAAAAAGCCGAACTGCTTGCCCGGATGGAGCATAACCGCTGGTGGGCTCACATGGCACTCAGCGGCTGGACTCTGAGCGAGAAAAAAGACGACCTGAAAAAGAAGCATACAGACCTTATACCCTATGAACAGCTTTCTGAAGGGACAAAAGATTATGACAGGAATGCCGTCAAGAATATCCCGCTGCTTCTTGGCAAATATCGATCGGCTGTTCAGTGAAAGATCCTCAGTGCACCAGTCTCCTCATGTATGTCTCCTTCCATTTTAACCTGCCAGACAAATGAAACTTTTATCAGAAAAGCGCCATATCCGTGTCTTTATCTCCTCCACCTTCAGGGACATGCAGGCTGAGAGAGACCTGCTAATAAAGAGGACTTTCCCGGAACTGAGGAGGAGGTGCAGGGAACGTGGCGTTGAATTCACCGAGGTCGATCTGAGATGGGGTGTTACCGAGGAGCAGGCAGAGAGAGGTGAGGTTCTGCCTATATGTCTTAAGGAGATCGAGAATTCTCACCCATATTTCATCTGCCTCCTCGGAGAGAGATACGGATGGGTGCCACCATCCGGCACCATCAGCGCCTCTCTGCTCGAGACACAGCCCTGGCTCGCACAGCATTCTGACAAGAGTGTGACGGAGATGGAGATAATCCACGGTGTGCTTGCCAACCCGGTAATGAATATCCGTGCATTCTTCTATTTCCGTGACCCTTCATATATCGACTCAGTAAAAAATGCTTCATCAGGCGACTTCCGGGACAGTGATCCCGGCCAGACAGAGCGTCTGAAGAGACTGAAGGAGAAGATACGCAATTCCGGGTGCAGGCTCAGGGAGAACTACTCTGACCCCGGCGAGGTGACAGATTATATACTTGAAGACCTTTGGAAGATAATTGACGAAGAATACCCTGCCGGATCACGCCCCGGTCCACTGGACCAGGAGATCATTGATCATGAACAGTTTGCTGAATCCCGAAGAAGGGTATACATAGGAAGAGAAGAGTACTTTCAGAGACTGGACCACCACGTGCAATCAAGCGATCAACCACTTGTGATCACCGGAGAGTCAGGGTCGGGTAAGAGTGCCCTGGTAGCCAACTGGGTATACCGTTACCGGAAAGAGAATCCTGAAATATTTATTATCCAGCATTACGTGGGCAGCTCACAGCAGGGAGCCAATCACATCGCCATAATAAAAAGGATCATCCTGGAGGCCAGAAGGAAATTTCTCATTCCTGGTAAGCTGCCCGATGACCCTGAGGAGTTGAAGAAGACATTTCCACAATGGCTCGCCAGGGTGGCCCGGAAAGGCCGCATGGTACTTGTTCTTGACGGACTCAATCAGCTTGAAGATACGGGTGACGCCCATGAACTATGGTGGCTCCCTGACACCTTCCCGCCGGAGATCAGAGTCATTGTATCAGTCTTGCCGGGCAAAATCCTCAATGCCCTTAAAGAGAAAGACTGGATCTTCTATAACGTCACCCCGTTGCAATTTGATGAACGGAATCTCCTGATAACAGAATACCTGTCCCGTTTCAGGAAATCGCTTAGCAACAGGCAACTAACCACTATTACGCAGTCAGAACAGACAGGCAACCCCCTGTTCCTGAAGGTTCTGCTCGATGAGCTCAGGGTCTTTGGTGTCCATGAAAAGCTTGATGAAGCAATCAGCCACTACCTTGCCTCAGGATCTCCTGCCGAGCTGTATGACAAGATCCTGGAGCGGCTTGAGAAGGACTATGAGACAAACCGTCCCGGACTTGTGAGAGATGCTCTCTCCCTGATCTGGTCATCCCGCAGAGGTCTCTCAGAGAATGAACTGCTAAACATGCTCGGCTTTGAAGGCGACTCACTGCCTCAGGCCCTGTGGTCTCCGCTCTTCCTGGCGATTGAGGAGTCGCTGATATGTAAGCACGGCCTTCTGAATTTCTTCCATGACTACTTCAGACAGGCAGTTTATGACAGATATATACTGAACGGGGACAATGAGAGACAATGGCATCAGCAGATTGCCTCCTTCTTTATGAACTCTCCTCTCGACTACCGTAAGGCAGACGAACTGCCATGGCAGCTTGTGAAAGCCGGCAACTGGGAAGGACTGGCAGTAGTAATGCAGGACCAGGAGCTGTTGACAGAGGCATGGGATATCAATAAATATGAGGTACGGGAATACTGGGTGCTAACGGCAAAGAATACCGGCCTGTCACCTGTAGATGCCTTCAGGGATATTATTGACTGCACCGATGAATTCCTGCCCGGCACATGGGTGGCCGGCAGACTGCTCATTCACTTCGGTTATACAACTGAGGCCTTCAAAGTATTAAGCAGTATGGCAGGACTACTGGATGAGGATTCGGAATTCATCGGTACCGTGCGGAATGACCAGGCAACGATTCTCCGCGACTGGGGCAGGATTGACGAAGCAATGGCACTCTATAAAAAGAATGAGGCAAAGGCAAGGGAGAAGGATGATAAGGATGACATCAGGACAAGCCTTAACAACCAGGCTCTTCTGCTGGGGATGCAGGGAAGGCTGGATGAGGCATTTGATCTGTTCAGGGAGCTTGAGAAAGAGGCAAGGCAGACCGGCAATAAAAACAGTCTTGTTGTTTATCTTACAAACCAGTCCAGAATACTCCATCAACGCGGCAGGTTAGAGGAGGCAATGCACCTTTGTGAAGAGGCAGAACAGCTTGCAAAGGTGTGCGGAAACAAAGACGGGGTCTTGCTGATATTGCAAAACAGGGCGATAATCCTGAACGATATGGGACGTACTGACGAGGCAATAAGCCTGCTGGAACAGATAGAACAGTCATTCAGGGTTACAGGTGACAGGGATGGCCTGGCAATAAACCTGACAAGCCATGCACAGATATTGATGAAAAAGGAGAGGATACAGGAAGCTCTTGATTTATATAAGGAGTCTGAGCTACTGTTGAGAGAATTGGGAAACAAAAATTTACTGAGTATCAACCTCGCCTGTCAGGCAAAGATAATTGAAGAGCTTGGCGGACCTGCCAAGGCATTAAGTATTTACAAGGAGGTTGAGAAGGTATTAAGGGAGCTGGAAGACAAAGCGAGCCTGGCCGTCTGCCTTAAAGACCAGGTACCCATTCTTTTTTTTGATAACGGTGAGACTGACAAGGCGCTGGAGCTGACCATGGAGAGTGAGCAGCTGCTGAGGGAGATAGGTAATCCTCATTACCTCAAGTCCGTTCTCTCCGCACATATTCTCATGCTGAAAGAACTGAACCGCCAGAGTGAGATGCCTGCCCTGTATGATGAGATGGAAAAGATATGCAGGGATCTGGGCGAGACTGACGAACTGATTGAAAATCTTGAAGAGCATTCTCAGCTGATGAATGAGCTCGACCGTCATGAGGAGGCACTCACATTGCTTGAAGAGCAGGAACAGATAATGGTCGGAACAGGAAAGACTGAGAGCCTTGCCATGAACCTCGGCAACCAGGGACTGACACTGAGTAGCATGGACAGGTTTGACGAAGCTATGGAGAAACATGTTATGTCTGGCCGGCTCTTCAAAGAACAGGGCAACAAGATTGGTCAGGCAATCAGCCTGTGTAACCAGGCTCTTATTTTCAGGGAGTGGGGCCGCCATAAGGAGGCCCTCAGACTGCACATAGAGGAGGAAAAGCTATGCAGAAAAACACGTTATGCTGACGGACTCCAAAGATGCCTCGGCTACCAGGCACTGGCATTATATGAAATGAAACAGTACCGGAAAGCATTGAAAACGTTCAGTGAACAGAAACGCGTAGCAGAAAAGGAGAATATTGAGGTGCAGGAAATTTTTATAGAGACAAGAGAGAAACTGAATAAGGAGCTGGGTAATAATGAATAACCATTCCTGCCTGATGAGAACAAGCTTCGGATTCCGCTACACCCGACCAGACAGAGACCTTTTTAAAAGCCACTGACCTCTATGCACAATAAAACATTCAGATTATTCATCTCCTCCACTTTCAGTGACTTCTCAAGAGAGAGGGAGTACATGCAAACACAAGTATTCCCTGCAGTGGAGGCCCTATGTGCATCTTTCGGTTACCAGTTCCAGGCTATCGACCTGAGATGGGGAGTGAACGAAGAGGCACAGCTTGATCAGAAGACTATTGAGATTTGCCTTAATGAGGTAAAAACATGCAAGCATTATCCCCATCCTAACTTTCTGATAATGATAGGCAACAGGTATGGATGGATACCCCTGCCCTACACAATTGAAAGAACGGAGTTTGAGAAGATACTTGACTATTACCCGGAAAATAGTGAACAGAGGGTTTTTCTCAATGAGTGGTACGAGCATGACCTCAACCATCTTATTGGCAACAGTTCAACAGCCTTTGTGCTTAAGCCCAGAACAGGAAAATTCACAGACTATCACGCCTGGGGCACAGTCGAAGAGAGGCTGAGGATACTTCTTCAGGAGGCTGTCGCAGAGTTGAGCACCATAACTGAGAGAGACAAATACTTCCTTTCTGCTACTGAACATGAGGTCATCAACGGGGTGTTTTCATACCTCGATGCAACAGGCAGCAACAGGAGTAAAAAGGAAGCTGCCGGCAAAGATTGCACGCTGGATATTGAATACGTTTACGGGTTTATAAGGGAGATCATCATAAAGAATATGGGAAAAGAGGGTTCTCTCTGGCATGACCCGGATGATGAAATGGTCAATCGCTTCAAATCAAACCTGCGCCGCACGCTCTTATCAAAAAACACAATTGAACTTGAGACCCGGCTTGTTACGCCAGCCAGGGTTGATGAACATTACCTCCCCCTCTTTACTGCAGCAGTACTCAATTTCCTGATGGAATCAGTCAGCAGACAGATTAACACAATGAACGGGATAAGTGACGTACTGAAAGTATGCACTGAGAACCAGGTGTTTAAGGAGGAGAAGCTCAGAGTATTTATAGGAAGGGAGAATGTACTGGAGAGTATTGATGAGTATATTCAATCCGTGTCAACCGCACCTCTGGTTGTTTTCGGCGAGTCGGGAATGGGCAAATCAGCCCTTATTGCCAAAGCCATTGATAATGCAGAGCAAAAAGACAATGGGAAGGTAATATTCAGATTTGTGGGGGTGAGTGAGAACTCAGGGGATATTCGCTCATTACTGCTCTCCATCATCCGGGAGGCCGGAATTCCGGGTGCAGATGATCTTGAGCGAATCTTCAATGATGATACATTCAGTGAACAGGTAGCAAAG
>JAVEYS010000066.1:0-15118 GCA_034003345.1 Bacteroidales bacterium
ACTCTCCCGCTGTGCGGGATCGTGATCCCTATTGGGAGTACCAGCAACTAATAACTGACCCTTCGGGACCTTTTTATTTCACCTCCGCCACTAACAAAAGCGAGCTTTTGACGTGTCTTCGGCAAAATAAAAAACCCTCCGCCATCTGGCGGAGGGTCAGTTATTAGTTGCGGAGAGGAAGGGATTCGAACCCCCGGTACCCTTTTGAGGTACACTCGCTTTCCAGGCGAGCCAGTTCAACCACTCCTGCACCTCTCCGAAAAACGGCGCAATTTACAAAAATAATTGTGACAGCAATTATCTCAGCTCATTTCACCACAAAGAGACTTTGTCAGTCTGGCCCTGATAATGTCATCTGACATGCCGCTGCCAAGGAGTATCATCATCTTGGTGACAGCAGCCTCAGTGGTGATGTCATTGCCACTGATGATACCTGCGCTCATCAAGGCTGTCGAAGTCTCGTAAAGGCCCATCTCCACTCCGCCGGCCTGGCATTGTGTAACATTGAGAACAAGGCCGCCCTCCTCAATGAAAGAACGCAGCTCATTAAGGAACCACTCTTCGGTTGGCGCATTGCCCGTACCATAGGTCTCAAGAATGAGTCCACGTATCCCGGCAGACCCTAATATGGCATGCACCGTCTCTTTCCTGATGCCGGGAAAGAGTCTTAACACAGCTACCCCGGTATCAAAAGTTTTCAGGATAGTAAGATGCTGCCTGACTGTGGGGTATCTTATAATATTATAGTTATAACGTATTTGCAGTCCCGCCTCTGCCAGCGGTGGCAGATTAGGAGAGGCGAAGGCGTTGAAATGCTCGGAACTGTATTTTACGGTTCTGTTTCCACGTAACAGTCTGTTCTCAAAATAGACGCATACCTCAGGAACGACCGGCAGCCCGTTCTCGCGGGCGGCAGCTATCTCAATGGCAGTGATGAGGTTTTCCTTGCCGTCTGTCCGGAGAACACCGATAGGCAGTTGTGCACCGGTAAAGATAACGGGCTTCTCAAGACCCTGAAGCATGAAACTGAGGGCTGAGGCTGAAAAAGCCATCGTGTCAGTGCCGTGCAGAACAACAAAGCCGTCAAACCTGTCATAGTTATCACTGATGGTCTCAGCTATACTTACCCAGGTGTCAGGACTAACATCTGAGGAGTCAATGACAGGATCAAAGGTCACTGTCTCCATGGTGTAGCCAAAGCGGCGTAACTCGGGCACCTGGTCTGAAATGTGCTTGAAATCAATAGGCACAAGAGCCCCTGAGACAGGATCATTGACCATGCCAATGGTGCCGCCGGTATAAATAATGAGTATAGATCTGTTTTTTTCCATCATTTACAACTTAAAGAGTCTTCTGGCATTGGTATAAGACCTGTCGGCAACCTCGTCAGGGGAGATGGCCAGTACTTCTGAAAGCTTGTTGATCACCAGTACCAGGTAACTGCTCTCGTTTCTCTTTCCCCTGTGAGGCACCGGAGCCAGGTAGGGTGCGTCAGTCTCAAGAAGGATATTGTCTATTCCTGCCTCAATGGCAGCTTCACTTTGCAGTCCGTTACGGAAGGTCACCACACCGCCTATACCAATCATAAATCCCATTGCCGTAACTTTACGTGCCTCGGCGGCATTGCCCGGGAAGGCATGAAAGACACCGGTCACACGTCCGATGCCGAATGAACTGATCTCCAGGATTATCTCATCCAGCGCCTCACGGGCATGGATTACCACAGGCAGGGAGTATTCTTCAGCAAGCTCAAGATGACGCCTGAATGAGGTTTTCTGTTCTCCGAAAAATGTCTTGTCCCAGTAGAGGTCAATACCAGTCTCGCCTATACCGTAATACTTATGCTCACTGAGGCATTTTTCAACCGCTCTGAGCTCGCTGGCGTAATTCTCCTTAACAGAGGTAGGGTGGAGCCCCATCATAGGCAGGCAGATATCGGGGTATGACTCTTCAGCGGCGAGCAGTGGTGCAACCGTTGATGAATCTATGTTAGGCATCATTATCCTGCAAACCCCTGCGGAGACAGACCTCTTGACCACCTCGTCGCGGTCAGGGTCAAACTCAGGCAAATAGATGTGGTTATGAGTATCAATTATCTGCATGATGCAAAATTAATTGTTTTAACCACACAAGTAACACCGGGTTAAAAGAGAGTGACACTGACCTGTCCTTCAAATGACAGTGAAACTCAGCGTACAACGTCTTGACCTACTCTCACTAACCTGCGAAAACAATCCCCTGACCTTCAGCCCGCATGACCGTCCCAGCTTTACAGTCGAGGATCTTCGCTTCGCTCCGACAGGACCCCGTTAATGCAAAACAATTAATGACCCCAGTCCTCTTGCATTTCTTCACAATTCGTTTTAAATTTACTAGGTCTCGCTAACAAAATTTTAAATGTCATCATTACCACTTGTTTACAAGCTTGCCCTTGGCATGATTCCGGGTGTGGGTGATATCACTGCCCGCAAACTTGTGTCATATGCCGGCAGCGTTGAGGCTGTCTTCATGGAATCACACCGCAGCCTGATCCGTATACCCGGAGTGGGAGAGGCTCTTGCTTCAGCTGTTAAAGACCATGGTTACCTTGACGCAGCGAAGCGGGAGGCCGAGTTTGTTGAAAAGCATGGCATCAGGGTCTACTTTTATCTTGATGATGACTATCCTGTTCGGCTACGGCAGTGTGAGGACTCGCCGGTAACCTTTTTCTTCAGGGGCAGGGCAGATATCAATGCTCCCATGATACTAAGCATAGTAGGAACGCGTCATGCCACCCAGAACGGAAGGGCTCTGTGTCAGAAGATAGTGGCCGGGCTGGCGGCACAATTCCCTCATCTGCTGATAGTGAGTGGACTCGCTTACGGTATAGATATCACAGCACATAAAGCTGCCCTTGCATGTGGTTTGCCTACGGTAGCAGTGTTTGGTCACGGCTTGAAGACAATATACCCGTCAGTCCATGCAGGTGTGGCCAGTGCTATGCTTGATAACGGCGGTCATATAACAGATTTCTCATCCTCAACACTGCCGGAGAGAAACAACTTTATCAAACGCAACCGCATCATCGCAGGGCTATCCGATGCTACGCTGATCATTGAGTCTGGCGTAAGAGGCGGAGCGTTGATCACGGCTGATATAGCCGCCTCATACAATCGCGATGTGATGGCTGTGCCGGGCCGCCCGGGAGACGAATGGTCAGCCGGGTGCAACGCCCTGATCAGATGCAATAAGGCAGCACTTGTTGAGAAAAGTGAAGACATAGCGTATCTCCTCGGATGGAAGCCTGCTGCATTGACGGCACCGGTGCAGACAGCACTCTTCGCCACAATGACCGGCAATGAGAAGAAGATTTATGAGACGCTCAGAAGCGAAGGCGATCTGACCATAGACATACTGGCACGGATTCTTGATATACCTGTATGTAAACTCTCAGCAGTACTATTGCAGATGGAACTGGCAGGCATAATTACTCCCTGCCCTGGCAACGTCTACCACATCCGAGCATAATAGGAGAGATAAGGTATGTATGCATTTAGGGATATGTTTAAATCCCGGCACTGGTTGAGTGGTCTTTATATATATATAGACAAAGGCAGGTCCGCAGACCTGCCTTTGCATCATAATCAGTATGTATCCTGAATCAATCTAGATCAGTCCCTGATCCAGCATTGCATTTGCAACCTTCAGAAAACCTGCTATGTTGGCGCCCTTAACATAGTCAACATATCCGTCTTTGCGTGTGCCGTGCTTGACACATGCAGCATGGATATTGGTCATGATCGAGTTGAGCTTCTCATCAACCTCCGACCTGTTCCAGTTAAGTTTCATGGCATTTTGTGTCATCTCAAGTCCTGAGGTGGCTACGCCGCCGGCATTGACAGCCTTGCCAGGAGCAAAGAGCACTTTGTTTTTCTGAAACTCTGCAATAGCCTCAGGAGTACAACCCATGTTTGAAACCTCGGCAACAAGAATAACACCGTTCTTAACCAGTTTCTTTGCGTCATCACCGTTCAGCTCATTCTGGGTTGCACATGGCAGAGCAATGTCAACCTTAACTTCCCATGGTTTCTTTCCGCTTATAAATGTTGATCCCTTAAACTCTTTTGCATATGGCTCAACAATATCCTGATTTGAAGAGCGCAGATTAAGCATATAATCTATTTTCTCGCCCTTAATTCCTGCAGGGTCATGAATATAACCGTCAGGTCCTGAGATTGTTACAACAATTCCCCCCAGCTCAGTTGCCTTAAGGGCAGCTCCCCATGCTACGTTACCGAAACCGGAGATAGCGATTTTTTTACCTTTAATCGTGTCCTTCCTGGTTGCGAGCATTTCCCGGGTAAAATAGATACCTCCAAAGCCGGTAGCCTCAGGACGAACGAGTGATCCTCCCCAGTTCAGACCTTTACCTGTAAGCACGCCGGTATGCTCACATGCAAGTTTCTTGTACATACCGTAAAGGAAGCCTATCTCACGGCCACCAACACCTATGTCTCCTGCAGGAACATCAGTCTCGGGACCAATCACTTTCCAGAGCTCAAGCATAAACGACTGGCAGAAGCGCATCACTTCATTGTCTGACTTGCCTTTCGGATCAAAATCAGATCCTCCCTTGCCACCACCCATGGGAAGAGTGGTCAGAGAGTTCTTGAAGATCTGCTCGAAGCCGAGAAATTTCAGGATTGACAGGTTGACGGTCGGGTGGAAACGGAGACCACCTTTGTAAGGACCTATGGCGTTATTGAACTGCACCCGGTAACCGAGGTTGACCTGAACATTGCCCTGATCGTCCATCCAGGGTACCTTGAATGTTAATATCCGATCAGGCTCAACGATCCTCTGGAGAATTCCAGCCTTGGCAAACCTGGGATTCTCATTGTAGACCTCCTCGATGGATTCAAGGACTTCTTTTACGGCCTGATGATACTCGACTTCACCCGGATGTTTCTTCTCGAGTTCAGCCAGAATCGTACTTACTTTCATTTCAATTTATATTTTAGATGTTAATGAAATTATTTAAAATCAAATTGTTCCCAAAGGTTACTTAACCTTCAGTCATGAAAAATGATTTTGCTCATGTTTTGGAGAAGGCGGGCTAAGTGGCAGAAACATAGACATTAAGGGCATCAGATATTTTAGACCTCTGAGTTTTTGAGAGAGCCGTTATGCTGACCGGGCTGTATGCTGCTTTTTTGCCTTGTACATGCTGGTAAAGTGTGAGATAGTGGTATAATCCAAAACCCTTCTTTTTGATATCATAGCCTGCGAACCTGTCTGTCTGGATCTCGATGCTTTTACTTTCCCCGGTCATTAAACCGATTTTGTACCATCTGAGACTGATAGTTCTTTCGTCGGCAGAAAACCAGATATACCGGTATCTCATTAAAACAGGCCAGAAGAGAAAAATCAGGAAGATGAAGGTAACCGCCACAGTAATTATTGTAACGTTTTTTTCGGTTAATATATTCCTGAATATCCTGGGAAAATAGGCCAGAAAAACATAGAGGACATATATCAGTGTCGAGATAAAACCGATAAGCCTCAGCTTAACTATATTTTTGCCGTTGTCAAGAGTCATTACTACACTATTTTGAACAAACCTAAGATTTTTTTTTCAATTTTATTCAGGGAAATCAGGGGCTCACTCTCTCTTTTTCCGGAAGAATTTTTTCATCAATTCAGAACACTCTCCGGCGAGGACTCCTGTTCGCACTTCTGTTTTGGGATGGAGTATATCGGCACCGATGGTTGAATATCCCCTTTTCGGGTCCGGAGCTCCATAAACCACCCGCGGGATCTGGCTCCATGCCAGTGCTCCGGCACACATTACACAGGGTTCTACGGTTATGTATATGGTACAACCGGTCAGGTATTTACCGCCGAGGTATGCTGTAGCCGCTGTGATTGCCTGCATCTCGGCATGAGCTGTAGGATCATTGAGTGTCTCAGTGAGATTATGTGCACGGGCGATAATGCTCTTCCCCGCAACTATCACTGCGCCGACAGGCACCTCGTCACGATCGGCAGCCTTAGCCGCCTCGGCCAGGGCCAGATGCATATAGTATTCATCACTTCCTGTCTCCATGATATCAGTCTTTGGGTTCAGGATGGATTATCACTCTTATACTCATGAATTCTTTCGCCAGTCTTTCTTCTATGATGTCACACTTCTGGTGGATGGTTTCAATGGTCTCCTGTGCCGGTGCATTGAGATGGAATTCCACGAACCTCTGGTTCCCTGCAGCCCTGGTACGCAGATCATGATAGTCAACGTTCATCTCCTTAAGGATGCCTTTAATCTTCTCTAACTCACTGTCAGACAGTGCTGTGTCAAGCAAGGGCGAGAATGCTTTCCGGAGAAGCATCCATGACTCATATATAATAATCAAGGCAACGATAAGCGCAATGACCGGGTCAAGGATATGCCAGCCGGTAAGCCACATAAGCGCCAGTCCAATGGCTACACCGGCGGAGGTTATCACATCGGTCTTAAGGTGAAGGGCATCAGCCTCGAGCGCTACGGAGTCAGTTTCCCTGGCTACTTTATACAGCCTCTTTGAGACGAAAGCGTTTATCACTGCCGAGATAGCCATTACCAGTATGCCGAGGCCAAGCACTCCGGGCTTCTCCGGATGGAGAAGCTTGCCAACAGCCTCATAAATGATCCATGCCGATGCTACAAAAATCAGCAGCGCCTCAATGACCCCTGAGACATTCTCAACTTTCCCGTGGCCGAAAGGATGTCTCTCATCAGCCGGTGTTCCTGAGATCTTAACTGCAAAGAAGGCAATGATTGCTGCTATCAGGTCTATTGAGGAGTGGATGGCTTCCGAGAGAATACTTACAGAATTGCCAAGGATCCCTACCGCCAGCTTCATGATGATTAGCAGGCTGTTTGACATCACGGAAAGTCTTGCTGTCTTTGTCTTCAGGCTTGTTGTCATGACCATTGAAATAGCTTGCAAAGCTATCACAAGTTTAGAAAAAATGAACGAGAAGTCATCGCATAGTTATTACCGTTTATTACCGATAATAGCTTATTTTTGTTACCTCAAAAAATCAGAAATGTACAGGACACACACATGTGGCGAGCTGTCAATCAGCAATAAAGGAGAGAAAGTAACTTTGTCAGGTTGGGTACAGCGGTCAAGGGATCTGGGAGGAATGACCTTTGTAGATCTCCGTGACCGTTATGGCATCACACAGTTGGTTTTCAACATGGAGACGAATGCGGCGTTATGCATGCAGGCCAGGAAACTGGGACGCGAGTTCGTTGTGCAGGTGTCAGGTCTTGTCACCGAGCGAAGCTCAAAAAATTTAAAACTCCCTACTGGTGAGATTGAGATTACGACAGAAGATATCACGGTGCTGAACACCTCGGATGTGCCTCCTTTCACTATTGAAGAGAACACTGACGGCGGCGATGAGCTGCGCATGAAATACCGGTATCTCGACCTGCGCCGGAAGAACGTGCGGTCGAATATCATTCTGAGGCATAAAATGGCACAGGAAGTACGTCGTTACCTTGACGGACAGGGCTTCATTGAGGTGGAGACGCCTGTGCTTATCAAGTCAACACCTGAGGGAGCACGTGACTTCGTAGTCCCTTCGCGCCTTCACAATGGAGAATTTTACGCCCTACCACAGAGTCCTCAGACATTCAAGCAGTTACTGATGGTTGCCGGGTTCGATAAGTACTTTCAGATAGTAAAATGCTTCCGCGATGAGGATCTTCGTGCTGACCGCCAGCCTGAGTTCACGCAGATAGACTGCGAGATGTCATTCATCCATCAGGATGACATACTGAATATGTTCGAGGGGCTGGCACGCCATCTCTTCCGTGAGATCAAAGGACTGGAGTTTGAAGAAAAGTTTCCGCGCATGCCTTATGAGGAGGCCATAACCCGTTACGGCACAGACAAGCCTGATATCAGGTTCGGGATGTGTATCACGGAGATCACGGCCTCTGTCAGGGGAAGAAATTTTCCACCTTTTGACAATGCAGAATATATAGGTGCTGTTGCCGCTACCGGGTGTGCGGGCTATTCGCGCAAGCAGCTTGACGCACTGACGGATTTTGTCAGGCGGCCGCAGATAGGGGCAAAAGGACTCGTATGGGCACGGATTGAGGCCGACGGAACCATGAAGTCATCAGCAGATAAATTCTACAACGCTGATGATCTGTTGAAAATTGCCGCTCTGACCGGTGCTGCTGCAGGTGATCTGGTACTGATGCTGGCAGGGGAGAGGGAGAAGACCCTCACAGCCCTTGGTGAGCTGCGACTGGAGATGGGCAGACAGCTTGGCCTCCTCGATAGCTCAGTCTATGCCCCGCTCTGGGTGATTGATTTCCCACTGCTGGAATGGGATGAGGAGACAGGACGATGGTATGCCAAGCACCATCCCTTTACAGCTCCAAAGCCGGAAGACATTCAGTATATGGAGAGTGATCCCGGCAGGGTGCATGCCAATGCCTATGACCTAGTCATCAACGGCACAGAGATAGGCGGCGGGTCAATACGTAGCCATAATAGTGAGATCCAGTCACTGATGTTCCGTACTCTGGGCTTTACAGAGGAGGAGGCACAGAAGCAGTTCGGATTCCTGCTTAATGCCTTCAGGTACGGTGCACCGCCCCACGGCGGGATAGCCTTCGGCTTCGACAGGTGGACGGCAATCATGGGCGGATCGGATACGATCAGGGACTATATCGCCTTCCCGAAAAACAACCAGGCACGCGACGTGATGATAGATACTCCGGCAACAATTAGACAGGAGCAGCTTGACGAGCTGGGTCTGGTGATCAGAAAAGAGGGGAAATAGATCCGGATTACTCTTTTTGAGTACTTTTTGCCTTTTTGGGTGTGGCCTTCTCTTCCTGTGCCTTTTTAAAAGGGATAGAGAAGCAGAAGAGTGACCCTTCTCCGGTATTGGATCGCACCCAGATCGTTCCTCCAAGAAGCTCGACATAGGCTTTCGAAATAGACAGGCCGAGACCGGTACCGCTATACTGTTTGGAACTGGGCCCCTCAACCTGGAAGAAACGCTCAAAGACCTTCTCGTGGTTCTCCGGAGCAATGCCTATGCCTGTATCCAACACGAAGAACTCAACCATCTCGCCCCTGATGACGTACCCCAGCTCAATCCTGCCCTCGCGCGTGAATCTCAGTGCATTATTGAGCAGGTTGGAAAATACCTGTATCACCTTGGTCTCGTCGGTAAGAACCAGTGCCTCGCTGTCATCAAGGTGAGTGGTGAAATTCATAACGAGGTCCTGCTGCTCGGCGCGGAGACGGTACTGGTCATAGAGATTCCTGATAAGATTGTTAAGGTTAACGGTTGCCCGGCTAACCTTTACCTGTCCCGTTTCAATATTGGAGATATCGACAATATCGGTGATGATTGACAGAAGCTGGTTGCTCGACTGATATATTATATCTATGTACTGCCTCCTGCTTTCGTCGGTTATGTCAGAAGAATCAAGCAGGGTGGTGAACCCTACTATGGCGTTCATCGGGGTGCGTATCTCATGGGAAATATTATGCAGAAAGGCGGTCTTCAGCCTGTCGCTCTGTTCTGCCTTCTCCTTCGCTCTGATAAGCTCCTCCTCAATCCTCTTTCTCTCCGTTATATCTGAGATGAACCCCTCGAGGGCTATTAGCTTATCGCTCTCATAGTATCCGCGTCCCCTCTCCCAGACCCACTTCGTATTTCCTGATGAGGTGATGATACGGTATTCAATTGTATACAGGTATCCGGTGCTGAGGGCATTGTGAATCGCCTCCCAAACCATTGACACATCCTCGGGGTCAATAACAGATCCGTATGTTCTTATCTTATTGTTTATGAATTCATTGGGAAGGTAACCCGCCAGCTCATATATACCGTCGGAGATGTATTGCATGGTCCAGTTGGCGTCATTATTACAGCGGAAGACAACGCCGCGGAGGTTATTGATGATAGTGCTCAGCTTCTTGTTGCTTTCGCGCATCTCATCTTCAGTGCGCTTTCTATCTGTGATATCACGTCCGATGCTCTGATAGAAACGCACTCCGTCAACCTCTACATTATAGGCGCTGATCTCAACCGGAAAGCAGGTTCCGTCACTACGCTGGTGTACGGTTTCTATATATGATGAGCCCTGTTCATTGAGCTGCCTGACATGGTCGGTGAGCAGAGGCGCTTCATCCGGAGTACGTATATCCGCGATATTCATTCCTATGAGCTTATCGCGTGAGTAGCCGTATGCAGCCTGGGCTCGTTCATTTGCTTCTATGATGTTAAGGTCGCCATCCATCAACAAGATGATATCATTCCCATGCTTCATCACAAAGTCGAAGTGCTTCATGATAGCCTGCCGGTTCAGGTCTTCCTGTTGTCTCTCACGGATATGGCGTGCCCTGCTGAATTTTATTATCAGGTAGGCTATGCTTGCCAGGGCTAGATATACAAGGCCCATAATGACCCATATAATGGCAATCTCCTTCGTGAACCGTTCCAGTATCTCTGGTGCCTCCTTCTTGGCGATCAGGAACCAGTTGGTTCCCGGTATCTTTTTAACGGCGGCAACTACCTGGGTGCCGGTGTAATCAGTATATAATCTCGCCTCTTTTTGCTTTGGAGGCGGGTTTATTGCGCTGAGCTCCATCTCGCCCGCGGCGAGGGTGACAGGTCCGTCATGACCTGCCAGTCTGGAGCCGTTGAGGTATATCACAGAATCGCCTTCGAAACGGAAGAGGATACATTCAGAGGTACTCCCTGGCGTAGGCCATGATGAGAGCATAGGAAAGAGTTCTTTCTCGGGATCAAGGCGCATTACCAGTACTCCTGCAATGACTGTGTCACCCTCATGGGGCATCCTCATGGGAATGAGCAGATCAAGATGCATGTAGCTAATAATGGAGACTGTGTGGAAATCGGTCATCGTTATTTCCGGGTTGGAAATAGCTTTGGTGATGTTCGCCCTGAGAAAATCACCAATCACTGCTTCGGAAGGAGGAACTGCAATGCCGGGGTTACCTCCTGCATCAACCAGTACCGCTCCTCCAAAGTCGTAATTTTCTATCAGGGTGTTCAGCAGTTGAATGAGCCTCGATTTTTCCCATAGGGCATTGTCCCTGATGAACATGGCATCAATATGTTCAACCAGTGTGATGTTTTCATGTATAAGCCTGGCGTCATTGAGCCTTTCTTTCTTCCAGTCGGAGACCTGATCAGCCTTGAGGTTTACGATGGACTCCATCTCTGTGACCGCATCATTGAGGATCCTTTGCTTCTGGCCCGAGGAATAGATTATTAAGACAGCAGTAAGCACGACTGCAGTGAACATGAGAATGATCACAGATGTCCAGGGGAACGGCGACTTATGAAATTGTTTGTTCATTTGGTTCCTGCGGTATCATTAAAGGCCGGGATACGAAGTTAATAAAACGTCGAAAAATACAACCTGAGAGGCTGTTTAATATTGTGTCAAATGAGGGAAATAAAATAACTCCTTATCACCATAGCCGGTCACAGGTCATAATTACAAAATAAAAAGCACACTATAAACACCCGGAGATTGTCCGGGGTCTATCCAACTGCCCGGCTCGGCTGCCATGAGATTACCGGCTGTTCGGAGACTGCCGGGTCGGTTGCCCAGAGATTGCCGGCTGTCTGAAGTTCATCAAAAGCACTAAAATCACACGGCTGCCCTGATACTGGTCTAAGTACACCCGGCTGCCCAAAAACTACACAACTGCCTTGAGATTGCCGGCAATCCGCAGACTGCCTGACTGCCCATACTGCACCCGGCGATGTTCTGAGGCTGTCAGCAGTTTACTTGCAGATTGCCCGGAAATGAACCGGATGTCATCGGCAGATGATCAGCAGGGTGCCTCTGCCGGGGTATGCTATTTGCCGCTTTTCTTTTCCTTTTTCTCTTTACGCTTCTCCTTCAGGCTCTTGGTCGGCTCTTTCTTTGCGCTTTTCTTTGTAACGAGTCCTTTTGTCATGGCTCTATAATTATGATTAACAATAATTTGTCGAGGCTGGAATGTTATCCCCTCTGCAGATGCTAAAAATACTTTCAAAGATTTGAAAAAGCAATTGTTGTTGATTAAAAAATGAAAAGTTGTAAAAGGGTTGTGTGTCAGAAACTCTTCCGGTAGTTTTATCGTAGACAGGGTTGTTTTGGTCTATCTGAACCGCTCTTTTGTCAAATATTATATTTTGTATGGTTCTTTATTCTTAATTTTAGACTTGTTTTTAAAGGCTGAGCATAATTTTATTCTTATTGAACTTCTGTTTTAATGACAGAGGGGCTTCTGCATCTTTTTGCGAATAATATGTGCCCAGCTCTTTACGGGGAGCCTGGCACTTTTTTTTCAGGCCCTCTACATCGGAGAAGTCAGTGTGACTGACGGAACGAAGGTGTATCAAGGATCAATCGGGATGATTTATTAACGATCAGGTTTACAATAATATAACTATCCGTTTTGCAATTCAAACCGGACAATTGGAATTGAGTAAATCCTGGTAGAAATCACAATTGAATTTGAATAATTCATAATACTGAAGTTGATTATGAAAAGACTAATCAATCTGAAGACAGGTACCATGCTGCTGTTGCTTATGGCCCTGTCAGGAACTTCTGCTTATGCTAATGTTGAGGATTTTGTGTTGTCAGTGAGGAACGTGACGCAACGAACGGCGACGACGAACATACTGGAGTTTGACCTCTACCTTATTGATGATGACAACACTCAGACGTTTGAGTTTGCGGGCTGTCAGATCGGTTTACTGCTGAACTCCTCTATATTTAACGGAGGTACTCTGACTGTCACGATTGACAATTCAGAATCGGAACTGGATCCTGATCAGCTGTTTGTCAATGCACCTGATGTTGTCACTACGCTGGCCGATTATCCGGGACAGGCTCTTATCAGGCTTGCGGCCAACAGTGTACCACCGGTACCACCCGGTGCCGGCTCAGGAACAGAAATATCTTCAACAGGCTACGGTACTCTCCTTACCCATTTTGTAATCACCAGTACGGTGGATTTTGCTCCTAATTCCTATGCCAATCTTGAGTTCACTTCGGGTACGGCAGATTCACCTTTTTATCCGACAATAGTATATACTTATATCAGCGGCACCAGCACACCTCTTTATGTAACCCCCGAAGTTGATGCCATTGTTGACGGCAATCCACTGCTGAATCCTACCCTTCCTGCAGCGTTCAACGTCACGGGGAGCGGGTCATATTGTACTGAGAACAATGGACGTGAAGTGGGTCTCTCCGGTTCGGAGTTGAACGTTACGTATACTCTTTATCGCGATGAAATAACAGTTACACAGCTTGACGGAACCGGGTCTGCATTGACATTCGGAATAAGGCCGGCAGGTACCTACACCATCACAGGCAACAATGCAGTCGGTCCGAGAACTATGACTGGAGAGGCAGTGATAGTTAACGCCACGGTTGCTGTCAGCATCACAGGCAGCAGCACTATATGTGCCGGGGCAACAACAACGCTGGCTCCTGCTAGCGGCGGCACCTGGGCAAGCAATAATACTTCAGTTGCAACAGTCACCAATGCAGGGTTGGTGACTGGTATATCTGCAGGCCAGGCCACCTTCACTTTCACCGAGTCAACCATAGGATGTACCAGCACCACCAGTCCTGTCACTGTCAACGCCTTACCAGGGGCCGCCGGCCCTATTTCCGGACCGACAGCCTTTACGCCCGGCACAACCGGAGTGGTATATTCGGTTGACCCGATATCTGCAGCCTCGACCTATATATGGAACTACAGCGGTGACGGAGTGGATATTTACGGATCAGGTAACAGTGTAACCCTTGACTTTTCAGCATTGGCAACCTCGGGCACCTTATCCGTCTTTGCACATAATAGCTGCGGAGACGGAGCACCGTCATCATTGCCTATAGGGCAGGATACGAAGACCCTGAATATTACACTCTTCCTTGAGGGCCTATATAACAATGCCAATGGACTGGTTAAGGTCCAGGACAGTGATGACGGTGAAAGCTCTTATGATCTTTTCCCAGGAACAACAGCTGACACCCTGTCTGTTGAGATTCGTGATGTCACGGCTCCTTATTCTGTTGTATATACCGGACATGGAATACCTGTGAATACTGACGGAACGGTAAACATTAACTCCGTCCCGGGAGACATAACCGGAAACCGATATATAGTAATTAAACACAGAAATCATGTGGAGACTTGGAGTCAGAGCACATCTTTTTCTGCTACTGTAATAAATTACAATTTCACTGATGCAGTCAGCAGGGCATGGGGAAATAACCTCCTGCTCACAGGAAGCGTTTACTGCATTTATTCCGGAGATACCAACTCGGACCAATATGTTGATGGATTTGACCTGGCTATAACGTTTAACAACAACAAGCTTGGAGCATATGGTTGTCAGTTGTCAGACATCAACGGTGATGGCTTTGTTGATGGCTTCGATCTTGCAATGGTTTTTAACAACAATAAAAGAGGTGCCGGGATGAATACACCCTTAGCTCCCCTCGAATAGGATTTAAATAGGAAAATGATGAAATCATATCAGAACGAAAAGCAAAATGATATGGGCAAAAGAAAAGTTGGCCTGAAGAAAATGCTGAGACTGATTCTCTCCGCAGCTCTTTTGTTTAATGCGCTGCAGGGATATTCTCAAACTTGTGAGGTCACGCTCAGAAATGACACGCTTATCGATGCCAACAATCTGGAGGTCGATATATATGTCAGGGCCACAAGCGGAACCTTCTATTATTCCTGGGGTCAGTACAAGATCTCATTTAATTCGGCAGTTGTGAACGGTGGTTCCATAGCAGTTGAAATAGTCCCGGGGTATTCAGACCTGACCAACTCCATCCAGCTTCCAGCTTCGTTAATTGGCGGAACCACATCATGGAGAGCAACGTCAGGAACTATTCCTGCGAACCAGGCCGATTGCTCACAGATCTCAGGCACGGGTTATGGTACACGGATTTGCAGAGTCAGGATAAATAATACGGCTCCTTTCGGCCAGGCTTCTGCAAATATGAACGTGGTTACCACAGCCCCGAATGCCACTGCAGTTTATTATTCCGATGCAGGAGGTTTTTCAG
>JAVEYS010000067.1:0-14653 GCA_034003345.1 Bacteroidales bacterium
ATCATGGTTGACGTCCAGCAGATAAAGTATCGAGTCGCCCGGACCTACAGCAGCCGGGTTGAAGCTCCGATGTTTAAGCACCGGATATTTTTCTGATAGATTATAATACTTGCCGTTCTCAAATTTAATTACGGCAAACTCATTATAGTTTATGGAGGCTCTTAGATAAAACGAGGTTGAATCATAGCTTAGTGAACCCATGTCCACATTTTTTATCTTCAGGGAGTCCGGGAAGGGGTAACTTATGAATCTTGTGCCGTTGAATCTGGCCATCCCGTTCATCGTGACAACCCAGATGGTGCCTGACCTGTCTTCAATCACCCTGGTAATCATGTTTGATGGCAGCCCGTCCTTGCGCAGGTAGGAGACAAACCCCTCGCCGTCAAATCGCGCCAGTCCGTTCCTGGTGGGTATCCACAGATAACCTCTGCTGTCCTGCATCACGTCCATCGATTGTGTCTGGGGCAGCCCGTCATCAGAGGTATATTCCCTGAAAGGGAAAGTCTGGGCATGCAGGTAGCGGATTGTTGCCGGAGACACAATGAAAAGGGCCAGCAGTACTAATGGCCGCCATCTCCGGCAGAATATCTTTTGTCGCCTCATTATAAGCGTCATCACATGTAAAGATATCTATTATGGAAGAAAAAAAGCAGTATTATTATAGTAACAGAGGATATATTCAGGGCTCGTTACAGAGGGTTGATTATTAGATATGTTGAAAAAATAAATTGACATCGCCCCAGTGATGATGTAAATTTGATACGGTTCTAACGCATTAATTATGAAGTGAAATAAACTTCATGATGTGTTATTGTGTTTATATGTCAGGATCAAGTAGAATTCATATGAAGAAATTTGCCCTGATAAGTGGTTTGCTCTTTTTAATTGTCTATTTCTGGGTCAGCATCGTTCAATCGGATGAAAATGGAGCTGACGGTTCTTACTCTGTCTCTGCGGCAAGCTCAGATCCTGTGGCAGCGTCTCCTAATGACTCCGTCATTCATGATCTTACCAACACAAAATACTTGAACAAATTACCTGCATCCTATTACCTGATAGTCGGCAGCTTCACTGATGTCATACAGGCTGAGCAGGTGGCTGAAAAGTATACATTAATCTTTGACGCTGACATTCTTATTCTGCCCCCTACAACCAAAGGTTATTATCGTATCTCCTGCGGGAAGTATGCTGCGGGTGAAGAGGCTGATGCAGCGCTTGCATCAGCAAGGCAGTCGCGCTACCCCGATGCCTGGCTTCTTGCAGTAAATAATTAGGAGAGTTGTAGGTTGCTGATCCTGTTATACTCCATTGAGTATAACACATATACATAAAACATGACAGAAAATTATTAGCAGCGAAAATCTTCGTGGGGCGTACTGGAATTCCGCCGGTGGGCGGACAAGCGAACCAGTGACCTCTTCCGCCAGAGGCGGACGCGTGCCTGTCATCCGCCAGTAGTCGGAGAACTCCGCCATAAGTCGGAGAACTCCGCCAGCTGGCGCATCCGCCGGTGGGCGGACAAGCTAAACCAACTGAGCTAAAATGATGATAGAATTGACCTGATGAATTTTCTGCCCTGTGCGGACTTAAGCTGTTTTTCTCTGATCATAGCCTCTCCTTTGGTCTCAAAACTCTCATGGTAGGCTTGAGCCCATGGCTGGTACCTGGCTGTCCAACCCTTGTTTTTAGGATGGTTATGATGAGCAACCCTTGCTTCTAAGTTCGAGGTAAATCCTATGTAAAATTTATCATACTCTTTTGAGTATAACACATATACATAAAACATGACAGAAAATTATTAGCAGCGAAAATCTTCGTGGGGCGTACTGGAATTCCGCCGGTGGGCGGACAAGCGAACCAGTGACCTCTTCCGCCAGAGGCGGACGCGTGCCTGTCATCCGCCAGTAGTCGGAGAACTCCGCCATAAGTCGGAGAACTCCGCCAGCTGGCGCATCCGCCGGTGGGCGGACAAGCTAAACCAACTGAGCTAAAATGATGATAGAATTGACCTGATGAATTTTCTGCCCTGTGCGGACTTAAGCTGTTTTTCTCTGATCATAGCCTCTCCTTTGGTCTCAAAACTCTCATGGTAGGCTTGAGCCCATGGCTGGTACCTGGCTGTCCAACCCTTGTTTTTAGGATGGTTATGATGAGCAACCCTTGCTTCTAAGTTCGAGGTAAATCCTATGTAAAATTTATCATACTCTTTTGAGTATAACACATATACATAAAACATGACAGAAAATTATTAGCAGCGAAAATCTTCGTGGGGCGTACTGGAATCGAACCAGTGACCTCTTGCCTGTCAAGCAAGCGCTCTAAACCAACTGAGCTAACGTCCCTTAATCATGGCAAGTTATATTTTGATGACCCTTGCCTGTCATCCGCCAGTTGGCGGACTAAACCAACTGAGCTAACGTCCCTTAATCATGGCAAGTTATATTTTGATGACCCTTGCCTGTCATCCGCCAGTAGTCGGAGAACTCCGCCAGTTGGCGGACTAAACCAACTGAGCTAACGTCCCTTAATCATGGCAAGTTATATTTTGATGACCCTTGCCTGTCATCCGCCAGTAGTCGGAGAACTCCGCCAGTTGGCGCATCCGCCGGTGGGCGGACAAGCTAAACCAACTGAGCTAACGTCCCGGGCGGGGACAAAGATAAATAATTTTTGGATTTTTTACTCGATCATCACCGGAGTGTTGAAGGAGAAGAGAAACGATGCTCCTTTACCTGGCAGTGACTCCACCCAGATGCGACCCTTCATCAGCTCGGAGAGACGCTTGCATATCGGCAGCCCCAGTCCTGCCCCCTGAACCTTTGGCACATTCTCGTTCCAGTACTGTACGAATGGCAGGAAAATATCATCAAGCCTCTCCGGACGGATACCCTGACCGGTGTCACTGACGAAATATGTTATCTTATACCTGTTCTCAGTGCGCGAGATGCGGTATCCGTATTTTATCTCACCCTCTTCGGAGAACTTGATGGCGTTGCTCACCAGGTTACTGAATATCTGACTCAGCCGAAGCTCGTCAATGTACTGGTAAACAGCCTGTTTTGTGTTATCGATTACAGGTGTGAGAATGAGATTTTTCTTGCCGGCCGTTTCCAGCTCATAGTTGAGAGAAGAAGCCATCGATGAGACAAAATTATTTATGTCAACGTTGGTATATTTAATCTCCATGCTATTGCTCTCGATGCGCGACATGTCAATCATGTCATTGATGAGCCTCAGCAGCCTCTGGGAGTTGACCTCGATCAGCTTTACCATCTCCGACTTCTCCTCCTCGGTGGTGTCCATCGAAGTGAGTATGTTCAGGAACCCGAGCATGGCGTTGAGAGGTGTCCTTATCTCATGACTGAAGTTAGCCAGGAATGTGGTCTTTAGCCTGTCTGACTCCTCTGCCTGCCGGCGCGCAGCAATCATATCGTCCATTATCTTCTGCGTCTCGGTGATATCCTGACAGGTGCCATACCGGTAGAGCAACCTTTCCCTTTCATCATACTTGACATTGGAGTTGACAGCAACCGTCTTAACCTTGCCCTTTGGAGTGATGATACGGTAAGAAAGAGAGAACGACTCCTTCTTCTTTTCCATAGCATCCTCTAAGGCAGAGATCAGGTATGACCGGTCTTCGGGATGAGTGTATGAAATATTATCCTGATAGCTAAAGGAGAGACTCCCCGTCTCATCGGTGAATATCCTTGATATCTCTTCTGACCCTACATATTTATCAGTCTCCGGACGGTATTCCCACCATCCGAAATGGCCAATGCGTTGCGCCTCCCTGAGGTTTTCCTCGTTCAGCTCAAGTGTACGCCGTAACCGGTATTCTTCAGTCACGTCGCTTATCAGGCTCACATGGAACTTTGCGGAGTAGCTGGTCTGTACCCTGATGATGATGATGCTGCCATCCTTGCACCTGGCTGACCGCGTCACCGTGTCTTCTGTCTTTCCGGAGATGATCATCTCATCTTCATCCGA
Organism: Bacteroidales bacterium; assembly: GCA_034003345.1. GTDB lineage: Bacteria > Bacteroidota > Bacteroidia > Bacteroidales > VadinHA17 > SR-FBR-E99. Next base: position 3,988 of record JAVEYS010000067.1, read on the forward strand.
TTCGGTGGAGAGGTCGAGAGGAGTCATCTTCACCAACTCCTTGTCGGTGTAGCCGAACAGCACTGCCGCGGCCCTGTTTACCTTTATGATCCTGCTGGTAGCGTTGTCAATGAGCATGATAGCATAGCCTGTCCTGTCAAACACCTCCTTATATCTGTTGAATGAGATATTGGAGAATAAACGCTTTATGAAACCTCCTGATGAGAGACTTGTCACTTTTCCTTAAAGTTAGGTTGCTATGCGGACGTAAAAATAATCCTTTTTCCTGATTTGCCTATTACAGTGTTCCGATACAGTAAAACTTGCGCGAGATTGTCATCCCTTCGTCATCCACGGCAGTGATCAGATGCTCTCCCTCTCCCACCTGCACCTCAGTCTGATGTACGAACCGGGTCATTCCGATGTACCTGTTGTCAAGGTGCCAGTAGACCGTTGCGTTCCTTCTCCTGTGGGCGATCTCGGGGAGCATTGACATAAGCTGTCCCTGGAGGCTGCGGGGTATAAATATCCGTGCATCACGGGGAGGGTAGATGAACTCCATTGAGGGCACCTGCATATCGTCAGTGCATCCCGCGAGGAAGGGAGGGAGAGTGTGGTAGGAGGGGTTGTGCATGCGGTAGTAATATTCCATTGCCGGCGGCAGCACAAACCATGAAGATGATATCATCTCCCCTGGTGTGGAGCATGAGCTATTGACCCTGAATTTACCGGTTTTGTCAAGGTTAATGATCGTATGATACGGGCAGGCGTCGCTGCGCAGGCCAGCCTCCGGTATCCATTCCTCACGTCTCTCGGTGCAGTCCGGTCCTGCCCTGTAGCCACTGGCAGCACACACTTCGGCGATTGTCATACCCTCTTCCGGACGGGTGAACCATGATGCGGTGACCGTTGGCAGGAGCCTGATGATGTCAAACAGGAGAGGAGCCGAGGATGATATGCCCGACAGTCCCGGCCTGCCCTCACCGTCGGCATTACCTGTCCACACTGCCACAACGTGTGATGGGGTTGTTCCTATGGCCCATGCATCACGGAATCCGAAGCTTGTGCCTGTCTTCCATGCCACCTCCGGAGCGTTGCCGAAGTACTGCCATCCTGTCTCCGTCTCCGGCCTGTTGACCCTCTTCAGGGCTTCGTATGTCAGCCATACAGCCGGTGCCGACAGTGGCGGTGACGGGTCGCGGGTGACGGTTGCCTCTTTCATCTCACGGACCGATGGCATGTGCCACTGCTCCGTATGGTACTCTTTGCCCGTGTTGGACTCCTTCAGCACTCTGGCCATGGAGGCATATGCTCCTGCCAGCTCCCAGAGGGTGGCTTCGCCGCCGCCGAGGATGAGCGAGAGGCCATAGTGGGAGGCGGGCCTGGTAAAGGTGGTGAATCCTATGCGGTGCAGGAGATCGAGGAAACGTTCCTCCTCAAGCATCTGCAGCATGCGCACGGCAGGTATGTTCAGTGAGCGGGCCAGCGCGTCACCGGCAGGCACGGCGCCGCTGTAGGTGAAGTCGAAGTTCTCTGGACGGAAGCCCTGGAAGCGGGTAGGTATGTCGGGGATGAGGGTGTTGGGAAGCATCATGCCGGAGGAGAGCAGCGCCGCGTAGAGGAACGGCTTCATGATGCTGCCCGTGCTGCGCGGCGCCATGATCATATCTACATCGCGCCCGTGCCTGCCGGTGGTGTCAGGGAGGGTGCTGTTACCCACGTAGGCAACGACGTTGCCCGTGGACACCTCAACAACCACGGCGGCGGCGTTATGTATGAGATTGCCTTCCAGCACAGACTGGTGCCTGTTCACAAGATCAGAGACCTCTCGTTGCAACAGGGGATCGACGGTGGTTCTTACCCTGCTGCCGGGACTATCAAGCCACATGCGACTGGTGAGATGAGGAGCCAGGGTGGGCATCGGCAGGGCAGCCCCGGGAAGGGGCTCCCCCATGGCCAGGGAGCAGGTGAGACTGTCAATAATGTCCCGTGAGGCCAGCAACATAAGAAGCCTGTCTCTCTTATCATGCAGCTGGTCTGAGTTACGGCCGGGATAGATGAGCGAGGGAGCGTTGGGAAGGACTGCCAGCGTTGCGGCCTCAGCCCATGTCATGTCATCGGTGCCCCTGCCGGTGTAACGCCAGGCGGCAGCCTCTATCCCTACAGTATTGCCTCCGAAGGGAGCATTGGCAGCATAGAGGGTAAGGATGGCTCTCTTGGAATGAAACAGCTCAAGCTTAAGAGCAGAGAGCATCTCGATTGCTTTGCCGGCATATGTTCTTTCGGGATTGCCGCGCGCCAGCCGTGCCACCTGCATTGTTATGGTGCTGCCGCCGCTGACTGTCTCACCAGCTTTTATATTGTCTGTGAGTGCCCTGATCACAGCGACGGGATTGATGCCGGGGTGCCAGCGGAAATACCTGTCCTCGTAGTTGATGAGGCATGTGACATACTTCTCCGGCAGCATGCCGGGAGGAGGAAAGCGCCACTGGCCATCGTCGGCCACACGCGCACCCAGGAGGGTGCCGTCGGCAGCTTCAACCACCGTCGACAGCGGTGTATGGAAAGAGGGCATCGGCGCCGCAAGCAGACAAATGACAAAAAGTACAACCAGACCTATGACTATTTTATGCCATAGCTTCATGGGCCTGCGGGGCGGGTCACTATGTTTGACCGGCTGGCGGAGCAGGCCACCCCACTTCATGTACCTTCTTGGTTGGTCACTCTGCTTTACCTTTCTGCTGTGAGGATCTTCCTTGTTCATCAGCAACTGTGGCGGGCACTCCCTTTTGCCCTTCTGCCGTGTGATTCTATCTTGTTCATCAGAGTGTGTTGTGCGGCACTCCCTTTCGCTTTCCTGAGGAGATAATTATCCCTCTTCACATGCCGCCGTGAATGCCCGCTATCTTCGCCCACTACCATTGACTATCACCCTGCCTCACTTGCCGGCAGTGACAATAACCTCACGTCCCGGCCTGCGGGCTGTGACACTCTCATCATACATGGCCTCGCAGACAACGGCAGGCATGCTGTAGGTGCCGCGGTAGGAGGCAGTAAGGATGATGAAGAACCTGCGGGTCTCACCGGACTTAAGGCTGAAATAGGTATATACCCTGTCGTCACGGAAGTCGCGGTAGTCATAGCCGCTCTCCTTAAGCTGCATAGCCGCCTCGAAGAGACGCGTGTTCTGTATCTCCCATCCTGACGGTACCATCTGCGTAAGGGCAAGGTTACTGATCTGCCGGAAGGTGGTGTTGGTGACGGCAACAGACATGATAAAGCTTCTACCCTGCTCCAGCGTTGATATATCAACCGGATTCTGTTCCATATCAGTATAATCGACCTTCATCGTCAGATTGTTCTCTTTTACAGTCATATCGCTTGTTGCGGGCACTCCCTGCTCGGTAAAGGTGACGAACAGCGGCTTATCACTCTCGTTCTCAATCAGAAGAGTGTTGGTGGGTTTTGGGGTGAAGCTCCTGAGTATTGCTCCCTCCGCTGCCGTGATCTTCTCACTCTTGCCGTTGTACTCCATCGATATCTTCAGAGGCTTGCTGTTGTCGCCCTTCATCTTCCTGCTGTAGTTCATATAAGCAAAGAGTCCCCATGCCGTTGTCTGGGTGCTGTACCAGCGATCCTGACTCAGCTCACTGGCTACCTCCTTCAGCAGCCCGAGAGCCTCAGAGTTGTTTCCCAGGGTTGTCAGGGTATAGAGTATGATCGACTGGTCCCTGAGGGTACTGCCATAGTAATAGTACCTGAAGTTCTCTTCTGTGGTGAGGTTTCTGACATCAATCAGTCCCTGCGCCACCTCAGGTCGTCCTGTTGTGGCATAGGCGGCTGCGAGAAACCAGCGTGACAGTGATGGCAGGTCGGCTATCTCACGCATGCGGTTCATGGCTCCCTTGTCCGGTGAGCCGGCGAGAGCCAGGGTGAAGAGCCTGTAGGCCTGATCATTGGCAGTATAACGGTACTGCGGTTGATATCTCCAGGCGGAGGCCTGTGAGCGCTGGTAGGCTGTCCACTTGTTGATGAAGCCTGCCGGGATGGTATATCCCGCCTTCTGTGCCTCAATGACGAAGTGGCCGGTGTAAGAGGTCACCCAGTCGTCAGGATAAGCACCGCCGGGCCACAGGGTGAGTGCGCCGGAAGAGATCTGCCGGGATGAGATACTGCGCAGTGCCTCCTGAACGTTATTGCGTACTCCCTCAGGATCAGGCAGTCCCTTGCCAAAGAGTTCAGGCAGGTATACCTGTGGGAAGGCTGCGGAGGTTATCTGCTCGGTACATCCGTGAGGGAAGGAGGTGAGGAAGCCCAGCCTGCGGCTCATGTTGACCGACGGCAGAGGGAATACTTCCACGGAGACCGATGAGGTTCCTGTGATACCGAAGGGAGCGAAGGTCCTGAGGAATTTCTCTCCCGGCCTGATGGTGCTGGTCTCGGCTCTTCTCTCGGGCGGGTTGGGGGTGCGTACCGGCACGGTGAGGTTATAAGATGCTGTCTCACCCCCACCTTCAGCGGTGACCTTTATCTCAGCGGTGCCGGGCTGTTGCGCGGTACTGAAAAAGAGCTCAAGATCTTTGTCGCCCGGCTCGCTGAAACGAACGGTGCCGGTGGGCTGTGTGAAACTGATCATTTCATTGGCTGTGGCAGAGACGCTGACGTCGGTGATACCTCTCTCCTGAGCAAAGACCGTCACCGGCAGTGCCACCTTATCGCCGGGAGACAGCACCCTGGGCGCTGTTGCCAGGATCATCAGGGGATCAGACACTGTCACGCTCTTCTCTGCAGAGCCAAACCTGTTGCCCTTGCCGGCAGCGGAGACCATAACCCTTACCGAGCCTGTGTATTGCGGCAGTCTTATCTTATGGGTGCCGGTCTTGCCGGGGGCGAGGGTGAATGGACCGATGAATCTCACCACCGGCTCAAAACGGCGTGCCCTGTTCTTGCTCTGGTCGATGGCTGCCTCGGAGCCTCCGGTGGCGAAGGCGCGCTCGAGCTTGCCTCCGAAGGCACCGAACACAATGTCATAGAGATCCCAGGTTCTTACGCCCAGGGCATGCTTGACAAAGTACCATTTCCACGGGTCAGGAGTCCTGAACGCTGTCAGATCAAGCAGACCTTCATCAACCACTGCAAGAGTATAGGTCATCTCCTGCCTGTTCTGCTCATTAACCTTTATCTCAACCTCCTGCTGTGATCTTATCTTGTCAGGCATGGTTATCACCGGAACGAGCCTTGATGAGGGATCTTCAACCATCACCGGGATGACACCGTAGAGCCTTACCGGGGCGTCATTGACCGTCTGTGAGTGAGGCTGCAGCATGGTGACATAGAGATAGGCGTTGGGGGCCATCTCTTTTGTTGCGGTGATCTTCACCTCGCTGTTACCCGCCTGTGTCTTCACCTCCATGATATCAAGCAGGCCATAGCTGTTCTCTATGGTGATGATGGCACGTCCGTTCGCCGGTGCCGGGAAGGTGAGGCTTATCTCATCGCCGGCATTGTACTTGTCCTTGTCAGTATTGAGCTGCAGCAGGCTGGCACCGTCATTGCCTCCGGGCTTCATGCCATAATCCCATGGCCAGTCGACGAGCACAATCATGCCTGTTGAATGCCCTGACGGCAGGGTGGCTCTGACAAGGTAGCGGCCCCACTTCTCTTTGTCGACGCTGAATGAAACCTTCCCTTCGCCGCCAGTGGTGGTGATGGTCTCGGAGAAGATGTTGCTGTTGCGTCCGCGTGAGATATATGACCCCAGATACTCGTCGTCCGACTCCCACCACCAGCGGTAGTCAAGTTTGTAGACGTTTATCTCCACCTCACTGCGTACCGGCTTGCCGTTTTTGTCGAGTGTGACCACACGCACCTCATTGGGACGATCGGTGTATAATATCCGGCCTGTGGCACCAAGAGCCGGGATGTTCATACCTACAAAGGCGGGGTATGGTGCATAGGGCAGGACTGTCTGTGTTATGCTGGCGTCGCCTCCCTTCTCAAACACCCTTGTGGTGAAGATGGCACTGAGCATGCCCGGAGCGCTGAGATCATCATCGGGGGTGAAGCTGACGGAGGCCTCGCCTGAGCTGTTGATGTTACCGTCATAGATAGTCTGGCTGTCAAACCAGAACTGTGAGGCAGGGTCATCAAAGGTGTACTGGCCGTATTTGTTGAAGGTGGTCTTCACAGGCCTGAGGAGCAGGTCAACGGTCGATCTCATGTCGCGCGCCGTTGAGCCGTTGAGCCATGTGACCTTCAGATCACCCCTGATAGTGGTGTTGTCACCACCGGCTATGGCACCGGGGAAGTCAAGCTTCATCTTCAGCCTGTTGGGCTTGACGGTCTCCACCTTGATGATCCTGGTGAAGGTGGCGGCACCTATACGCACCTGAGCCCTGTAGTTACCTGTCTCAGCATCAGCGGAGGTGACAGATGTAAAGGTCAGGAACCCCTTGTCATTGAGGGTGGTGACCTGGTCATCGATGCGCTGGCCTTTAGCGTTGTACAGCTCGAAGTGGACGGGATGGCCTGCCGGCAGTCCGCTACCGGCATCGCGTATTATCACACCTAAATATATTGTGTCACCGGGACGCCTTACATCACGCTCAGTATAGAGGAAGGCCCTGATGCCATCCTGCGGGGTCTCACCGGCCACATCGAAGGAGCTCATTGACAATGCATTGCCGTCAAGAAGCGAGAGGTAGTTACGGTTCCCGTCTTTACGGGCTATCACCAGGAAGGGTTTTCTCGGACAGGGAAACGCGGCTATGCCCGACTTGTCAGTGGTGGCAGTACCCATCAGCTGCATCTGGTAGTCATAGATCTCAGCGGAGGCTCCCTCAACAGGATCGGCAGTGCGCAGATCTCTGACAAAGATGCGCAGGTTATTGTCACTGCCGCTCTTGGCAATGATACCAAGGTCTGAAGCCAGGATGTTTCTGACGAGCTTCTTCTGAGGACTGTAATAGGCGTCGCTGCATGGATTGCTGTTCTCGCGCCAGTTGTAGGCATACTCGTAGAAGAGGCCCTCCTCTGAGAGTGAATAGTAATTATCAGACCCCTCCCAGCTGCGATCGAGGTCAGCCAGCTCAAGCATCTCCTCATATTTTGAGGTTTTGTGATCGCCAGTGCAGGGATAGAGAGAATAGGATGGTCTCATGCCCAGCTCAATACGGTAGAGTATACCCTGTTCCGGTTTAATATAGTCTGCCAGGTCAATGGTGAACAGATTGTACCTGTTGGGGTCGAAGCCGGCGGAACCGGTGAGGTTGACACGGCCACGGTAAACGGGCCGTCCGAACTGCTTAACGTTGCTGTACCGGTCAGCCTCTCCCATATTGTTCTGCTGAAGGAAATAGGGGAGATTGTTTTCAAATATTTTTATGATGGTCAGATCTACGGCGCTAAGGTTGGCGGCCTGGAAGGGAAAGACCAGGCTGCCTTCCGAGGGCATGATGACGCCACGCCCGGCCTGTCTGATGCCCGGCTCCACGGGGGTGAAGTTGATGCTTCTCTTCACCGGCTCGCCCAGCCGTTCACCGCGGCTGTTGCGAAGAGAGCCGTCGATAGTGACTTCTATGGTCCCGGCAACATGATCGCCGGGAATGACCAGAAGCCTGTTGCCATCGGCGCTGAGGGAGAGAGGATGGACGGGGCTGGTTGACACCATCCCGTCAAGCTCGTTGGATGCATCAAGCAGGTCGGAGAACCATATCTCAATGCTCTTGCTGTCACCTGCATTGATCTTCATGTCGGTGACGGTGAAGACACCGGCGGCGGGGATGGTGATATCGAGATCGCCTTTTGCCCTGACACCGTAAGAATTGCCGTTCCAGCTGACAGTGAGCACACTCTCTTCCCTGTCCCTCCTGATCTTTTCTATCGAGAAGCTGTGCATGTTATTGCTGCTGTGATCCCATACGATCTTCTCATTGTGCTTACCGGCGCGGGCGGTGAGGTATTTTTCCACTTCAGCCTTATCAATATGGTCTGACGTCACCACGCTGCCGGTGAGAGTATAGGTGTCACCATCAGGAAGGTCAACGGTTATAGGGTTGAGATTGACGCTAAAATTTTTCTCCACGGTGCGGAAGATCAGCGGGAAGAAGCGGAAGCGCTCTTCCACCTCGCCCAGCTTGCTCAGGTCAAGCGTTCCCTGGTATGAGGTTGACGCCTCAAGCGGCTTTGACGGTTTGAAGACCAGGGTGATATCATCGGCCCATTCGGCTGTTCCTTTCATGGAAGGGTTGAATGAGAAGAGGCCCTGTGTGCGGCTCCGGTCAGCGGTGGCTGCAAACTCAGGAGTGAAGACTACCTGTATGGTACCCATCGCGGGTATGACACCGGTAGTATAAGCCGAGATGAATTTGCTGAAGCCCTTGTCGATGATGGTGACAGAGGGAGAGACGGCGGTGGGTCCGGCCTCTTTCTTTACCTGACCACATGATGTGACAATAATGGCCATAACAGCCGTGACGATGAGAAGACGACGGTTCATAATATATGTTTTACAGTTTGTTCAGACAGTAGTGATCTCAGCCCTCAGCTTCGCCACGTAATCACGTATCTCATTCAGTGTCCCCACAGTGACAGTCATCTCCGTTCCGGTGGTGGTGATGACCTGCCGGACAGTATCAATGATGACATCTCCCGGCTGATAATAGATCTCAAATGTATCAAACCAGCGATTGAGGTACTTCAGTTTCTTGGTGTAAAAAACGACCATCGGGTCATCGTAATAGTTTTTCATGTAGCTGAGAAGAGAGATCAGCGAATACTTTTGTTCGGCGATCTTGCCCACCACCTGAGGGTCAGGATGAGCGGGGTCATAGGCCAGTTGTGTTGCCAGGTACATGGCCTCTATCCATCCTCCCATAAGCATCAGCCCCAACGTCCCCTCACTTCCCTCGCGCCGCAGGTGCTCGTCTATCTTTTCATAGGCATCATTCATTAGCCTGGTGACAGAGTCGGCATTAGTGATGTCCGCATCCAGACCCCTGATAGCGTCAGAGAGGAATGTGTCAGGCATGTTCAGTCTCTCGCTGAGGGAATGAACGGCATTGAAATAGGTTACCATCTGCCTGTTCACCCCGAAGAGCTTCATATACCCCATGTCCACGCCATAGACACCAAGGTTCATTGCTGCCTTGTAACTGCTCATGTAAAGATCCCGGTTCGCGTAAGGCAGGATGATGGTGTCATTGTACCTCAGTCCCAGCCGCTCGAAGATGTTGCATACCTCAACAGGGGAGAGCAGGCCGTAGTAGATCTCGCGTATATTGGTTGAATCATCAGGGTTGTGGGCAGGGTAGGTTGAAAAGACCGGTACCGGTATATTGGACCCTTTGTCTGCTCTGTTGCATGATGTGATGACGAGCGTCATGGCACATAATGTAACAACGGCAGGAAGGATAGTTCTCATTTGATGCATAAATTTTTAGCAAGGTAAGAAAAAAGACTTTTAGTCATTATCATAAGACGATCCGTCCACCGAGGCTGGTTGAAATTTTTTTCTGGAGCGAGGTGAATGCCTTATACTGCTCCTGCAGTGTGGAGATCTTATCATCGTCACCTGCCGCCTCTGTCATCGCTCTGCGTAACTCCTTCTGTATAATCTTGATCTTGTCACTCTTGAACTTAAGGACAGAGTCGGGAACGATATTATTGAGCTTCATCGCCTCTGTCTCGACAAAGGTGCCGCGTGAGCTCCAGATGCGACTGAGAGCATATTGTTCAGTCAGCATATCGACAGCCATGGCACTGATGACAGGGTCAGGATGGTGAACGAAGTGCATATCGCTCACGACGAGACCCTGTTTTACAATGAATTCTATTTCTTCAAATATTGAGGCGAAGACCGGATCTTCAAACTCAAGCTGGTCCTCCTTAACCTCCGAGATGATATAGTCACCCACGGTGGTGATGATCTCCCTGCCTGTCTCTTCATCGGTCTTGCGTGTGAGCACCTCGGAGCCGTAGCGTATGATAAGACGCAGGAGCTCTTTTTCGGAGTAATAGGATGTCTCTTCGGTCTTCTTCTGTTTCGGTGCGGCCACCTGTGGTGAGACCACGGCATCCTGTACGGGCCAGTTGTTACGGTCGCGGAACGACTGTTGCTTGCGCAGTTTCATCACCTCATCGAGGATCACCTCCTCCGGCATCGCGAGCTGTTTGCTGGACTCCTTGATGTATACGGTACGGGTGATCTGGTCGGGGATGACAGCTATGGAGCGCACCACCTCGCGTACCAGGTTGGCACGCCGGACGGGATCGCTCTGCGCCTCGTCAAGAAGGAGCCTGGTCTTGAACCTGATGAAGTCGGTCTCGTTTTCTTTGAGGTATTTTCTGAACTCCTCTTCGGATACCTTCTTTGAATATGAGTCAGGGTCTTCGCCCTCGGGCAGCATGACGATGCGCACATTCATACCCTCCTCAAGCACCATGTCGGTGCCGCGCACGGAGGCCTTGACGCCGGCCTGGTCGCCGTCGTAGAGCATGGTGATGTTGGGGGTGAAGCGTTTGATGAGGCGTATCTGCTCCTGTGTCAGGGCGGTGCCCGAGGAGGCAACAACATTCTCTATGCCTGCCTCATGCATGGAGAGCACGTCAGTGTAACCCTCAACGAGATAGCACCGGTCTTCACGCGTGATGGCATGCCGTGCCTGGAAGATGCCATAGACGATACGGC
>JAVEYS010000068.1:0-14645 GCA_034003345.1 Bacteroidales bacterium
CCAGAGAGTAAAGCTAGCCTTCTACCTGAGCCAGGAGAAGAGCAATGAAAAGATGCTCTTTATCTTCGACGAGCCAACAACCGGACTGCATTTTCACGATATCAACAAACTCATGAAATCACTCAACGCCCTCATTGACCACGGCCACTCCGTCATACTCATAGAACATAACGTGGAGGTGATCAAATGTGCCGACTGGGTGATTGACCTGGGACCGGAAGGCGGTGAGGCAGGTGGCCATGTGGTGTTTGAAGGCACACCCGAAGAGCTGGTGCGCTGCGAGGATTCATACACTGCCAGGTTCCTGAGACCAAAGGTCCTGCACAACTAAAGGTATCAACCTCTACTGAATGATCCTCCCTGGTCTCCTCCTGTGATAAACAGGGGACCCGGTAAATTACCGTTTCCTCCTCATCCATCTGTTGTGATTCCTATTGCCGTTCACCTGTCGCTGTAGCGATTTACTGTTTTTTTCTACATCTTTGAGACCAAATTAAATAATAATGGCAACACAGCTGTCTACGTTGAACCTGACATTATCATGGCTCTCAGGATATGATCTGCCTTTCAGAGAACTTGTGTCAACATGGATAACTATAATGCTTACAGTTGCTCTTCTCTGTTTCGCTGTGAGTGAAATAACCAGGAACTACAGCCAGGTAGACAAGCTCTGGAGTCTTTTGCCTGCCATATACAGCTGGACCGCTGTGGCATCTTTTCCTTCGGCCCGGACATATGCGATGGCTAGCCTGGTGACATTGTGGGGATTGCGCCTGAGCTTTAACTTCTATCGCAAGGGTGGATACAGTATTATCCCGTGGAGAGGTGATGAAGATTACCGCTGGAAAATATTGAGAGAAACCTCCGCGCTGAGGGGCAGGTTCAGATTCGGGGCGTTCAACCTTCTTTTCATCTCTCTCTATCAGAACATGATAATTCTCTTATTCAGTACCCCCATTCTCATGGCATCGTTATACACAGACACCCCGATGGGACTGATTGATATTATTGCGGCAATTCTTATACTTTCATTCCTCATCACCGAAACTGTGGCCGACAATCAGCAGTTCGGATTCCAGACGCTCAAGAGGAAGGCACGCCGGGGAGATGCGGACTGTGAAGGGTCATTGAGAAAGGGTTTTCTGACCGAAGGGCTCTGGAAATATGTGCGTCATCCTAACTTTGCCTCCGAACAGGCTATCTGGATAAGCTTCTATCTCTTCAGCGTTGCAGCTTCGGGCAAATGGATCAACTTCACCCTGCTCGGACCGGTGTTGCTTGTGATGCTCTTTATAGGCAGCTCCATTATGACCGAGAACATCAGCAGCAGCAAATATCCGGCTTACTCAGCCTACCAGAAGGAGGTGCCGAAATTCATCCCGCGGATCTTCAGGAGGAAATAAGAGTACTCCGGTCTGACCGGCAATCTTATGGATGTTTCATAACTGCCAATATAACCTCCGGCAGCTGCGGAACTGCTCAGAGAAAGAATTCCCGGAACTCCCGGTCTGACCCGGCAGCCGGGTGACAGTACACCGGGGTCTCCCGCTTTCCTGCGAATACATTGCAGCAGGGTGATCCATCGGCCGTCAACCCTCAGCCTGCCTGAAATACCTGGTTTTCATCCAAAGGGCCACGTTTACAAGTGCAATCATAACCGGCACCTCAATCAGTGGTCCGATCACCGCTGCAAAGGCCTCACCGGAATTGATACCAAATACGGCAATGGCGACTGCTATTGCCAGTTCAAAATTGTTGCTGGCCGCAGTAAAAGACAGCGTAGTGGTCTGCTCGTAATTTGCCCCTGCCCTCATGCTCATGAAAAAGGAAACAAAGAACATGATGACAAAATAGATGACAAGCGGGATGGCAATCCTCACAACATCAAGCGGTATCTTTACGATGTATTCGCCTTTTAATGAGAACATAACAAAGATTGTAAAGAGCAATGCAATCAGTGTAAGCGGGCTGATCTTCGGTATGAATTTCGCGTGATACCACTCCTTGCTCTTCACCCTGATAAGGATGAAGCGGGTCAGGAACCCGGCCAGAAAGGGTATTCCAAGGTATATGAATACGCTCTCGGCAATCTGTCCGATTGTGATCTGTTCAACCGCGTCGTTAACCGGAAGACCGAACCAGGCTGGAAGAATTGCTATAAAAACATATGCATAAACTGAGAAGAACAGAACCTGGAAGATTGAGTTGAATGCAACGAGGCCGGCGGCATACTGTGTGTCACCCTTCGCCAGATCGTTCCATACTATCACCATGGCAATGCAACGGGCAAGACCAATCAGAATCAGCCCGTACATGTAATCTACGTTGAACCTCAGAAAGAGAATCGCCAGCAGAAACATGAGAACCGGCCCGATTACCCAGTTCTGTAAGAGTGAAAGCCCGAGAACCTTTGTATTTCTGAATACATCCGGCAATTCCTCGTACTTCACCTTTGCAAGCGGCGGGTACATCATGACTATCAGGCCTATTGCGATTGGTATGTTTGTTGTTCCGCTGGAGAGGCTGTTCCAGAAACCGGCGATCTCAGGGCTGGCCCATCCGATAACCACCCCGGCCGCCATGGCCAGGATGATCCATAGTGTGAGATAACGGTCAAGCAGTTTAAGACGCTTCTTTGATGGCATAACCGAGTGTTTTGGTTTTATGATTTACAATTTACAAATAGAGAATTGTGATTTCCAGAGTTGCGAATTATGATTTCCAGAGTTGTGAGTTATGATTTCCAGAGTTGCGAATTATTAGGCTGAATTGCTGTTGAGATTTGTCTGCTAAAGCGAATTTGATTATCCAGGTTTGATGGCTGATACAGTTATGCTGTATACGCCGTTGCCGTGATGCAACTCATCAGAGTTAAGCATTCTGTCAGGCATCTGGATTCTCTTCTCCTTGTGAACTTTGATATCGGAAAAACCGCTATGTCGGATTAATCCCAGGTATTCATCCATTGTAGATGCGCCGGAAATACATCCGGCATATAGCTCTGCGTCAGCGCGTGTCTTATCTGATAGTGTTCCCTTTACCACTACATCCGAAACGCAGAAATGACCTCTGTTTTTCAGTACCCTGTAGATCTCTCTGAACGCTTTTCCTTTGTCAGGCACAAGGTTCAGAACACAGTTAGACAGTACAACATCATATGTCGAGTCCGGCAAGGGCATCTCTTCGATGTCACCCCTGATAAATTCAACATTGGTGTAACCGAGTTTCTCCCTGTTCTCCTCCGCCTTACGGAGCATTGGTTCTGTAAAATCAAGGCCGGTAACATGACCTGACTCTCCGGTCTGAGACCTGGCAACAAAACAGTCATTTCCGGCACCGCTGCCAAGATCCAGGACCCTGTCACCGGCACGGATACAAGCATAATCAACCGGGACACCGCACCCGAGGCTCAGGTCAGCATCAGGAACATAACCGTCAAGATGATCATAACTATCATTGAAGGTACTTATACCTTCTGATGAGCAGCATCCTGATGTGCAGCAAGAGGGGACGGATACGGAATCATCAGATGATGCTATTTTCCCATACTTCTCCTGTACAATAAGCTTCAATTCTGATGGTTTCATAATTGGTTCTTGATGTTTGTGTTATAGAACTCCAGGAATGTTTCGTGAATCAGGTCACGTATCCTGATATACTCACTGTGAATGAACACCGGTGTGCCGGTGGTATGTGAGGGATCCTCAAATCCGAGGTGGAGCCTCTGCTTAACTTTTCCGAAAAACACCGGACATGTCTCATTGGCGTGATCACATACCGTGATCAGGTAGTCCCACTCCTCATCAAGATACTCATCCACGAGGTGCGGGGTATGGTGGCTGATGTCTATACCAATGTCTGCCATGACCTCAACGGCCTTCTGGTTGATCCGGGCTGCAGGTTCAGTGCCCCCGGATCTGACATGAATATTATCATCAAATGATTGCAGAAAGCCATGAGCCATCTGGCTCCGGCAACTGTTACCCGTACAAAGAATCAGTATTTTCATATCTTATTTCTCGGTCTTAGCTGGCAAACACATGATCCGCTCAGTTGTTCGGTAATATCAATTTTAAGAGGCATGCCGTCCTGTTCCCACTCCACTATTCCTCCGGCCAGATTTGCAATATTTACAAATCCCTTTGCAATGAGCAACTCCATCACCTCGTGGCTCCTCAATCCAACAGAGTCGGCAATTATAAGGGGCTGTTTTCCAGAAAGGTTAACATAATCCTGCTCTATCCTGCTCTTAGGCAAATGGATCAACCGGGGAACATCAAAATTCTTGTAACCGATAAGCCTTTCTTCCCTCACATCCACTATTATAGCCTTACCTTCAGTTGCTTCTGCAAAAGCCTCCCGTGGTGACAGGTTCCTGAAACCTGAGCTCATGAAACCCTTGTTATTGAACAAATCATTCATTGCCCGTCTGATAAGGCAGAATTCACATTACAACTCCTACCAGGAATATTGGAGTCAAATATAATCATTTCGTATATTTACGAAATACTTTATGACAAATATAGTTTTTTAATCCTATGAGCAGAAATTTTATTATTCCACTGATGATCCTGGTGGCTGTTCCCGCAATAGCCGCAAGTTCTTTAATCAGCTCTGCGATCCAGGATGGTATTTCTGGCAACTGGGTGAGAACCTCATGTGGTTCTTAGGCAGGAAGAGTGCTCCTCCTGCCTTTAGCCGGTTCTCATATTTCGAAAAGTTCGATTACTGGGCAGTTTTCTGGGGAAAGGAGGCACATGCCCATGAAGCCATCCTGGCTGTGACCGTATTGCTGTTCTGGTATATGTATAATATCCATCTCAGGCCTGGCAAATTCCCCGGGTCAGCTCTCTGGATCACCGGTAAAATTACAGGCAAGGAGATTAGCGAGGAACATCTTGCTGAAAAGACATTTATCACCCCCGGTCAGAATAATTTAAAAATTCTGCCTGTAATCATCAACTTTGTCAGCAAAGTAGATGATTGTTATGAATATAGCTGCTGCAACAGGTACAACGATCCATTGATGAATGCCCAGCGCAACTGAAAGATCACCGTTAATCGACTTTGCTGTGAAGTGGGTCTTAAAGAATCCGGAATTTAAAGCGAAAACCAGGACTCCAGCAACCATCCCTGCGAGGCCGACCCATGCATCCTTTTTTGCCTCGCCTATCCTGGCTATCATTGTTCCCGGACAGTAACCGAGCAATCCCATTCCTGCCCCGAATATGAGTCCGCCGACCAGTTTACCCCAGTCGAGAGGCTTCGGATGCAGGGTTATAACACCAAGGCTTCCAAGTATGTAGAATCCAATCATGGAAAAGGTGACTGCCGTGAGCATGAACTTCAGGATTTTGAAATCTTTAAGCAGCAACATACCGGTAACTCTCGGGTATTTTGTAACGCCTGTTCTCTGTAGGGCATAACCGAAAATAAGCCCCATAATAAGTCCAATTATAGCTTGTAGTATCATGACTTACGCCCTCCTGCTTTACGGTAAAGTAATTTAACAACAATAATTCCGGAGATAAAGAAAGATGCTCCGGCTACAATGCTCCCCAATGAGAGGTGAGCCCATCCCTGAAGTATATTGCCCGTTGTGCAGCCTACAGCAAGCATGGTGCCCAGTCCCAGGCAGAATCCTCCGATAAAGACAACTAAGAAACGCTTCCAGATATTGGGCCCGTGATACTTCTCCCATACTGCCGGAATGACTTCCGGAGAATAGTTACCGCTTCGCTTTGCCGCCCAGAAAGCACCAATGGCGATTCCGAAAAGCATGATGAACTCAACAAATGACGCAGGACTGTTCCAGTTTTTCTGGATAACCGGATTGTCTGCCAGTGATGAAAAAATAAATTTGAATAGCGAGGCTATATACCCTACACCGGCAGTTATGCCGAACGGGTAATCCTTGTAGCTAAGTCTTTCAAAGAGCACATAGGAGACTATGGAAAGCAATGATACAACAATGCCTCCGGTCAACCAGTGCCATTCACCGTTTTGTCTCAGTTTGAATCTCATAACAATTCCTGGGTTTTAAATGTAATTTTTATAATAGTAATCAAACAGCTTCATTCATTTGTACCGGGAATCAGGAGATGCAATCTTCAGATCGTATAGGTGATCTGAAGGGATAACCAGGTTGTATTTCCGGCAGGTTCGCCGCCAACAGGTTCAACATCCCCAGGCCTAAACCATCCAAACGCCCCTGTAATCTTCATTTTTCTATTGATCTGGTAATCAGCAAATACATTGAATTCATCACCAAGATGGTGCTTATCCTCTCCCAGTCTGAGAGTGCCAAGCAGGGTCTTGTCTTCCGGGGCGGGAACAAAGAAACGGTGATGGCTGACTTCCAGTTTCATCCCCCTGGCCGGAAACAAGTACAGAATTATCTCTCTGTCGTCAAGGTTCGACCATGAGGTAACGTTCATCCGGCCGTAGTAACTGTCCCTGGATCCGAAAGCCGGCTCAAAAGTCCTGATTTTGGGATTATCATTATTCCCTCCTGAAGCATAGCTTTCTCTGATACAGATTGTCGGTCTGGCCGGCAGAGAATGAAACTGGTACCCTGCTTTTGCAACTATCCCAAAGGCAGAAATGGGTTTGCCACTCTCCCTTCCAAATTCGTGTGCAAATGTAAGATCAAATATAAAGTGCCTTAAATCATTTTTAAACAGACGCATGCCCAACCATTGCCTTAAAATTTCGAGAGTCCGGATGTAATCAGCAGAGCCCTCTTTTTTTATGGCATAGAAAGGTTCAGCAGCAAATAGGTCGCCGGCCTTCAGGTGCGAATAGACTCCTCCTCCAAAGTATTCCATCCGAAGGAAAGGAACGGAAAAATTTACAGGGTCATGGATTTTCGTTCCACCGATAAAGGCATCCACAAAATTTTCATCCATAGTATATGATAAGTGCAATGCGTCCCATGTCCAGCGCCCGGTATTACCCCACTCCCCGGGCCCGAAAATGCGGTTGTCACCGTATGATATTTTTTGCCGACCGAGCTTCAGTGTTAATCGGTCAAAGAGATCTCTGTATGCAACATACAGGTCATATAGTTCAAAAAATTCCTCGTTGGGATTCATTATATAAAAGGGCTCCGTGGTGCTTCTCTCCTTTACCATGAAAAGATCAGGATACTGTGAATTTCTGAGTGACCATCCGAATGCCCTGGAATCCTGAATATGAACAGCAATCTCGACCTGTTCTGCAGGTTTAATTTTCATGCCGGCTATTACCCTCTGGAAAAGTATCCGGTCATTGAGAGATCCTATGGCATCCGGACTATCATCACCGTAGTTCTTTGCATTCATGCCGGCCCATATCTCGACTCTCTCCCGCAAGACGGCATCAAATCTGAATTTTGCGGTATCTTCCTGAGCAGTTGATGTCAGGGAACTGACGAAGAGTACGAATAATATGAGAGCTACCCTGTATTGCATAGCATCTTTTGCGCTCAAAAATAACGTGATGAAGAAGATAAATAAATATTCATGCAAAAATTAATTCAATACTCAGTTGAAGACCTTGTAGGCCATGATGATTGCTGCAACAAGTGTAGTAAGGGCAAAGAGTATTTTGAGCAGCCTGGGCTTCGATTTTATGGCAATACGCCCGCCTATCAACCCGCCTATAGCTCCTCCCAGTGCAAGAGGCAGAGCAATGCGATAGTCAAAGTGACCCGAAAGGGCATGGCCTGCAAAACCGAAGAGTGCCGAGACTGCTATGAGGGCACTGGCCGTGCCGACTGCATTTTTCATGGGAACGCCGCATGCAAGTACCAGAAGTGGCACCATGAAGGAACCACCGGATATGCCAACCATCCCGGCAATGAATCCGAACGCAAGCACCGTCGGAACGACAATCAGCAGGTTGACGTAATAGGTCACGCTATTGTCAAAGGATTTTACCGGCCAGTAGTTCCAGCCACTTTTTGCTGCCCGATCAGCAGTGCCCTTAACGGGTTTAAGCATCAGCAATGCAAGTATAAACAGCAGGACGGAGAGTATCAGTTTTAGTGTTTTCCCGGTTACAAAATCGGAAAAGAATCCTCCTGCAAATGCAGAGATCCCAATAAGAATCCCCATTAACAGAGCCAGCCTCCATTCAACAAATTTCTTCGTGCCAAAGACTACCATCGCGAAGAAGGCTGCTGTAAATAGAATAAACTGTACGGAGGCTGCAGCAATGTGCATGTCAATACCGGCCAGGACAAGGGCTATGATAAAAAAATTGCCCCCTCCGTGACCAGTCATGGTCATAAACACGGCGATCACAAGGATGATAAGCGCCAGAAGCCAAATGTTCATATCTCTTTAGCTACTGATTTATCTGTTTGAATGTTCATATCTCTTCAGCTACTGATTTATCTGTTTGAATACCTTGCCCGGCATCAGAGCATCCATGAACTGAGCATAACCTCCTTCGATCATTCTCACATTTTCCAGGCCCCTGGTTTTCAGATACGCAAAGGCTATGGCGCTTCTTACACCACTGGAACAGAAGATGCCAATGAATTTATTCTGTGGCAGCTCGCCGAATCTGCCGGGCAGTTCTGCAATCGGTACTTCCAGTACCTGGCAATGATGAATCAGGCTGAGTTTAATTGTGGCAGTCTCCTCATGTGACCTGACATCTAAAAGTACTGAATTCTCCTTCTTGAGAAATGATTCAGCATCAATCTTATGCTGGCCGGTTCCGAAAAAACGAAAATCCATTGACTGTAAAAGTTTATCAAATTCGTTCATGATATAAAAATATTTTGTTAAACATATTACTATGAAATAAAATCATCGAATTAACAAGGAGTTCCTGATCAGCCGGCATCACCTTCCCGTAACTGCGTATATTCTTTGCAGATGATTCTGCATTCCGACTGACATGATGTCATCTGTTTCGCGCATTTCATAAAATCCAACAAACAAGGTATACTCAATTTATAATAGACGGCATTCTTATCCTTTTCGCCTCTTATAATGTTATAGCGTTTTAGCAGATCGAGATGTTTTGACATCGTTGAAATGTCAATTCCGGCCATCTGTGCAAGTTCAGTCACACTATGCGAGGCATTATTTATCTGATGAAGAACAAATAACCTTGTAGGATGAGCCAGAGCTGAAAATACCGAGGCCTCTGCCTGATACCTGTCAATTATCTCCTGTTTCATTTATTCTGAGGTATTTATCAATATTGCTCAAAAATCTATTTGGCTATTTTGCCAACTCGCCAACAATAGTAATATTAATTAGGAGAGAGGAAAATGATATTTGTCAGCTCTGCAGCTAAGAGTTACCCAGCTTCAAGCTTGTAACCGAGAGTGGGGATAGTGACAATCCGGACTGATGGGTCACTTTTCAGATAACCCCGCAATTTGGATATAAATACATCAAGACTCCGGCCTGTATAATAATCAGCTTCGCCCCAGACATCTATCATTATCTCTTCACGTGTAACGATGTTATTGACAGAAGCTGTAAGCTTACCGAGTATCCTGCTCTCCTTTATTGTCATTCTCTGTAAATTACCCCCATGGATCAGACTGAGATTCTTAGGATCAAACACAAACCGGCCGATTTTTATTATCTCTGCTTCACCGGATGACTCAGTTGCTGACCGGGTCATTCTGCCCAGTACCGCCCTGATCCTGTAAAGGAGTTCTTCTTCATCGAACGGCTTGGTTATGTAATCATCCACTCCGAGGCGAAACCCGGTGATTTTATCTTCCTTCAGTGACCGTGCAGAGAGGATTATCACCGGGATATCTCTGTCAAGTTCCTTAATTTTGGCCGTCAGCGTAAATCCATCCATACCGGGAAGCATAATATCTATCAGGCAGAAGTCGGAACCGGTCCTTTTGAATCCCTGCAGCGCTGACTGACCATCGCGATACAGTTTTACTTCAAACCCGTTTGACTCAAGGAAATCGACCAACAAAAAACCCAGGTTGACATCATCCTCAACGAGCAGTATTCGTGTATATTTATGATTCTCAATCATTTTGTGCAGCCAGTGGAAGCTCGAGGCTCACCGCCAGTCCTCCCTCCTTCCTGTTCAGGATTCTGATATTGCCTTTCATTTCTAAAATTATCCCCCGGACCTGGTATAGTCCCAGTCCGAAGCCGTCAACACTGTGAGTATTACCTTCAGGTACGCGAAAATACTTCTCAAATACTTTTCCCCTGTATTCCTTTGGTATGCCTGGACCATTGTCCTCAATTACAATAACAAGCTTCTGGTCAGCTGAAGTCAGTCTGATTAATATTTCAGGGGGCTGGAATGAATACTTTATTGCATTATCAACCAGGTTCCCGAGAGCAATATGAAACAGATCAATATTGCCAATAAGCGTGAACCTTTCACCTGTCTTCCCGATAGCTATTTTCCCTCCCTTCTGTTCAACCTGTACTCTGAATGCTTCTGCAATATCTTCCACAGCTGCTGAGGCATCTATCTCCTCCACGGGCAACGACCTGTCAATCCCGGCAAAGTCAGTTTTAAGCAACTTCTCAACTTTCTCATTCAGTTTGGTCTGCTCGGTCTTGATTACGTTAGTGTAAAACGACAGTTTCTCATCGTTTTCCACTTTCTCGTTTTTGGAGAGCATGCTGTTTGCAAGAGAAATGTTGGTCAGCGGTGTCTTGAACTCATGAGTAACATTGTTAACAAAATCCACAATGCTCTCCGACAGGAGTCTCTCCCGCCTGTAGAATTTATATATTATTATGAATGAGATGGATATCAAAAAGAGAAGGAGCATTGAAAAGATAAAGATATCACCCATCTGGGCAAGAATGAAGTCACGTTTCTCCGGAAACCGCAAGCTGAGTTTATATCCTGATTTCTCAAGCATCTCTTCAAGACCACTGCTGAAGTAGGTATTCTTTATCCGGGTAATATGGGCAGCCTGGTCTGTCCCTACTATATCAAATTCGAAGTCAAGGCCTATTCCGTAGAAATTAAGATCCTGTCTGATCAGTGATTTCATATTCTCCCATTCTTCCCTGGTCTTCATCACCAGCATGCATGACTCATGCCCTCCATGTCTCAGGCAATTGTTTACCTCACTGCAGATAGCCTCGTTACGCGAAAGATTTTCAACGATTCTGTTCATTGCCATCTCAACGCTATGATTGAACTGGGCCTCCTGCATACGGGCTGCCTTCAGTATCCAGGAGAATTGAATGGCGGTCAGAGCGACCAGGGCTACGAAAGCCATTATCAGGATTGAGAGCTGTATTCTTGAATTTTTCATCAGTTCAAAAATACAGAGATTTAACAATGCATTGCACGATTTAACATCGGCATAACACGATTTAACAACGGTATAACCAATTTACATAATCGTCGGATTAATTTTGACCGAAACAAAAACTCTTAAAGTCATGAAAAAAATCATCCTTGGAATCTCAGCTCTTGTTATCCTGATGTTTGTTGTAATATCTGCCGTAAATGGGCAGAATGATCAGAAGAAGGATAAGAAGGCCAAAACGGAAGCAGTAAAGGACTGTTCAAAATGCCCTTCTGCTGCCACTTGTGAAATGGCAGCCGGTGAAGCTCCGGTACCCGGGTCTCAGGCAAAACATGCTCAGACAAATTGTGATCCGGCAAAATGCAAGGAGGGGAAATGTGATACTGCCTGCAAGGCCAGCTGCACCAAAACAGGACCGGATGCAAGCTGCAATCCTGCAAAATGCCACTCCGGGTCAATGGTCAAAAAGTAATTCTGATGTCTCGGTCAGCTTAAAAAAATATTGAAGAGATAACCACTTATCACTGCCGTCAGGAATATTACGGCAACCAGCATGGCCACAAGCCTGGGTTTGAATATACCTGCTAGCATACTAATCTCAGGTATTGCCATTCCGGCACCTCCGATGATTAGTGCAATAACAGTTCCAACACTCATACCTTTCCCCATCAGGGCCACCCCGATGGGGATCGCTGTTTCTGCCCTTATATACAATGGAATTCCTATCACAGCAGCAACCGGGACTGCAAAAATATTATCCGGACCCGCAACCATAAGGACAAAATTCTCAGGGAGATAACCATAGATTCCCGCCCCGAGCGCCACTCCTATGAGCAGGTATATCAAGATCGGTTTCAGACCTTTCCATGCCTCCCTGAAGGAAAATAGTATCTTTTCCCGAATTGAAGGATTGCTCTTCTCTTCTTCCCCGCAACAGCAGCATGACTTATTTGGTTTTATCATGATGTCTTTTATATAACGGGCCCCTCCGGACTTTTCGACTAATATTCCAAATAGCACTGATAAGGTGAATGCAAGAGCAAAGTATAAAATTGCTGCTTTAAGCCCGACTGTGGCTGCCAACATTCCGATGATGATCGGGTTGAGTAAAGGTGAAGCGATCAGGAAAGACATGGTTGTGCCAAACCGGACCCCGGCGTTAAGAAATCCTACTGTCATCGGTATGGTCGAACAGGCACAGAACGGCGTAAGTGAACCGAAAGCCGCCGCAATTACATTCCCGGTGACAGCCCTTCCGGAAAGTGTCCTGCGGATCTTATCCGGATTGATATAAAACTGAACGAACTGGATTACCGCGCTTATTACAAGAAAAAGCAGAACAAGTTCAACGGTGATTGTCACAAAATACTTCAGGGTGAGTAATAAAGTGTTCATGGCTAAAAATTAATTATACGTTTTTACCATGAAGACGTATGTAATTACTCAAAAGAGACAAAAACAGATGATTTTTTTGGAGCTGGATCAATTAGCGATGACGAAACCCTCTCGATTCTACGGACAGGGGACGGCAGTTGTCCTTAACAGTGCAGCCTGCAAACCCTCCTGATTTTGAGAATTCAATCTCGCAACACTCGTAAAAAAGCTCAAGAAGCATCTTCCTTGCACGGCGAACTCTCATTTTTGCTGCCGGGATGCTTATGTCTTGACGATTAGCAATATCCTTGACAGGGCATTTATATATATCTCTCATTATCAGAGGTTTACTGTACTTGGAAGGCAATAAATCAACCATAAGAGGAAGTATATCCTCCGGCATTGTTTCCGGGAAAATATCAACACCTGTGATATCAGGAAAATCTCCATCATCATCCCTGACAAGAACTAATTTCTTCTTGCGGTAATGATCCGATAATTGATTTTTTGCGACCTGAAAAAGCCATGCTGCCGGATTAGCCAACGGTTGGCTCCCATTGTGTGCCCTGACAAGCTTCAGCATAACATCCTGGGCAATGTCCTCTGCCAACTCATTGTCACCCGTCTGTTTTTTGAGGTAATTAAGAAGCTGCAGATAGTTTTCCCTCACGACCCGATTAAGGTTGCAGCATTCTTTCGTCCCTTCAACGATCTCAGGCAGCATAAGAGTCAGCAGCAATTTACTTTACACCTTTCTGTTTGAGCACCCCGTCAAGTTCATCAAGTGGAAAAAAGCCAACATGACGGAAATACTCCTGACCGTTCTCATCAAGAAAGACCTGAGTAGGAATGGCACTGACACCGAATTTATCTGCGAACGGAGCACCCTGCTGGGTCCAGACATCGTGAAAGACAACATTAACCTGTGAGGGGTATCTTACCCTGATGGTGTCCATTATCGGCTGCATCTGCTGACACGGTATGCACCTGACAGAACCTAGTTCAACAAAAGTCACCTTGTATTTTGCCTCACCTGCGACCTTGCCTTCCTGCTGCTCAGCATTTGTTGCCGGCTGCAAGGCCTGTTTCGTACCCGTTTTATCCGATTTCTGACCGGTACAGTCGGTCAGAAAAAACATCATTGATAAAGCCAGGGCAACAGTCAGAATCGAATTATACTTTCTCATGATTCAGGTTTTTAATATGTTCTGCTATTTCAGTTATCTTATCTTCCGTAACGGGTGTTTTACCTTTTATTATACCAAAGTCAGTTGTATTCAAATGTATAATATCCTTAATGCCTGCCCTGCCCATGATCACTTCAGCACAGTTAAAAGGGCAGCCGCCTGCTACCGAGGCAGCCACTCCGGCCAGCTCGACTGTCTTATCATCAAGAAAAGTGAATTTCCTCATAGCATTACCGGGGTTATCCGGTTATTTATTCTGGCTGTCGGTCAGCCAATGCAACAGGGTATGCTTTGTTGGAACCTTTCCCTGGGTTAAAACCTTGCCGTTGACCACCAGTGCCGGGGTAATCATTACCCCGTACCTGGCGAAATCATCATAGGTGATAAGCTTCTCAACAGTGGCCTCGAGGTTGTTCTCTTCGAGCACCTCCCTTACCAGTTTTTCGAGCCTGACGCAATTTGTGCATCCCGGGCCCAGTACCTTAATATCAAGCATATTGATTCATTTTAAAAAATTCCACCGTAGATAAGTCCGGAAATTGTTGCCATAACAACAACAAGACTGACGTATACCGCAGTTTTTTGATTACCGATTATACCTCTAATAACTAACATATTGGGCAGTGAGAGCGAAGGACCCGCAAGCAGCAATGCCAGTGCAGGGCCTTTCCCCATTCCTGAGGCAATCAGACCCTGCAAAATTGGAACCTCAGTAAGGGTTGCAAAATACATGAAGGCTCCTACAATTGAGGCGAAGAAGTTTGAGAAGACTGAATTTCCACCTACAAGTTTTGCGATCCACTCATTTGGAACAATACCGGCGATAG
>JAVEYS010000069.1:0-13942 GCA_034003345.1 Bacteroidales bacterium
CGGAGATCCTCACTGTAAAGTCGGGACAGTCTTGCCGGAGCGTAGCGGAGATCCCGGCCGGAACGTCAGAACGTTCATGCAGTCTTTAAATGAGATCATCAATAATTCGTAATTCTTAATTCTTAATTCTTAATTAGTTAAATAACTTCTCCGTTAAGTATAACTGTTTCAATCAAGTTGCTGCCATAGGCATATGGCAAATACTCATATGAGGGTATCTTGCTGGTTATAAAAAGGTTCGCTGTTTTACCTGTCGTTATCGAGCCGTGTGTCCCGGACAGGCCCATGGCATAGGCGGAATTGATGGTCACGGCATTGATTGCCTCCTCAGGCAGCAACCGCAGTCTGATACACCCCATAGATACCACGAGCTTCATATTGCCTGAGGGTGACGACCCCGGGTTGTAGTCGCTTGCCATGGCAACCGGCAGTCCTGCATCAATCATCCTGCGAGCGGGAGGATCGGTCATACCCAGGAAGAAGGCGGCCCCCGGAAGCAATGTCGGCATCGTTCCGCTGTCCATCAGCACAGCTATCTCCTCATCACCGGTAAACTCAAGGTGGTCTACCGAGAGTGCCCCGTTTTTCACACCTGCCTGTATGCCTCCCGAATAGTCAAGCTCATTGGCGTGGATCTTGGGACGCATACCATGTTTTGCCCCTGCCTCCAGTATACGCACGGTCTCCTCAACAGTGAAGAAACCCCTGTCGCAGAACACATCTATATAATCAGCCAGTCTTTCTGCGGCTACGGCAGGAATCATCTCATTAATGATCAGGTCAACATAACCCTTTTTGTTTTCTTTGTATTCAGCCGGCACGGCATGGGCTCCAAGAAAGGTCGATTTCACCGTCAGGGGCGACTCCTTCTTTATTCTGCGGATCACCCTGAGCATCTTCAGCTCATCCTCTGTGGTCAATCCATACCCGCTCTTTATCTCCACAGCTCCGGTTCCGAGCGAGATGATCTCCCTGGCACGTTCCATCGACTGTCTGAAGAGCTCCTCCTCTGATGTGTCATGAAGCAACTTCGCCGAGTTGAGAATCCCTCCTCCCCTCTTTGCAATCTCCTCGTATGATAGTCCCCTGATCTTGTCGGTATACTCTTTCTCCCTGCTTCCGGCATATACCAGGTGTGTATGTGAATCACAGAAGGCAGGAAAAACGAAGCCTCCGCCGGCATCCAAACTGTTTATGGCAGTGTTGAAGGAAGGCTTGGTCTCCGGTGGCCCATATCCCGCAATAATACCATTCTCTATTAACAACCAGCCATTGGTGATAACAGGCAGAACTGCCATATCCTTTCCGGCAACGAAAGCCACCTCTTCATCCCTGGTTTGTACCAGCATTCCTGTGTTGTAAATTATCAGGCTCATACAAAAGATTTTAAAGTTCACTAAGGTAGTAATATTAGAAATATTAGGATATGAGCATCATTTTTCTTTATTTTTACCTGCTCTAAAAATGAACTCTATGAAAAAACTCTCGATTATTCTACTAACCGGCCTGTTGGCGGTATCAGCTGTAGCCCAGGAGGGTAAGACAGGCTGGAACTTCGGTGCACTGCCGGCTGTCACCTACAGCACTGACCAGGGATTCCAGTACGGAGCACTGGTAAACCTCTTTGACTATGGCGATGGGAATATCTATCCGGATTATTATCACAGGATCTATATCGAAGCTTCAACATTTACAAAGGGAAGCTCCATTCTCAGGATCATGTACGACTCAGACTACCTTATCAAAGGTATAAGGTATGCCGTTGACCTGAGTTACATGCCTGACTTTGCCTATGATTTTTATGGGTTCAACGGCTTCGGATCTGTCTACAACAAGGAATGGGTAGATGACGAGCTGAACCCGGATTACAGGAGCCGCCTGTTCTATGCCATGCAGAGGCATCTGTTCCGTTTCAAGAACGACTTCATCGGTAATATCGGCGATAATAACTGGCACTGGAATGCCGGTCTAAGCATCCAGAAGTTTGGAGTAAAGGATCTGGACGTCACAAAATTTAATAAGAACAAAGATCCGGAAGATCCTAAATATCTTGACCCTACTCAGCCCACACTGTACAAATACTACACGGAGGCAGGCATAATCTCAGCAGATGAGGCTGACGGAGGATGGATAACCGGTCTTAAGGCAGGTATCTCTTATGACTCCCGTGACCAGCGTGCCTGCCCGATGAAAGGTATCTGGGCCGAGGCCGGTGTTGAGGTTGCACCCACATTTCTCGGCGCCGAATCATCATTCGGCAAGTTTTATCTCACCTGGCGACAGTATTTCACGCTCAGCGAAAAGAACCTGAGCTTTGCCTACAGACTTGGATACCAGACGACTGTCTTTGGCGACGTGCCATTCTATTACCAGGGACAGGTCATAGTATCCGAGCTCAGAGGCGCCACCTCCGAAGGACTTGGAGGCAGTAAGACCATAAGAGGCCTGCTGAGAAACAGGGTTGTGGGCGATGGCTTTGTCTATGGCAATGCTGAGCTGCGCTGGAAGATGGTACGCTTCAGGTTCATCAATCAGAACTTTTACCTGGGAACAAACTACTTCGTTGATGCCGGTATGGTTACTGACGCTGTCGACGTCGATATACCTGCATTCTCAGACTACCTGGGATCATTGGACCCGGCGGAATCTGTAAGCAACTACCTGGTGAATCAAAAAGATACACCCCACATTACTGCCGGACTGGGCCTTAAGATTGCCATGAATGATAACTTCGTCATCTCTGCTGATATCGGCAAGGCTCTGAAGGCCCAGGATGGTGATATGGAGTTCTATATTGGACTGAACTACCTGTTTTAGGAGGGAGTCTGAACCTTCAGACTATAGCTTACCCAGCCACATCCCGAAGGCAACACCAATATAGTTGCCAAGGATCCAGCCAATCATACCTGTAGCCAGCCCTGTAAGAATGACATCCTTGTTCTTCAGGGCTGCTGCAACCATTGGCACAAACGGTGGCGAATAAACAAATCCTGTAGTAGTGATCAGATAATCATCTGCATTTATCCTGAAGATCCATGAAAGGAAAAGGTGCAGGAAAAGGGACCCGAAATAGGCATAGGTTACATAGAGAAGAAGACTGATGTATTTTGCCTGGAAGATCACGCTCAGATCGCACCTTGTGGAAATAACAATTGAAAAGGCTATGATCAGGTACATACCCACCTGAAAGGTCTTTTTGATCTCTCTAATAGGCTTGATAAAGGAGGCGGCAACACCAAGGGTGGTAATAGCCAGAATAACTGAGACAGTCATTGGCACACGTGGGAAGAGGAAGCTGACACCCAGTGCCAGGCCTAAAATAACAATTGACAAACCCAGGGCACCGAGCAGAGGTACGATTGTCCCCTTATTAAGTATACCCGAATAATCATCAAAGTCCTCTTCAATCTTTGCTTTCATCCCGTCAATGTCAATATTCTTTCCTTCCCTGCCTGAAGGCCGTTCGAAGGGAGGCAGGAACAACCTGAAGAATTTCGGTCCTATAGTGATAAAGAAGAGTATGACCACTGCCCCGACAATCATGTCATAGGTGTTTGTCATTATGAAGGCGTTTGGTTCCACCTTGAGTGCAAGTGCTATGGAGGCCAGGTTGACCGAGCCTCCCGTATAGAGTCCGATAAGCATCCCCCCTATCTTATCCGCTCCCGCCACTTTATCCCGGAAAATAAGATAACCGGTAGCTACAATGATCATGACAGACACTATTGCCAGCAACATGGAGAGAAAGCCTTTGCCTGAGAACCTCAGCCATCTTCTTACATTTAGTGAAAAAAGAATCAACGGTATAGAGAGGAGAACCGTTGCCGTCTGCATACCATCCTGGATGACGGCAATGCTGTTATATCTCAGATCTCTCTCCGAAAGAGTACCGGCGGCGACCATCTCAACAGCCTCTGTTTTAGGTATATACGCTCTGTCCTCTCCTATCGTGGCGACACGGAAAGCATCGCTTGCCCGTGGCATAATGCCTACATTGGCAATGAGGATGCCGGTGGCGTATGCAAGGACTATTGCCCCGATCTTCTTGAAGAGTGAATACTTCTTTGTTAGCCAGATCAGAAAAACAGGAAATATAAGATAGAACAGGACTAAGATGATCAGGTTAAGCATAACGGTCAGTTTTTAAAAAACCAAAAATAGAAAAAGCGCCCTGCTTAACGGGCAGGGCACCAGCAAAAGAGGTATTTATACTATATGCTGTAAGTATAAAAACTTATTTCAATTATCAGGACATTCCCTGAAGCTCTTTTTGTACTGTTCAATGGCTCTCTCGCTCATACCCATGCTTGAAAAACCACCGTCATTGAAGATATTCTGCATGGTGATCTTTCTTGTGAGATCCGAGAAGAGAGTGATACACACATCGGCACAATCGCCTGCATCTGCATTGCCCAGCGGCGACATCCTGTCTGAGAAATCGACCAGCGAGTCAAACCCTGAGATTCCTGACCCGGCAGTGGTGGCTGTAGGCGACTGTGACACGGTATTAACTCTTACATGCTTCTCCTTTCCATAGATATACCCGAAGCTTCTTGCTATTGACTCCAGCATCGCTTTGGCGTCGCCCATGTCATTATAGCCGGCCAGCGTACGCTGGGCAGCCACATAGGTGAGAGCCACAACCGATCCCCACTCCATTATTGCATCAAGCTTATATGCGGTCTGGAGAATACGGTGAAAGCTCAGGGCCGAGATGTCCAGTGTCCGGAGCATATTATCATAGCTGATCTCTGAATAGGGTATCCCCTTTCGCACGTTAGGTGACATGCCGATGGAGTGCAGCACGAAGTCAATCTTACCATCAAAGATATCCATTGATTTTCTGAAGAGCTCTTCCAGTTCCTTCATGCTGGTGGCATCTGCCATTATCACTTCGCTGCCTGTTTTTTCAGCCAGCTCGCCTATTGTTCCCATACGTATTGCCACAGGGGCGTTAGTAAGAACCAGGCGGGCACCCTGGGCATGAGCTTTCTCAGCTACATGCCATGCAATGGATTTTTCGTTAAGAGCACCGAAGATTATACCTTTTTTGCCCTCTAACAGATTGCTTGTCATGATATTGTATTCAATATTTAAACGTTTAGCACTATCTGCCTTGCAGCAGCTCGCGGGCATTGCGCATTGCGGCCTCTGTTATAGTACTGCCGCTAAGCAGCCTCGCAACCTCTCTGACCCTCTCATCGTCATTTAACAATCTGACACGGGTATTTGTTGAGTGATCACTCTCCTCCTTGTAAACATGGTAGTGCACACCACCCCTGGAGGCTACCTGAGGGAGGTGTGTTATGTTGATTACCTGCATGCTTTTGCCCATCTCATAGAGAATATCGCCAACCATCGATGCCACCTCACCCGAAACACCTGAATCGATCTCATCAAAGATTATTGCCGGCAGTCCTGAACTGCTTGCCAGCACTGACTTCAGGCACAGCATCACGCGTGACAGCTCACCACCGGAGGCGCAGTGCGACAGCTCCTCTGGCTCAACCTGCCTGTTGGCACTGAAGAGGAAGTCTGCCCGGTCAATGCCATAAGGCCCGGGTTCTTTGATGCCGTTCAGACGCACCTCAAAGCGTGCATGAGGCATTCCAAGCTTGTGAAGCATCGTCGTTATCTCCCCGGCAAGGGGAGTGACATTACTGTGTCTCGCTTCCGAGAGCCGGCCTGCCAGCCCGGTGACCTGATCAAAGGCTGCGTCAGCCTTTTTCTTCAGCTCTTCAATCTTTTCGTCGATATCCCCCGTAAGAGCCACGGCCTCCTCAAACTGCCTCTGTTTCTCCAGCAGCTTATCCATATCACTGCAACGGTGCTTCTGCATCAGTGAATAAATCAGGTCAATCCTCTGCGTTACATATTCCAGTCTGCCGGGATCGGCTATAACCTTTTCATTGAGCTTCTCCGCTTCATATGAAATGTCATTCAACTCTACCAGCTGTGTCTCAAGACGTTTCTCGATATCGCCGGCCTCCGGGAACCATCCTGATATCCTTCCCAGGCTTGTACGGGCAAGGCTCAGCAGCGAAATCGCAGACAGATCATCACCTCCCAGCGCTGAGGTCAGTGTTGCCAGCGCCTCCTTAATCTCTGACGAATTGGAGAGCATCTCCTGTTCTGCCTCCAGGGCTTCCTGCTCACCCTGGGTTAATTGAGCTGCACTTAGCTCATTCAGCTGATGTAAATAATATTCATGATCTGCCCTGCTCCTTTCCATCGTGAGCGCTTCCGAGTCATATTCATGCCTTATTGACAGGTAACGGCTGTAGGCATCTGAATACTCTCTCTCCATAACTGTAGTGCCGGAATAGGCGTCAATGACACGCATCTGGAACAGGTTCTTACCCAGAAGCAGCGTCTGGTGCTGGGAATGGACATCTATCAGCTTGTCGCCCAGCTCCTTCATCACACTGAGGGTTACCGGTGTATCATTGATGAAAGCCCTTGATTTACCTGCCGGGGTAATCTCCCTACGCAGGATGGCGTCATCGTCATAATCGACATTATTGACTTCGAAGAGTCCCTCCAGATCATAGCCCCTGATATTGAAGAAAGCCTCAACAATGCATTTCTCATCCTTACTGAGCAGAACCGACGTGTCAGCTCTCTCACCTAGAACCAGTCCAAGGGCACCGAGAAGGATTGATTTGCCGGCTCCGGTCTCACCCGTGATAATGGTAAAACCCTCACCGAAACTCATATCAAGCTCCCTGATTATAGCATAATTCTTAACTGTCAGTCTGCGTAGCATGAGCGTTCTCTTATCCTGAAGAAGTCAGAATTTTCTGGTATTTCGACTCATTGGCAGGATCTATCTCTGTAAGTATTTGCACCACCCTGTTCCTCTCCTCGGGGAAACCCTGAGAAAAGATATTTACTATCTCATCTGCCTTTGCATCCATAACGAGGGTCAGATAATACATGAAGGGATCGGGCCGGCGCCTGTAGACCTCCTGCAACTTTTGGAGACTCTCATAAATCCCGGTCCTGGCCTGGGTCATGTCAGACTCCATTCTGTCCAGTCCTTTAAGGTGATAGAGATAAAGGAACTGTCTCACACCGGAATAATCGCTGTCAAGTATATTCTTAATAAGCCAGTACCGGTTTCTGTTTCTGGATCCGTCATATGGCTTCCATCCTGCCTCCGGGGCATTTTGAGCATTAGTCACTATCTTCTCAGCAATCTGGAAATAGGGTGTTCCGCCTCCCTGGGAGTAGGTGTCAAAATCGATTCCGATAAAGAGATAGGCATAGTAAGCCAGTACGGAAACAAGGTTGCTTGTAAAACTGTTTGGATTGAACTCCAGCGATTGAAACTCCACATAATTAAACTGAAAGTTATTGTCGATGAAGTTCAGTACAGTCGATTTATATGTTGTGTTGTAAACCGGTCTGCTGAGCTGTATCTGAATAGTACCTCGAAATTCATCAGATGAAAGCTGTTCGTCAAGGTTGATCAGAAGGTTGCACTCTATCCTCTCTGAGAAGCTGAACAGGTTGTCAGTCCAGACCATGCTATTCATAAACTCATAAATATCACGCTGCATATTCTGGAATACCTCGCGGTTCGATCCCTGGATCTTCTGTGCTGAAACCTGGACATTGCAATAGAGTTCCTGTGACACGGCATTACCCGAAGCGAACAGCATTAGTGCGGCAGCCAGAAACAGTCTGCTTTTAGTCAGTTGATTCATAGGCGATCAGCGTGTCAGTGAAATGATCTTCTTATAAATATCAGAGGCGACCTCGTTCTTCGATTTCAACTCAAATTTATCAATATTATTGTTACTGTCAATGATGGTTATGCGATTGGTGTCGAAGCCAAAACCCGCACCTTCATCCCTGAGCGAATTGAGTATAATGAGGTCAAGGCTCTTTCTCTGCAGCTTTCCGACAGCATTGTTCACTTCATTTTCCGTCTCAAGGGCGAAACCAACCAGGATCTGGTTCTTTTGTTTCATCCCTCCGAGTACGGCTGCTATATCCTCTGTAGGCTGCAGTGTGATCATCATCTTGCCGGCACCCCTCTTTATCTTTTCAGACAAAGTGGTCACAGGTCTGAAGTCAGCCACAGCTGCAGCAAGGATGGCTATATCACAGCCGCGGAAAGCCTTTACGGAGGCATCCATCATCTCCGAGGCTGTCCGTACATCAACAATGTTAATATTTCTTTCAGAAGGTCTGAGACTTACCGGACCCAGCACCAGGGTCACTTCAGCGCCAAGCCTGGCAGCTTCATCCGCCAGGGCAATACCCATGCGGCCGGATGAATGGTTGCTGATAAAACGTACCGGATCGATTGGCTCCATAGTAGGACCTGCATTGATAAACACGCGCAGCTCCTTCAGAGGCAGCTTATCTATTTTTTTTTTTGAAAGGAACTCTCTTATCTCCTTTACTATCACCTCAGGCTCGGCCATCCGTCCCCTTCCCTCAAGACCACTGGCAAGCTCACCTGTATCAGGTTCGATGATATGGTTACCGTATGATCTGAGCCGTTCAATGTTACTCATTGTAGCCGGATGAGCGAGCATGTCAAGATCCATTGACGGAGCGAGAAATACCGGGCACCGTGCCGACAGATATGTTGTAAGCAGCAGGTTATCGGCTATACCTGCGGCCAGTTTGCCCATAGTATTGGCAGTGGCGGGTGCAATGATAAAAAGGTCAGCCCAGAGTCCGAGATCAATATGGCTATTCCAGCGACCATCTTCCGGATCGAAGAAATCGACCAGAACAGGATTTTTTGACAGTGTAGCAAGAGTAAGAGGAGTGATGAACTCTTTGGCCAGGGGTGTCATGACCACCTTAACCTCAGCTCCTTCCTTAACAAGTAACCGGATGATAACGGCTGCCTTATAGGCTGCT
This sequence comes from Bacteroidales bacterium, assembly GCA_034003345.1. GTDB lineage: Bacteria > Bacteroidota > Bacteroidia > Bacteroidales > VadinHA17 > SR-FBR-E99. Next base: position 8,884 of record JAVEYS010000069.1, read on the forward strand.
ATACCTCCGGTGACTCCAAGCAGTATTTTCCTGCCTTTCAGCATATTGTGTATTTATTTCTTCTGCTTCTGCTCTTTGTCAGGATTGCGGTAATAGATCTTATCCTCCTCGAATTCGGCAAGTGCAATAAGAGTGGCCTTTGGCAGTCTCTCATAAAACTTTGAGATCTCTATCTGCTCCCTGTTCTCAAAAACCTCCTCAAGGTTGTCATTGAATGAGGCAAACTCCTCAAGCTTGGAGTTAAGCTCCTGCTTCATCTCAACACTGATCTGGTTTGCACGCCTGGTGCAGATGACGACACTCTCGTAGATGTTGCCTGTGACAACATCAAATTTGTCTGCATCTCTGGTAATCGTAGTATAGGATGCCGATGTCTTCTTGTAATCCATGTTCTATATAATAATTCAGTTATTTACTTGTTGTTGCACTGTGGTATCCACCTTAAGGTACTTTGCAGTACTGTCGAAGATGCTTTTTACATCCTTTGAGTACTTACCACTGGGAAACTCCTCAATGAAGGAGTAGTATTCGTCAAGTGTAGTCTGATAACGCTCCACCTTCTTTTCAGGGACGCTTCTCTCAGCATACAGAAAAAGTGCATCAAGCTTAAGATACATTAGCTCTTCGCGATATTTTGTGTCAGGATATTCCTTCAGGCTGTTTGCCAGTGAAACTGTGGCGGCACGGTACTGTTTGAGGTCATAGTATAGTCTCGCGCTCAGGTAAGATTTTTCGACCAGCTTCTCCTGAAGCTCCAGTATGGAAGCCTTACAATCATCATTTCTTGTGCTGTTGGGATACCTCTTCAGGAAGATTGTAAAACTCTCAATAGCTTTCCTGGTATTAGCCTGGTCAAGTTCAGGCCTGGGACTCTGGTAATAATCACACATCGCTGACAAATAAGCAGCTTCCTCTGCATTATTGCTTCCGGGATATGTGTCAGCAAAATTCTGGTAATAGGTACCGGCCATCATATAATCACGTATCATGTAATGAGCCTGTGCATTGATCCAGTTAAGCTGTTCAGCTTCATCCGTAGCCCTGTACCTCGGAAGGATCTGGGAAAGGAGCTCAATTGACTTCATATACTTGCCGTCATCATAATAGTCAAATACCTTCTGCTTCTTAAGTTCAGTATTAGTGCTTTTGAGAAGCTTCTCATACTCACCGCAAGATGTTACGATGAAAGCAAGAAATATTAATATTACCGGTCTGATCCTCATACCATGAAATGTTGCGCAAAATTACTATTTTTTTTTATTACTCAGCTCAATATGATACAAAAGTGCACTCTTAAAAGATACAATGTAGTTAAAGGAGTGTTAATTTACGGCAACAAATAGGTATAAATAGGTACTGGCGCTGAGTAATGTTTTTAATAAATTTGCGGGCATTAATCAAAACTATATTGACGTGGATATTTTCGACAAGATCAGAAAGAACCGTGGTGCGCTCGGACAGTACCAGGAACAGGCTGACGGATACTTTATGTTTCCCAAGCTTGAAGGTGAGATAGGTCCCAGGATGAAGTTCATGGGTAAGGAGGTGCTTAACTGGAGCCTGAATAACTACCTTGGACTTGCAAATAACCCCGAGATACGTCAGGTCGACGCTGATGCAACCGCCCGGTACGGGCTGGCATACCCTATGGGTGCCAGGATGATGTCAGGGCAGACAACGACGCACGAGAAATTTGAAAAGATGGCTGCTGAATTTGTCGGAAAGGAATCTGCATACCTTTTAAACTTCGGATACCAGGGAATGGTCTCGATCATAGACTGCCTGGCCGGAAGACATGACGTAATAGTCTATGATTCCGAATCACACGCATGCATCATGGACGGACTGAGGATGGTGCTTTCAAAGAGGTTCGTTTATCCGCACAATGATATGGAGGGTTTTGAAAAACAGCTTGACCATGCACAAAAGATAGTGGCACAGACAGGCGGCGGCATTCTCGTCATCACTGAGGGTGTGTTTGGCATGGCAGGAGATCTTGGCGCCCTTGACAAAATCGTACAATACAAAAAGAAATACAACTTCAGGCTACTGGTTGATGATGCTCATGGAATAGGAACAATGGGCAGTACCGGAGCAGGCACCGGCGAACACTTCGGCGTACAGGACCAGATAGATGTCTACTTTGCAACCTTCGCCAAGAGCTTTGCAGGCATAGGCGGATTCGTTGCCGGAGAAAAAGATGTCATAAGCTATCTTAGGTTCAACATGCGTTCACAGATCTATGCCAAGTCTCTGCCCATGGCCATGACTCTAGGCGCCATCAAGAGGCTTGAGATGATTAAGTCTCATCCCGAGTTACGAGAGAACCTGTGGAATATTGCCAATACTCTGCAGAGCGGTTTCCGTGAAGCAGGCTTTGATCTGGGCAAGACACAGTCTCCTGTCACCCCGGTCTTTATCAAGGGGGGACTGGCACAGACAACCCAGTTAGTCAGGGATCTGAGAAGAAACTACGGCATCTTCTGCTCAGTAGTCATCTATCCTGTAGTGCCAAAGGGCGTCATCATGCTTCGAATTATCCCGACTGCGGCCCACACCATGGAAGATGCCAACTATACAATCCAGTGCTTCAAGGAGATCAAGAATAAACTTGAGACCAACGCCTATCCTGATGAGATGGCCGATTTCAGGAACTGAGCTCCTGCCTCATAGCCTTTCTCTCTAACCTCTGCCTGGCGGCAGGCCTTCAGGGAAGGCGTGGAAATGGGTGATCCCTGAATGGTAAGATAATTTAGCCCGTACCTCTGAAGAGGGCACCGTGCAGGCCTCGGCTGGTAATACCTGAGTATTGCGTTGACCCTGCGAATAAGGTACTCCCTCATTAGCAACTGGGACTTACAGGGCGCCATAGCCACGCCAGCGCAGAGGATTCTGTAATGTTTTTGCCCGTCGTTCGTCATATAGAAAAATACTAAACAGAAAATTTCTAAAACGGACAGCTATGAAAAGAATGCTTTTAACGATTTTCATCACGGCCTGCTTAACATCACTCTATGGCCAGAAGAGCTCACTTGATGATTTCTTCAACAACTACTCGGGCAGGGAAGGTTACACGTTAGTTTCGATCAACGGCAACCTGTTCGGCCTGCTGAATAATTTTGATGAGGACCATGAGCTTGAAGGATTTGACAGGAAGATCACCTCGGTAAGAATAGTTACCAGGGATAAAGCTCACTCTATTGCAGCAGACAGTTTCCTCTCACAACTGAAAAATGTGCTTAAAAGAGGCAGATACGATGATCTGATGACGGTAAAGAATCACGACTCCGACCTACGCTTCATGGTCCGGAGTGAAGGAGAGACCATCAGGGAGGTCCTGATAATAGCCTCAGGCAAAAATGAGGCTGTCATCCACATACAGGGCAATCTTACCCGCGAGGATGTTGACCGCCTCTCGGAAAACCATGGCGAACGTATTGCTCTTCTTGAGACGCTTGAGACTTCAGGGAATTGATAACTTTGGGGCAGGTAACAGGAAAAGATGACCCCAGAGGAGTTCAGGAAAATAATTCTGCCGGAAGGACGAAGGCTTTATGCTCTCGCCTTCCGCTACCTGAACAACAGAGAGGAAGCTGAAGATGCGGTGCAGGAGGTGATAATGAAACTATGGGCGGAGAGAAATAATAAAAGAGAATATGCCAATGTGGCGGCATGGTGCACCATAGTGACACGTAACTGTTGCATTGATGCACTGAGAAGGAAGCAGAGGTTGCGGTTCCAAGATATCAGTGAGGTGAATGTCCCCTCGGAATATCAAACAGATCACCGGGATGAAGCAGACGATCATGAAGCGGTGAAGATGATACGCACAATTGTCAGTCGGATGAAAGAGCCCTACAGAAGCGCTGTCATACTGAAAGATATGGAAGGCTATTCCTACGAGGAGGCAGCAGAGGCCATGCAGACAAACATAAACGCCCTTCGCACCATTCTTTCAAGGGCAAGAAAAAATATAAGGGAAGATATGGAAAGGCTATATAATTATGGAACAGGAGAGAATAAGAGAACTGCTCGATAAATATTATGAAGGCAATACGACGGAAGAGGAAGAGACACTCCTGAAAGAACTGCTCTCAGACCCCTCACTTCCATTGTCTGTCAGGGCTGAATCAGGGCACATTGCTGCTTTGGCCACTACAGTGCCTGAACCGTCAGAGGGATTCGCAGAGAGGCTTGAGGCAGTAACCCGTAACAAGAGTGTGAGAAAGCTGAGGCCAAACAGGCTGAGATTCCTCCTCAGTACAGCAGCCACCATCGCAATACTGACTGGCACCTATCTGCTCTTTGACTACCTCTCAGGAAGAGATATGAACGATACATTCAAGGACCCCGAGATAGCCATGGCTGAGGTTAGGAGTATACTCCTGTCAGTCTCACTGAAAATGAACGAGGCAACAGAGCCCCTGGGTTCCATGAACGCTATGACGAAAGTTCCTGATCCACTTGGCGGAATAGGAAAGATCAATAGCATGATCGGTAATAACCTCTCAAAGCTGCACTATCTTGATCAGGTAGCCAGCTCAACAAAGACAATTGAAAACAATTAAATGTCATGACATGCAAAAACTGATACTAATAATCTCATTATCTGCGCTTTCATTGACTTTTTACGGTCAGAAAAGCCCTGTTGATGAGCTGTTTGATAAATACAACGGTAAGGAGGGATTTACATCAGTTTTCATCTCATCGAAAATGTTCAGCCTCCTCTCGAGAATTGACAGTGATGACGTGGAGTTCCGCAACCTGGTCACCAGAATCAAGGGGATCAGAATACTGAGCATTGACAGCGCTTCGAACAGGCCCGGCATTAATTTTGCTGCTGAGCTGTTGCCCAAGCTGAACAGGACGGGATATGAAGAGCTGATGACAGTTCAGGAGGAGACGGGTGAAATACGTTTCATGATACGCGAGACAGGAGGAAAGATTGCGGAGCTGGTAATGATAACGGGTGGCAAGGGAAGTTCCATTGTCTCCATCACGGGTGACCTCGATCTAAAGACAATTGCCAGCCTGTCAGGCAGTATGAGATCGGAAGAGC
>JAVEYS010000070.1:0-13671 GCA_034003345.1 Bacteroidales bacterium
ATCTTCACCTGATCGTCCTGCATGTTAAACTGCTGTACATCAAGAAGAAGGTTCTGCTCGAAATCGACACGCGACTGTTCCACCTGAACGCGTGTCAGCTCCTCGCTTGACTTAGCCATCTTATAACGGCCGCGTCCCTGTCCCCAGTCAAGGATAGGTAGTGTAAATCCCACCTTGATCGTCTGCTGCTGGTTTGGTTGCTGATATGCCATGTCAAACAACGGATCCTGGTCACGAAGACCGTATGAAGCTGTAAGGTTAGCATTGAGCCCTTTCTCTGCCTTGGCCTGGGCAACCGAGCTCTGTGCTTCCAATAGCTGCCTGTCAAGGGCGATGAGGTCTGGATTATTCTCCGCTGCCAGCTTGAGAACCTCATTCACATCAACGTTCATTTCAGGTACCTCACTGGGGATGATGAGTTCCAGGCGTATAGACTGATTGAACCCCAGGAATGATCTCAGTTTAAGCTCACTGTTGCGCAGGTTCATTTCAGATTCGTTGATAGCAGTGCCGGCGTTCAGGTATGAGAGCTCCATCTGCAAGAGCTCGTCTTCAGCAATAGTGCCAAGGTTAAATCGTCCCTTGGCAATCTGATAAAGAGTGTCAGCATTCTGCATGTTGGTCTCGGCTATCTCCTTGTTGATCTGGGCCAGTGCGAGGTTAAAGAAGTACTGGACTGCCATCATGTGAACGCTTTCAATATCACTCAGGAAAGTCTTGCGTGCCTCCTCGTACTTGAGGGGCTCGATCTTCTTCTGCCACTTGAACTCATTATATCTGAAGAGTGGTTGTGACAGCCTTATATTAAGAGGAGAGGTAATATATTTTCTGGCATCCAGCTCAAAGTTATTCTCATAGGTCAGGTCTGAGTAAAGAGATATTGAACCACCTGTCAGGCCTATGTTCTGAGCCAGCGCCATGGAGCCCGTCGTCTGCAGTACATTTGTGGAGGCATAGTCCCATTGCTCGTCTACCGAATTCCACACCCTGTTATATGCCGTACTGTAATCGGGCAGGTTACCTGTCAGTGTCAGGGAAGGCCGGTATTCGGCCACAAAGGTACGATACTCCCAGTAGCTGGCACGGAATCGGTGTTTGGCTATGAGAGCATTAGGCGACTGTTCTGAGGCAAGAACGATAACCTCATCTAGAGAGAGATATTTCACCTCCTGAGACATGAGCGGCAGGGTGAATTGTGATGCCAGCAGAATTATTACTGAGAGGGTAATTACTTTTTTCATTACTGTATTCTTATTCATAACGAAGTGATTCAATCGGGTCTCTTTCGGAGGCTCTCTTGGCAGGCGAATATCCAAAAATGACTCCTACGGCGGCTGATACACCAAAAGCTATCACCACAGAGAATAATGACACTATAGTAGTTATCCCCGCGACCTTTTGTATCATCACAGCAAGCACTATCCCAAAGAAGATGCCGATGAACCCTCCTGTAACACTTATCAGTACGGCTTCGGAAAGGAACTGGACAACAATATCCATCTTTTTGGCGCCAATAGCCATCCTCGTTCCAATCTCCTTGATGCGCTCCATCACCGAAGCAAACATAATATTCATGATGCCAATACCTCCCACAATAAGTGAGATACTCGCTATGGCTCCAAGTACTATATTGAAGATATCCTTTGTCCTCTGCTGTTGCTTAAGCAGCAGCTCCGGAACCGTTATCTCAAAGTCCTTCACCCCTGAATGTCTCCTCAGCATCATCCTGCTGAGCACCTCGGTAGTAGGTGTAAGCTGCTCAGTCTCCTGAACCTGGACTACGATCTTATCAAGCTGATTATAATTGGTCTCAGAGGAGGAGGCATCAGAACTGCTCACCACAACCCTGGCACTGTGACCTCCGAAAATCTGAACAGAGGTTGCCTGAGAGGCAAGCTTTGTATTGACGAGCGCCCTGTTCTGATACCGCATGAGCATGGTCTTTACCGGGATATATATGTTGTCATTGTACACATTGACTCCCTGTTCCTCAAAGCCTGTAAGCGACACAATAGTTTTATCAAGCACTCCAATAACCTTCAGCCATACGTTGTCGAACTTCAGGTATTGTCCGATGGGGTCCATCTGGCTGAAGAACTTGGCCCTGATATTGGCTCCGATGATACATACCTGTATTCCATGTTCCTCCTGGTAGTCATTGAAGATCAGACCCTGTGCCAGCGGAAGGTTATACAATTCGAAGTAGTCGTTTGAAACCCCAACAAGCTTTGCTGAGTATCTCATGCCATTAAGTATAATGATAGAATTGAATGATATCTCAGGGCTAATACGTTTAACAGCGGGTATAGTACTGCGTATTGCATTAACATCAAGGAGTGTAAGGCCCCTGGAGAATTTATTAAGCTGTTTCTCCCCCTCCTCGGTTGAAGCGTCCTTCTCCTGCACTATAGGGCTTATGAGAATATTATTGACCCCTACCATCTTGATCTGATCAAGTATCTCCTGCTGAGCCCCCTTGCCTATTGCAAGCATGCTGATAACTGCTGCCACACCGAAGATGATACCCAGTGCGGTAAGAACCGATTTGAGCTTATTCGACATTATGGACTCAAAAGCTATGCGTATATCGTGGCCGTATCTTTTAAACATATTATTTATTCGTTATTTGCCTCTGCATGAACATAATATGATCTTACTGCTGGCGGATAACCACCTGCTGCTTCCTGACAGTTGTGTCGGTTCCTGAGCCTCCCGTTCTTCCCTGACCCATGCCGGTGCCGTTGGGACCTCTTCTCTGACGCATTGCCTCACGCTGTTCAGGGGTTAGGTTCTGCATGTACTCACGCATCTGTTCGGGCGTCATGTTTGCAGGAATTTTCAGATCGCGAGATCTGCCATTTTGTTGGCGCTTGGCCTCTTCCTGCTGCTTAAGCCTCTTGCGATCTTTTATGACTGAAATAAGGTCCTCTCCCTGCAACTTGAACTTATCACTGCCTTCAGGTATAGTGAGATACAGCTTATCTCCCTTTGCAAGTCCCTGTTCAACAATCACATCATTCTCATTTGACTCTCCAAGAATCACAATCTGGTGTGTACCGTCTTTCTTGTACACGAACGGAATACTGTCAGTGCTGGTAAAAACTGTCTCCAGGGGTATATAGACCACATCACTGAAGGTCTGTGTTATTATCTGGTTGCCCGTGGTCATCGAAGGCCTCAGGATGGGATCAGAACCGTCTACATTAATAATCACCTCGAACACCTTGGCGTCTGTGTTGGGGAGTTGTTCGCCAATATTTGCCACACTTGTCACAACTCCCGTATAGGATTTCTCGGGGAAAGCATCAACGGAGAGCCTCACCGGCTGACCTGCTCTCACTTTGCTGACATCAATCTCGTTAACATAGGTCTTCGAAATCATTGAAGAGAGGTCAGGGAGGGTTGCAACTACAGGATCCCACGGGCTGATATCAGAACCAACCTTACGCTTTGCACCACCCCACTCTCTCTTATATATCAACATCCCGTCAGATGGGGCCCTGATAACAAAATTCTTTATCATCTCCTGCATTTCGCTCACTTTCCTCTTCTGTTTTGACAGCTGCAGTTCTATGTCTTTTATGTCAGCCCTGGCCTGTTGAACCTGGAGACCATAGTTGCTGAGCGACTGTTCAAAGGCTCTCTGGGCCTTATCAACGGAGATTTTTGCCTGCCTGATGGTTGTGGGAGGTTCATACTTCGATTGCTCCAGGGTGATCTCAGCCTCTTCCATACTGAATTTCAGGTTAACAAGATCATCTCTCAGATTGCCCAGAGAGATAGTAGTGTCAAGCTGCTTCAGGAGAAGTTCAGTCTCAATGGATTCCTGCCGGTCAAGCTCATCCTTAAGAGAATTCTCAACACTCGACCCGTCAAGTGTGGCTACATAGTCGCCTGCCTTGACTTCCGTTCCCTCCGGAATGAGATCCTGTATCTTGATGCTTGAAATCCTCATGTTGCGACTGTTAAGCATCTCAGGTCCCTTGATGTCAGTAGACACCTCTGCCTGCAACTCACCGGTGGTGGTGACAACTACCTCAAAATTGCCCTGTTGAGCCTCAGTAAACAGAGTGCTCAGGTCTTCTTTATTTGAAATATTGCTGATAACGACCATGGCAATTATTGCCAGCACTACAACTATTGATGTAATGATAATAGTTCTTTTCATTATTTTATATTATAATTTATCCCTATTGTATGATGAAACCTCCATGTATCACCTATAAATATAATTGTGATTGTATATGCCAACACATGGAGTTTTCAGGTGAAATTAATTTACATCTTTAATATCATCTTCCATGTCCCGTAAAACAGGATAACCCACAGTTTTCCTGATAGTCTTTAAATTCGTCAGCCTGGTAAAACCTCTGGATTTCATCTGCTATTAATTATCTTATTAAATCAGGCGTGAAATTATTACAAATTAATGTTCACTATACTTACTAAAAGAAACATTAACTTTCATTAACTTAATCACATGGGGTACTACAAAAACTGCACAACAAATGTTCAAATTCCTCCTTAAGTTAAATCTTTTACAGATTTTTAACAATAGCAACCACTTCGTCAGCCAGTTTCTCTGCCATCTCTTTCAATCTGTCTTCTGCATAAATTCTCATGATCGGCTCGGTGTTTGATTTTCTTATCTGCATCCATCCTGTGGAAAAGTCGAGTCTTATTCCATCACGGGTATCGCATGCTGCTTCAGGGTACTTATTCAATAGTGAGTCTCTCAGATTTTCAAGGTTTACAGTTTTTGTAAGCTCTATCTTCTTCTTAGCGATGAAGTAATTTGGGTACTGCCGGCGTAATTCGCTGCAGGTAATGCTTTTCTTTGAGAGGTGGGTCAGGAACAGGGCTATGCCTGCAAGGGCATCGCGACCATAATGCAGGGCCGGATAGATAACACCACCGTTACCCTCGCCCCCGATGACCGCGCCGGTGCGCTTCATCTCGGCAACCACATTAACCTCTCCCACCGGTGCGGAGGTATAACTGCAGCCATGACCTTCAGTAATATCCCTTAATGCTTTTGTTGATGACATGTTAGACACGGTGGAGCCCTTCCTGTTACCCAGCACATAATCGGCCACGGAGACTAGCGTATACTCCTCACCGAACATTGTGCCGTCTTCACAGATGATGGCCAGCCTGTCAACATCAGGATCAACGACAAATCCCAGATCAGCACCATGTTCCTTTACCACACGTGAGATTTCTCCCAGATGCTCAGGAAGCGGTTCCGGATTGTGCGGGAACAGACCGGTAGGCTCACAGTAAAGCTCTATCACCTCGCTCACTCCCAGCGCCTTAAGCAGTGCAGGTATTACAACGCCACCTACAGAGTTGACTGCATCAACAGCGACCTTAAAGCCCGCCTTGCGTATTGACTCGGTATCAACCAGCGGCATGCCTGCAACTGCCTGTATATGCCTTTCCGTCCATCCTGTGTCAGCAGTCACCCTCCCCAGTTGATTATACGCGACAAAATCAAAATCTCCTGATTCCGCAAGTGCCAGCACCTCCCTGCCGTCAGCGTCACTGAGAAACTCTCCTGCTTCATTGAGAAGCTTCAGTGCATTCCACTGTTCCGGATTATGACTTGCTGTGAAGATGATGCCACCACCTGCTTTCAGGCTTGTCACAGCTATCTCTACGGTAGGTGTTGTCACCATACCGGCGTCCACAACATCTATCCCCACACTTCGAAGAGATGTATTTACCAGTGAGGCCACTATCTCACCCGAAACACGGGCATCTCTTCCGGTAACTACAGTGAGAGCACCCCTGCCACGCCTCCGGAGCCACGTCCCATAAGCTGAAGCAAATTTCACAATATCAATTGGTGTCAGAGACTCACCAGGCCGACCGCCTATGGTTCCTCTTATGCCAGAAATGGATTTTATCAGTGACATGTCAGGTATATATAGATTATATGCAAAGGTGCAAAAAAGATCGGGGAGAAAACCGGTAATTAGTTGTAAATTTGCACCCTGAAAATGAATTACCATGGGAAAGATGCCGCCGGTGAAGCCAAAAAAGAGAGCTGTGAAACAGACAGCCGCGAAGGATGCTGAAGAACTTATCAGGCTAAACAAGTACATAGCTAACAGTGGTGTCTGCGCCCGCCGTGAAGCTGACGAGCTGATTAAGAACGGGTATATCACCGTTAACGGCAAGAAAATCACTGATATGGGTGTCAAAGTCAAGCTGGGAGACACCGTTGAATATAAGGGGAAAAAACTTATGCCGGGCAAGAAGGTCTATATCCTGATCAACAAGCCAAAGGGTTATGTGACCACGGTGAAAGACCCCCATGCAGATTTAACGGTGCTTGATCTGGTCAGGGATGCAACCACCGAACGAATCTATCCGGTCGGAAGGCTCGACAAGGCCACCACCGGCGTCCTGCTGCTGACCAATGACGGTGACCTGGCAGGAAAACTGACGCACCCCAGCTATGGAGCCAAAAAGGTTTATCACATTTTTCTTGACAAGGATGTTACGCGGCATGACATGGAGTCTATGGTCAGTGGCGTGACTCTTGATGATGGTACTGTCAGTGTCGATGCAATATCCTACCCTGATCCTGAAGATCATACACAGGTAGGCCTGGAGATACACTCCGGACAAAACAGGGTGGTAAGGCGCATCTTCGAGAATTTCGGTTACAACGTCAGGAAGCTCGATCGTGTAAGCTTCGCGGGACTGACAAAAAAGAACCTGCAGAGGGGTCACTGGAGAAATCTGACACCTAAGGAGGTTACCATGCTCAAGAGAGGAATCTTCAAATAGCAGGGAATGATGGAGCACAGGTCAGGTTTTGTAAATATTCTGGGAAACCCTAACGTCGGTAAATCAACGCTAATGAATGTGCTTGTCGGTGAAAAGCTATCTGTCACAACACCAAAGGCACAGACGACACGTCACAGGATCATGGGTATTCTCACCGGAGAGGGATACCAGATCGTCTATTCCGATACGCCAGGGATCCTTAACCCTAAATACAAGTTGCAGTCAGCCATGATGAAATCAGTTGAGTCTGCCCTTGATGACGCTGACCTGATCCTTTACGTGACAGACATAGTTGAGTCAATATCCAAGAACGAGGAGCTCCTCAACCGTATCCTTACCTCTGCTGTGCCAAAGATTATTGTGATAAATAAAATTGACCTGTCAAACCAGGATGATCTTGAGAAGATGGTAGAGACATGGAGTTCAATGGCGCCCGGCGTGCCGGTCTTGCCCATATCGGCCATCAGAAGGTTCAACACTGACCTGCTTCTGAAGGAGATCATCAGCCGGATTCCGGAAGGACCGCCATATTTCCCTGAGGACCAGCTCACTGATCGTTACGAACGGTTCTTCGTTACTGAGATCATCAGGGGAAAGATCTTCGAGACCTACCAGAAAGAGATCCCCTACTCTGTAGAGGTCGAGATAGAGAGTTACAAAGAAGAACCGGAACTGAACAGGATAGCAGCAGTGATTTATGTTGCCCGCGACAGCCAGAAAGGAATCATCATTGGTCACAGGGGATCAATGCTGAAGAGGGTCGGAACGGCAGCAAGAAAAGATATGGAGGAGTTCCTCGGTAAGAAAGTATTCCTTGAAATGTATGTCAAGGTAGCACATGAGTGGCGTGACAATCCACGTATGCTTAAAAAATTTGGCTACTTGTAGTTATATTTTGATAATGAGTAAGATAGCAGCAATAGTAGGAAGACCCAATGTGGGCAAGTCAACTCTCTTCAACCGTATGACGGAGAGCCAGGCAGCGATAGTCAATGAAGTGAGCGGAGTGACCCGCGACAGGCACTACGGGAAAGCGATATGGAACGGAGTTGAATTCTCCGTGGTGGATACTGGAGGTTTTGTAGAAGACTCCGAAGACATGTTCGAGAGTGAGATCAACAGACAGGTGAAGCTGGCCATAAGCGAGGCTGATGTGATCATCTTCATGGTAGACGTGGAGGAGGGCATCCATGGGCTTGACAAAGATGTTGCGCTCATGCTGCGCAAGGTTCAGAAGAGGGTCATACTGGTGGTCAATAAAGTCGATAATAACAAGCGGCTTCTTAATGCCCCGGAGTTTTACGGTCTGGGGTTGGGTGAATATTTTCCCATCAGCTCCGCCAACGGCAGTGGCACCGGCGACCTGCTCGATGAGATTGTGAAGCATCTGCCCGACACCACTGAAGAGCAGGAGGAGGAGATACCAAGAGTTGCCATAGTAGGCCGCCCCAACGTCGGCAAATCATCCCTTGCGAACACCATGCTTGATGAAGAGAGAAACATTGTCACCCCCGTAGCCGGTACCACACGTGACTCCATCCATAGTCTCTACAATAAGTTCAACACTCGTTTCCTCCTGATAGATACGGCCGGCTTGCGCAAAAAAGCTAAGGTGGAGGAAGATATCGAATTTTATTCCGTACTGAGATCAGTCAGGGCAATTGAGGAGAGTGACCTCTGCCTGCTGCTCCTTGATGCCACCCGCGGCATCGAATCCCAGGACCTGAGCATCCTGAGTATCATTCAGAAGAACAATAAGGGAGTAATCATCCTTGTTAACAAGTGGGATCTGGTAGAGAAAGATCAGGCCAGCGCTAAACACTATGAGCAAGAGATAAAATCACGGACCGAACCGTTTACCGACTACCCCGTATTGTTTATCTCAGCCATTACCAAGCAGAGGATACACAAGGTGCTGGAAGTGATCATGACCGTCTACGAGAACAGAAGGAGAAAGATACCCACCTCAAAGCTTAATGAGGTGATGCTCAAATATGTGTCTGACACTCCCCCCCCATCAATCAAGGGCAAACACATCAAGATAAAGTATGTAACGCAGATTCCGGCCGCATACCCTACTTTTGCCTTCTTTTGCAACTTCCCTCAGTATGTTAAGGAGTCATACAAGAGGTTTGTAGAGAACAGGCTGAGAGAGAGCTTTGAATTGACAGGCGCCCCGGCAAAAATCTATTTCAGAAAAAAATAGATACATTTGGTGTGATTTTTGCGGTAAAACGCATTTAGGATAGCATGAAAAGGTCAGTTATCATAATAGTTTTTGCGGCGCTCCTGATGATGGGTTCGTGCAGAGCCATTGAGAGCCTTCCCGATGAGCCCATGATTGAATTCAGGACCTTTACCCTCACAGACACCATTGACGATCTGGGTAACCGGGGAAAAGCCGGTATCATTTCGTTCTATTTTGAGGACGGTGACGGCGACCTGGGACTTGATGCGCCGGTGACACCCGGAGTAGACCCATCCAGCAACCTGTTCTTACATCTTTACCGTAAGACAGACGGAGCATTTGAGCTGGCAGATCCGTCCGATCCTCTTTACCCTTCTGAATACAGGATACCCTATCTCGAAGCTGAAGGTCAGAACAAGATTCTGAAAGGCACCATTGATGTGACGCTGATGTACCTGTTATATAATGCCACCGATACTGTTTATTATGATTTCTGGATCAGGGATCGTGGAGGTCATGACAGCAACACTGCCACCACTTGCGTACTTATTCTCGGGGAGAACGGAACCTGCAGCGCGGAGTGATCATACCTTCAATCCCATAAAGAGAACGTCATCAACCTGATCACCTGTTCCCATCCACTCAAAAAAGAAGTCTTTTACCTGTTTGCGCTGCTCTTCCAGCGTCAGTGAGCTTATCTCATCAATCAGAGTCCGCAGGCGGCTAACCTTCATCTTTTTGCCGCCCTGGCCACCAAACTGGTCACAGTATCCATCGGTGAAGAGGTACACCATATCTCCTTCGCGGAGATTATACTCCTGATCGTCATAAAATTTCTCAGTAGCCGACTCGCCTCCTACAGAAGAACGGTTACCTCTTACATAATGCTGTTCCCCGTCAATGACCAGTATCACCGGTCTCATGGCAGAGGAGAAGACCAGCTGTCTTGTGGAGAGGTTGAACTCGCACACCACTATGTCCATACCGTCATTTGATGCTTCCAGTTCCTGGTTCTGGTTCAGTGTTGAGAAGATCTGCCTGTCAAGCTCATGAAGCACCTGTGAGGGCCGGGTGATCTTTTTTACGGTGATTATATCCTGTAGCAGGGCCGTGCCTATCATTGACATGAAGGCACCGGGTACGCCGTGCCCTGTAGAGTCAGAGCAGACCACCACGAACCTGTCCTTGTCAATCCAGTCAAACCAGTAAAAGTCACCACTGACGATATCACGTGGCTGAAAAAATACGAAAGCATCCCTGAATACCTTCCCCAGACGCGCGGTGTCAGGCAGTACGCTACTCTGTATGCGCCTGGCATATTTGATACTCTCAGTAATATCAAGGTTCTTCTGAGCCAACTCCTCCTTCTGTGCATATACCTCTGCCGTGCGTTTCTGCAGTTCATTCTCCAGGTACTCACGTTGTTTCCTGTGAGCCCTCTCCCGAAGCCTGACAATGATGAACAGTACGACAGCCATCAGGGCCAAAATCGACAGTATAAACCACCACCTCTCCGTAAAGGGTTTCTGTATCGCCAGGCTGAATGATGCCGTTGAAGCATTCTCGGGGTCATCCCTGGTAAGAGCCTCAACACTGAAATTGAAGTGACCGTCACTGAGCCTGTAAGTGACAGACCTGTCTTCTGTCACATCGCTCCACCCATCATCGAAATTCTCAAGCTTTGTCCTGTAGACAACATTCAGCGGATCACGCAAAGATATACCTGCATAATTGATCTTAACAGTATAGGATGATCTGTATGGGAGACTATATGCCACACGATAGGGGTATTCTACATTGTTGATCACCACCGATATTATCCCTGCCTGCGGCGCAGTGACGTTCTTCTGGTCCAGTGAAGGATCATAGGCAATTATACCTTCTGTTGTTCCCACTAAGACAGATCCGTCTTCCAGTTCTGTCAGTGCATTTGAAAGGCAGTCGCCCTTTACTCCGAACGCCGAGGTGTATGATCTCACAGAACCGGTGGCAGGATTAATGATTGAGAATCCTTTTTCATGACCGGTCCATATACGGCCATCGGAAGCTATAAGCGTGCTGTAACAGTAATTAGACAGCATGCCGTCTGCAGTTGTAAAGTTAAGCAGGGTATCACCGGCAAAAAGGAACATTCCGTTGCCAAGGGTCCCGGCGCATAAAGTACGGTCAGGCGCTACGGATATGCTGTGTATCTGGTTGATCATCACTCCCTCCATCACCATGCCCTCTGTTCTTACACCACCGGTTATATGGATGTAACACAGCCTGTCACTTTTGGTAGCCACCAGCACCTCTCCCTCCCTGTTGACAACCACCTCTGAAACGTTATTGTGAGGGAGCATATCCAGCGTGGTATATTCTGCCTTTATTCTTCCACTCTCCCTGTCGAGAAGGACGACTCCATCCATTGTGGCAAGCCATATATTATTTGTTTCCAATGCAATAGAGTTGATACGGTTCTGGGCAGGGTTAAGAGAGTGGTAGAACTGTTTCACCACACCTTTTGTATCGAGTAGCCACAGGCCCTCGCCTGAGGTGCCTATCCATTTATTTCCACCATCATCAACGGCCCACGATGTAATACCCGTTCCTCCTGTCTTTGTGGTAAGTTGACGGTAATTGGAGAAGATGCCTGTTCTCCTGTCAAAGTCGAGCAATCCATTTCTTGTTCCCACTATTATCTGCCCGCCGCTCTCACCTATAAAGTGGACCTCCCTGTCCATATCAGGCGTATGAAACGAAAAAGCGTTGGTAGTCACCGCTGCCAGCCCGCGATTAAAAAGCCCAATCCACAGGTTCTCCTCACGGTCACGAAAAATTGTCCGTATATCATTATCAGCCAGTCCTGAGCCTATGTAATAGGCCTTCTGTGCCTGAACAGTTGAATAGTCACTGCTGAATACTGCCCTGATCACTCCTGCCTCTCTCGTTGCTACCAGAAGGGTCCGGTCCGGTACCACTACCAATGCCGGGATACGCAGGTTCATGAAGAGTGTGTCCTGAACAGGTGTGGCTGAGAGAGTGCCGTTTGCACGTCTTATCATAAAGAGCCCGACGCCATCGGTACCGGCAAACCAGGTGTTGTCATCCATTTGTCTTACTGTCTGGACCCAGGTATATTCCAGTTCAGGGAAGGAGCTAACAATTACTGCCTCTCCTTCTGAGACCACACACATATGCAGGTTATCCTGGGTTGCTGCCAGAAGAGTATCCCTGCCGATAAAGGCAATATCAAAAACTACAAGTCCCTCAGGCATTGTTACCCTGGAAATCTTTTCACCACCGCCGGCATCAGTAATGTAAATACCTTTCGTCTGGGTGATGATCCATATTTTTTTGTCAGGCCCGGCAATAATCCTGTTTATCCTGTCAGTCTCCGGCACCGTTCTGCTTACAAGCCTGCCCCCCGGGCTCCATGAATAGAGAGACCCGTCAGTCAGTCCAACCCACATGGTCCCCTTGGTGTCACAAAAGAGAGCATTGGGATAACTGCCTGCGAGAGTATCAGGTAAGGCCATAGGATGAAATTCAAAGCCATCATACCTGTAGAGGCCTGTCTCAAGGCCTACCCACAGCAAACCGCTCTTGTCCTGCTCAATAACACTCAGGTAATTGCCCGGGAGACCTGTATTCTCATCATAGGTACGATAGCTATAGGTCTGAGCCTGTAAATGATAAGGCATCAACACCGGCATCAGGCCCGTGAACAGTATTGTAACAAAAACAGTTAATCTCCTGGACATGATTACTTTTTAGGAATGACCTTTATCCGGGGTTTATAGACAGGGACTCCTCCAATGGGAGCGCTGAAGAACTGCAGGTTCTCACCGTACTGGTTTTCGACAGAGACCACCACGTTATTGTTTTTGACCAGCTCGCCTTTTCTCTTGTAAAAGCGAAAATCAAGTGACTTGCCTATCTCTCCATCAAGAATAGGCATGCGCGAGACTTGCCACGTATCTTCACCCGAAAGCGGCATAACCTGTCCCTTCCGTTCCACGGATACAACTATAAAATCGCCGTCATTGTCCCAGTCAAAATTCTTCTGCTGGATATAAACGCACCCGCTGTCAATAAAGGGATAGATATGTGAAATGAATGAGGTGTCATTGTTATTCCACATCCTGAAGGTATACTCGTAGGTAAAGGCATTAGCTCCTTCTATGGGAACATTAGTGTCAGGCCTTCTTGACAGGGCATACCTGTAAAGGTTACCGTCATCACCTGAGACGCCGTCGCAGATTATCTTGAACACATTGCTTGAAAACTTCGGATAATACTCACCGTCGGCCGGATTGAACGGACCGAAAGTAAACCATCGCTCGTCAAGTTTGTTGTCCATACCGAAAGCACGTGTAGCAAGCAGTGTCCCGCTCTTATAGTTACCGGTAGGGCTTATTCCCTTTGCATCGGGATCAGTATAGCATCCCTTGCCTCCGTAGACGGAATAGACCATGCGGGTATTCCAGAAGTTATTCAGCTCATCGGTCTTCCCACCGATATCAGCGTCATAGATCCTGATATAAAACGGATCCTTAAAGTCTTTGGGTATGGTAAAGAAGAATGTCTGTGAGAAGTCATCATCTCCCCATGACGTTACGTATCCTTCCCTTCCGAAGGTGATCAGGAATGGGATATTCTCATCCGGGCCCGGCACTTCCTGAGCATTAAGATGTGCGGGCACA
>JAVEYS010000071.1:0-13557 GCA_034003345.1 Bacteroidales bacterium
CAGAACAGTTGCACTAAAGTTAAACAAAAGGATTTGAGACGGCTGGTTAATAAACGCATAAGTTGTGAACAGAACCGAGAGGCTTCAGCAGGCCCGCATTGATTTGCCGCCTTGGCCATGAACCTGATGGCTCCCGCACGGTATTGAGAGCAACACTATAGGGATGCAATCAAGATTCAGGTGGATATTAAAGCCCGGCAACGAGATACTCTTCGTATGGAATTCAAAATATGTTGAATCTGATTCCAGATACATTACTGACACAGGCTCATTGAGATTCAAGATAAAATATAACATAAGATTCTAAATATCAGTGCTGTATATGACTGCAGCTTCTGAAAATTGTTTTGTCAGTCCATAATGTTCTATCTCATCCGTGTGAAGAGAGCTTTTTTTGTCTCCAGAGCAAAAGACAACATGCAGTATGTTGTTGTAAGCCCCACCAATACTGATAATCAGACAGGGGTTACCAGCGATGAATTGATCAGACTTACAGGTTACAAATTGAGGCAACATTACCCTGAACCCTTCAGAATGGTAACATATGAAGACTATGCTACCAGTGTCTTTCACAGGTTCATTACCAACAACACGGCGCTTGATCCGCTTACCATCTAAGAACTCTACAGGGAACGGTACCAGTCAAAACGCAGTATTCTGTCAGATATGGATTGCACTATGCATATTCCTTATTATTGCTATCGCAAAAAACCGATGGAAAACAGATCAGTCATTGTACTCATTCTCTCAAATATGTGGCATAACTCCTTTTGAGAAAGTGCCTCTAAACGAGCCTATTAGCAAATCGCCAGCAATGGTCCCATTTGACGATACTCCTAACTTGTTTTCTAACAGTCATTTTTATTGGGACACCAGTGAAAAATATTAATATATTTCTGAGCTAATTTTAGTCAGGTTATTTAATACGTTAACAATGAAAATCTTATTACGAAATCCCTATTTTATTGGTTACTCAATCCTGTATATTATAGTATTATTAATGATGAAATATATTGAGCACTATCCTATTAGTGAGGCAATTGCAGTAGTACTAATCATCGGTGTTTTGTTCTCGTTTATGGCACATATTTCAACCAGAACAGCGATAAAATTAACAGAAAGTAAACCTGTACAAAGGAGAGAAATCCTGGTTCTGATATCATTAATTATTTATATAACTATAGTACTGTCATTTGGTATTGACCAAATTAAATCATCATTTTCTCAATTATATTTAGATAATAGTAGGGCTAAAGAGATAATTACAATAACATATAAATTGCTTTTATTTTTTATAGTACCATTTTTAGTATATAAATGCCTCTATAAATTTAATATATATGACTTTGGTCTACATGTAAAACTAAAAGAATTCTTTACTAAGAAGAATTTAATGATAATGGCTACTATGGCAGTTACCATATTACTTTTTCAGTATTTTTTAGGTAACGGGGCAAGACCTGTTCGTGAAGGGGTATTTACAAGTAAACAGCTTATCATCGGATTACCACTCTTTTATGTTTGGTTGATTTTTGATGTAGGCTTGGTCGAAGAATTTTTTTTCAGAGCAGTTTTACAATCCAGATTAGCTGCGGTAACAAAGTCTGAGTTAGGAGGAATCATTTTAAGTGGATTATTATTTGGATTGGCACATGCACCGGGATTTTATCAAAGAGGAAGTGGAATTTTGGATAACTTAGGTACAAACCCCTCTCTTTTTTTGTCGATAGGATATAGCATTATTGTATTGTCTGTCCCAGGATTTTTCTTAGGAGTCATTTGGAGTAGAACAAGAAATCTTTGGTTAGTTATGGCAGTACATGCATTTGTAGATTTATTGCCCGGTCTTAGTGAATTTATAAATATTTGGAATATCCATTAAACAAATGCAGCTTTCAGCTGCGAACGGGCTGGGATATTTCACCGATTCAGGCAGGCTGATCAACGCAAAATCAATGATCTATTTGTTTTTAGAATTTTTATTTATATTTGAATTAATGCTTAAACAGAATTCGTTCTTATAAAACCTATTGCTGTGAAGAAAATACCATCCCTCCTAAATGTTGCACTGATTATCTTTTTCTTAACCACCATGTCAGACTGTTCTCTGATCAATCCGGATGATCCCTGTGACGATACAGTAAAGCCGGAAATAGAAGTAGGCATCAAGGCAACAATCCATGTGCTGGACAAGGACAGGAACCCGATCGCTAACCAGCAGGTAAACCTTTACCTCTATAAAAAACCGTGCGGTGCCGCTATCAAAGGAGAATTTGACTTCAGCGGTCCAACCAATGAACTGGGCATAAGAGAGACTACTGTAGCCTATTATAAATTACGGAATGCGGATGATGAAGTATGGGTTGATGTATATGCCGTGAACCTTGGTAATGGCTCAGCCATAAAAGATTCGGAATATGCAACTTACAAATACGATGACTTTTTCGGTGGGTTCACAAAGGAGGTGGATGTCTACATCTACCGCGATTTTTAGCTTTTCTTAAGCCATTATGTGCGATAATGCAGGTGTTCCAACTACTCTCCTGTCTGCTCCCTCTTCAATGTGTCGACCGCGTTCGTGCCGGCGGCCCTGATTGATACCAGGCTGGTGGTGATGAGTGCTATTACCAGTGTGATGACCAGCCTGGATAAGAACCCGGGAGGGTGCAGGACAAAAGATAAAAACAGCGGGGGGAACGGGAAGAGGCAGGAGAGGTTCTGATAATAAACTGTTGAAAGTGCCGATGTGTGAGAAAAACTCCTGATATTGCACAGACCATCTACGGATTACCGACAGGCGGCAGGTAACTGGTAAACATATAGCTGACCAGCCAGTAAAGGAGATAATGATGATAAAAGGATTATACAACTTTTTGACAAAACCGGTAATAACCCTGTTCCTTAATGTGATTTCATGGATCAGCCTGATAATTTCCCCGGGCTCACATGGCACATATCACAAGGCATCATTAGTTCATGACGGACTGGAACGCACTTTCATCATTTATCTACCGTCATCATATGACAGATCCGTACAGGTGCCACTGGTGATTGCCCTCCATGGCAAGGGCGTGGACGGTGAAGGCATGATACTCGTCACACGCAAGGGCTTTGACAGGCTGGCGGAGAGGGATGGATTCATGGTTGTATATCCTGACGGGATAGAGCTGAACTGGAACGATGGCAGGAGGGATGAAGAGGCCGATGACCGTGCGCATACCGAGGATATCGATGATGTGGGATTCATAGCCGCGCTGACAGACACGATGGTAAGTGATTATAACGCAGACCCCCGTCGTGTTTACGTCACAGGCATATCCAACGGTGCAATCATGTCATACCGTCTGGCGTGCGAGTTATCACACAAGGTGGCAGCTATAGCTCCTGTGGACGGTAATATACCACAGCTCTTTATCGACGATTGCTCGCCATCGAGGCATGTCCCCGTGCTGGCTATAAACAATGTGGATGATCCTGTGGTACCGTTTGAAGGCGGTGAGATCTACAGCCACTCCGGCAGGGAGATGCTGGGGAAGGTGTTGTCAGTTGATCAGTCTGTCGGGTACTGGGTGACAATGAACGGCTGTTCACCCGTGCCTGTTGTCACCGAAGAGCCTGACAGGGATCCCGATGACGGTACCAGGGTGACACGAAAGGAATATGTCAACGGGGATGACGGCACTGAAGTGATCCTGTACGTTGTTGACGGTGGCGGACACACGTGGCCGGGAGGACTGCAGTACCTGCCTCCCCGTGTCATAGGAAGAACCAGCAGGGATATTGATGCCAGCGAAGTCATATGGGCGTTCTTCAAGAGACAGAAGCTGTAAGGAAGGGGCTGCTCAGCGACTGCGTTACTCCGGAGACGGAGAAGGACTGACCACAAAAATCATTTGACTGGAAAGGCAAATTTTATTATCTTTGTATTCTGATTTCCAGTGCCTTGCTGTGAATAGCTCGCATCTGTGATCTCAGCGTATGGAGATGGAGAAAGAGGAGAAGAAAAGCACAAGACCTGAGTGGATTGAGATCATCTCAAGGTATAACAAGCCTGACAATCTTAAGAGCTGGTGGCAGATCATTAATTCTGTGGTAGCATACCTGCTGATGTGGGTACTTATGATCTGGTCACTCAGGGTATCTTACTGGCTGACCCTGGCCCTGGCAATACCGGCGGCAGGGTTCCTGGTAAGGACATTCATAATCTTCCACGACTGTGGTCACGGGTCGTTCTTCAGGTCGAAGCGCTTGAACACGATCGTCGGTGTCATCACCGGCCTGCTGGTCTTCACTCCATACCACCGGTGGCACCATGACCATCACATACATCACCAGACAGTGGGGAACCTTGAGAAGAGGGGCACGGGTGATGTGATGACAGCAACCGTCGCGGAATATGAGAAGATGTCACGATGGAAACGTTTTGTCTATCGCCTCTATCGTCATCCGCTCTTTCTGCTGGGTGTAGCGCCGTTGCTGCTGTTTGTCGTTCTCTACCGCTTCCCGAAGAAGTACATGTCAGTCAGGGAGCATATTTATGTTCACCTGACCAATCTCGCCCTCGTCCTGATGGTGACCCTGATGGTTCTTGCCATAGGCTGGAAGGCATACCTCATGATACAGCTGCCGGTGCTATATATTGCCACCATACACGGCGTCTGGCTCTTTTATGTTCAGCACCAGTACAGGCATGTTGTGTGGAGCGACACCTCATCATGGGACTACAAGACGATGGCACTCAACGGCAGCTCCTTCTTCAGGCTTCCGTCAGTGCTTAACTGGTTTACGGGTAACATTGGGTATCATCATATCCATCATCTCAGTCCACTCATCCCCAACTACAACCTTAAAAGGTGCAATGATGAGAATGCGCTCTTCAGCGATGTCAGACCTATTACTTTCTGGTCAGCCTTTGATTCTCTCCTTCTCAGGCTGTGGGATGAGAAGAGGAAGATGCTTATCAGCTTCAGTGAGAGACGACAGGAAGCGTGACAGCGCCGTGGCGGATGCTATATCAGCACAGTTATCAGGGCACTGGCGGCAGGGTGCATATCAGTTAAAAAAAAGAGGCTGTTATCACTCCTGACAGCCTCCTTTTCTGTTATACAGTGTGTAGATCAGTTAACACCCATCTCCCTGAGCAGGAACCCGGCATCACCAAATTTATCAGTCACGAAGAGCACATACCTGAAATCGACAGCTATGCAACGCTGCAGAGCAAGGTCGTATTGCCAGTCGCTGGTCATTGCCTCCCAGTTACCGTCGAACGCGATGCCTATGATCTCACCCTTTGCATTCATGACAGGGCTGCCGCTGTTACCTCCGGTGATGTCGCACTGGTTCAGGAAGGCAACAGGCACATCATTGAGATCAGGATCGGCATAGCTGCCGAAATCTCTGGCCTGGCGCAGCTTTACAAGCTTATCCGGAGCATTGAAAGGCTCTACGCCGGTGTTTTTATCTATGACACCCTGCAGTGAGGTGAACGGCTCGTACCAGACCGCGTCGGCAGGCTTATATCCCCTGACTGGCCCCCAGGTAAACCTGATGGTGCTGTTGGCATCAGGGTACAGTGATAATCCCTTCCATTCATATAGCGCCTCAATATAGTCTTTCCTGAGAGCGGTGACCATGGCACCGAAAGCCTGGGATGTTTTGTTGCTCTCTTCTGATACGTCATAAATGGCTGCTGCAATGCTTATGAAAGGATCATTCAGCTGCACAAGCTCTGCTGATGGCTTGCCGATGAGTTCCCTCGCAAATTCAAGATCTTTCATCTTCGTTGTGCTGTAGGCATTATCAACCCACTGCTCCGGGGTCATGCCTGATCCCGTGAAGATAAATTCCAGTCCGGCCAGGCGCTGATCTCCCTGGAGTGCTTCCGCCATCTTCAGAGCTCTCAGTAACAATACCTTGTCAAGAGGCTCATAGTAGTCGTTGTAGGTATACTGCAGGTTCTCGCCAAATTCTTTCAATGCATCTTCCGTCAGTCCCGGCTGCCTCTCTTTCTCAGGCTTTTCCATCTCCCTGGAGAGGCTATAGATATTATTGGCCACACCCGGCATGGTTCCGGCCAGGATACTCTGCAGTATGCCAACCACATTATCCCTGTCATTTGTTTTTGCAATGATGTCATACTGCGCCTTCTCCCTGGCCAGGATATCACCATATTTTGCTTTCCTCTCCGGTGTGCTATTCGCCCATTCCATGAACTCCTTCTCGAAGGCGATCTTTTTCTCCAGGAAATGAGTTTTTGTCATTCCCTCAATATTACCCTGGTAGTTCTTCATGGCATTTTCGAGTCCCTGCATCAGGCTGGCGACCTTCAGCTTGCCTGCCGGGTCATCCTTGGTCAGTTCGTTACTTATATTGATTATATCACTGAAGTTGCTGACATTGAAGGGATAGTTTTTATGCAGGTTCCAGTCGACAGAGTTGGACGAACGGTAACGCACCGTCTGACCGGGATAACCGATGATAAAGTTAAAGTCGCCCTCATCGAGGTCGCTTTGCGTCACCTTCAGCCATACGACAGGCTTGTAGGGCACGTTCTCAGCACTGTATTCAGTGGCTTCGCCTGTGGGGCTGACATATATCCTCATGAAGGAGAAATCACCTGTATGCCTGGGCCACATCCAGTTGTCGATCTCATCGCCATAGTTGCCTATTGAACGCGGAGGAGCGTAGACGATCCGTATATCCTTGAAGACCTTATAGGTATGCATTATATACTGTTTCCCTTCATACATTGCGGTCACATCTGCTTGCTGGTCGCTGGTCTTCTTTTTCACCGCTTCAGTTATTTCTGCGATCTTCTCATTGATCTTTTTGTCTCTCTCGACGGGGTCGGATATTTTTTTGACAGCCGAGAGTATATCCGCTGTCACCTCCTTCATACTGATCATCATCAAAGCCTGGTATCCCGGAGCACTGATCTCTTCGGAGCGTTCTTTTGCCAGGAAGCCATTGGTAAGATAGTCGCTGCTGACGCTTGAGGCTCTTTGCAGTGCCGTATAGGCAACATGGTGGTTGGTGACGACCAGCCCTTCCGGCGACACAAAAGAGGCTGACCCACCGCCAAGCTGCAAGATGGCATTGGCCAGACAGGGCTTGTCAGGACTGTAGATCTCTTCTACAGGGATCTTTAACCCTTTGCCCGGAAGATCAAGCTGTCCGATCTGTGACAGCATCCACATCCCCTCCTGTGCAACAGCCTGAGAGGCTGCCAGGAGGCAGAAAATCACAACGACTAAAAGCTTTTTCATAATCTTAAGATTTAAGTACAATTTTTCCAAATAATATTGCTGCGATGACAAACTTGCCATTGTTCATGGTTCTCTCTCTCTTTTTGATTGCCTGTCCAGAGCAATTTTAAACCTTTGCCGGCTATGCTGACCGGCTTTTTTTTGGTTCAGTCTATCAAAGTTATGCAATTAAGTTTAAAAAAGGGGGCAGGGTTGATCAATTAAAATCAGGAAAGTGATCAGTTCTGTCTGCCATGTTTCACTACCCGGCCGGTCTCTCCTGGTGCACATGTTTATGACATCAAAGATCCCTGGCGGCAACAGGATCTATGATGGACCCCGCATGACAGCCAGCGAAGATTTCGTAAGATACAAGGAGATACCCGAATGTTTCCTGAACCTGAGTACAGGGCCGGGTTTTGCCAACCACTACCCTGCCTTCAATCCTGACGAGAGTGCTTTTGTCAACGGCGTGAAAGCCGAGGTACAGGTTATCCTCGGTTACCTGAACCAGAATTAAGCTTCTATTACTTTGATCCCGTCCGGGGATCTCTCTCTTTCCAGAGGCCTCTCTTCTGTCTGCGGGCTTTGGCAGCGATGCTTACAAACTCTTCGGCATGACGGACGTTTGGAGGTATGGTCATGACCATGGCGTAACCCTTTCTTACCAGGTCAGCATTGACAAAGGTGCCGTCCTCAAGATAGACATAGGCCAGCGTGCGGTGGTACCGGTCGTACCGTGAGACATCGTACTCAAGCCTTACCTTTTTACCGCTGAGCAGCCCGGTGAGGTAAGCTGACGACTCAGTGCCATAGAAACCCTTCAGTTTCTTCCCGTTGTTGCGTGTCTCGGGAGCATCAACACCTATAAGGCGTATCTTGAGCCCTTTCGCGCTGCCGTCATCCACCCAGAAGGTGTCGCCGTCGACCACATGTGTGACGGTGTACCACCTGCCAGGTTTATCTGTGGACACAACACCTATCTCTCTCTTCGCCGGGGCCTCACCGTACAGGGCATTATCAGGAGTACAGGGTCCTGAGAAGAGACAGAAGGGGCAAAGAATAAGTATCGATAGCAGAAGATTCCTCACTGAGAGCATGTCGGGTTTTAATATGTAACGGACAAAAGTAAGGATTTTCTTCCGGCTGCGGACGAAAGAACAGAGGCAATAAGCCCGGATGACATTAGTGCTTGTTTAGTCAAGCGCTCCGGCAACAACATCAACAGGAAATAGCATGTTGATGTTAAAACTCATTGGTCCGTTTGCTACACCATGAACAACAAGGGTGATCTTCAGGTCACTTTTGAGCTTTTTGCCAGCCAGGACAAGATTTGCCTGGTCAATCACAGGTGTGTATGCGATGTTCATGGAGGTAATATCCGTAATCGTCCCGATTGTACCTATACCCTCAACATCTAATGAGAGAGTATTTACAACCTGGCCTTCATTCAGACCGTAGATATCTACCATCACAGACTTGATTTTAATCTCCCTGACCTTATCCAGGTAGGGTTCCAGTTCTGTATTGTCTTTTAGATAAAGAACCTGGGATTTTGAGAAATCCGAGGCATTTGTTTCTGCTGTAATTTCAGCTGATTTTGCCTCTGATACTGTTACCTGCATGAGAGCTGACAGCTGTGCAGAGATCGTCACTTCTGCCGCATCTTTTATAAGGCCACATCCTGCAAGAAGAAATAGTGATGCAAAGAAACATGTCATTTTAGTTTTCATAGGATCAAGTTTTTAAGGTTTGTAGTTCAATAAGCATATAAGCAAAACTTAAAAAATCCAACATGTCTACTCTAAATGACAATCACATGACCTGAATATAGTTATTCCTTTTTCAAACCATCATTACTTTAAGATAGTCCTGTATAACAAATATAAACATAAACAGAGCCTGATGCAAATTCACTGGCGTATTGGCAAGATAAACAGGCAGATACGTCCTGTTGTTGTGGCCCTGTTTACCAGGTAAAGCGGATCCCCAGGGCGGCACCCCAGCCCAGGCCGTTCACCTCACCCAGAAAATCCCAGATGGGACGTGTATCAAGGCTTACCAGTAACGGCAGATCCCTGAAGTTATACTCTATGCCTATCTGTCCACCCAACCCTATATTTAGATAGGTACTCTCATTATAGTCATCAAAGGAGATACTTGCCCCGGGTCCGATATACCAGTTCAGGCCACCTGCAATGCGCCAGTCCCAGTGATACATGCCTACCAGAGCAATCCTGGTATTGTCTGACCTGAAGCCGAAGCTTCCATCCAGTTCGAGCCTGTTCCTGTTGTTCAGTCCTTTCTGGTATGACAGCTCAGCGCCGCTGAAAGTATCACCTCCGTAAAAACGTGCTCCCAGGGCATGTGGGCTTACCTGGGCACCGGCGATGGCGCCAACACTTATAAGTGCAATAATGAAAATCAGTCTCTTCATAATGAATAATTTAACGTTTCCCTACTCGTATGGCTTTTCAGTCTCGCCCCGTTTGTTCAGTGGTTGCATGACTCCACGTTATTGCAATTATCAAAACCAATGCCAAAGAAAAAACAATTTTACCGGGGATTTCGGATGCAAACGGTAATTTTCTCCCTGTTTTTTCTATTAAGTCCCGTATTAATGTCTTGTCACCACTGATAAAAATCTTAATAATGGCCTGTGGGCCCGGCAGGTTTCCTTCAATTCCTCTTCGCACGGCGTGGCGTAGACCCCGAAGCGGCAGTTGATTTTTGATTACATTTGGGAGGTCCCTGCCAGTGAAGGCAGGGCTGTCAACCGTAATATCCATGGATGAAAACATTGCGGGCTCAGCCTCCATTACAGTGTCTCAAGGGCAACAACGTAAGCTGCCACGACTGCTGGCTCTCCTTGGCAGCAGACTAATCCTCTTCCTGCTGTTTCAGTGTCTCATAGCCCTTGTCCTGCGTTCATGGTCGATGTCAGAGGGCTACTGGCTGGTTGCGGCAACCCTTACCAATCTCGTCAGCATAGCTATCCTGTTCTATCTCTTCAGGAGCGAGGGGAGGAGCTACCTCTCTCTCTTCCGGTTTGACCGCCAGACCTTCAGGAAGGATATCAAGGTTTTTATCCTCCTTGCCCTGCTGACCGGCCCGGTGGCTCTCGGTCCTAACTACCTGCTGAGCAAGTGGCTGTGGACTGATCCAGCCATACCGTATGAGCTGATGTTCAGGCCGGTGGAGAGCTGGCTGGCTATTATCATGCTTCTGGCTTTCCCTGTCACCATCGCCCTGGCTGAACTGGCTACCTACTTCGGATATATCATGCCCCGGTTGAAAGAAGAGATGAGTTCAGCCTGGCCGACTGTTGTGCTGCCGGTACTGTTCCTCTCACTTCAGCATATCACCCTTCCATTTATCCCTGACCTGAAGTTTATCCTCTACCGCGGGCTGGTCTTTCTGCCTTTTGCTGCGCTGATAGGTATAGCGCTGTACAGGCGCCCCACCTTGTTCCCCTATTTTGCCATATTGCATGGAGTAATGGATCTCGGCACCGCGGTCATTTTCCTGACGTTGTGAGGAGCAGGGCCTGCGACTGAATACACGGGAGTCTTCAGAGGTGACAGAAGCGGGGCACTGAGTACCCTGACCGGGTTCCGGGAGGGAAGAGAATCCCATTTCGTGATAATAAAGAAGGAACTTATCAGACTGAGGCGGGAAAGTTTTCAACATCCGGCAGCTACCTCAACGTTTTCTGTTTATGTTTAGCGATTGATCATTAATTATAGAAAAGAAACTACCTATGAGAAGAAATTTTAACCTTTATCACCTGGCATTTATCCTGGTGACATGTTCTCTTTTATTCACTGGTTGTAACAAGGAACCCGCAGAAGAACCCACGACGGTTACAGATTATGACGGTAATGTTTATAACATCATCAAGATAGGTGATCAGGAGTGGATGGACAGGAATCTTGATGTGACTCATTACCGCAATGGTGAAGTGATCCTTAACAGTCTGACCACAGCCAACGAGGAAGGAGGATGGAGCGATTATGACAATAATCCGTCATACGGAGACGCATACGGAAAACTGTATAACTCTTACGCGGTACATGATACAAGGGGTTTGGCTCCTGAGGGATGGCATGTGGCAACATATGACGACTGGATGACGCTGATCAGCTCACTGGGTGGATTTGAAGTGGCAGGCGGCATTCTCAAGGAGACCGGCACAACCCACTGGAACGATCCCAACACCGGAGCCACAGATGCTTACGGCTTTAAGGCTCTTCCCGGAGGATACGGGACTTCAACCTTTAGCTATATGGGCACCTATGGAGGGTTCTGGACATCAACCAGGCTGGAGAACAGACCGGAAGAGACGCATATGTTCTGGTTTTATTACAACAACCCGACTATTGAGCATGACTCCTCAACCCCGATGGGTATTTCAGTCAGGTGTATCAAAGACTGATATTGAATGAAGTCCTGCCGGGAGGCATGACCTTTCTATAAAACAGTCTCCGGGTGATCAGATGTCAGTCGCGTATACAGCGTACTGACAGTCCTGATGATCCCCAGCGGTTATCTTCATACACAAGAGCATCGTCAAAGGCGAGGGAAAAGTAGTAGCCCGAGTTTGTGCTGAATTCGGTGGATGTCCAGTAATAGCCATACATGTTGTTATGTATGAATGAAGATACGCGCATTCCTCCGGGCACAGCGGTGAACCCGCTGCTGTTGGTGGCCCCTGCATTGGGAGCGCTCCAGAGGGTCATACCCTTCATCTGGCCTCCCGCATTGTCACCCAGGAAATCGGTCAGGATGAGTACCTCGCCCCGGGAGGGTACATGAAAGCCGTGGGGACAGAGCTTGCCGGTTTTAACTGCATAAAGGTTGTAGAGGCCACCGTAGATGTCGCTGTTAGCTTCCACGTTGCTGAACCAGCAGTATGCCGGTGTGGACAGTCCCTCCCATGCCGCAGTGGTCTCATTCGGGATGGAGGTGCCGTCGTTGTACTTTGTTGTCATGAGGTTCTCCCTGAGCCATACCTGGGTGCCGATGGTAACGGTGCTGTATACATTCCCGGAGCCATCTCTTATTTCGTCGGAATCCTTCTTGCAGCTTCCGGTAGTCATAAACAGTGTGACCACCAGAACAGCAAGGGCAACTTCTGAGGTTTTCTTTGCTTTCATCCCTGACTATGTTGGTTTATTTACTATAACTACCTGATAAGGAATTTATTGCATGAACCTGCGAGGATGACGGTTCTGCAGTGCTGATATTACAGTAGCGGATCGATCTTTGTCCTGAGTAGCTCTATCAGTTCAGGTTCCATGTAGTAGAAGAAATCAGGGATACCCAGGACGATCAGTTTATCAGATAGGTCTGTTTCGGGGAATTTCTCTGTGATGTATGTCCTGTGAAGGTTCTCCATAACAAATATTTTGTCAGCCCATTGCAGGAGTTTTGCCGTGATCTGGTTCGGGGCACTGGGAGCAATGCCGGCTGATCTCACCTTGTAAGCGGGGTTGGTGCTGTAGATAGTCTCTGCGGTGCAGCTGCGCATTCTGTTGATCGTACAAATGAAGAGAATATTCATCAGTGGCATAGATCCATTATATGTAAATATAAGAAAATATGGGGATTAACACCAGTACCACGGACGAGTGGTGGCAGTGTCCGGGTGCACTGAGAATGGTTGAAATAAAAATCCCGCCGGCGTGTTGCCGGTGGGATCTATGGTTTACTGAGCCGTGTTAATTGCGTGTTTATCTTTCTGTTCCGGATTTTGTAGTTTTGGCTCTTTCGGATTCGCTTCTTCTTATCTCAGCAGCTCTTATCTCAGCTGCTTTTTGCTCAGCTGCCCTGCTCTCGGCGGCTCTCTGCTGTGCTGCCCTGCTCTCGGCAGCTCTTTGCTCAGCGGCCCTTGCCTGTGCTTCATTGGCCCTTGCTTCTGCAGCCTTGCTCTCGGCGGCTCTCTGCTCAGCGGCCCTGCTCTCGGCAGCTCTCTGCTGTGCTGCCCTGCTCTCGGCAGCTCTCTGCTGTGCTGCCCTGCTCTCGGCAGCTCTTTGCTCAGCGGCCCTAGCCTGTGCTTCATTGGCCCTTGCTTCTGCTGCCCTGCTCTCGGCGGCTCTCTGCTCAGCGGCTCTTGCCTGTGCTTCATTGGCCCTTGCTTCTGCTGCCCTGCTCTCGGCGGCTCTCTGCTCAGCGGCCCTGCTCTCGGCAGCTCTCTGCTGTGCTGCCCTGCTCTCGGCGGCTCTCTGCTCAGCGGCTCTTGCCTGTGCTTCTTTGGCCCTTGCTTCTGCAGCCCTGCTCTCGGCGGCTCTCTGCTCAGCGGCCCTGCTCTCGG
>JAVEYS010000072.1:0-11011 GCA_034003345.1 Bacteroidales bacterium
GTAGTCCTCACCTCGCTGAAAGAAGACTGGAGGAACATTCCCGCCAGAGGTGCAATGATAAAAAGAAGCACCAGCGAGGCCAGTATAGTAAAGATCCAGCTGAATAACGAATGACCTTTCATCTTGCAGCCGTTATTCTTCTGAGGTGATTAGGAATTTCTGCAGTGAGGAAGGCACAGGCTCGGGATCATCGGCCACCGGTTGATCGAGGGGATCCTGTCCACACTCCCGTAAGATACGACGTCCCTCATCACCAAGCATGAAGGCAAAAAATCTCAGGGCAAGCTCTTTCTGTGGTGCGTTGTCAAGAACAGTACCCGAATAGCTTATGTAGTCTCCCCTCACCTCGGTGCGTATACCTGGTGCCTCCCCGGGGATCATATACGAGACACTGGTGTAGAGGTCAACCATTAACGATGAGGAGAGATTGATCTCATCAGGCAACTCAAGATATCTGAAGCCGTGCTGCACAGCAACCGATTTGTACTGGAACATATAATCGATCACACCTGCCGAAGTCAGAGCCACAAGATCTACCTCCTTGGGTCGGATATATTTATTATCCTTGTTGAGCAGGGAGTCGGCCAGGCCACTCCTGCTGTAATACTCCTCAGCCAGCCTGGCGGTGAAGACGGTACGGTAGCCGCATGGGTCAGCGTCAGGGTCAGCACGACCGTAGATGACGTCATTCTTAAGGAGAATGTCAGGCCAGTTATCCTCACGGAATATAGAGGCATAGGCTGACTCCGGCCTGTAAGCAATCACTATCTCGTTGGTGGCAAAGCGTATGTTCCATGAAGCATATTTCGGAACAAGCATACTGCTGACAACAAAATGGTCAGCAGAGAGCATGATGTCACAGGGCTTACCCAGCTCAGTGATCTTCCTTGCAGAGTGGAGACTGCCGGCACCTTCGGTGAGCACCCTGACACCGGGATTGGCCTCTTCAAAGGCTGCAGCCATCTTCTGAACGGGTACCGACAGACTGCCGGCATGAAAGATAATCAGATTCTTACCGCTGTTGCCGCAACCGGTAAGGATGAGAATAAGAACAGGCAAAAAGAGAACAATTCTTCTCATTGCCCGTTGTTAATTTCGTTGATACGGTTGAAGAAAACCTTAGCTATGCTCTTCATGGCAATATCCGTTTCATGACAGAGGCTGTTATAAGCCCGTACCAGCTGTCTGCCTTTGTCAGAGAGCAGAGTGCGGCCACCGGCTGCTCCTCCGCGTCTCTTGTCCGTCAGCTTAAAACCCAGGTGTTGTTCAACATCGTGCAGCAAGCCCCACGCCTTGCGGTAACTCATCCCCAGGTTAACTGCCGAAGTGGTCAGTGATCCTGTCTTATCGAGGTCAAGAAGAATGGCGAAGCCTTCGCCGTCAAGTATACGTTCTTTCTTTACGGTCTCAAGCCACATGTCATACTTGAGGAAGATATCGTAATAGGGTTGTCCTTTGTGTCCGGCCATCGTCCTGATTGCAATTGGTGTCATGCAAATGTACATTTTTTGCATAACGCTGGCAAGTGAGCCGATGGTTCTAAGGAGAGAAGGTCTGTCGCCCCGCACGGTGTGGCTCCGTCATACCGGAGCACATCGGAGATCCCCGACTGCAAGGTAGGGATGGTCTTGTCAGTGTGCAACAATGATCCCGGCCGGAGTACAGGGTCAGTCTTACGGTTCCCGATAACGAATTGCATCGGGAACCGTACTGACCGCTCTTATCTTATCACAGGTGCCTTCTGTAGCTGCGGGGTCTTTACCGGCACGTTGATTTTCTGTTGTAAGGCAGGGGTACCAGAGTTCTGGGGCATACCAGTCCCGGTGGTTTTACCAAGCCTTTCAATCACACTCATCGGAGAGGTACATGTAGCGCACTCATCAATGAAGGTGGAATAGCCAAGATCTGTATTATTAAACAGATAGCTGACCATCTCAAATGGATGTTTCCGTTTCTTCTCAGGCCTGATGGCATCACCAAGCGACTGATAGTTGTATGATACGCTCCATGGTCCGGTTGAAGCTATTGATGATCCCGGATGATCTTCCAGCGGCACCAGCGGTACGCTCATGCTGAACCACACCCTGGCCTTCGTTGCCTCGGGGAATTCAGGCACAGGCTGCGGGCTGATGAGTGATGCATGTGGTGCATCGGCGCCCTTTATCATAGTGACGGTACCGGCAGGAGGCATCTCACTTCGTACTGCGCTTACTACCACAAAACTGTTTTCGGCTGAGATTGTCTCAACACCCGGTATCGTGCCGGTGTTCAACCCGTCACTCTCTATTGCTGATACCATTAAACCGTCGGCCTCAACCCAGTCAGACTCTACGACAAATCCTTCCACCGTTATGCGGGCTTTCACCTTCTGTCCTGGCTCAAAGGTCAGTCCACTGACAGCAAATGTTCCCATCAGCGAGTTGACCGTCCCCCTGTTGAGTTTTATTTTTTCTGCTTTTGCCATGGCCTCTGCCCTGGAAGCCGGCTGTGCCGCAGCCTGTGCTCTTGATGCAGCTGGTGAGGTAGCCTGTACCCTGGAAGTATTTTGTGCAGCTGTCTGTGCCCTGGTTGCTGCGGCAGTAGTGGTCTGTACCCGTGAACCCCGTACGGCCGCACTGTTTGTTGCAGAAGCCCGGGTAGGTGAATCCTGTGGTGTCGTGATGAGAGGCTGGGGAAGGATGAGTGTAGCCTTCGGGAGCGACTGGACAATGAACTCTATCGGACCGCGGTAGACAGTGAGATTGTTTCTGAACTCCTCTATACGTCTTATAGCTTCCTGATGGGGTAATAGCTGCTGTATCCTGTCAGCCTGGCTCTGCACCGCCATTGCAGCAGCTGCTATGGAAGGAGAACTCTCCTGACTGGCTGCCAGCTTGGCCCACTTGCTCCTTGACCCGGCAATGGAACCCTCGGCAATACCAGTATAATAGTCAGCCGACCAGAGCCTGATCTCCTTGAAAGGTATGGAAGCTTCCACTGCAGGGCTTGGGTTGCCCACATCCGGGAGTTTGATCATAACCTTGTCACCCTTCTTCAGGGGAACAGCTTTGGCAATGAAGATACCATCAGCGTCAGCGGTGGTACTGTATTCCCCGGAGCTGTTGTTGGGATGCCTGACAATGACTTTCAGCGGCCCTTCATAAGGGATGGTATCCATGCCACCGGGCACGGTACTGCTGGGAACAAGGCTGTGCACTTCGCCGGCAACATAGTCACCCCAGGCACAGGCTTCGTGTATTACCATGTCATAACCATGATAGTCAGGCTTCTGATACTTCCACAGTGAGTAATAGGTGTCAATCAAGGTGAATTTCTTCGACACCACCTTGCCCCCTGCCTTGAGTCTCATACCTACGTCAGCATCAAGGGTCAATCCGTCAGTGTTAACGGTACCCTCCATACCGGCATTAACATATACATCAAGAGCGTTGTACCCCTTGACCTTAAGGTTGGCAGTGCACTGAAACCCCACAAAAGCCTTCATCTGGGCGGTCACGTTATAACCGACATCACACCAGCTGTCTATTGTAGAGATGTTATGTATGCTTGTGGGGATATACCAGAAGGTACCCCCCCTTGCTCCCATAGCTACATCTATACCCTGGTTTATCTCTATGGCCAGAGTAAGCTTGCCCTCCATGGTTGCCAGGATGAAGAGTCCTATCTCGCACTTGCCTAAATCAGACATCTTTATCTCTGTGCCCCAGATAGGGGTCTTTGACTCCTCTTTCAGGGTCATGGAAGTATATATCTTCATGTCAACCTGCTCCGAGGCCAGGAATACCAGACGGTAACCGCCGTTCTTGGAATATTTGCCCTCAACGCGCGGATTGGTAAGTTGTATCTTGCCGACGAGCGTCACAGTAAGCGAGTCATTGTCAACCTTGTCAAGCAGATATGTAACAGAGTCAAACTGCAGGTTCACTGCATAGTCGTTATTCATCTGAGAGGCGCTCTCCACTACCCCCTCAGCCATAGAGATGGTATTTGCCAGTGTGATAGGCACCTCCTGCTCAGGAACATCTATATCCTGGAAGACGGCGGCCAGAGAGGGTCTCATTGCTAACATCTCATTATCATCCACCGTTGCAGCCTGCATTACCAGATCGCTGGAAGGATCAACATAAACGGAATCGGGACTGGGTCTGAAAGCTCCTCCTGAGAGATCGAGGATGCCATCCTGCAAAAGCCTGATGCGACTTTTCTGGGCAGGCGACAGAGTCCTGACATTGGGCGCAAACTCATACTTTACGTTCCGGAACGCTCCGGGTTGCTCTCCCCGGGCCATAGCCCTGGCTGCGACGGGATGAACTGTCTGTACAGCAGGCTGAAGATCCTGTGTGGTAACCACTCCATCATACCTGACGGCTTCGGCGACCTTTAGTTGTTGTCCGCTTAGAAGCGACACAAAATACATTAGTAAAACTAATGACAGAAATGTACTTTTTCTCATGTGTGTCTGATTAGATTTTTATTGTTTACGGGTTATTTATTGTTTATAACTGATTAAACAACCGAATATTACACTGTCAGGCAATTTATCACCCGGAGCAGTCTCCATGAAATTCATGCTGACCCCGAAAAGCTCACCTGAACAATGGCTGATCGAAACCACGCTCCGGCCAGTCCTTTCTCAAAATCCGGACAACAGGCAACCCGTGAGGATATATCTCTGGCAGCCAATCGTAAATTTTAATACCTTTAGTTCATTAAACATAAGATCATGCAAACATCAGACTTCCCCACATTTAATAAGGAATGGGACAAAAGCGAAATTAAGAAGAAGACTAAGAAGATACTGAAGGAGATTGGTGAGCTTCAGCACAAGAT
Organism: Bacteroidales bacterium; assembly: GCA_034003345.1. Lineage (GTDB taxonomy): Bacteria > Bacteroidota > Bacteroidia > Bacteroidales > VadinHA17 > SR-FBR-E99. Next base: position 4,831 of record JAVEYS010000072.1, read on the forward strand.
GTACGCCCAGGGCAAATACAGTATGATAGTGGTACTGCAGGGGATCGATGCATCCGGCAAGGACGGATTGACCCGGGGGCTTCTCAGATACTGCGACCCTGTTGGCATCGAGGTGCACAGCTTCAAGAAACCTACCGACCTTGAATACGCGCACGATTTTCTATGGAGGGTACATAATGTCTGTCCTGCCAGAGGAGTGATGCAGGTATTCATCAGATCACACTACGAAGATATCCTTGTACCCACAGTGGGTAAATATATCCCTGACGATATTATTGAAAAGAGGTATGAGACCATCAATATCTTCGAGAAGATGCTTGAGGACAACGGGACCAGGGTGCTCAAGTTTTTCCTTAACGTATCAAAGGAGACTCAGAAGGTGAGGCTTATGGAGCGTATTGAGATGAAGGAGAAGCACTGGAAGCACAAGGACGGCGACTGGGACACCAGGGAGCAGTTCGATGAGTACATGGAGGTATACAGGAAGATTCTCCACCGCTGCAACGAGGTGCCGTGGCATGTTACGCCGGCGGACACGAACTGGCAGAAGCTATATGCCGTTGCCACAGAGGTGCACAGGGCACTCAGGGGTCTCGACCTGCAGTGGCCGGAGCTGATAACAGATAGGTTTAAGCCTCTGCCCGAAGCTGACAATGCTGAGCAAACGCAGCCTGCTGTAGCGAAAAAGCCGAAGCAAGAGAAAAAGGGGTGATCCCCCTTCTCCTTAAATCTCTTCTTATCCCATGAAAGTGAGGACTCCTCACATTCTCCTTTTCTCTTTCCTCACGCCCTGAAAGTGAGCACTCCTAACGATCCGCTGCCGGCAGACCGGTTGGGTACTCTATTTCATCTTCAGCTTCTCTTTCAAAGGGACTGTCAGCGTTACTGTACCCGCTTTTCTTGATTCAAACTTAAGGTCAACATTCCCCTTGCCGCTGATAAGGAACTGGTACTCAGCTTTTCCGAATCCCGGCACCTGGCACATCTGTACCTCCGGTCTGTATTCTTTGTAGTCGACAAGACCCGTAAAAGGATCTTTCAGTTCTCCTCCGCTCACCACTTTGATGTCGCGACCGGCGATAGTCAGAATATCCCTGGGATAGAGCTTGTTCCTGATTGTCTGATAGGTGACAGACGGCATGGCCCCTTCATTCATGAGCCTGACCCTGATGCTCCACAGATCGCCCTCAATCTTTCTGACCTCAAACACCTCCATTGTAACCACAGGTGTGTAGCGGGCAGCAAAGATCACCGATGATGCATTCCTGTGCACCAGTTCCTGCAGCAAGAATGGCGGCGGTAACCGTGTGCTCATCTTAGTCCATCCTCCGATCTCAATCTCACCGTAGAGCGGATGCTTATAAGGTCTCCACTCGTGGAAAAGCTCGCCCTGTGTTACATTATCATTGAATAACAGTCTCTGCCTCTCGCTCTCCGACGCCTCTCCGAATCTGGACCGTTCCTGGTCCTTTTTCCTGTCAGTGCCGTCAAAAGTCTCTGTCTCAACCTGATAAAGCTCGCCAACTAATGAATATGACCCTACCAGGTTATTGGTGAAATCGGTGAAGTCACCATATGTCGAATAGAGATCCTTCCAGCTGATGAGGTATTCATATCCGGGCACGATCTTTTCTATGTTCTCCCCAAGATAGTTGTATACGGAGATGTCTCCCTGGGGAAGCTCACCGGCTGCCTTGAATGACGGTCCGCGGAGATACATGCCACCCGAGTTATGAAAAGCGAAGACCATTATTATGTTTGGTCGGGCTAACATCCATTCGGCGATGGCTTTGATGCCGATGCCTTCAAAGGGATAGTCACCCGCTCCCCTCTGAACATATGATGGATTCCAGCTGAACCCCCAGTTACGGTTTCCGTCAACATACCCTTCGCCGTCCTCATTGACCTGACCGTCACCATCGTTGTCTATCCCTTCCTGTCCCAGGCTTGTCCATTCACCCTTCTCCCCGGGCTTGACGGTGATCATGAGCCTGCTGTCGGCCGGATCGGTCCTTAGTTTTCCGAGGGTGTCCCTGATCCTCATGTTCATTATGTTGCCGTCACCATCGATATCATCAGGACCGTCCTCGTCAAAGAGGCCGTCGTGGTCATCATCAACGGATATACGCAGTCCGCGGTTTGAACTGGTAGTGTTTGCATCGGCAAAAAAGTGTGCCCTGCCATCAACATTCACGACCGGGATAATATAAAACACATTGCGGTCAACCACTTTGGTGATGTCATCCAGCTTGCCGTAGTTTGTCAGCAGCCTGTTAGCCAGGTAGAGGCAGACCTCGCCGGCCTGTATCTCATTGCCATGTATGTTACCGTCAACATAAACCCCCGGTTTTGAGAGGGGCTCACCTGTTGCGGGGTTGTTTATGGTCAGTGCCCATATAATCCTTCCCTCCTCGCTTTTACCCACCTGATCAAGCCTGGTCATGGCGGGATATGCGGTGTTCAATGCCTTCAACGCCTCAACCACCTTTTCGTAACTGTAATAAAAATCAAAACGCAGGGGTACCTTCACCTCCTGGGCTTGTATCAACATGATGGCAAGAGCCATCAATGCAGCTGTCATGATTGTTCTTTTTCTTCTCATGGCTAACCTCCGATGATTATCTGTTCAGTATCGCTGCCGGCCTGTTTAGACTCAAGCCTGACAGTCATTGTCCTTTTCTTCGGGCTCCTGACAAGCCAGGTATACCTTACTGATTTCACTCCTCCCACCTCGGATACCGGTGTTCTCTTCTTACCTGAGAGGATCTCAATGCCCTCTCCCCCGAGAGTCACAACGGCAGGTGCCGGAACTTTATTCCGCCGGCCCATGGCAGTGGGGAAGGGCAGGAAGCCCTCATTGGCAACCCATATCTCCAACTGGTATATACCGCTGCCTTTATCAGTAACCTTTGATTCGGCTATGGCCAGTCTCGGCAGCCGTTTCACAAGCTCAAAGAGATATGGCAGGTGCAGGTCAAGGAGCGAATCAACCATGGCTGCCGGGGGCGTATTGTCACTGAACGGTGCGAACCCTCCTATCTCCACCTCACCCAGTGTCGGATGGTTGTAGCTCATCCACGGTGTGAAACCTTTTCCCTCCAGCCAGCTGTCAGAGAATGACAGCAAGGCTGCCTCTTTCGGATCACCCTTCTTCTGGTCTGTCCTGGTGGCGTCACCACCTGCTTTGGGCATCTGCTTCATCATTGCCGCCATCTGCGCCGGTTTCATCTGTCCGCCGCTCACCATACCCATGACCATCTTAGCGTTGTACTGTGCAGGGGCTCCGCTCTCCCTGAGGAACGCGGTGATCTTCTCTTCTCCCAGGGCAATGAACTCTTCAGACGACATCTCTCCGAGATCATCCACGGTGATGCCACTACCCTCCTTCTTCTCCTCCCTGGGTTTAGGGACTCCCCATAAATCCATGCTGAACACCGGGAGGCCCAGATGATAGTAGGCCCACAGCTCGAACGATCCGTCCTCCGGCTGTGCCGGGTCAAAGCGCTCCGCTGTCACTCCTCTCTTCTTCAGGTACTCCTTGTAGTCAGATGATATCTCATTATAGAAGGCCATGTCTTCAGGGAGAGGGTTTACCACTGCCCCCAGACCCAGGAAACTGGCTATCATGCTCTCATCTGCATTCATGCCGGGAGGCAGCATAGGCTGAACCAGCTCGATGATCTCAGCCATGGTATATGGATGCGAGACATCAATTCCCATCATCTTCCCCATGTCCTGCGGTATCCTGATGTTATCAGCATCAAAGGAGCCCTTACGGCCTCCCTGTGGGGGCGTGAGAAGGAAATTGGTCTGACCGAACGAAAAGACCATCGCTATCTCAGGATGGGAAAAAGCGAATTTGAGGATGGCAGCAGACTCGGGCTCAGACCCGGGATAGAGACCGCTGCGACGGCCGAAGTTCTTAAAGAGATGCGGAAAATTGATGTTGACATTGGTACCCCCTGGAGCATCCTCGTTGTATTGCCCATCACCGTCATCATCAATCCCTTCGGTATAGAGCTTGTACACTCCCTTCTCTCCTTTGGCAGCATCAGCCTTACGCATAAGGCGTGGCTCACCGTCGACGGGCACCCATGTACCGTCAGGGGCTTTGACCCTCATCCGGGTGATGATACCATTGCCATCAAGATCGTTGAAGCCGTCCTCATCGGTCTGATCATCAGTGTCGTCATTAAATGGCCTGCCGTTACCTGTATCACACCATAGCGGAGTGCTGAAGTATCTCGCATATGCATCAGGATTACCAACAGGCACAATGTACCACGTAAGACCTGATGTCAGCGTGGCGTCAGAGGCTAAACGCGAGGCCAGCGAGAGCGCTGCCTCGGTGGCTATGGGGGTTATGCCTGACATATTGGCTCCCACAAACACTGCTGCAACTGCCGTGCCTGACTTTCCGATCTCAATCATCAGCATCTCCCTGCCTCCCGGGGTGACTGCCAGCTTATGCACCTTCACCAGTGAGGGGAAGCTCTGACGAAGCTGCTCAACCCTGCGGTTAACAGCAGCGAGGTCACTGTACTCATCAACTGCAAGTGCCGGCCCTGTTGTGATAAGAACTGCAGCAACTGAAAGTAAGATACTTTTCAGTGCATGTAGTAACGTTTTTCTCATTATATCGACTAGTTTGGTTTTTAATCAATACATAAATAGCTTATTACCATAGATTTACTCAGGCTGAAAAAAGAGTCACACTGTAAAAAAAAGATACCTGTGACACCCCGTGAAGAGCTCTGTGTCAGTCCGTGGTTAAATAATTATTTAACTTCTATACCGAATAACTCTTTATACGACTGGATGATATAACTGTCAAGCCATTGGTAATACTCTGTTATCTTTTCCTTCTGCAGCTTTCCCTTTGCCGGCATGGAGGCGGTCATCTCAGCTGTTTTCCTGAATATCTCCTTCTCCACCGGTTCCAGCTTCTGCAATATTCCTGTCTTCTCCTCATTAAGCAGCAGTGCCACATTCATATATTTCCCTCCTGATCCGCGGGTGATGGGGAAGAGCTGGTGTTTCAGCATCATTGCCGCATCGCAGAGAGGTGCATGCATGTTATCCTTCATGCTCACCACCTGTGGCAGGCTCTTACCTCCGTTTATCCAGACCGGTACAGCCACTGTCGTCAGCGGGAACCCGGCGAGCGACCACATCATGGCGTTGGAAGGATCGTCCCCTTTTGCGGCACCGATAACCAGCATGACCGATGCTGTGGATGTGCGCGGGATAAAATCGTCGAAATTCACAAAGGTGGTTGTGGCACCGTTGGCAGGCAGGCCAGTCCTCATGTTTACCTTTGTAAGCGAATGGGTCAGGTTACGCGAGATGCTGTTCATCAGGTGCTGAGGATCAAGCCTGTTCTGCGCCAGGGCCATGTTCAGTGCATCGCTGGCTGCTGCAAACCTGATGTAACCGCCGCCCTCACCCACTGTTCCTGTGAACGAGTAGTTCGTACGTATCAGCAGTCCGTAGGGTGCCAGTGCCGGGTCATTGGCATCGATCTTTTTGAACCCGAAATTGCCTGTCTCATAATAGGCTGCTCCACCCATGGCATCGATCACCCCGAAGTTGGCATCCACGCCCAGCGGCTTGGGCATGTCTGTAAGCATCTTCTCAAAGTCAGCCAGCGTGGCACAGGTGGCCAGGGCCATCTTCATCACCACGCCCTCAAGGTCAGCAAGTTTGGTGGTGTCTCCGGTATTGTTGTTATAGGCTGCTGTGTTCATGATGGCGAAGCCGGCAGAGTTAAACCCGCCCCACACCTCTCTCTTCCATGAGTCTTTGGCGTCAACAATCCCTATATACTGATACTTGCCGTCAGTGAAGAAGACAAGGGCGTTATCAAGGGTGCCCGTGTCGCGGTTCTTGTAAAGCAAAGGTCTGCCGTCAGGCGTGTACTTGCCTGACATCAGGAATGTGGTGCATGACCATATCTCTCCTGTCATGCCGGTGACGGCCATGAGGAGCATAAATACAAAGGCTTTTTTCATAGGAGCAGTAAATAATTTGGATAAAGTTATTCTTTTTTTGTACCCATGTCTTTGCTGATACCCTTCTGTTAAGGATTTTTAACCACAGGGGTGTCGATGCAAAGTCGGGACAGTCTTGTCGGAGCATAGCGGAGAGCCCCGGATGCAAAGTCGGGACAGTCTTGTCGGAG
>JAVEYS010000072.1:11111-13227 GCA_034003345.1 Bacteroidales bacterium
GATGCAAAGTCGGGACAGTCTTGTCGGAGCATAGCGGAGAGCCCCGGATGCAAAGTCGGGACAGTCTTGTCGGAGTGCAGCGGAGATCCCGATACATTTCGTTATCGGGATTTGGCTTCGCCGCACTCATCGCCAACTGGCGTTTCGGTTCAGAGCTGCGCTCTTCAATCAGAAAGTCAAATTCTTAACTCTTAATTCTTAATTCTTAATTCTTAATCCGCTTGCCCTCTATATTCTGCCCTCCCTGGTGCAGTATGATCTTGTTGACCTTGCCGTCATCGCCAGCCACGAAATCAACCTGTGCATCAACCACCTTCAGAAAGAACCTTGTCTCACTCTCCGGATAAATCTCGATCTTCTGCTGGCCGGTGGCCTGGGTGAACAGCCTGTTTCCATCACGGGTGAAGGTGATGGTGAATCCAGGCTGTATTTCATACTCGCCGATATACCTGTCAAGGACAGACTCCTCTACTGTCACTACTTTCTTCTCCACCATTGGTTTGTCGGTCTTCTTCCATGCTGTCACATTACCCCTGTCATCAAAGGTGGCTTCTATGATCTTGCCAGCCGCGTCCCTGGTGAATTTTATCGAGGTGAAAGAATTTTCAATCATGAACAAATTCTTCTCAACGGGTATCATGTTTCTTCTTGACCCGCCCGCTCTGGCTGCACTAAGTCTGTCTTCATTGAGTGAGATGGTTGCCTCCCTGCCCTCTTCATTGGCATATATTCCCTGGTACTCCTTCAGTGCGGCTTCATCAAGTGTCATCGCCGTTGTCTTCAGTGGCTTTCCTATTGCCAGGGCTGCCATCCTGAGAGCACTGAATTCAGGAACCTTGCCGTTATTGTTTGAAAAGAGCGCAACAAAGACATCCTCTCCAGGGAGATAAATCGCAAACGTAAGATATCCGTTTATGCCGCCGCCATGTTCAATGGTGGGACTTCCCTGCAGTTCGCTCAGGAACCATCCGTAACCATAGCCGGTTGGCTTACCGTCAGTGAGCTTGTAGGGTGTAAGCGCCATGTCGAGTGTCTCTTTTTTAACCAGTTTATATGAGTGGACTGCCCTGTTCCACCTGTAGAGGTCATCAACGGTAGACATGATCGCCCCTGCAGAAAATGGGAGTGTCATACTCAGGTACTCAGCGTTTACCACACCTTCACCACCAGGGGAGTATCCCCTGGTACGGTTCTTAATTATCTTGCTCTCGTTCCCGTAACATGACCCTGTCATGCCCAGAGGAGTAAAAAAGTTCTCCTGGAGGTATTCCTGGTAAGTTTTGCCTGTCACCTTCTCAATTATATAGCCGAGGAGAAAATAACCGGAATTACTGTAATTCCATTTTGTTCCCGGAGCAAATTCCATCGGCAGGGCACTTATCTTCTCCAGCAACTCGTCAGGAGTAAGGTCATTCCTCATCAGCTTCATGTATTCCGGTACGCTGGTGTAGCTCTTTATCCCTGAGGTATGTGTGAGAAGATGCTCGATAGTAATGGAATGTCCCTGCATAGGATAGTCGGGAATGAATTTCGTTATCTCATCCTGCAGCGACAGCTTGCCCTGCTCCATGAGTTGCAGAATGGCAACGGCGGTGAACTGCTTGGTTATAGAGCCAATCCTGAAGATCATCTCCGGTTGCATGGTTACATTCAGTTCGAGGTCAGCCATACCGAAGGCTTTCCTGTAAATAATCTGTCCGTTCTTTGCTACAAGAGCGGCACAACCGGTCTCTCCCGCAGGAAACTGTTGCGTCAGGATCTTATCGAATTCAGTTGTAAGCTGTTTCTGGGTAAGTGTCTGGGCAAAAACCCCGCCTGTCATGAATGACGTCATTATGAGCATAATAGTCAGCCTTGCAATGCTCATAGCAGTTAGCTTTCTTTTCATCGTGAAATAGTTTTATTATTAAGGTATGATAGCATGTCTCCCAATAGCGGGAGAACACCTATCTTTTTGATTTTATTATCATTGCAACTATGTTTCTGGAAACATGAGTGTTTCATAAAGCAGTTTCGGGAAATTTGTATTAAAGACGTTAAGTTAATAAAAGTGCGGCATCAGCAGGGATAATATGTGTTCAAATATGGACACCATCCGGGCAAGATCAGGGAGATC
>JAVEYS010000073.1:0-12974 GCA_034003345.1 Bacteroidales bacterium
ATACGGTCTCCGTATGAGGCACTGAACCCCCCCGGCGAGAAGTTCACATAAGCAGTGAGATCAGGGTTGATCCTGCTCAGTCCTTCCTGCTGTCCGGACCTTATGAGATAAGGCCTGTAGACCTCAACATCATTTATGTATACCAGGTTTTCGTCATAGCTTCCTCCTCTTACCGAGTAGCTATAGCTGAGTTCATTGAATGTGGCTACGCCGGGAAGAGTGGCTATCGCAGATTCTATGCCTCCTGTCACCGAAGGAATCACACTACCTGCTATGGAGGGTATGTTGATAATGGTTATGTTATCTGGTCGCGAGGCTCTTACACTGACCTCTTCCATGACTACCGTTTCACCGGTTAGCCGGACTTTCAGCAGACCTGCCAGTCTCGTCACTCTTACCGTGACGGTGTCAGCACGGTAGCCCACGCATGAAAATATGATCCTGATTTGTTCAGCTATCTCCGGGGTAAGCGACAGTTTGAAGGTGCCGTCCTCATCAGTAACAGTGCCTTTGCTGTATTCCTGAAGATAGACTGTTGCACCGGGGATGGCAACTCCTGCAGTGTCAGTGACAGAACCTTCAAGTACTCTTTCCTGCCCTGAGAGTGTAGAGAGGGGCGCGGTAAAGAGTAATATGACAGGAATCACGAACGTTATCCTGGATGACAATGCCATCACTCTTTCTTTTTCTTCTTGCGCGTCTTGATCTTTTTAACCTTGGTGGTTGTTGAAGGCTCGTTCTTCAACAGGCCATTCTTGACCCCCTTTACGAATTTCTGCCACGCAAAGGGGTTAAGGAGATTGTTTGTCGGCATTTGTCCACGTGTGTAGAGATTGTCAGACATCTGCTGCATGGTATACCTGTATGCCTGTCCTGGCGTAGGACGCATGTCGCTCCAGACCTGCTGTTCTATCAGGGCAAGATTGTATTCCATATTCGCAATCAGCGGATCAATAGTTTTGTTTTCCAGTACAGCCCTCTTGAACTCTGAGTATGTCTTCCAAGGCAGTACAAGCACCTCGCCGATCATAATTGTGTCAGTAACCATCATGACATCAGTGATATAATGGTTTCCTGAGATTGTTACCGGGATAGTAAGCAGGGTTGACTTGTAGCCAATAGCGCTGAAGAAGACAGTATCACCAGGAATGCTTATTATTGAGAATATACCTCTGTGGTCACTTGCGGCACCCCGCCTGAGATGCTTTGAGTAAATGCTCACATCCGGAACGATATAACCCTGCTCGTCAGCGGTAAGTCCGTCTATCTGAATAAAACTGCTCTGCGCGTTCTGTGCAAATAAGTTTGCAACGACTATGAGCAATATGACACAAATCACTAAAAACCTCTTCAACTACACCTAATTTTATGGTGTAAAGTAAACAATTATGACATTTGATTTTTGATTTTAACTTAACTTTAATGATATTTAAAGTCATCAGACTTTTTTTTTAAAAAGCTAAAGAAATATGCAAACACTATTATTGCTTGGTGATGAGGCTATTGCGCAGGCAGCACTGGATGCAGGAGTGAGTGGAATGTATGCCTATCCGGGAACGCCCTCCACCGAGATTATGGAGTACATACAGGCTTCCCCGCAGGCAGTCTCAGGCAATGTACACCGTGAATGGTCGTCGAATGAAAAGACCGCTACGGAGGCTGCGCTGGGGATGTCGTATGCCGGTAGGCGGGCTATGGTAGCCATGAAGCATGTCGGGCTCAATGTTGCTGCGGATGCTTTTATTAATTCAGCCATCACCGGTGTAAACGGAGGTCTTGTTGTTGTAGCAGCTGATGATCCTTCAATGCACTCTTCGCAGAATGAGCAGGATTCACGTTTCTACGGCAGCTTTGCCATGGTTCCGGTTCTGGAGCCGAGGAACCAGCAGGAGGCTTATGATATGATCTTTGACGCCTTTAGTCTCTCTGAGAGACACAGGCTGCCGGTGCTATTGCGTATCACTACACGGCTGGCTCATTCACGTGCAGCTGTCCTATGCAGGGATAAGAGAGTACAGAACAATGTCAGCCTTCCCTCCAATCCCCGTCAGTTTGTTCTTCTACCTGCAATTGCCAGAAAACAATACAGGGCTCTTACCTCGGAGTATGAAAAACTGAGCCTGGATCCTATCCTTGAAGGATACAACAGGTTGTCAGAAGGAAAGGGAAGAGGTACAGGTATAATAACATGCGGGATAGCATATAATTACCTGATGGAGAACGTGTCAGAGACAATTGATGATTACCATGTGCTTTCGGTAGCTTCTTATCCTCTGAACAGGGCCTCTGTTGCAAGGCTGGTTGACAGGTGTGACAGTGTCCTGGTTCTGGAGGAGGGCTATCCTTTCATTGAGGGGCAACTGCGAGGGCTTCTCGACCGTGATGTGAAGGTTCTGGGGCGCCTTGACGGCACATTGCCGCGCGACGGTGAGCTGACCCCTTTAATAGTTGCCTCCGCCCTGGGCCTCAAGGCCGTGAAGGAACGGGAGATCCCATCAGTTGTCCGTCAGAGACCACCGTCATTCTGTAAGGGATGCGGGCATGCTGATGTCTATACAGCACTGGCTGAGGTGATGAATGAGTTCAGCCCCGGACGCGTATTCTCAGATATAGGATGTTATACGCTCGGTGCACTGCCACCATATAATATGGTTAACTCATGTGTTGACATGGGCGCCTCAGTGACCATGGCCATAGGAGCTGCCGATGCCGGACTCTTTCCAGTGGTGGCGGTCATAGGTGACTCTACCTTTACCCATTCAGGCATGACCGGGCTGCTTGATGCAGTTATTAAAGACTCACCAATAACACTGATCATCTCAGATAATTCAACAACCGGCATGACAGGCGGACAGAAGTCACAGGCCACTGACAGACTGGAGAGCATCTGTCTCGGGCTGGGAGTGAACCGTGACCACCTGAGAGTGATAGTACCACTGAAGAAGAATCATGAGGAGAATAAGGTAGTAATAAGCGAAGAGCTGATTTATCATGGTCTCTCAGTCATCCTGGCAAGGAGAGAATGTATACAGACTGCCTCAAAAAATAAAAAGGCGTCAGCAGCAATGAAAAATGAAACCACGGAATAAGATGAAATGTGATATTATACTGGCAGGGGTAGGGGGTCAGGGAATCCTCACCATTGCAGCCACGATAGGTCTTGCTGCTGTTGAACAGGGTCTGTTTCTTAAGCAAGCAGAGGTACATGGCATGAGCCAGAGGGGTGGAGATGTGCAGTCACACCTGCGCCTTTCCGACAGGGAGATACACTCCGATCTCATTCCCATAGGTAAGGCTGATCTGATCATCAGCGTTGAGCCCATGGAGGCGTTGCGATACCTTCCCTGGCTATCGCCGGAGGGCTGGGTAGTCACAAGTTCTGTTCCGTATGTTAATATAACGGATTACCCTGCAACAGAAGAGATAATGACCGAACTGGAGAAGACTGGTAATACTGTCATCCTTGATGCTGACGCCATCGCAAAAGACCTGGGCTCTGCGAGATCAGGCAACATGGTCATCCTTGGGGCTGCGTCAGGATATATATCCATTCCCTTTGAATCGCTTGAAAACGCTGTAAAAAAACTATTTGGCAGAAAGGGAGAAGCGATAGTCGGGCTTAATCTTAAGGCTTTGTATGCCGGCAGAGATACTGCAGAGGGCAAGAAAATGTAAAAGAACAGGTCCCGGCTCATCACCGGGACCTGGCAGCAAAACGTCAACACCACACTTTGTCATCTTCTCCTGTCTTACTGTGACTTGCTTTTTGCTTTACCGTTCCGTAGGAGAGACTCCCCGGCAACTGTCAGATCATCATCATTCACTGTGCTCCGGACACTGGCTTCAGAACCGTCACCGTCACCCAACTCTCTTGTCTTTCCGCTGGAGCCGAGCAGGACAAGATCCGATGCCACTATCTCGGTGACATTCCGCTGCAAGCCGTTCTTGTCTGTGTAAGAACGGTAGTTTATCCGTCCCTCAATGCATACCTCCTTGCCTTTCATGAGGAACTTCGATGACAGCTCTGCCAATCCATTCCAGACCACTATGCTGTGCCATGTTGTCTCCTCCATCTTTGTGCCTTCGGCATTCTTATAGCTCTCATTGGTGGCCAGGTTGAAGTGTGCCACCTTCCTGCCGCTTTCAAGTGTCCTGATCTCCGGGTCCTGCCCAAGGCGACCGATAAGCTGTACCCTGTTTCTTAATGCATTCATGATCTTTGGTTTTAAGTTTATAATTGCTTTAACAAAACAAAGGTGCGCCCTCCACGGCATATGATCCGGTTAATAATCATTTCTATCCACTTAGTAGTCGTTTATATCCGTTTGAAAACGTTTTTATTAATCAATATCAGCACGATATATGATCCGTAAAAGGCGTTTTTTATTTAATTTCATACCTTTATAAAAACATTTCGCTGTGGAAAGGATATGTCTTGACTGCGGAGCAAAGCTCCTGGGCCGGTCTGATAAGAAATTCTGCTCCGACCAGTGCCGAAACAATTACAACAACCGAATTAACCGCGATCAGAATAATTATGTCAGGAATGTTCATGCGCAGCTGAGGCGCAACAGGAGGATCCTGTCAGATCTATTTGATGCCGGTCATCAGCGTATTCACCGCGATGCACTCATTGCTCAGGGTTATAACTTCACCTTCTTTACTCACGTTGTGGAGACGTTGCAGGGCCAGCAGTGGTCGTACTGTTTCGAGTATGGCTTCAGGGAGAAGGAAGGGGATTATCTTGAGCTGCAGAAGAGTAACAGCTATCTTGATCTGAATCCTGTTGAGGAACAATGAAAAGGAGCCGGAAAGCATAAAGTGGCTGGCGATACTAAAGGAGGGTTGTCTGCTGGTATTGGGCCTGCAGGTGACATACTGTTGCACCCGGCAATCACTGAAAATTGTATTTTTGCCAATAACTAAAGACTGAAAATGAAGAAACTGATAATTTTTGCTGTTGCTTTCATTCTGACCCTTTGTTCATTCTCCCAGGGGCAGAAGGCATATGAAAACGGATATCTGGTGAATATTGGCGATACTGCACCTGATTTTACTGTCAGGGAGGCTGCTGGCAAGATCTACAGGCTCTCTGATCTGAGAGATAAGGTTGTGATGCTGCAGTTCACCGCCAGCTGGTGCAGCGTATGCCGCAAGGAGATGCCATTCATCGAGGATGAGATATGGCTCCCAGGCAAAGAAAAGGGACTGGTGGTGATAGGTATTGATCGTGATGAGCCCGTAGAGACAGTGCTTAAATTCATGAGTGACATGAAAATAACATACCCGCTGGCACTTGATCCCGGGGCAGATATCTTTGGACTTTATGCGCAAAAGGCGGCAGGTGTCACACGTAATGTAATCATCGACCGGCAGGGTAAAATCATCTTTCTGACCCGCCTTTTTGAGCGTGAAGAGTTTGACAGGATGAAGGAGGTCATATTCCGGGAACTGGAGCGAAAGTAAAAAAAAGCACTCATTTCACTCATTTGTGCAACCTTTGGGCACTTCTTACGTTTATCTGAACAACTACTGTTCATTAACTAAATTCGAAAGAAATGAAAAAGATCATTATTATTATTCTTGCGGTTGTTCTTGCCGCGCCACTCTTTTCTCAGGTACAGTTTGGCCTGAAGGCTGGTGTTAGTACTGATTTTACTTTTACAAGCCTGGACCTTTCGCAGGCATCAGTTGACGTTGTACTGGAGAAAGCTAAGAGTGCAGAGTGGGGATTTCAGGGCGGTGCCTTTATGAGAGCTTCATTTGCAGGATTGTATATTCAGCCTGAACTTCTGCTTGCCACCGCAACCAACTCGTTGACATATTCAGGTGTTGTGGATGGACAACCGGTAGATGAATTGCTGGAACAGAAATTCACCAAAGTGAACATACCTGTTCTTGTTGGTTTTAAACTTGCCTTCCTCCGTGTTAACGCTGGTCCGGCAGCATCGATACTCATCAATGACCCAGGTGAACTGGTAGATGGAGCTACGTACAAGAAGGCCACATTTGGTTACCAGGCCGGTCTGGGGCTTGATCTCTTCAAAAAGATGACTATAGACCTTCGCTATGAAGGAAACCTGAACCAGTTCGGAGATGAAATCACCATTGGTGGTCAGAATTTCGTACTGGATGACCGTACCGGTTCACTCCTGGTGCAGGTTGGCATTATATTCTGATGATTATTACATCTTAAAAGAACTCTTCCGATGTTTTCCGGAGGAGTTTTTTTTTATTTTTACTGAAGTATGTGATCTGAAGAAAGATGATTCTGGCCGGACAAATATTCTCGGTTGTCAAGAATGTGCTCGTGGTTATCTACCTGATCACGATCATTTCCATTTGCCTGATGATTGTGTTTGAGAACAGGAATCCGGTAAAGACTCTCTCATGGCTTTTGGTCATAATGTTTGTCCCTGTTGCCGGAGTGATCACATATATTTTTTTTGGCAGGAATTACCGCAAGCAGAAGATATACATTCGTAAGGGCGTTGCTGACAGTGTCAGGCTTGATGATCATGTTGACCGGCAGGTGAGCCTGCTCCACAAGGTGCTGGCGGTTGAGAGCGAAGCGGTCAGGTCAAAGGAGCACCTTATACATCTGATGTTAAAAAACAACAGGTCAATTCTCACTCTTGACAACAGCATTGATCTGCTGGTTAATGGGAAGGAGGCCTTTCCGGCTATGCTTGATGCCATTGCTTCTGCAGAGCATTTCATTCATATTGAGTTCTACCGTATTGAGCCTGACGTTCTGGGAACGGAGTTCCGGGAGCTCATGCAGCGAAAAGCACGTGAAGGGGTAAAGGTCAGGGTAATTTATGATGATGTTGGCAGTTGGAATATCCGTAAACCATATATCAGGGAGATGCGGGAGGCAGGAATTGAAATCTATCCCTTTATGCCGGTACGGTTTCCAATTTTCTCCAGCAAGATCAATTACCGTAATCACAGGAAGATACTCGTAGTTGACAGGAGAGAGGGTTTTGTGGGTGGACTAAACATCGCGGATAAATATATTCACGGATTACCTGGTCTGGGACCCTGGATCGATACGAATCTTAAGCTCACAGGAGAGGCGGTGGCGGCACTGGACAGGGTGTTTATCTCCGACTGGGATTTTGTGAGTGGGGAAGAACTGCAGCCCGAGGGCTCCCCTGAGTATGTGGTAAGGACCGGTAACAGGTGTCTGGTGCAGGTAGCATCCAGCGGCCCCGATACTGACTGGGCTACTATTATGCAGGTCTACTTCTCGGCTATCGCCACGGCAAAATCATCTATCTATCTGACATCCCCCTATTTCAGCCCTGACGAGAGTCTGCTCACTGCACTGAAGACGGCTGCACTTAGCGGGGTTGACGTAAAGATGATATTTCCTGAATATTCAGATTCGATCATCGCTAACTGGAACACACGTTCATATATAAGTGAGCTCCTGGAAGCAGGGGTAAGGATCTTTCTTTATGAGAAAGGTTTCATCCATTCCAAGTATCTTTTGGTTGACAATGTCTTCTCTTCGGTCGGTTCACCCAATGTTGATGTTCGCAGTTTTGACCTTGACTTTGAGGTCACAGCCCTGGTATATGATGAGGAATTTGCATTCCGGCTTGGGGTGCTCTTTGCCGAGGATATGAAGAATTGCAAAGAGGTGACTCTGACAGAATGGATAAAAAGAAAGAGGAGAGACAGGCATAAGGAGTCGCTGGCACGTATTTTCGGTCCTCTTTATTAAATTCGCACCTGATGAGAAGAATCGAACTGAGGTTTTTAGATATTCTGCTTGCTGCCGGGTTTTTATGCATCGTTATTCTCTGGTCTCTTGCCCTCAGGGAGAATGTGAGGGTAGATGCCCCTGTCAGGATAAGCGTTCCGACAGGGTCAACCTTTGATGACCTTTCTGATACGCTTAGAAGGGCAGGGGTACTCAAGAGTGAACGTACATTTATTATTACCGCCAGGTTCAAAGCCTTCCGCCGTAATGTCAGACCGGGTTCCTATATTATTGAGCCGGGGATGAGTAATAACAAGATGGTCAATATGCTGAGCGCAGGCCTGCAGTCTCCGGTAAATGTCACATTTAACAATATACGCACACTTGATGAGCTGGCCGGCATTATTGGCAATCAGATAGAGGCAGATTCAGCATCACTGATGGCATTCTTCTCTGATGAAGCCAACTATGCGGCGGATGGATTTGACAGGAGGACTATCATTTCCGTCTTCATTCCTGATACATATCAGGTTTACTGGTCAGTTGATGCCTCGGGGTTCTATCGTCGTATGCTGAGGGAGTACAACGCATACTGGAATGAGGAGCGCAAGGCAAAAGCAGAAGCGATTGACCTGACACCTGTTGAGGTATCGGTGCTGGCTTCCATAGTAGATGAGGAGGCCTCGAGGGTAGATGAGAAGCCACGCATAGCAGGCGTTTACCTCAACAGGCTGCGAAATGGCATACCGCTGCAGGCTGATCCTACAGTAAAATACGCTGTAAATGACTTTACTCTCCGGCGTATCCTTAACAAGCACCTTGAAGTCGATTCTCCTTATAATACCTACTTGTTCAAGGGTCTGCCACCAGGGCCGATACGGTGTCCTTCAAGATCAGGACTCGAATCTGTTCTTAATGCCGAGGCGCATTCATACCTCTATTTTGTGGCCAAACCTGACGGGTCAGGATATCACCATTTTTCACACACACTGGCTGAACACAACAGGTATGCGGCAGCTTACAGGCGTGAGCTGAATAAAAGGAGGATATACAGATAGGGAGCCTGTAATGCAGCTAATCCTGATCGTAGGAGCTGAGTGTTTCAACGATCATCCTTGCGTTCACTGCATTGTCTGCAACCTCATGGAGGATTCCGCTCCGTTTTGTCTTCATGTCAGCCGTGAATTCCTCATTCATCAACCAGTTTGTAAGACTGACCCACTCATTTATACCGGAGGCGATATGACACAGGCTCTCCAGATTTGTGCCGGCTACAACTTCATTGGAGGTGATAACATGCCTGCCTGCACAGAGGGCATTGATCAGTTTAAGCTTCATGCCCGTGGGCTGGGAAGCACTGAGCAGACATACCTGGGCGTTGGAAATAAGTTGCCCCATCTCGTCCATAGAGGGATTTGGAATTACCTTCACATGACTGAGCGATGAGGCAATCCTGATTATCTCAGGGGAGGGTCTTTTACCGGCCAAAACCGTCTTATGGTTCCATCTCGGCGCTATCTCATTAAGGATAAAGGAGGCAGCAGCATTGTTCTCAGCTGTAGAAAAATCACCGTGAAGCAGAACATAATCGCCTTTTCCTTTGGCAGCCAGGCAACCGTTGCCGGGATGAAAGGGGCCAACAAAGAGGACATTTCCGTATTTTGATCTGAAATACTCGGTATCACCCGGAGATATTGCAAGAAGATAGGTGGCGTTCACCAGCTTAGACTCGTAACGCTCAAGCTTTCTCGCTTCAGTCTTGTAGAAAAATTTCCTGAATATATTATTGTCACTGGCAGCAAGATTACGGTAGTAAATATGTTCGATATTGTGTGTCCGCACCATTTTTATCCGACCCTCAAGAGCAGGATGATCAAGGTAATGTGTTGTATGAAGACCCTCAAATAGTATCGGGTTTTTGTCAGCAAGAAGATCCTTCAGCAGCAAACTGTTCTTACGCGAAATAACAATAAAAGGTTCTCTGCTGAAGATATGAAAAACATTCAGTTCGCGCCTGTAGTAATGCACTCTCAGGCATTCGCGTTCCAGCGTCCTGGAACGACTGCGTCCGTAACAGAAACAGTGGAGTATTACACCTATTCCCTGCTGATTAAGCGCTTTGATCTTGTAAAAAACATCCATGACACCTCCATAATCAGGCGGATAGGGAACATTGAAGCTAACCAGGTGAACTACTTTTTTATCAGGAGATTTACTCATGGTTTCTATTAACAATTGACAAACATAGTTAAAAAAATTCTTTTGTATCTTTCGTCCCCCTGCTATGACCCGATTAGTTGTTTTTATCATACAATAACCTGAAAATGAAAGCAGTGATAGCTGTTATCAGTGATCTGTCAACTGATATGCGTGTTCGCAAGCAGGCATTATTACTGGCGGGTGAAGGATTCTCCGTGACAGTTATCGGCAGGTCATCGGGCAGTCACCTCACCCCGGATATGCCAGGCGTGAAAATATACAAATTAAAGGTGCCTTGCAGGAAGGGACCGGCGATGTATCTGTTTTTCAACTTCTTTCTTCTCATTCGCCTTCTCTTCATGAGGTACGATATATGTGTGTCGTGCGATCTTGATACGCTCATCCCGTGCTTCTTAGTCTCACGTATGACAGGAACAAAGCTCGTCTATGATTCTCATGAGTATTTTACAGGCCAGCAAGGCCTTGCAGAGAGGAAAATAAAATATGCCCTCTGGAAAAAGGCGGAGAGGATGATCGTTCCAAAGATAAATCACATGATTACCGTCAGCCAGTCGATCGCGGATATCTATCGCAATGAATACGGAGTCAATCCTTTGGTCATAAGGAATGTCGCATCTTCAGTAGCCCGCCTGGTGCCTCATGACAGATATGAGCTGGGGGCAGGCGATGATGAACTGCTTATTGTATTACAGGGTTCGGGAATAAATGCCGGTAGGGGAGCCACTGAACTTATCGAAGCGGTGAAAAGGCTGGAGAGAGTCAGACTGCTTATTATCGGTTCAGGTGATATCATTGAAAGTCTTCATCTGAGGGAGCGTAAGCCGGGAGCGGAGACAAACATGATTTTCCTCCCCAGAATGACATGGGAAGAGATGATGCGATATACAATGTGCTGTGATGCCGGACTATCTCTCGATACCGATACCTGCATCAACCAGCGTTACAGTCTTCCTAACAAACTGTTTGATTATATTGCGGCAGGAATACCCGCAGTGGTCTCTCCATTGCCTGAGGTGTCAGCCATCATTGAGATGTACGGATGCGGTCTTGTACTGGATGAAGTAACCCCGGATGCCATTGCCGGGCAGCTGGAGAGACTGAGGGATGACCGGAGCCTGCTGCGTGAACTGAAGAAAAAGGCTTTGGAAGCTGGCCGGGAACTTAACTGGGAAAAGGAGATGGTGAAAGAACAAGAGTTCTTCAGAAGTGTTACTCATGCAAAATCGGAATGATGAAAAGGAATTTTCTAAAAAAATATCTGCCTGAAACAGCCGGCACACTACTCGGAGTTGCGGGAGGCTTTATCTATTGGAAATATGTAGGCTGTGCGTCAGGCACATGTGCGATTAAATCAAACTGGTATCTGATGGTACCCTGGGGTGCTTTGCTGGGTTACCTTGCAGGGTCGGTTGTTGGAGATCTGATCAGAAAAAGAAAAAAATCCGGGAAACAGGAAGAGAACTGACATTTCCCGTGCAGGTGTTGGCAGGTAAGATTGTATATTGCATGTATAATACGTTTGCTAACCTAACCTGATAAGAATGAAAACCAATCGCAGAAATTTTCTACGTACTGCTGCCGTTGCAGGAGCAGGAACACTTACGGTTGCTTCTGCAACATCTTGTTCGCGTCGTGACAAATCATCTGAATTAATGCCGGAGGTCAGAAGGGCAGCAATGGCCACTCATACCCGGCAGTTCAACATGTCCGGATATGAGGCCATGCCTCTCGGCAAGGTGCGTATAGGTTTTATTGGGTTGGGGATGCGTGGCCCCGGAGCAGTTGAACGTATGTCACATATAGAAGGTGTGGAGATTGCAGCACTTTGTGACAAGTATCCCGACAGAGTTGAAAAGATGCAGGCCAATCTCTCCAAGATAGGTATTGAACAGGCAAAAGCATTCAGTGGCAGCGAGGAGGCATGGAAGGGGTTGTGTGATGATCCCGAAATTGATCTTGTTTATATTTGCACTCCATGGGCATGGCATACACCTATGGCTCTCTATGCAATGGAGGCTGGCAAACATGTGGCTGTAGAGGTGCCTGCCGCCGGGACGGTAGATGAGTGCTGGCAGCTTGTGGAGACCTCGGAAAAGACAAAAATGCACTGCATGCAGCTTGAAAACTGCTGCTACGACTTCTTTGAGTTGCTGACCCTCAATATGTCAAGACAGGGTCTCTTCGGAGATATTGTGCACGGTGAAGGTGCATATATTCATGACCTGCGCTGGGATTATACCTATGATAAGAATGGCTATGCCGACATGTGGCGCCTGAAGGAAAATGTGCATAACGGAAACCTCTATCCGACCCATGGGCTTGGCCCCGTGTGCCAGATTATGAATATAAACAGAGGCGACAGAATGGATTATCTCACTTCCATGTCTTCAAATGATTTTTCAATGGGTCCGGATCTTGCTCAACTGGCTACGGAGGATCCTTTCTATACACCATTTGCTTCTAAGAAATACCGTGGCAATATGAACACTACACTGGTAAGGACCTCCATGGGCAGAAGCATAATGATTCAGCATGATGTGTCAAGCTCCAGACCTTACTCAAGGATACACCTTATCAGCGGCACAAAGGGAGTGGCAAGAAAATGGCCCTCTCCGGCCAGGATAGCCTTTGGCCACTCATGGCTGTCACCGGAAGAGATGGCAGTACTGGAGGAGAAGTATACTCCTGAAATAGTAAGAAGAGTGGGTCAGATGGCGAAGGCTATCGGTGGTCACGGCGGAATGGATTTTATCATGGACTGGCGACTGATTGACTGTCTGCGTAACGGGTTGCCACTCGATCAGGATGTATATGATGCTGCCCTCTGGAGTGTCATCAAACCCCTGAGCGAATGGTCGGTGGCCAACAGGTCGGCATCCATCGACGTTCCTGATTTTACATGTGGATCATGGAGTGACAACATACCTGTTGATCCTAATCTTCTACGGTGTGGAAGTACTAAAGTAGTTGATATACAGAATAGTAGGCACCAAATGGGTGTGTAGGTATAACACATCGAGATATTATACCGGTATTGTAAAAC
>JAVEYS010000074.1:0-12840 GCA_034003345.1 Bacteroidales bacterium
TTAATGGTGGCATCCATGTCAGTGACGCACAGTGTGAGACGCGTAAAATACTGACTGAGAGGGTAGCCGGTCTGCATCTGACTGTCGGGAATGACAAGATGAGAGGGGGGGTGACAGCTTCAGTTACATGCTTCTCGCTCCCCTTTCTGCCTGACACTTCAAAGGCGGAGAATATCCATGCTTTTGCAGGCAGCCGTTTAATTAACCTGTCAGCCGGGTTCAAAGCCGGTACCGGCCCGGTCCTGCTATTTGCCGAGGCAGCGTTAAGCATGCCGGGGTCATGGGCTGCCACCGGAGGTATCAGACTAAAGCCGTCAGGGAGAGTGACCTGGAATATTCTGGCGCGGCACTTTTCTCCTGACTATTATGCCTTTCATTCCGGCGCCTTCAAGGTGGTGTCAGGGCCGGGGAATGAGACAGGCATAGCGGCATCAGTGCATGTTGAAGCAGCCAGACATCTGTTCCTTACTACCGCCGCAGACCATTACCGTATCCTCTGGCCCCGGTACCGCTCATCATCGCCCTCTTATGGCAACAGGGCCGAGATAAGAGGAGAGTACAGGCCCCGTGAAGATATCTCACTAAGACTTTCATTTACTTCATCGTCACGTGACTATGACCTGCCTGTTGAGACAGGTACCGCGGCGTTTGAGACCAGGGCAAAACGATTGCTGGCTTTTATCTTCAGCTATGATCTGACTGATAATGCACACTTCACTACCCGTGCCTCAGCATCTGTAATATCTCCATCGGAGGAGAAGGGTTATCTCCTCTGCCAGGATATCTCTTATTCATTCAGGGCCGTGCCTCTCAGACTATGGTTAAGGTATGCCCTCTGTACAACGGAGGGCTATGACAGCAGGTTATATGCATGGGAGAATGACATGCTTTCATCGTTCAGTGTACAGGCTATGTATGGTGAAAGCAACCGCACTTACCTCATGATATCGTGGAAACCCCTGGAGAGGGTTGAAATAAGAGCAAAATATGCTGTCTCGCTCAGGGATGATGTCCGGCCGGAGATATTGAGGCAGGAGTTTAAGGGACAGGTAAGGCTTGAGTTCTGAAGAGAAAACAGGCAGCAGGCATTGACTCTCTGCTGCCTGCAAATCAATTTGTCTTGTACTTGAACTTCAACTTACCGAGCTCCTCATTGGCCTTGACAATTTTCTGCTTCAGGTTCTCCTTGTAGGCGATCAGTCTTTCCATTACTGCAGTGTCGCCGGTGGCTATCATCTGGGCTGCCAGGATGCCGGCATTCAGAGCTCCGTCAATGGCTACCGTGGCAACGGGTATCCCCGGAGGCATCTGCACTATGGCCAGGAGCGCATCCAGGCCGTCAAGGGAGGCTTTCACCGGAACACCGATGACGGGCACCGGTGTCATTGCGGCAATCACCCCCGGGAGATGAGCTGCCATACCTGCCCCGGCAATGATAACCTTTATGCCCCTGCCTGCGGCTCCGCGGGCAAACATCTCAACCTCCTCAGGAGTCCTGTGTGCCGAGAGAGCATTGAGCTCAAAAGGTATACTCATGCTGTCAAGAAACTCTGCTGCCTTCTCCATCACCTTCAGGTCGGAGGTGCTGCCCATGATAATGCTTACTGCCGGATTCATATGCTCTTTTTAATGATATATCACTGTCAGGACAAAAATAAGCTATAAATTTATAATTTTGCGGTATCAACTACCTGAACCATGAAAGAGATAACAGTCCTTGACAGAGAGTTTTCGGTTTATCTGACCGAAGATGAGATCCAGAGCCGGGTAGCAGCCCTGGCAGAAAAGCTCAACGAAGACCTGAAAGAACATGATGTCCTCTTTTTTGGTATTCTCAATGGTGCCTTCCTCTTTGCCGCCGATCTATTCAGACAGATCACACTCCATGCTCAGATATCATTTATTAAGCTTGCCTCTTATGAGGGCACCAGCAGCTCGGGTAAGATAAAGGAGCTGATCGGGTGGAATGAAGATATAACAGGGAAGACGGTCATTGTGCTGGAGGATATTGTTGACACGGGAAACACCATTGAGAGGATTATTGGTGAGCTGACACTGCGAAAAGCAAGAGAGGTGCGGATATGCACGCTTCTCTTTAAGCCTGAAGCTTATCTGAAGGACATCCCCATTGACTACATAGGATTTGAGATACCAAACAGCTTCGTGGTAGGATATGGTCTTGATTATGACGGTTTCGGCCGCAATCTGAAGGCAATTTACAAACTCACAAAATAGTTTTATAATGATTAATGTTCTAATGTTCGGCCCTCCCGGATCAGGTAAGGGGACGCAATCAGTGACCCTCGCCGCAAAATACAACCTCCTTCATCTGTCTACCGGAGATATGCTCAGGGCTGAGCTGGCTGCCGGCACTGAGCTCGGCAATAAAATGGAAGCAATCATGGCTTCCGGAGAGCTTGTGCCTGACGAGGTGGTGATAGACATGATAGCTCAGAAGATTGATACCACCACCGGCAAGAGAGGATTCGTATTTGACGGCTTCCCACGTACTGTTGAACAGGCGGAAGCACTTGAGAAGATGCTGGAGGAGAGAGGCATGAAGATTGATCTCATGCTTGTTCTTGATGTAGATGATGCCGAGCTGACGGAACGTATGAAGAAAAGAGCCCTGGTATCAGGCAGGGCTGACGACGCTGACGAGGCAGTCATCAAAAACCGTATTGCAGTGTACAGCGCCAAGACTGAGCCTGTCATTGACTACGGGAGAAAGGCAGGAGTGTCAAGGAGCGTTGATGGCATGGGGTCAATTGACGAGATCTTCGACAGGCTTTGCAGACAAATAGAAACAGTCATATAACTGATGAGTGATACAAACTTTGTTGACTATGTAAAAATCTTCGGACGCTCGGGAAAGGGTGGTGCCGGTTCAGCACATCTCAGACGCGAAAAATCCAAACCCAAGGGCGGCCCTGATGGGGGCGACGGCGGAAGGGGAGGAGACGTCATATTAAGGGGTAACTCCCAGCTGTGGACACTCCTTCACCTGAAGTTCAAAAAACATAACTTCGCAGGTCCCGGTGGCTCGGGCTCTTCAAATCAGAAGACAGGTGCTGACGGAGAGGACATAACTATTGAAGTACCTCTTGGAACAGTAGCACGTGATGCCGAGACAAACAACATTCTTTTTGAGATAACTCAGCACGACGAACAGATGGTGCTGGTGAAGGGAGGACGCGGAGGACAGGGCAACACCCACTTCAAATCGGCCACCTTTCAGACACCCCGATTCGCCCAGCCCGGCGAACCCTCACTGGAGGGATGGTTCATACTGGAACTCAAGGTGTTGGCTGACGTTGGTCTGGTGGGGTTTCCGAATGCCGGCAAGTCAACATTGCTGTCGGTAGTAAGTGAAGCAAAACCCCGGATTGATAACTACCCGTTCACCACCCTCACCCCCAACCTGGGCATAGTGAGCTACCGCGATGATAAGTCGTTTGTGATGGCGGATATCCCCGGTATAATTGAAGGAGCAGCCGAAGGAAAAGGATTGGGTCACAGGTTCCTGAGACATATAGAGCGCAATTCGGTGCTGCTTTTCATGGTCCCTGCTGACACCGGAGATATAAAGAAAGAGTATGAGATACTGGTGGAGGAGCTCAGAAAATATAACCCCGAGTTGCTCGACAAACGCCGCGTAATGGCAATCTCAAAATGTGACCTGCTTGACGAGGAGCTTACCGATTCTATACGGCCACTGCTGCCAGATGACCTGCCGGTGGTCTTCATCTCATCAATAAACGGCACGGGAATAACCGTACTCAAAGACATGCTCTGGCGGGCAATAAACGATTGATCATGATAGAACTTGACCATAAAGTATTCCTGTTCCTAAACTCACTCCACTCACCCTTCTTTGACACGGTGATGTGGATCCTGAGTATGAAGGCTGTATGGATACCCCTCTACCTTGCAATGATCTGGCTGGTGGTCCGCAAATACGGTAAGAGAGCCTGGATCCCTCTCTTGATCGTACCGGTACTCGTGCTGATAGACGATCAGGGTTCAAGGATCCTGAAGAACCTTACAGAAAGACCCAGACCATGCAATGAGCCTTCACTTGCCGGTATGGTTCATACGGTTAAGGGACACTGCGCCGGGATGTACAGCTTTATTTCCGGCCATGCCTCCAACAGCTTCGGTATTGCAGCCTATACGGCAGCCCTGTTGGGGAAGAGGTGGTATACATGGTCTGTATTTATATGGGCTGCTCTCGTATCCTACTCAAGAATTTACATTGGGGTACATTATCCTGGTGATGTGCTCGGTGGTGCACTTCTGGGTCTGATAGCAGGTACCTCTCTGGCATGGGCAGCGCGTAAACTGATAAAAGCTTAGAACGATGGATGTCATAAAGTCACTCTGGGTATGGCTCTCGAGTATCATTTTTGTCCTCCTGGCCTTCCCTGTTGCCCTGGTACTCTGGCTGCTTGCCCTGGCGTTTGACAGTCGCAGACTGATGAACAACAGGTGGATGGTGATTCAGGGAATAGTCCTGACCCGGATGAGTCCCTTCTGGAAGGTGATAACTGAAGGAGAAGATAAGATTGACCACAAACAGGCTTACATCATCGTTCCCAATCACCAGTCGATGCTGGATATCGTCTTCTTTAACATGCTTCACCACAGGCTAAGGTGGGTCTCCAAAAAGGAGGTATTCCGCGTTCCCCTGGTAGGCTGGGAGATGAGGATGGTGAAGTACATCGAACTCGTCAGAGGAAACAAGTCCAGCGTAATTAAAATGATGGGAGAGTGTGTGGAATCATTGCAGGACAGTATATCGGTAGTGATTTTTCCGGAAGGGACCAGGTCTCTTACCGGAGCTATAGGCAAATTCAAGACGGGTGCCTTCCAGCTTGCCGTTAAAACGGACAAGCCTCTTTTGCCGGTGCTTATAGATGGTACAGGTGATATAATGCCCAAGAAGGGTGGAATTATCTTCAGGAATAGAAAAATTATCAGACTCAGGGTTCTTGATCCTATCTTCCCCGGTCAGTTCGGAACAGGCGATCCTGAAGAGCTTGCATCAAAGGTGCGGGCTGTCATGGTCAAGGCTATGGACGAGCTGAGAAGCGAGCCCGATTACTTGAAATAACAGCTTCTGATTCCCTTTATTTCTCAGGAACAGGGTAATAATTCACCGGTGTTGTTGATAAATCGGCTATCAACACCTCACCTAATTCTTTATATTTGCCCCAAAATTCGGGATAATGGACGGGAACTATTCAGAAGAGAATATCAGAACCCTTGAGTGGAAGGAGCATATCAGGCTGCGTCCGGGTATGTACATCGGGAAGCTGGGTGACGGTTCGTCTCTTGATGACGGAATATACGTCATGCTGAAGGAGGTGATGGATAATGCGGTTGACGAGTATATGATGGGTTTCGGCCGCAAGATTGACGTCAGTATATCAGGCCGGGAGGTAAGGGTACGCGATTATGGCCGCGGCATACCGCTCGGGAAGGTGCTTGACGTGTCATCACGAATGAATACAGGGGCAAAATATGACTCTAAAGCATTCAAGAAATCAGTGGGGCTGAACGGAGTGGGTATCAAGGCCGTCAATGCCCTTTCGTCATCATTCCTGCTCAGGTCTTTCCGTGACGGACAGCTGAAGGAGATAGAATTCAATGCCGGCGATCTCGTAAGAGACGAGCCTCTGAAGACAACACAGGAGGAGAACGGAACCGAAGTCTTATTCGTGCCTGATGAGGCAATGTTTGGCAATTGCCATTATATCCCGGAGTATGTTGAGAGCATGATGAAGAATTACTCGTATCTCAATGCGGGCATGATCATCAACCTCGATGGCAATAAAATTGTATCGCGCAATGGCCTGGTAGATCTCCTTAATGATAATATGAACCGCGAAGGGCTGTACCCTATCATCCACCTTAAGGGTGATGACATCGAGATTGCCCTGACGCACGGAATGCAGTACGGTGAAGATTATTACAGCTTTGTCAACGGTCAGCATACTTCACAGGGAGGTACCCATCTCATAGCTTTTCGTGAAGCGATAACCAGGACTGTTAAGGAGTTTTTCAAGAAGGATTTTGATGCTTCCGACATCAGATCATCAATTATTGCCGCAATAGCTATCAAGATCGAGGAGCCTATTTTCGAGTCTCAGACCAAGACCAAGCTCGGCTCAAAAGATATGGGTCCACAGGGCCCCTCGGTACGTAACTTCATCAACGACTATATACGTAAGCATCTTGATGACTTCCTGCATAAGAATAGCGACACGGCCCACATAATGCTGAAGAAGATACAGGAGTCGGAGAAGGAGCGCAAGGCTATCAGCTCAATACAGAAGATTGCGCGTGAGAGGGCGAAGAAGGTCAGTCTGCACAACCGCAAGCTGCGCGACTGCCGCATACACTACAACACCAGCGATGAAAGGAAGCTCAATTCGACCCTCTTCATCACAGAGGGTGATTCCGCCAGCGGCTCCATTACCAAGTCACGTAACGTGGAGACGCAGGCAGTCTTCAGCCTCAGGGGCAAGCCACTCAACTGCTACGGGCTGACAAAGAAGGTCGTATACGAGAACGAGGAGTTCAACCTGCTGCAGGCAGCCCTCAACATCGAAGAGACGCTTGAGGATCTTCGGTATAACTATGTTGTTATAGCTACTGATGCCGACGTTGACGGCATGCATATAAGATTACTGCTCCTTACATTTTTCCTGCAGTTTTTCCCCGACCTTGTAAGAAAAGGTCATGTATATATTCTGCAGACACCCCTTTTCAGGATCAGGAACAAAAAGGAGACACGCTATTGCTACAGTGACGAGGAGAGGCAGCAGGCAATAAAAGATCTCGGACCTGATCCGGAGATAACCCGTTTCAAGGGATTGGGAGAGATATCACCCAACGAGTTCGTACACTTCATTGGCAAGGACATGCGGCTGGAGCCGGTAATCATGAAAAAATCCGATCCCTATACCCAGTTCCTGGAGTTTTATATGGGGAAGAACACTCCTGAGCGGCAGGATTTTATTATTGATAACCTGAGAGTGGAGGAGGATATCCCCGAAGCAGCTCAGGCATGAGAGGAGGTTGTAGCAGAAGATGAAAGAGAGTGATCCCATTGAACTGATCCCTGACGAAGAAGGCGGGGAGAGAGAAGAGACAAAAAACAGTATCATACCCACGGCCCTGCACGCCGTTACGGCTTTGTCAGGCATGTATCAGGACTGGTTTCTTGACTATGCCTCATATGTTATTCTGGAACGCGCTGTACCACATATATCTGATGGACTAAAGCCTGTTCAGCGCAGGATATTGTACTCCATGAAACGCATGGATGACGGACGCTTTAACAAGGTGGCCAATATCATTGGCCATACTATGCAGTTCCATCCGCATGGTGATGCTTCGATAGGTGATGCACTGGTGCAACTCGGACAGAAGGATCTGATGGTTGATGCACAGGGTAACTGGGGAAACATACTCACCGGTGACGGCGCTGCAGCTCCCCGTTATATTGAGGCCAGACTCTCAAAATTTGCTCTTGAGGTGGGCTTCAACAACAAGACCACAGAGTGGATGAACTCCTATGACGGACGTAATAAGGAGCCGGTCAGCCTCCCCGTCAAGTTCCCTCTCCTCCTCGCAATGGGTGTTGAAGGCATTGCGGTTGGCCTCTCCTCAAAGATCCTCCCGCATAACTTCAATGAGCTTATAGACGCCTCTGTTAATTACCTGCAGGGCAAACCGTTTGTGCTTCACCCTGATTTCCCAACAGGAGGAATGATTGATGTGTCAAGATATAATGACGGCATCAGAGGAGGTGCTGTTAAGGTCAGAGCCAGAATAGAAAAGGTTGACAAAAAGGGTCTGGTGATCACGGAGGTGCCTTTTGGCCGCACTACATCATCTCTCATTGAATCAATAGTCAAAGCCAACGACAGGGGCAAAATCAAGATCAGGAAAATTGATGACAATACAGCCGGAGGAGTGGAGATTGTTATACAACTGCAGTCCGGCATCTCTCCCGACAAGACAATAGATGCCCTTTATGCCTTCACCGACTGTGAGCTCTCAATCTCACCCAACGCCTGCGTTATTACCAACGAGAATAAACCTGCCTTCCTGGGGGTGAGTGACATACTCAGACACTCTGCTGACCAGACAGTGAAGCTTCTGACAATGGAGCTGGAGATACGTAAGGCAGAGCTCGAGGAAGAGTGGCACTTCTCTTCACTGGAAAAGATATTTATCGAAAAGAGAATTTATCGCGATATTGAAGAGTGTGAGACATGGGAAGCCGTGATCACCGCTATCGACCAGGGGCTTAAGCCTTACAAGAAGCTTTTCAAGCGCGAGATTACCCGCGAAGACATCATTAAGCTGACCGAAATAAAGATCAAGCGGATCTCAAAGTATGATTCATCCAGGGCTGATGAGCATATCAGTGGTATTGAGACCGGATTGGAGGAGGTGATCAATCACCTTGCAAACATCATTCCTTATTCCATCAACTATTACCGGCAGATTAAGAAGAAATACGGAAAGCATAATGAGCGGCGCACTGAGATCAGAAATTTCGAAACCATTGAAGCCACAAAGGTTGTTGCTGATAATGCCAAGCTGTATGTAAACCGTCAGGAGGGATTTATCGGCACCGGGCTGAAGAAGGATGAATATGTGTGTGACTGCTCTGATATAGATGATATAATAGTAATAAGAAAAGATGGCTCTTATCTCATCACCAGAGTAACAGAGAAGCAGTTTGTGGGAAAGGACGTCATATATATACAGGTTTTTCTCAGGAATGATGCCAGAACAATATATAATATTGTCTACCAGGACGGCCGCGACGGGTCCTGTTATATCAAGCGATGTGCACTTACAGGACTAACGCGTGACAAGGAGTATAGTCTGGGCAGGGGCACCTCCGGAACAAAGGTGCTCTACCTCAGTGCCAATGCCAATGGAGAGGCTGAGGTCATCAGGATATATCATAGGCCAAAGGCACGCCTGAAAAAACTCACTTTTGAGTTTGACTTCGGGGAGCTGGCAATCAAGGGGCGCGGATCAATGGGCAATATACTGACCAGGAACGCTGTGCATAAAATAACCCTCAAGGAGAAGGGTCTCTCAACGCTCGGCGGACGAAAGGTGTGGTTTGATGATGCAGTGTTAAGGCTGAATGTCGACGGCAGGGGCAGGTTCCTTGGAGAGTTTGCATCCGAGGATATGCTGCTCGTTGTCACACGGGGAGGATGGTA
This sequence comes from Bacteroidales bacterium, assembly GCA_034003345.1. Classification (GTDB taxonomy): domain Bacteria; phylum Bacteroidota; class Bacteroidia; order Bacteroidales; family VadinHA17; genus SR-FBR-E99. Next base: position 9,258 of record JAVEYS010000074.1, read on the forward strand.
CCGCACATCCGGGACAGACCTCTCACTTCACTTTGAGGATGACCTGCTTCTGCTTGAGAAGTTCCGGGAGTCGAAGATATTCTCAGCCGTTTACTGGGACAAGGAGCAGGAGTATTACTATGTTAAACGCTTCTCCTTTGAGGAGTCGGAGAGGCTGCAGTGCTTTATCTCTGACAGCGAGGGATCAAAACTGGTCAGCCTTACAGAGGTGGAGTATCCACGCCTGGAGCTCAATTTTGGTGGCAAGAATGAAGGCAGGAGACCGGAGATAATAGAGGTTGCTGAATTTATCGGGGTAAAGAGCTTCCGTGCAAAGGGTAAAAGACTCTCCAACTACAGTGTGACTGACATACGCGAGCTGGAACCTGTGGTGAAGAGCGAAGCTGCCCCACTGTCTACTGATGAGGATAACGGGGAAGTGACAGGTGAGAATCCTACGGGTCTTCTCCCTGATGATCCATCACAGATGAAATTAGATCTTTAGTATATAAAGTGAATATCTATCTGATTGGTTTCATGGGCAGCGGTAAGAGCTCATCAGGCAGGAAGATTGCCTCCTCCTTTCACTGGAATTTCGTCGATATCGATGAGCTTGTGGAAGAGGAAAAGGGAGTCTCGGTAGCAGATCTCTTTGCAAAGGAGGGAGAGCATTGCTTCAGGATGGCTGAACGGGATGCACTGCTCACCGTCTCACAAAAGTCAAGGACGGTAGTGGCATGCGGTGGAGGAACACCATGCTCAGAAGAGAATATGAATCTTATGAAGTCAACAGGTGTGACTGTGTACCTGAAACTGCCGGTTGATGCTCTGGCATCAAGACTCCGTAAGTCAAGGACCGTACGTCCCCTGATACACGGCGTGGCAGCGGCTGATATAGAGGTCATTATCACGGAGCTGCTTGAGAAAAGAGCTGAATGGTACGAACAGGCAGACCTGATAATAGATGGTTTGAATACCCCTGAGGAAGAGGTAACATCTCTGATAGCAGGTCTCGTAAGATCAAGAGGAGCATTTTTGTAGGGATGAATAATTATTGTATATTGTGTAGGTGAGTCAATTATATTTTCCGGGACGTGTCAAATTCTTACGGGCGATGAAAACCGGTTACAAGTGGATCTTCTGGTTGACACTGGCATTAGTAGTATTAACGTCAGCTATAATACTTACAGTCATTACTGACCTGTCACTCTTTCGGGCAGCTCCTCTCTTTTACCTCGCTGCTCTTACTGTCATCGCAACCGGCCTGGGGCTTCATATGAAGAACCTTTTTTATCTGCCCCTTTTGAGAAACCTTCGTCTCCCGGGCAAGCTGATGCTGGCGCCATTGTTATTGCTAATACTGTCATCTCCGTCTGCCATAATTTATATCTATTATGATCTGAACGGGAAGGAGTCACTCAAGCTTCTCTCTGCCCTGTTTGCCTCTCTGGCTGCAGTATTCTTTTTTGCAACAATGGCTGTGGTTACCCTGCCTTCAATGGTTAGCGTTCTCCATATCGGGATTGGAGAATCGGAATGCAACGGGAAGACCGGTAGATTAAGGGAGAGGACTCTTGAAGCCATTGCTCTTTTTACACTGGTATTTGTACTGGCTAACACAATCACAAACTTCGACGGGTCCGGATTGGTGATTATTTTTCCGTTCCTGGCCTTATTGCTCATCGCATTTGATATAATTCTCACTGGTTATTTCAGAAATGCACTCTCGGAAAAAATCAGGATCCAACAGAAAGATGACACTCACCCTGACATTAATGTTGACAAGGCCGAAAAGCCCAAAGGGTTCAGGAGCCTATTGATTCTTGCGGATCATTATATTGACCTTATCAGTGGGCGGCTTGATTTCTTGAACACACAGGCTGACAACTCCTTTGCTTCTGCAGCTGTAGCAGTTGCGGTGAAGGCATTAGACCCGGCATTACTGCCGGTTCTAAGTGCTATAAAGGCTGGGAGCCAATTCAGTGAAGAGGTAAAAAACGAAGCGGCCACTGCATGTCAAAACATTGAAAGATATTATTCCGATCCCACCAGGAACAGAGATCTCCTCATGCTTCCGGGCATATCGGAGAGGGCAGCTGCTGCCAGAGGTATAATGCTCAACAAGCGTGCTCCTCATGTCTCTGAAATCATCAAGCTTCTCAGTGATGCCAGTCCGGAGATCAGGAAGATAGGATTATTAGCTACCGGCAGGTTTGATATCAGGGAGCTTCGGGAAGAGGTGGTACAAGCCTTCTGTAACCCGGAGACAGAAAGGGAGGCCTTTTATGTTCTTCTCCAATTCGGACCTGAGGTTTTTGGTGATATTATAGGCACTGTCCTTAGGCAGGGTAACAGTGAGAGGGAGAATCTCCTGATAATAAGACTGCTTGAGCTGATGCCGCTCTCCAGAGTGCTTCCCTACCTCACCAATTTCGTTGCCGGAGGTCATATCAGTGTACGCCTGAAAGCTGCCCGCAGCCTGTGTGAACGCGGGTATGTGCCGGAAGGCAAACAGAGACAGATGATAGAACAGGCACTTGACGAGACTCTTAACACTATTGCACGGCTGATAGCGATGCAACTTGAGGCAAAAAAGAACAGGTATTTCATCCTGACAGCTGCACTTGACAAGGAGATGACCGAGAACATTGACTTTTTGTTCTCTCTTCTCACCTTGCTGACGGGCAGGGCTGCAGCTGAGGTGATCATGTCTATGCAGGGAGACGACGGCATCTATCGTACAGGCATTGCAGCTGAGGCAATCGATGCGCTTGTTGATGAGCCGCTGCGAAGACCGTTGAAAGCCCTTATGGGGAATGATACCGACAGGAGCAGGCTCGCTGAACTCTCTCTATACTATCCGGTCAGAGAGGTGAAGGGTAGGTCTGTTGCTTCGTTCATCCTCTCCTCGGAGCAGAATATAACAGGTGTCTGGACAAAAGCATGTTCCCTTCACAAGGTGGCGGCAGAAGGAAAAGGGCTGGAAAGGGAGCAGGCAGTGTCATATCTCTTCAGCAACAGCCAGCTGCTTCAGGAAGAGAGTGCCAGAGCCATACGGAATCTGAATCCTGAGTGGTACCTCTCCGTCGAGCCACGTCTTACAGCGATGGCCAGGAGCCGTATTTCCACAGTGGTCAACGATAAGCTTCCTGTGGCTGCAAGGATTTTTGAGAAGACCAGATTCCTGAGTCTCTGTTTCAACAACATTCCTGAGGAGAAAATAATTATGCTGGCTCAAAGCATGAGATACTCGGAATTATATGATCCGGGATCAACACCTGGGCAGGTATCATGGGTGGTGCCCTCACATGAAGGCAAGTCCGGACTATATTCGCTGCCCGTAAGCGATATTGAAGACTTTCTCTTTCACTATTCCGAATACACTGATATCTTTGTACATTACATGGACAAACAGGGTGGATTGACGGTTTACTAGATATATTTTTTATGGATGACAAGAATATAATTATCCGGCCTAACCCGTTCCCGGGGCTGAGATCGTTCAGACTTGCTGTTGATTATTCATTCAAAACATCTTTTCCATTCTCTGTAACGGTAGAAGGAATTTACAACAAAACTCTCAACGGTGTTTCTATTTCTGACT
>JAVEYS010000075.1:0-12484 GCA_034003345.1 Bacteroidales bacterium
GGGTACATATTGTCATCCCAAGGAAGTGCATTTAGTGCTCCAGGATCTTGATGTCGGAAATATCTTTCCGACATCCTGTTTGCTTGCGTCTCATACCATTCTCTGTCATGATCATTAACGTGTAAGTTATAATCCAGGAATGCACCAATACCACTAGGAAGAGCTACATGAGTTAGATATAATGGTCCAACTAGTCTACTTTGCAGCGTATGCCCATATTCGTGCCTGAATAAATCATCTGTATATGGATCAGCAACAACCCGATTTGAGTTTATATATGGACCTAACGTCAATCCCCAAGGATTATTATTCTTGTTATTCCGATTGACTAATGTTGCTCCTCCATAGTATTCAACATTATCAACTCCTCCAAAAACATTCCTTGTATGTGAAAATAATTTGCCTGCTAAAGTTTGAGGTAATTCCCAAGTCCATCTGGAAAGAAATTGCAATGCCCTCCCCGCAATTGTCCTGTTTGGATCTGTCTTAAAGCCTCCAATATCTATTTTCCATGCTTTATTAGTCGCGGACCAACTTGCTGAAGGATCAAAATCTTTCCAGGCTTCTCTCCTTACGTTCTTATTAAATGAAAGGCCGCCATGAAAAAAGGTCGTCCCGAGAAAATCACCAATAAAAGTAAAGATTGTACCTAAAAAGAACTCGCCATCAGGATCCGTGTACTTTAGTGGATTATTGAGGCAATAAGTATATCTGTTAAATGCTTGAGAGAGACCGGGTGCTTGAACATAATTGTCAGGGCTTAAAAACCTTGCGATCAGGGGATCATAGAGTCTACCGTTCATATTTATCAGGTCAAACCACTGTAGATGTTCATGTGCGGTAAAACCCCTGCCGTCAAATAACGCCTTATCCATGACATCTAGAGTATAACTCCAGTCATTTGCACTACGCCTTCTACCCCAAGCATCAAAGCTATATTCAGCCTCAAGGGTATTGTCGGACCTGACCACATGTGTAACACTACCCAGGTGGTCACGTAGCAAATAGAAGTATGTAGTATTGCCCCCTTGGGTTACCGCGACTACTGGAGCAGAGTAAGCGTCGCCCCCCAGGTAGGTATATTCTTTAGTTATACCACCTTTAGATTCTTTCATGTAAACATTGCCTGCATACCAACGTGAAAGTATTGTGCTTCCTCCTTGGGTGATTATCATTTTTGCACGTTGATAATCAGCATTGTACAGAAAAGTTGCTGAATAGACTCCCTGAGCGATCTGATTGACTTTTTCAAATGAAGTATAAGTTGCTAACTGGTCTGCTGACGGGATTACGCCTGTAGAAGAAATTAAACCTGCAAGTGCATAAGGGCTGGTACTTTCGTCGTAGTCAAATTCAGTAGTGCCTATATCTGATTTGGTGGTCAGGTTGCCATTATTTGCATAGGTCATGGATAGGTTTTGAGGACCGGCAACATCAGTCAGTCGATAGAGGTCATCATAATCAAAGCTCTCTGTCAGATTGTGTAGATAGTTTTGCCTTGATGTTAAGGTGCCTGTTACCGGGTCAAATACATAACGGTAGTCCATTAACTGACCGACAGAGGACGAGGATGGATATCCATAAGCATCAAAACCAAAAGTAGCGTTAAGAGTACTACCATATGTGGACGTAGTCACCTGCTGTTTTGCATTCATTGCTGATATAGTAAATCTCACGGCTCCTCCGGCAGATATTGTTGCAAGATACCCGTTGCTATTATAGTTCAAGGTTTCCACTATTCCTGACGGGTGTGTGCGGGTACCTAGCCTTCCGTATGAATCGTAAGTAAAGGTAGTTGAAAAGTTCGATCCTGATATGTTATCCCCGGCTGTATAGATGCGACCGAAGCTATCATAAGTGAATGACCGTACCACACTGCCAGGGGAGGAGATGCCTGTAAGTTGTTTGTTCCCATTATATGAATAAGTTGTAGTTCCTTCAGGACGGGTAATTGTATTCAACCGCCCGTCATCAAAGTAGTTGGAAGTTGTTGTCTGTTGACGGGCATTTATTTGCGTAAGGATTTGGCCTCTGGCATTATAGGTGTAGTTTATTGTGCCAGCACTGGGGTCAGTAAGTTGAGTCTGATTGCGTGCTGCATCCCCATATTGCATTGATGTTTCAATACTACCTGGAGCTGTTATGGTTTTTACTTTGCCATCGGGGAAATATGCATAAATTAATGTGCCACCGGGATCCTCTGCTGCAGCTAGTGTGCCATCTGAGTTATAAGTTTTTGAGTAAACTTTCCCATCAGTTGTTTCAGTAACAATAGCTCCGGAGTATGAGTATGTGGTATTTCGGCCACCATTTCGCACTATGCTGTTCACCCTGCCATAGTTATCATAGGCGTAAGTGTTAGCCCAAACAGGTGAGCCTCCGACGAAGTACGGATCGGATATTCTGTAAAGCGCTCCTTTATTATTATATTCATTATCGTTCAGTATCCACGTCCCATTGAACCCTTTTTTACACTCACGTATTGTTCTGCCAAATTTGTCGTACCATACAGAGGAGGCCGATCCGTCATTCCCGGTTTTAGAAATACCATAAACGGCTAATGAAGGTTTGTAATTTCCGTCCCATAAATATGTAGTAGTTTCCTGTCTTCCTGTTGAGCTGGTTGTTGTTGAGACCCTGTCGGAAGCATCATACAGGTACGTTAGGGTGTTATTCAGGAAATCCATCTCAGACTGGAGGCGTCCGTAATTATCGTAACCATATGTATAGACATGGCCTAACCTGTCTGTTTTTGTTAATAATTTATCCCCGTTGGCTGAATATGAATAACTCACAAGGCTGGAGCCAATACTCCCACCTACAGTATAAACATCTGTTACATTGCCAAACCCATCGTAGTCATAGTTGTCGTAATATTCAAGAGGACTACTCTCATGATAGTAGACATAGTTGGGTTTAATTACACTATTAGCATCATAAGTGTATCTAACTGCATGGATTACAGGAGTATCTCCGCTTTTAGCAAAGGTGACGGTAGAAGTGCCAATTCTCCCTATCAACCAATCGGATGTGTTTATCCATGCGGAATAGTCATTGATTGTAGTCTCGGTTACACCATTGTTGTAATTTTTCACAATCTGCCCCGTGTTACCATAATCATCAACAGAGGATACTGTTACAGTTATTGAATGCCCTGTGAGACTATTTGATTGTGTAGTTGACTGAGTGTAAGGGTAGATGCGCTTTGTGGTTACATCCATTAACTTTTCGGCCCAAGAATTACTTGTTTGCTCAATTGTGCCTGAAAGCACTTTTTTGGTGATAGTATTAACCTGAGGGTAATAATAAGTGCTGCTATATCCTGTTTGGGTCTCTATGATTATTCCCGTTGCGTTATCTGTGACAATTGTCTTTGCAAATCCGAGAAAGCCTTTTCCCTGTCGATGGAGTTTAGCTCCCTCATAATTATATGAAGTTGTCCTTGTCCCACCTAGTCCATTCTCGCTTACTACTTGTGCGACAAGCTGTGATGCGGTTGAGAAGTCACTCACAGGGTATATAGCTCCCGTGCCCCGGGTATACACATTAGCATCTGACATTGGTAGATATTGAACAGTTGATTTTGAGCCTAACCCGTCTATAACATTATCTACTAAATGACTTGGAGTTCCATTGGCAAAGGAAAACAACTTGGAGATGCCATAATATTTGTAGAAAAACCGGCTCCGACCATCACCTTTATAGTCCTCAATATTATAGGACTCTGGTCCATTGAGGAAGGTAACCGAGGAAGTATATTCCTGGATACTGAAATCACTTCCATTACTAAGACAAACGTTTATCCGATTGTTTGGGTTAGACGTGTTTTGTCCTTTTCCGATAAAGACTACATCTGACCGTCCGTCCGCATTCATGTCACGGGCATAAACATTGTTATTCACGATGTTTATGTCGAAATTATCGAAGCGAGTGAGATCTTTAGGTTCTAATCCATTGCTCGTAAGATATAACATAGACCAATTATACGGATAAGTGTAACTGTTCTTAATAATATCAATATTCCCATCGCCGTTGTAATCACCAAAAAGTATAAAATCATTATTGCGGATATCGGTTCCTGAGAATGTCTCAATCAGCGCCTTATTTGTTCCTTTGAATTCGTAAATTTTGTACCCGTCATTGAATAGTATGAGTAAATCAGTGCACCCGTCACCATTAAAATCAAGGAGACGATTATGTAAGCCAGTATCAATATAATAGTATTCACCAAAAGAAGGAATATAACCTCCAAAAATATATGAACCACTGAATGTGTAAAGGAGCCAACTACTACTGCTAGTATGATACAGTAATTCAAGGTTACCGTCTCCATCATAATCAACAATGTCGAGAGTATTGCCGTCGGGGCAATTATAGTAGGTTGTACTTCGAGTTAAAACTGAGCCTGTTGATGCATAAAAATAGTAATATTTTCTATTAGGATACAATGACTCAGGATGTTTTTCCTGCATCATCAGATCAGATAGACCATCTCCATTAAAGTCCCCCGTCAGGAATGTTTCAAAATAAGTATTCAGGTCACCCTGGGTGGCATAGACCATACTTCCACTTGAATTTGCGAGATATAGTTTCCATTTATCACTTGAAGTGTAGGAGGATTTGACTGGCACCGAAACAAAGTCTATGCGTCCGTCTCCGTTAAAATCTCCATGATAATATCTTTCATTCACAGAATTTGTATAGTGTGTCGTCTCATTGAATTGATTTGTCTGAGAGGTCCAGGTAAACACTGTAGGATTTAATGCTGCTTCCTGGCTGCTGTATTCTGTTACTTTAATTAACTGAGAGTATGTGTCCAGGGCATATGTCAAACTGTACTTCTTATAATTCTGTTCATTGTATTTCACTACAATATTATCAAGTAATATATCATTTGTAAATTCCTTTCCTCCGTAGTAATACGAACTTACATCACTCCTGTACTTATAATTGAATAGTATGGATGCAAAAGGAGACTGAGAAGTTGAGGTATTTCCTGTGTATTGTATTGACCCTAATGGCCGTTCATCATCTGATATGATGTAATTGAAGATAATATAATTATTAAATCTGTCGCTGATTTTGTTGATTCTCCACGACAGAATACAGCCTTCGTTATTTCTTATCCTTGAACCTTCATCATTTCCAAATTCGAGGATTAACCCTGATTTTGTAAAAACTTTGAACCATTCCGGTCCGGTTCCTGTACTTCCATAAGCAATAATTTTTGAAAAGGTCTCCAGTTCTGTTCGGTATTCACTACTGCCGGCTCCATAAGTTCCGCTGGTTACAATCATTCTATTCCCATCCAAGGCATATCTGTCTGATATTGTTCCTCTGACAGGATCTGAAATCCCATCATGATAAAGGGTCCTGTTAGCTCGCGCAATAGAGGAAAGGCCTCCTATGGACCAACCTATTCCCAATGGTCCATTTGCAAAATTACTTGTATAATTAAGCGTAACAGTAGGCTGAAGTCCGCTTGTACCGGAGGGTGCATCTATTGGTATTTGGTACCCTGCCGAGCCGGAAGTGATAAGTTTACCTGATGTGCTCCCAACGGCCAGTCCGGTATTTATCGCATAGGTTCCCGGGTTAATCGGATCCGAATAGACAATATTTCCAGAAATCATTGAGCTGACAATCTCGGCAAGCATCGTTCCACCCGCCGGTGTATAAGAGTAATTTGGCGAAAATGTGATGCTATTAAGTGCTTGGTGTAGTTGTACTCCCGACTCTGGAGCATTGAGTACAAGGTCATACGGTTGTGCCAAGGTCGCCAAGGAAGCAACACTGCATGCGAATAAAAGGTATAATTGTCTCATGGATTATCAATTTTGGTACTATTTGAACAGCCAGAATAAATATTCATTCTTTTAGAACTTTCCATTCTGATGACGTTCCGTCAATAATGATTCTCAAGAAATAAACACCCGGAGACTGCCCGGACAGGTTAATCTCGCCCTCTGTTCCTTCAATATGCTTTTCCGCTATAACTTGGCCCAGAGTGTTATAGATAATCATACTGGTTGTTTCAATCCCAGCCTCCGACAAGACGATTCTTATTATACCTTTGGTAGGGTTGGGGTAGATTTTAATAGTACGACCAGATAACTCTTTTTTAGATACCTGCTCTTTGGAATCATCAAAGTCGGAAGCTATTGTACTACTAGATTTCAGCTGCACTATTTCAGCCTCACGAAGGTTTCTGTTGCCACTTTGATCATAGAAGAAGCTATAGCTTCTTAATGTATCCGGCGTAGCGGAAAGACCACTCAAGCAGGAAAGCAACATCAGCACTAATAAAGCAAGTTGGCGTATCATCTCCCAATTCTTAGATTATCTGGATTCCAGCAATTCAATTCTTTTACGTAGAGCTTCAAGTTCTTTTCGTTGCTCCTGAATTGCCTGTATCATAACAGGAATAAGACCCGTATAATCAACCCCGAGTGTACCATCCTGTAGGGTGTAAACTAAATCAGGGAAGACTTCCTGTAATTCCTGCGCAACAAAGCCGTACTTCCGCTTTTTGAACACTTCACTGTCAGGATCATATAAATATTTGACCTCAGCACTATCTGATACAATTTCTTGTTGCCGTAGATAATATGTAGATGGTTTTAAGAGACTAATTCTGTCATAGGCTTCGGAAGATTTAAGTACTGTTATATTAGTCTTGAACTTCACATCTGAACTACGAACAGTAAGCGTATTGGTAGACATTAATCCTGTTATGTATACATCTCCGTTGAAATATCCGGCATATTTGCCTGTTATTGAGACATCCCCAGTGGTCGTACCAAATACGGCTGTACCATTATTGGAGCCATATAAGTATCCGTACACACCGTAATTATATCCTCCGGCTACATTGCCTGCAATTCCGTATACGCCGTAGGCCCGGCCATATGATATAGGCGAAGTACTCCAGACACCTCCGCGAAGTCCATAAAGATAGTTGCTGGATCCCGTTTCTGCCTGGCCAACCATTCCGTAAATATGATTTGAACTACCGGTACCAGTTGCCACTACAGTTTTTTGAGTTCCTCCGGTGGTTGATCTATTACCTGAATAGAAAAACACATCAAAAGCTGACTCCCCGGTGTTATTAAACACAAACTTTGAAGCAGGGGTACTTGTGGTGTACTTTATTCCCACACTGCCGTTGTCAAAAACTTTGATCTGTCCATAGAGCCCTGTTGTAGTATCTATAATCAGCAATAGGGCAATAGCTGAAATAATCTTAGCTGTAGTTTTCATAGGAGGTAATTTTATTGTTAAACATCTAACAGTATACCGTACATGTCACAAATACCTGATTTGTGACATACAAATCCAGTCATGATATTAACAAGTTTTCAACACAACAGAGGCGCTTAAAGAATTTATCCAAACGCAAAGGATGTCCGATTAATGAACATTTTATGGGCAAGTTTCATGGGCGATCGAAGATTATTTTTCAGGAAAGATTATCTCAAACCTGCTCAAGATGTCGTGGTACCTTATGTTCCAATGTAGAAGTACAATTAACCTAATCCACAGGCTCAATAAACATGAAGAAGAAGAAGAGCATAACAACTTCCAATTAATTGAAAAAAATGAGCATTTTTAATAACTCTATTGAAGTTTTCTAAAGAATGTTACAGCACCTGATGACAAGGTTAAGTCAGTAACGTTACATTTGTGGGGAGAAAATCAGAAAACTATATAACATTGAATACAGCTGGAAACTCTGGAAGTGCGTTCAGAATGAGGGGATTTATTAAGAAATACCTGCTTCCATCCCTCGTACGAATGCAGGTTGAGAAAGTATATCATCTTGCAACACGCAGGAAGGTTCTCAATATTTTTTATCACGGAGTAGTGGTTAATGATTCCACCATGATTTTTCCCAGGCATATCGCCAGGGAACAGTTCGATCAGCACATGAAGTATATCAGCAAGAATTTCAACATAATATCCCTGGCTGAAGCTTTCGAACTTCAGAGACAGGGCCTCCGACCTGAGAGGAAAACTCTTACCGTCTCATTTGATGACGGATATCTGAATAATCTCCTGATCGCATTGCCCGTAATCGAAAAATACAGAATCCCGACTACCTTTTTTGTATCCGGAATCTGTGCCCAAAATGAAGAGTACATGATGTGGTCTGATATCCTTGCATTCGTTCGTTACTTTACCGTAGGTGAATCCCTAGAGATAAAAGGGCGGAAGTTTGTTAAACGGGGGAAGTTTGATATGGTAGACCCTGAAAGCAATCTCAGCATATTTGAGTTCGTGAAAGGACTTATGTACAATGAACGAGACGAAATTCTGAACGCACTGCTGTCACAGCCCGGCATGGGGACTAAGATACGCGACTTACCCGCTGAATACTGGAAGCTGATGAACAGGGAACAAATTAGGATGTTGTCAGAGTCAGAACTTGTGACAATCGGTTCACATGGTCATCTTCACTATAATCTGGCCAATATTTCAGAAGAGGAGGCGAGAAAAGAGATGGAGCTTTCCCGAAGCATCTTATCTGAAGTTACTCGAAAGGAGGTTGAATTCTTTTCATTTCCGGATGGATCATATAATGAGACCATTAAGAGAATCGCATACGAATCCGGGTACAAAGGTCTTCTTGCAGTAGACTTTCGTTGTGCAAGTGATAAAAATGATAAGAATATTCTCAGCCGTTGGGGTGTTTCAGCCACGACTACATTTGAAACTATAGCCTTTTCACTGAATAAGGCATTTATTTATCATGGTTTCTGAGATGAAGATTGTACTTTTTTCGAGCCGGTATCCGGGGAACGTTAACAGGTTGAATATCTCTCGCCTCATCAATGCATTTCCAGATTATGAGTTCACATATTTGCTTGTTGACAACAGATACAGCTTTTTTATTGGTAAGCTCAGGAACCTGGTCAAGGAAATCATTCTAACTCTTCTGCTTCAGAATCCCGGCTGGTATTCCTCCCGCAGACAGGGGGAGAAGAGGATTGGCAGACATATTCCCCGCGAATTTGATAGACACATCAGGAAGATATTCGTAAAGAGTATCAACGGTATAGAAACAGAAAATGTTTTAAAGGACCTCAAACCCGATCTAATATTCCAATGTGGTGCAGGATTACTGAAAGCAAACATTTTTTCCCTTCCTCCGTTGGGAACGCTGAACATTCATCATGGAATTGCTCCGGAGATTCGAGGTATATCTTCTACATTCTGGTCCATGTATTACGGTCTAAATGAGTTTATTGGGGCTACCGTTCATTTTATTGATAAAAATCTTGATACCGGGATTGTAATAGTTCAGAGAAGAACAGAATTACCTGAGTATTTCGATTATGTAGAAGCGGTTTACCAAACAGCCATCCAGGGGGCTGAGTTGTTACCGGTGGCAATTAGGATTGTTCAGTCTTCCTGTACGATTGTGGAGTCAGAGGTTAAGTCATTCTATTTCTCCTCGGTGGACTGGTCAAAATACCGGGAGCTCAGTAAAAACAAATATAAAGCACCCGGTAATATAAGTAAATTAAAGTATAAATATAAACGTAAAAGGATATTGATGAAACCATCCGGACAGGCTCCGATTTTATGAGATTCTCCAAATAAATAACCTCCTATTAGAAATAACTATATATATGGTCTTCTATATGATTCTAATCTTAAACTTTCATGCCTGAGTAAAATTTGACATTTGTTATGAGAAGTGTTATTTTAGTAGGAGAGCTGGGTACAAAGATAATCTTGATGAATTCTTAAAAAGAAACTTTTATTCAGAAGTGATTAAGCATTCTCAAAGATTGTTTATTCAAGGCAATTATTTTCATGCAGTTTTTAAAAGCGCTTAGGCATACAATAAAGATGTTCAAGAAAAATCTCTTTGCGATAAAGATGGACAACCATTAATGGTTAGCGTTTGGGGTTGTGATAGTGGTGTACTTAAAGTGACTGCTTGTCAATCTCAAACTAAAAAGGATTTTCAGGATGTAAAATTTCCGTTGATAGTTCAGGATGAGATGATTGTGATGATTGACTGGAATGAGAGCATCGACCTGCAGGAAAATTCACAGCGGATACAAGCCCTGGTGGATCTGGTCTGGCTATGGGGAGGATCGATCAACATATTGACGATGAGAGGAATTATTGTGATGTCGGGTGTCATCATCAACGACTCCATCCTTAAGGTTGATACGATAAACAACCTCCGTAAGGCGGGGATGGGGCTAAAGGAAGCGATTTATCGAGGCGGGTCAAGAATGCTGAAGCCCATCATATGGTAGCGATGGCTTCGATCTTATCGACTCTACCAATGCTCTTCGGCTCGGGCCAGGGCAACCAGCTGCAGCGTCCCATGGAGCTTGTTCTGATAGGCGGGATGGCCCTCGGTACCTTTGTGAGTCTCTACTTTATTCCGTTGACCTACAGGTATATTTACAGAAGAAGAGCGGAGAATAACCGCACCTTTTTAAAATAATTTAAGCCAGTGCCATATTTGCCCATTTGCAAGACCAAAGCTTGCAAAAGGCCAATTTTCCTACCCACAATGAGCCGTACAAAAACTAAATTATAGGTAAAAGTTGATATATTCGCACCAAATGCAGATTGATATGTGCAAAAAACCAATCAATAGATTAAAAGCAGTTCTAGCAGAGCAAGGCAAAACCAATAAATGGCTTGCCGAAAAACTCGACAAAAACGAAACCACAATATCACGGTGGTGTACCAATGAAACCCAACCTTCAATGGACACTTTTATTGATATAGCCAAATTGCTCAAAATTGATGTTAAATGTCCTGATTCTCAAATTTAATCAGACCTAATTTGTTTTTAAAATTATGTCCAGCTATTTGGGGGGGTTAAGACAATAATGCTCTGGTTCAATTAGCTTATCTTCAAGAAAACGAATGAACACTAAACGGTCAATAGTCCTCTGTGTGGCTTCTGTCAGTTCTTCACTATTGAGACTATCATCATTCTTTTTAAAAGCCTTTGCCAACGTCACCCGGATGCCATCAATCTCCTCCAAAAAGGCATCGTCAATTGTTAAGTGTTTTTCGAAAGCAAATAACGCTTTTTGATATGCCTTTCCTTTCGGTTTAGGTAGCTCATCGGCAAATTTTTCCAGCGAATTATTTAAGACCGCTTCATGAGAAAATAGCCAGTATATCTCGGCGAACTTCTCAATATCTGCATAATCGGAATAATGGTATTTCTTGACTAGCCTACTGAGGATTGAATTTATGTCAGGACTAAACCGGCAATCAAGCAAGTGGAATTCCTCAAAATCTGTTAAAATGACTAGTGGTGTCGTTTTGTGCCAGCCATAGCGGACCGATTGAAAATAGTAATCCTTATTTGTTAAGTCTCGAGATGGTTTCTTAGCCTCCACAAAAAACTTGGGATCTCGAAAGTTCGGAGCTAAGGAAAATGAGTAATCTGCACGTTTTTGAGCACCACTAACTTGCACACCCCTTTCTACTTTTACTTCTTGTTCATAAGGATTAGTTTGGGATTCATGACGCACATCCCATCCAAGAGTAATAAAAAACTTGTCAATAAAATCCTTTCTGACTTCTGCTTCCTGATAAGCATTTGAGAGAAAGTATTTTTCACTAGCCTTAAACTGATCTACCAATACTATTATCTGGGAATAGGCCTCTTCGAATGACATTTTGGATGAGTGAGTTGAACATTAACCTTTGGAACATTAGCTAAGATAGTTGATTTTGAGAAAGGATTGAATGATTTTCCTAACTCATCTTTGTGACCAGTTGACTTTACATGTTTAGTTGAGCTTTTTGTGAGAAGTATTTGTAAGAGTTCATTAGGTTTCCCGTAAAATAAGGGTATTGGTTAACAAGTAATTATGACTACATTTGTTTTCAGCGAACATGAGACCATACGAGATTTTAATTGAGAGGCTCACCAAAGGAGAGACCGTTTACCTATTGAACGAGTTTTATTCCACAGCTATCAAATGCCTCCCGGAGACAACCCGGTTCAAGGCCAAGCATAAAGGAGGACCGGAATATACCATTGACACCAACACTGATCTGGTCCGGGAAGCAATTGCGGACGTTGTGGAGATCACAAAAGAGCAGTACGACAGTTGTTAAAGACCACCGAAGGGGTCAAGGGATTGAATATTCAGTGAAAGCAGCAATGAAATGGTGCTACTTCCTTTCGATTCCGCTCAAACAAGCCCTCAAATGCTAATGAGGTAAAAATGAAAGTAGGAAATATTGCCTAATGAGCATTACGACATCAGTATGAAATACGCAAACTGAAGTACCGGGTCCACTCAGTCTAAAAATTTGCGTACTAAGCTGAAAATGATTATCTTATCCTTATAAACCGTATGAAATGATAACCATTACAAGACTTGAATTAAAGAAAACCTACCGGATTGAATGGCTCCGGTATATCACTGGAGTGAACCTGAATGAACATTGCATGAAATCCTGTCTGGGAAACAACGACCCTCGGTTC
>JAVEYS010000076.1:0-12238 GCA_034003345.1 Bacteroidales bacterium
TTCAGAAGTTGGCTGCAAAGGTAATATTAATAAGTCAACAGGTCGCAGGGAACAGTGCTTAAGCAACTTTTAATGCAGAGCCCCGGGCGGAAGGCCTGGTCCGTTTCCCGAAAGTCTTCCGGCTACAGGTTTTAATACAAAGGGCAATGTCTCTTTCCGGGACCTGCCAGGAGAGCTTCAGCCTTTAAGGAATTTCTTCACCTCCAGCGCGATATTGTTGCCGGTGAAGCCCAACTTCTGGTCCAGTACTCCATATGGTGCTGAGAATCCAAAACTCTCGAGTCCCCATATTTTTCCTTCTGACCCGGCAAGTCCGAGCATTGTAACCGGAAGTCCTGCTGTAAGACAGAAGACCGGTATTCCCCTGGTGATTACACTTTGCCTGTATTTCTCATCCTGCATACGGAACAGTCCCTCTGAAGGTGCTGAAACGATCCTTGCCTTTATGCCTTCAGATCCAAGCGTTGCAGAGGCCTCCACAAGTGTGGCAACCTCAGAGCCGCTTGCAACGAGTATCACATCTGGCTTTCCCGCAGTATCAGATACCACGTATGCACCCTTTGCTGCCATGGCAGCAGCTTCGATGCGGGGTTTACCTTCTGAGGGCAGCGTTTTAATATTCTGTCTTGAGAGGATCAGCGCTGTAGGTGTCTTAGTGTTCTCCAGTGCCAGCTTCCATGCTATGGTGGTCTCCGGGGCATCAGCCGGACGCAGTACCAGCATGCTGTTCTCTCCGTGGTGGTTTTTAAGGTGCTCCATCAGTCTTATCTGTGCCTCCTGCTCTACGGGCTGGTGCGTGGGACCGTCCTCACCAACGCGGAAAGCGTCATGGGTCCAGACGTACTTCACCGGCAGTCGCATCAGTGCTGCCAGCCTGACAGCCGGTTTCATATAATCGGAGAAGACGAAGAATGTTCCGCAGACGGGAATCACACCACCGTGCAGTGCCATACCGTTCATGACAGCAGCCATGGTCAGCTCGGATACACCGGCGTGCAGAAATGCGCCTGAGAAATCACCTCTTACCAGTGGCTTGCTCTTCTTCAGGAATCCGTCGGTCTTATCTGAGTTGGCGAGGTCAGCCGATGCAACTATCATGTTGGATATCTTCTCTGCGAAGAGGGAGAGGAGCAGGGAAGAGGCGTTGCGTGTGGCATCATTCTCTTTCTGTACTATTGCATTAAAGTCTATCTGAGGCACCTTCCCGGAATAGAAGTCATTGAGCAGACGTGAGGCATCGGGATTTCCTTGTGCCCATTCCTGTCTCTTGTTCTTCCATTCCTTAGCAGCAGCTGATCTGGCTGCCAGCACCTCCGCGTAAAGCTTTTGCACATCACTGAATATCTCGAAGGGCTGATCAGGATTACCCCCGAGGTTTGCCACCGACTTTTTGAATGAGGCTCCTGCGTGTGACACCGGCTGGCCGTGTGTTGAAGTTTTCCCCTCAAAGCTTTCTCCGGCCTCGTCAACAAGACCTTTACCCATCACTGTTCCGCCGATGATAAGAACAGGTTTCTCATTTTCATCCGATGCCAGTCGTAATACTCCGCGTATCTGATCATGGTTGTGGCCATCGATCTCCATCACCCGCCAGCCCCACGCCGCGTATTTGGCTGCCGTGTCTTCCGACGTTACAGCTGAAGTCTCGGTGGAGAGCTGTATATCATTCGAGTCATAGAACATGATGAGGTTGCTCAGGCCCAGATGACCTGCCAGGCGACCGGCACCCTGAGATATCTCCTCCTGCACGCCGCCGTCGGAGATGTATGTATAGATCTTGTGTTCAAACAGTTTTCCGAAACGTGCGG
Organism: Bacteroidales bacterium; assembly: GCA_034003345.1. Taxonomy (GTDB): domain Bacteria; phylum Bacteroidota; class Bacteroidia; order Bacteroidales; family VadinHA17; genus SR-FBR-E99. The sequence continues at coordinate 1,809 of JAVEYS010000076.1, forward strand.
TAAGGAAGCGTTCGGCGATAGCTGCGCCCACAGCCATGGTGTGGCCCTGACCGAGAGGGCCAGAGGTATTTTCTATGCCGCGTTTCACGTCGAGCTCAGGATGTCCTGGCGTCACGCTGCCCCACTGGCGGAACTGCATGAGATCGTCAATAGAGAAATACTTTGTCAGTGTCAGGACAGAATAGAGCATGGGTGACATGTGGCCGGGGTCAAGAAAAAAGCGGTCCCTGTTTATCCATTCCGGGTCTGCCGGGTCAGAACGGAGGAATTCCGAGAAGAGAATGTGAATGTAATCTGCTCCGCCCATGGCACCGCCGGGATGGCCGGAATTGGCCTTTTCAACCATAGCCATTGAGAGGATCCTGATATTGTCTGCAGCGCGTTCGTTTACGTTTTTATTCATGATGATATATGCCTTTTTGTTTAAGGTAAAAATAGTTATAAATTTCCGGAGGGTGACCCTGTCAGGCGTTATAGGATGAAGAGGCAGTATCGCCGCCGCGGCCTGTCCAGTTGGTGTGGTAATGCTCTCCTTCAGGCTTGTCAACCCTCTGGTAGGTATGCGCTCCGAAGTAGTCGCGCTGTGCCTGTAACAGGTTGGCTGGCAGCCAGGCTGACCGGTAGCTGTCAAACCAGGAGAGAGCAGCGCTCATGGCCGGCACCGGTATACCATCTCTCACAGCCCCGGCTATCACTCTTCTCCAGCTCTCACTGTTCTCATTCAGAATGGATGAGAAGTAGCCATCCATGATGAGGTTGGGAAGCTTCGGATCGTTACTGTATGCTTCGTAGATCTTATTGAGAAATGCTGATCTGATTATACATCCACCTCTCCAGATCATGGCTATCTCACCGTAATTGAGATCCCAGTTGTACTCACCGGCTGCATTCTTCAGGAGATTGAATCCCTGTGCATATGAAATGATCTTTGAGGCATAGAGGGCCTTGCGGATATCGTCAACAAACTGTTTTTTATCGATAGGGATGCTTCTTGCAGGGCTGCTGAAGAGGGGAGAGGCTTTCACCCTCTCCTTCTTCATGGAAGAGATGAACCTGGCGAATACTGATTCTCCGATAAGACTGAGAGGCACCCCGTGATCAAGGGCGCTGATGACGGTCCACTTGCCTGTTCCCTTCTGACCTGCTGAGTCGAGTATCTTCGTGACCATAGGCTGGCCGTCATTGTCTTTGAATCTAAGTATCTCACCTGTTATCCCAATGAGGTATGAGTCAAGCTCAGCCTTGTTCCACTCATCAAAGATGTCAGCCATCTGATCATATGTGAATGCCCCGGAGCTGAGCAGCAGGTGATAGGCTTCACAGATGAGCTGCATGTCTCCGTACTCAATGCCGTTATGAGCCATTTTTACGAAGTGGCCGGCTCCGTTGTCACCTATCCATGTACAGCATGGGGCACCGTCGTCTGCCCTGGCAGCAATGGCATAGAAGATATCCTTTACATGCGGCCATGCCTCCTTCGATCCGCCGGGCATCAGTGAGGGCCCGAGCAGGGCGCCTTCCTCGCCACCGGAAACGCCTGTGCCAATGTAAAGCAAACCCTTGCTCTCAACATACTCCGTCCTCCTGATAGTATCCGGAAAATGAGAGTTGCCACCCTCAATAATAATATCACCTTTTTCAAGGTGCGGGATGATCATCTCAATAAGGTCATCAACCGGTTTGCCTGCCTTGATCATCAGCATCACCTTTCTTGGCCTGCTGAGACCGGATATCAGCTCTTCAAGCGAATATGCCGGAACAATTTTTTTTCCCTTGCCACGGCCATTAACAAAATCGGTAACCTTTTCCGTAGTGCGGTTGAATACTGAAACAGTGAATCCCCTGCTCTCAATGTTGAGCACAAGGTTTTCCCCCATCACTGCCAGTCCTATCAATCCTATGTCTGCTTTCATTTTGTATTATAGATATAAGGTTATTGAATTACTTAGTTAATTGAAATCCAAGATCCGAGAGAATTCTTACAGCTTCCCTGTCTGTTGTTTTTACTCTGTAAGAACTGAATTCACGTCTTACCCTGTAATTATCACGAAGATACTCGAATTTCGCGGGATTTGCACGGAAGAGCCGGTCATCTTCTTCTGCCGGATAGGTATGCCTGACGGCGGCAGCCACGATCTCAAGAGGATCTGCGCCATTACCATGTGTTGTAAGGTCTATCAACGGTTCGAGGGGTTGTGGCAGCAATGCAGGAGTCCACTGTGTCAATGGGATCTTAAGGGTTGCCGCTACCTCCCTCACTGAATTGACGGTGGCATTTGCCTTACCATCGACTGAGTATCCGGCTATATGCGGAGTGGCAAAATCAACAAGTTGCAGGAGCCTGGAGTCGGCTTCCGGCTCCCCCTCCCAGACGTCAAGGGCTGCTCCGAGTATGAGCCTGTCATTCAGCGCATCACGCAACGCTGTGTTATCTACGACCTCTCCGCGGGATGAGTTTATAATGATGCTGTTTCTTTTCAGCTTCGACAGATTTGTTCCGCTGATAAGGTGTCGGGTCCTGTCATTGCCATCAAGTGTCAGCGGCACATGCAGTGTCAGTATGTCAGACTCAGCAATCAGTTTCTCAATTGGATGGAACTGGCTGCCGCCTTCCCGTCTGTATCTCGGGGGGTCATTCAGCAACACTCTCATGCCTATGGAGCTGGCAGCACGGGCTACCTTTGACCCCACGTTACCCACACCCACAATGCCAAGGGTGAGAGAGCGGAGGTCAAGCGCGTGTTTGCGTGCAAGGAAGAAGAGCAGTGCTGTGATATACTGCATCACCGACCCGGAGTTGCACCCCGGTGCGTTTACCCATCTTATGCCCGTTTTTTCAAGCCAGGAGGTGTCAAGGTGGTCAAATCCGATAGTTGCTGAGGCAACTATCTTTATGTTGCTGTCTTTCAGCAGGGTTCTGTTGCACCTGGTACGCGTGCGGACAATAAGAGCATCCGCATCACTAACCATGGTGGCGTCAATGGTACGGCCGGGACTGTAAACCACATCAGCCCAGGGCTCAAAGGCTCCTCTGATAAATGGTATCTTTTCGTCAATAACGATTTTCATTGCTTTAGTCTGATGCTTTCCATAGTCCGGTGGCAGGATTGGAGATGAAGTAAAACTCTTCGCCGTCAGCCGTTTTATGGAAGCCTGTTGTCAGTGTGAGAGGATCGTATCGGTTCATCAGCTCAGTTAAGTTGCCGAAGTTGTATCCTACAGACTCCACCTCCTCACGTGTGAGATGGCCGGCAGCGTAGGTCACCCTGAACCTCTGTTCCGGTGATCCGTGGATGAGATGAGCGGCGGCGCTGAGGTTCTCCTGCAGATCGTCATTCTCTTGCACGAAGGAGAGTATCTCGGGGGTGGTTCTGTACCCGTATTTTCTTATCAGCTTATCTATTGTGGGGTCCTCACCGAATGTCCTGACACCTGGAGCAAGTACCAATAACTCACCTTTATCGGCTATCGCCATCCGTGTGCGATAGATACTCTTATTTCCCAACCAGGTGCTTTTAAACTCCTCAGGATCAAGCCAGACAACAATCCTTTCCAGTCTCTCGGGCAGGGTTGTGAAGTTGACTTTCCGCGAGAGTGCAGCCGCCTGAATGAAGCAGTCGATGCTGTCTCCGGCAAAGAGTCCTCTTATCTTCAGGTTACCATCGCTGTCAGGCGCCACAACGGTGAGAATATATAGCAATGGCAGTTTTGGAGCAGCTATCTCAGATGCTTTGTTCAGCACGGCCCTGACGGGATTATCAGTTGTTCCGAGTATGTTCTCTATGCCGTGCACTGCACCGATGAAATGACTTTTGTTGATACCTTCACTGCCTCCGCATCCGACGAAGACATTTTTGTTATAATTTGCCATACCCGTCACCTCGTGAGGCACCACCTGGCCCACTGAAATTATCAGATCGTGCCCGGCAGAGGCCAGCAGACTGTTGACCTGTACCGGGTAGTCAAAACCGAGCCTTCCTCCTGTTATCTCTGAGATGAATGAGGCGGGCACTCTCCCCAGCTCCTCAATATCTGTACGCCAGCGATGTTCTCTGAAGAGTGAATGGGGCACACTGCCGAACATACTTGATATCTCACTCTTCTCCATCGGCAGGTGAGTGCCCAGGGCCGGAAGGATATTAACAATCCTTTCACCAAGCTTCTCCCACAGTAGTTCGGTTATCATACCGGCACCGGAGTGTGCACGTGTGATATCCGGTGGAATGATCAAAATTCTTTTTCTTCCCCTGAAACTGCTTAGAACAGTTACAAGAGCGTCTCTTATATCATCTTTGTTCAGCACTCTTTCCGGCCCGGCTGCTGCGAAGTATATCATGGTCTGTTTTGCTTTTACCCGGAAGGTTTCTCCGGCAATGATTTCCGGAATTCTTTTCCGTCTCTAACCCCTAATGCAAGTACAATTTAATAATTATTCCCAGTTTATCTATTACGACAACCGGCAACGGATATTGTTCTGGCTACACCCCGCTGTATGCGCTAAAACCGCCGTCAACAGGTATAACCACGCCCGTAACGAATGATGACGTGTCTGACAGAAGGTAGAGCATAGTTCCGATAAGCTCTTCGGGTTCGGCATACCTTCTCATAGGCGTTGCGGAAATGATCTTTGTGCCTCGCGGGGTTATATCACCGGTCTTCTCATCTGTCAGCAGGAACCTGTTCTGGTTTGTGAGAAGGAATCCCGGGGCGATGGCATTCACCCTCACCCCTGAGGGTCCGAAATGTACTGCCAGCCACTGTGTGAAGTTATTAATGGCTGCTTTTGCGGCTGAGTATGCGGGTATCTTAGTTAAAGGCCTGTATGCATTCATTGATGAGATATTCAGGATTGCTCCGCTGCCTCTCATGACCATATCCTCAGCGAGGATCATGGTTGGCAGTACCGTGCCCTTGAAATTAAGGTCGAAGACACCGTCAAAACCTGCAATATCGAGATCAAAGAAGGTGCCTTTCATATCTTTGTCATCACTGCTGATAACCTCTTTTGCTGTTGTGGCAGTGGCTTTGTTGCCGCCTGCACAGTTTATCAGTATATCGAGTGTGCCAAATGCCGATCTTATCTCATCACGTGCCTTAAGCAGTGATTCCCTGTCAGTCACGCTTGCGCCGATAGCTGAAGCAACATCACAGTCAGGCCTCTTTGCCATTTCAGATGCCGTGATTGCTCCCCTGGCCGGGTTCAAATCCAGTATTATCACTCTCACTCCGGCCTGGCATAGTCCCCTGACGAGTGTCTGACCTATCACACCGCTGCCGCCAGTTATGGCTGCCACTTTTCCTCTCAGATCGCTAAAATCATTCATCTATTTTTCTGTTTCTATTTTAATCAACAAAAATAGGTATATATTTTGGTACCAGCATTTTCATTTTTATCCATCCGATCAGGTAGGCTGCTGCACAGATTCAGAAGATGATAAAGTAACCCGCCCGAATTCCTTCGAATCCAATAAACTACATTGGTTCAATAACATACTGAGCGCCGGTTGAAAATTTGTCCCGCCAGGTGGGATAACCACCCTGTGCCTGATAATATTACTATTGTCTCCAATTTCGCTGAACTTGCATTTCCGGTTGCCTGTTTGGATGCACGGGAGTTTGATTTGATCTATACAAAGATGGTTTAAAATACAACAAAAAGGTGGAAGAATCGGGTAAAAGAGGTGGAGAAATTGGCACTGAAAGGGTAGCAGGGAGAATGGGAAGTACACTGAGACATGCAGCGCAGATACCTGGAGGGGGATAGATGGGGGTGATTGGGTCAGCTTCCCCGGAGTCTGCATGAGAGTGCCCGGCCGAAGTTATAGGTATGTCAGATAATGAGCAGATAGCCACCGCATTCTTCTTTTTCGGGTATGGATGGACATTAATCTTATATAAATTATATTGGCCATAAACATGACATATGTAAGGTTTTTGGTAAAGTATTGTTATTATTTTCACAGTCGAAATATTATATTAGCAGTTTTATAATTACACTAAAAATCCTTAAAACCTACACAAATGTATCAAACTGGTAACATGGTGAAGGAGCTGGCAGAGAAGCACGGCCGAAAGAGAGAGAGCCTCATGCCCATCCTTCAGGAAATTGTAAACAAGCATAATTATCTTACTGACGATGCCATGGTGGCCGTTGCCACTGAACTCGACATCTCTGCAGCAGAGGTATTCGGGACGGCATCATTCTATACCTTCCTTGATACAGAGGAACGGGGCAAGAATGTAATAAGGGTGTGCAAGACCATAACCTGTTCCATGAAGGGCAAGAATGAAATCCTGGCAACACTAGAGGATTTATTGAAGATCAAGGTGGGAGAGACCACCCCTGATAAGCTTTTCACTCTACTGGAAACCAACTGTATAGGTTGGTGCCATAAGGCTCCCGCAATGCTGATCAATGATATGCCATACACTGATCTTAATGAGGAGACTGTTATAGAAATTATTAAGGGTTACATGCATTAATGAGTGGGAGGCACAGAAAATGAAAAGTAAAGGATTAAGTAAGGTTGATCTTATTTTTGAAACAATAGATTCAAAATTGGTTCTGGAGAAAGCTTTCGCCATGACCAGTGAAGAGATAATTCAGCAGGTTCTGGAATCAGGTCTGAAGGGACGCGGCGGGGCCGGATTTCCCACAGGTCTCAAGTGGAAATATACTGCCGCTGAGAAAGATCCGGAGAAGTATGTTGTCTGTAATGCAGATGAGGGTGAGCCCGGCACTTTCAAGGACAGAGAGATTCTGGATAGGGCTTCATATAAGGTATATGGTGGCATGGCGATAGCCGGCAAGGCTATGGGAGCAAAGAGAGGATATATTTATCTGCGGGGTGAATACAGGTTCCTGCTGCCTCAACTCTATCTTGAGCTTCATAAGTTCCATAAAATGATTGCCGAGATCGGTTATGATTTTAATATTGAGTATCGTATGGGCAGCGGAGCATATATCTGCGGTGAGGAGAGTGCACTCTTCGAATCAATTGAAGGCCGGCGCGGTGAACCTCGTAACAAACCTCCATATCCCACAACCAGTGGACTGTTTTCAAAACCGACCTCCATCAATAACGTTGAGACACTGGTGACTGCAATGATGATCATTGCCAAAGGGCCTCAGGAGTATGTTAAACTGGGAACTAAAGACTCCCGTGGATCGAAGGTTTTCTCTGTATCCGGTGACACTCCGGTGCCGGGGATCTTTGAGCTTGAACTTGGCATGACTGTCCAGGAGTTTGTCACTGAGTTTGGTGACGGGGATACCAAGGCTGTTCAGGTTGGTGGTGCATCAGGTTTCTGCGTTCCAAGGAAAAAGTTTGCTGATACAATCATTGGCTTTGAGGGTGTGCCTACAGGGGGATCAATGAAGCTCTTCAACAGTTCACGCTCAATGTACAATGTACTACACAATTATCTCGAGTTCTTCACTGAAGAGTCTTGCGGGCAGTGTACACCATGCCGTGTGGGATGTCAGCAGCTGTTGAAGGGTATAGAGAAGGTCAAGAAGGGCGAAGCCAAATCAACCTACCTGAATGAGCTGGTTAAGCTGGCCGACACCATGAAGGTTGCTTCCAAGTGCGGTCTGGGCCAATCGGTCGGCAACGCTTTTAAATCAATTGTTGAGAATTTCAGAGAAGAAGTTATTTACTAATCCCTTGTATTGAAATATTATGGTAACACTTAAGATAAACGACCATGAAGTGAAGGTTGCAGAAGGAACAACCGTTCTTGACGCTGCTAAGAAACTTGGCATTACTATCCCCACACTCTGTAATCATGCTGACCTGTGCGTGGCCGGCAACTGCCGTGTATGTGTAGTGGAGCAAAAAGGGGCCCGCACTCTTGTAGCCTCCTGTGCAACACCTGTCTCGGAGGGTATGGATATACTAACCAACTCACTGAAAGTGCGTAATGCACGCAAGCATATTGTTGAGCTTCTGTTGTCAGAACACAGAGCAGACTGTACCAAATGCTACAAGAACCAGAAGTGCGAACTTCAGACGCTGGCCAATGAGTACTCGTTCGGTGAACATATATTTCTTGACCTGGTTGAGGATCATAAATATATCATTGACAGGTCATCATCAGCATTCATTAAGGATGACAGCAAGTGCATCAGATGTCAGCGTTGTGTACGCACCTGCTCGCAGCTTCAGCATGTCTCTGCCATTGCCGTTGCCAATAAGGGCTCACACATGAAGATATCATCATTCCATGACAGGCCCATGAGCCATGTTGTCTGTACCAACTGCGGCCAGTGCGTCATTCGCTGCCCGACGGGTGCCCTGACCGAGAAGACATATATTGATCAGGTTTGGGATGCCATTTATGATCCTGACAAGCATGTGGTTGTACAGACGGCTCCTGCAGTGAGAGTTGCCCTCGGTGAAGATCTTGGTTATGACCCGGGCGAGAGAGTGACCGGTAAGTTGGTCACGGCACTTCGTCAGTTAGGGTTTGATTCAGTGCTTGACACCGATTTTACTGCTGACCTGACGATTATTGAAGAGGGTACCGAACTGCTCACAAGACTGAAGAAGGTGCTGGTGGAGGGAGACAAAAACACCGCCCTGCCGATGTTCACCTCCTGCTCCCCGGGATGGATCAAGTTCATTGAGCACAAGTATCCGGAGATGCTTCCCAACCTCTCTACCTGCAAATCACCGCAGCAGATGTTCGGAGCACTGGCAAAAACATTTTTTGCACAGAAACGTAATATTGATCCGGCTAAACTGGTCTCAGTATCGATAATGCCCTGCACAGCAAAGAAATATGAGGCTGACAGGCCTGAGATGAGGTCAAGCGGCTACAAGGACATCGACTATGTTCTTACAACACGGGAGCTGGCTGTGATGATCAAACAGGCAGGCATTGACTTCCGCACCCTTGAGGAGAGCCATTATGACTCCATCATGGGTATGTCAACCGGTGCCGGAGTGATCTTTGGCGCTACAGGGGGTGTAATGGAGGCTGCATTGCGTACGGCTTATGAATTGGTCACAGGCAGGCCGGTGCCATTCAAGAATCTGAATATCACACCGGTCCGCGGTATGGAAGGTGTCAAGGAGGCCACTATCAAGATAGAAGGTACTGTAGAGGAATGGAGATTCCTCGAGGGAGCAGAGCTGAAAGTGGCTATTGCCCACGGGCTGGTGAATGCCAATAAGCTTGCAAAGGCAGTACGGACAGGCAAGGCTACATATCACTTCATTGAGATCATGGCCTGCCCGGGAGGATGTCTCGGCGGCGGCGGCCAGCCCATACCTACAAATGCTGAAATAAGGCAGAAACGTATGGATGCCATCTACGCAGAGGATATGCAAATGGATCTGAGGAAATCACACGACAACCCGGAAATCGTGGCAATATATAAGGAGTTTCTGGAGAAGCCTAACGGTCATAAGTCGCATGAGCTTCTGCACACTCACTATATTACGAGGGAGTCATATTAACAGAACATGTGCTATTAAACTTTGTGAGGTTGTCTCAGTGTGAACAGGGACAGCCTCACCTGTTTGTATGCCACCCCCTCTGTGAACGGCACTGACCTCAATTTTCTGTTTTTTAACAGAAAAACATTGCTTCAAAAGACTTTTTTGCCACCTTTAAGCATTCTGGCATTTTAATGCTAATAAAGCTGAGTAGCATGAGTGGATTTGATTTTTCCGGAAGAGATTCCTTTGGCAGCAGGCTGGGTGTTATAGCTGCTGCGGCCGGATCGGCTGTGGGACTGGGTAACATCTGGAGGTTCCCATACGTACTGGGTGAGAATGGAGGGGGTGCTTTCCTGATCATTTATCTGGTAATTATTTTTGCTATTGGTATACCTGTCATGATGTCTGAGCTTGTCATCGGCAGGAGGTCGCGGCGTAACCCTGTTGGCGCTTTCAGGAAGCTGGCACCGGGAAAGCCGTGGTTTCTTGTTGGTATGATGGGAATAGTTGCTGCATTCATGATTCTGGCATTTTACACTGCGGTTGCCGGATGGACACTGGAATATATATACCAAACACTTACCGGAGGGTTCAGCGGTAAAAACTCCGCTGAGCTGGCGACTATGTTTGAATCTTTCAGAAGCGACTCCTTGCGACCGGCGCTCTGGTTCTCGATCTTTATGATCGCCACTGCCGGAATAGTGATTGGTGGAGTGCGCAAGGGTATTGAGAAATCAACCAAGATACTGATGCCCCTTCTGCTTGTACTGCTGATAGCATTATGCATCAAGTCGCTGACACTGCCCGGGGCAGGCAGGGGTATCGAGTTCCTGTTCAAACCTGATTTCTCAAAGATAACGGGCACCACCGTGCTGATGGCTCTCGGTCAGGCCTTCTTCTCACTGAGTATAGGCATGGGTACACTGATCACTTACGGCTCTTATATACCCGGCGACAACAAGCTGGGAACCACGGCAGTGCAGG
>JAVEYS010000077.1:0-12104 GCA_034003345.1 Bacteroidales bacterium
TCCGTCAACATCCCGGGATGAAGGGAGCAGTTAAGTTTTTAAAGCCCAGCGTAAGTCTGTTTGAGAAGAAGAAAATGGAAGAGAAAGACGTTTTTATTGATTTATTAAAAACCAGGGATTGACAAGGATTGACTATACATAAAAATGAGGGTTCAGAGAAATGTTAGTTTCTCTGAACCCTCATATAGAATAATTTATTAGAATCTATATTTTAATTTTTGGGCTACAACCTCTGCCGCCTTAATTAAGGGATAAGCTGCCGGAGAACCTGTGAGTAACGGATGTGTGCCTATCTGAGCAGATAACAGGCCTTTAATAGTCATATGGTTTTGTATAATAAAGCCAATAGAATTGGTTAATTCGCCAACACTGCTCCCGCCGTATACCTCGCCGCCAAGTATCATGCCACAGTCAGATGCAACAATAAGCTTTACTGTTTGAGCATGCATATTTTCAAGGGTGCCAGGATGTTTATCCATGCCGGTAAAGCTACCTACAACAACGCTGAAATTCTCTTCTTTGGCTTTAGATTCAATAATACCGGCAGTACCAAATGCTGTATCACCAATAGCAGTGTCATAAATAGCTATTGTACCACTAAATGATTTACAGGGGCTTAGATCGTATAGACTCATACCCGCAACCCGTGCTTCAGCGCATGCCGTTGATGCCAGCATGGTCCTGTCAATTTTCCTGGTCAGGAAATCTCTTTTCTCTGCACAATCGCCAACTGCATATATATCACTTGAGCATTCTGATACGCGCATGTATTCACAAACCTTGATAAACCCGTATTTGTTAAGTTCAATACCTGATTCTTTCGCTAACTTAGTATTCGGAACATAACCCATGGATAATATAACACCATCAGCTTCAAGCTTTTCACCTGTAGATAATATTACATGTGATACTTTCCCGTCTTTGCCGATAATTTCTTTTACTCCTTTATTATTTATGACCTTAACGCCGCGTGATATTAATAGTTCTTCAGCCTTATCGCCAAATTCCTTATCAAAGGCCTTGCTCAATATTGATGGTTCGATCTCTACAAGAGTAACATCCCAACCTGCCTTATTCATCTCATCAGACATTTCGACACCAATAAAGCCGGCACCAATGGTGATGATTTTCTTTAAACCCTTGAGTTTAGCAAGCATCTCATCAAGATAGGTCTTGTTCTTTGGAATCAAAAATACATTTTCCAAATCACTGCCATTTAACCATTTGGGCTTTGTGGGAATGGAACCGGTAGCGAAAATAAGTTTTTCAAAGTATAATTTCTCACCATCTTTTAAATGACAGGTCTTATTCTGAACATCGACTTTTGTTACCTCGTTTATTATAAGCTTTACACCTACATCTGTAAGCATCTTATCAGGTAAAATATCCTTATCACTCGAATGTAATGAACCAAATATGTATGGAATACCACATGGAACGAGTACCTTATCTTCCTTTCTTAATAAAACTACTGATTTGTCAGGGTAATTTGTTTTAGCACTTATGGCAGCCTGGAGTCCTGATGCTCCCCCTCCGATAATTAATACATTTACCTTTTCCATAATAAAACTTAATCTGTTGTTTTTGAGATTTATAAATATGTTTGTTTTTAAGTCTGCTTTTTGTATAATACTACCTGAGATACTATTATGTTTCCCCGGGCAAAATACATTATAAGACTATAAGTTTTTTCAGGTAAGCACGAATAACCTACAAGGGATAATTCTGTCTTAGGAGAATTAGTAACCAAATGTAGGAATATTATTGATCATATGAAAATGAGATTGTTAATGTATGTTAAGGAATGTTTTTACAGACTGTTCTATGATACTTCGTTGATCTCAGCATAATCCTGACTTACAGCACAAATTTTTGAGGAAACCTTTATTTAGATAAATGTCTTTCATAACTTTCGAAGAATTTTTTTACGAAAATATATATGAAAAAAGTAAGGTTTTATCCCTCTCATTTGCAGGTTTTATATTTTATAATTTTTCTGGCCCTGTTTTGCCTGATAATCTTTATCCCGCAATTAATAAACAGCAATGTACATATTACAAAAAGATTTATTCTTGAAGAAGAAATCAGCGAGGGTCTTCTTCTGATAATTTTGTTCCTTCTGAATATTTTAATACTAAATCTGTACAACAAAGAAGCTTCCAGACAAAAGAAGCTGATTGAAAAGATCAATTATGATAAAAAGTCAGTTGAGGAAAAGCTTATTGATTCATTCAAATATATTGGCCAGGTAAATGTCCAGATTCAACAGATTAAATCCATTTTCAACAGCAGTGACAAATTTCCCGAAACAAGAAATGATTTCAAAAAAACAATGTATTTCTTCAGTGACCGGGTTCTGGGGATTGTTAATGCAAACTGGGTCTTATTCAGAATTATAGACAATAATACCGGCAGAACAATATACGAGCAGATGGAGAAAAGATCCGGAGTTACTGTTGATTATCCTCACGTCAGTAATAAGATGATAATTGAAACCCAGGCCTGCCCTTCCTATAGCACAGTCATTTCAAATCCACAAAATTTGAAAATACTTATCTGTTGCATTTTACCTAAAGATAAGCTCGGTAAAGATGAAAGATCATTTATTCAGGCAATTACAAATGAAATTACTATGATCTTCATAATATTAAATTCGATATATTACAAAGAATCAAATTTACTATTGTCAGATTCCGAATAGCTTATACCCTCTTATTACAGGGAAACGCAAGGAATATCTTCCGTTCTGTCAAATATGCCAGTCCGGATGCTCCCGCATTTATTATAGGTCCGGACATGAAGATGTTATCCTGAAAATTAATGTAATTTGAATCAGATAATTATTCGGATTATTCCTCTGGGTTTATAAACCATGGCAACAATCAAAATAGATAGACCTTAAAGAATGGACACTGCAATCACATACATTCATGATAGACCGGCAAGTCTCCTTTCGCAGTTTATCCAGATAGTCCTGCCACTTACCGGCATGAAAAGGGTTATTGAAAGATCAATGGCCAAAAGGAATTTTTCACAAAAGCCGGGCTTTATTCCAAAATCATTGAAGACGGAATTTGAACTGAATGTAACTGAGAAAAATGGAAGACGAATATGGACATTCACTCCAGGCAACAACAGATCAGAAAAAACCATTCTGTATCTGCATGGCGGAGCATATATTTTTAATATGACATACCTGCACTGGAACCTTATTGAAGATTTGCTAAAGAAGACAAATGCCACCCTGGTGGTTCCGGATTACCCTCTGGCACCTGATGCCAATTTCAGGCATGCCTATGATTTTTTGACCGGAATATATAATATTCTGCTTGAAACAAGTTCTCCGAATAATATTGTTTTAATGGGTGATTCATCGGGCGGTGGGCTTGCATTAGGATTCGTTCAAAGACTCAGAAATGAGAACAAAGCCCAGCCTTCCCAAATTATTCTGCTCTCTCCCTGGCTTGACATTACAATGAGTAACCCGGACCTGCCCGGAATTGACAGTAAGGACAAGGTCCTGGGAATTAAAGGGCTTCAACTGGCAGGCCAGGCATATGCAGATGACGTTGACCCTAAAGACTACCGTGTAAGTCCGATTTATGGAGATCCCGGGGGATTAGGAGAGATTTCCCTGTTTACAGGTACTCATGACTTGCTATTGGCAGATGCAAGAAAATTCAAGAGCCTGATGGATAAGGCAAATATTTCGTTCAATTATTATGAATATCCCGGAATGTTTCACGACTGGGTTATTGTAACAAGCATGAAAGAATCCCGGCATGCAACAGACCAGATAGCTGGTTTAGTAAATCATCAAAGGTGAAATGCTTCCCCTTACAAATACTGATAGACAGGTTTTAATCTTTCTTCTTTGACATGAGGCCATGCCTTTCTTTTTCTGTCAGCTTAACAAGCAGGTCAGTATTTGTTTCTGTCTGTTGTTAGTATAAATTTGCATGTTGACAAACCAATTTACAGGACAATATTGATGAAGAAGAAAATCATTTTCAAAGTTTCAGCCATTCTTCTGGTCATATCCATGCTGAGCTTTGCCTCGTGCGATACTGCCTCATACTGCTGGGAGTGTGTAAATCCCCGAAATTCGTCTGACTGGCAGACGGTATGCAGTTCCATGAGTAAGGTCAAACTGGAGTCTTACGGTTACGTCTGCACCCCTTATTAATGTCCTTTACAGACAACATTTCCCCGTTTTAAGAAATACCGTTCCCATTGTGCGAAAATCAACGCATGACTGTTCTCAGTCTATTTTAAAGAAATGGTCGAGAATCCCGAGGAAGAGAGATTCCTCATCGAGAACTCTGATTTTATATGTAGAGAAAAGGAAATAATCCTTTCTCTCTGCGCCGGCACTGGCGATGGATGCTGCAGGTCCTGCAATCATCCTCTGCAGTGAGCCGGAGAGCGTTTCATCATCCTCAATCTGTTCTTTTATTCTGTCTTTCAGGTAATTAGTAAACTGCCCCTCCGACGGATTGGTGGCAAAAAGCAATGCAAAAAGCAGGATAATGATTATCCAGCCGGCAGGAAATCTCCTTGTTATATTTGCTGATTTCATATGATCCTATTTTCATTTATTTTCAGTGCCAGCCCTGCTTCACATTCAATGTGAGGAAGCGTCAGGACTGGAGATCTGTAGTAAAAGTATTACTTTATGGCATTTGTCCGTCTATGATAGGTCTATAATTCTTCTTATAAACTGAATATGTCTCGTTATCAAAACAGACTACTATTACCTTGTCAACAGAACTGTTTGCCTCCAGAAAATCTTTAATCTCTTTCAGGGCGATGGCAGATGCCTTCTCTACAGGATAACCATATATACCGGTGCTGACAGAAGGGAATGCAATTGTTTTGATCTTCCTGTCAGTCGCCAGTTTAAGTGAGTTTCTGTAGCATCCGGCAAGAAGCTGAGGTTCACCGCTCTCTCCCCCCCGCCATACTGGCCCGACGGTATGAATAACATACTTTGAGGGGAGGTTATATGCTCCGGTAATCTTAGCCTTACCTGTAGGGCACCCATTGAGCTTCCTGCATTCAGCCAGAAGAGCCGGCCCTGCTGCCCGGTGAATTGCTCCGTCAACACCTCCCCCGCCAAGCAGTGAGTTATTTGCAGCATTGACTATTGCGTCAGTCGCCAGCATGGTAATGTCTCCTTTTATTATCTCAATACGGTCATTGATCCCCATAATGTCATATTCTCTGTTGCGCATGATAAATTTAATAATAATCACTCTTATACAGTGATCAGACTATTACGGATCCTTCTAAAACGAGTGCAACAGACTCTTTTACATTCAGGCATGTAGTGGGTCTGATATTTTTTTGGCATTAGAGTGCTTCAATTTTATTAAATTGGGCACTCAATGTGATAAAGTTGCAGGAAATGTATTTCAGCATAAAGAGGTTAAGTCTTACAACAAGTATTCTCCTTATTGGCTTAAGCCTGTCAGGCCAGGGCCCTGACGCCGGATATGAACCCTGGGAAGACGAAAATTTCTTTAATATTGGCTATAGCCTCGGGCTGAACGCAATGACCTTCCGCATTGATCCTTCAGACCAGTTCACCGCTCTTGATTCCCTGTACCCGGGAAAGGGCAATCCATATCCCGGAATCAATATACATCTGGCCATCAATTTCAGGCTGAACCAGTTCTTTGATATCAGACTGCTTCCGGGATTATCTTTCGGTCAGAGAGACATAACCTATGAAAGTGATAAATTGAATGACACTCTCTTTACTCCTCAAAAGCTCGAATCAAGTTTCATTGAAGTTCCCATCCTTCTGAAATACGGATGGAGAATGAGGAATATAAAACCTTATATAATCGGCGGACTAAACTACCGGTACGATTTTTATGCACAGGAGGATTACAGGCTGGAACGACCTGTATATCTTCGTCTCAACAGACCGGACCTCTATTATGAGATGGGTACAGGTATCGAATTCTTCCTTACAAACATAAAATTCTCTGTGGAGCTCAAGCTGTCAAACGGCACGGTTGATATCCTTGCTCATGACCCGCATCCTGATTATCCGCAGTACTGCAATGCCATCGAAACACTGAAATCAAGAATGTGGGTACTCTCTTTTCACTTTGAATAGCAGCTCCCCTCCCTGGCAGGGGTATCCTGTTGATTTCTCCGGTAAATTGTGAATAAATGGTGATCGATTATTAACTACTCGGCTTGGTTTCTATTGCCAGAAAGAATACCTGAGCATACTTTTGAGGGCAATCATGGGGCTCATTAAAAACAAAATATTATCATCTTTTATGGTATTGTGCCTCGCTGTCTCATGCAGTTCACCCAACCACTCATCAACAATCATTGTTGAAGACAAGCTTGCAGTCACAAGAAGATATATAGGCGATTTTCTGGCGTACAGGTCAACGGCTGCAGACAAATTCGGCAATCCTGACCTTATCTGGATCACCACTACCGGTGACAGTCTTCACAGTAAGATCGCAGTCTACAGCAGAGAGTGTAGTTTCGTGGTTGGCGACCGGCTGTACCTGAGACGCACCAGTGACAATAATACAAAGGAGGAGGGATGGGTCTACATGATTGAAAATGAACGGTCAGTCAGGTATATGGTAAACGAATACCGGAACCATCGCGATATGCCTGTTGAATCATGGTTCAACATGTATCCGGATGCTGCTCTGCCAGGCGTTGACGCTGTCCAGGAACAGGTTACAGGCACCCTGCAGAATCATTGAGGCTACGGAAATGACATATGATGCTACTGTCACTGACATGTAATCTAAGAACAAAGCTCATTTGTCCACTCCACTCTATTGTTGGTCAAAAATATCCTTCATTTAAAGCCTTACAAGCACACTTTATGAGGTTTATTCCCGAAATTTGGCCAAGCTCTGGAGATTTTGTGTGTGCGCAGAATCCACGGCTTAACTGACAATATCGATGAAGTACAACTATAAAAACCTCTTTGCGTCGCAGCACGAGAAATTCATTGCGATATTGGGTCAGGATTATTTTTCATCACTGCTGGTTGAAGATGATCTTTCGGATTCAGCCGTAATTATTTCAGACAAGAATGTCTATCAGGTAGGGAAACTGTATGAGTCTCATCTGCGTATATATGGTAGTGGACTGAGGATTAGCAGGGGGAAAAAGACAGTCAGCCTCCGCGATATTAGCGGAACAACCAGCAAAGAGATTTCAAAACCTCTGCCTGGGATTGCACTCATAATCTTCGGTGTCATAGCCGCTGTTCTTGGATTCCTGTCAGAGGTAATGCAGTCAACAATCATTATGCTGGTAATAGCGGCTCTTTCCATTGCAGGAGGAATCTTTCTTTTCCTGAAGCTTAAGAAGAGATACCTGATCATTGAGTATGCCGGTGGAAGCATGGCACAACCGGTGAAATTCATTACTGATACAGAGCTTAACCTGTTCCAGGGATTTATTTCGGACGAGAAGGAGAGACTGATGACAGGTGTTGGTGACCTTAAGGAGTGCCCGAATTGCGGCGAAAAGATTCAGCTCTCAGCCAAGATATGCCGCTATTGCGGTGAGCCCCAAAAGGAACCTTCAGTAGAATAACCATCAACGGACTTATAAACAGCCACCTATCCTTTTTCGATAAAAAGGAGTAAATTATTTTGCCTACCTTTAATCTCGTTCGTTAAACCACAAGTCTAAACAGACAGGACTGATGCCAAGAAACAGACACGGAAACAGCATTGAGGTATATGCGAAATGGATGGCTTTGGTATTTGGGTTCATTACAACGACGCTGCCAGCACAGGACGACCAGACAAGATCCAGGTCTCAGTTTCTCTTCCCCGAGTTTATGAGCTGCCAGGTAAAGATGAAGACAGGTATTGTGAACCAGGTGACTGCCAATTATAATACCCTCTCTGAAAAGATGGTATTCCTGAAAGACAGTACCCCGCAGGATATGACTGTAACAACTTTTGTAGACACAATAACCTTTGCTGACAGACAGTTTGTCCCTTTCAAAGAGATCTTTTATGAAGTACTTGTCAATGCCCCGGTATCCCTTTTCATTCAACACAAAAGTACTCTCATTGATCCCGGTAAACCCTCAGGCTATGGTGGCAGGTCAAATACGTCTGCCATAGACAGGGTAAGCATTCTCCAGAGCAATAACCACTACTACAACCTTCCTTTACCGGATGAGTACAATATTGTTCCTTCGAATGTTTTCTGGATACGAAAGGACTACCAGATGTTCAGCTTTCTGAACAAACGTCAGTTGTTGAAAATATTACCGGAAAAGGGTAGTGAGATAAACGAATTCATTTCACGACACAGGCTTAAGACCGATAACCGGGATGACATGATCCGCCTGATACAATACTACAACAGCCTGTAACTCTTTCCACTAACAAGCCTACGCTCCCAGGCTTTTAAATGCCTCCAGTACCATGAATACCGGCCAGATGATCGCTTTCAGGAACCCGAGAACTCCCATCCAGAATCCCGTAGCGGTTGAAATGAAATAAATAGCGGCACCAATAAGGCCAAGTCCATAAACTGCCCCTGAAGAGGGGGAACACTCCTTCATTCCGTCTTTCATGTTTACCTCCTGATTAAGATATAAATACTCTGTTGAAGTTATTAATTCAGATTATAAATGCTTATGAATTTGAATATTAAAATTATTACAGTCAGAGTACAAAATCAAATTTATTTTACTTAAGAACAATTACTATTATTACGGGTTTATTTATCAACTGATTACATTAATTCGTCAAATTGAAGATTATGCTGAAAAGTCGTTCCCGGGATCACAGAAAGGCGAAAAATGGAAGTGAGATGTATCAATTGTATGTAAATATTTATTACGGTAGTCAAATAATAATTGATTACGCCATCTTTTATCAATAACTTGTATGGTTAGTTGAATTACAGCCGGGACTGATAATATCTGAAGAATGGGGAAAAATACAGCCAAAAAAATATCCTGCCTGTCAATACCATTGCTTTTTGCATTCACCATCCCTTCAGGGATTGACGCAAGCAGCGACTCGCATATATTGAACAGGACTACCATCGCAGAGGCATTTCTTCTGCAGAGCAACGATAATGATTTCGGTGATGCTCCTGAAAGCTACGGCTCCGCTGACCATGTTATCAGTATTTGGTATTACCTGGGATCAGCTCCTGACGGCGAACCCGGGAGCCAGTATTCACCTGAGGCTGACGGCGATGACCTTAATGGAAGCGATGATGAAGACGGCGTTACCTTCCCGGAAATGGTCCAGGGGGAAAAAGCAAAAATACAGGTAAGCATCACTATAATTCTTTTACGTGGCTATCTCAATGCCTGGATAGACTGGAATGGTGATGGCGACTTCGATGATGCCAATGAAAAGATTGCCGACGATGTCAGACGATCAAGCGGTATTTATGATCTTGAAGTCACCGTACCTGCAGACGCTATCGCAACGAGGCCGACCTATGCACGGTTTCGCTTTGGTCCAAGCGCCACGGCTGATCCGGTCTACGGCAGCACCGGCACAGCCTCCGGTGGTGAGGTTGAAGATTACATGATCAAGATAGCATGCAACACCCCTGATCCCCCGAAGGTAGGTAAGATAACCCAGCCATCATGTGAGACGCCCACAGGCAGTGTTCTTCTTGAAGGACTGCCGGACAATATCACATGGATCCTTACCCGTTACCCTGACGGTGAGACCATCACCGGTAGCGGCAGCAGTTATACCATTACAGGACTGGAGGCAGGGACCTGGAGTTATACTGTATCCAACTTGGGTGGCTGTACTTCCGATCCTTCTGAAGAATTTGTCATAAATAATCCTCCGCAATCGCCCTCAGCACCTGTTGTCGGAGATGTGGTACAGCCAACATGTACAACAGCCACCGGATCATTGGTGCTGAGCGGGCTTCCTGCCGAAGGGATATGGACTGTCATGCAATATCCCGGAGGTACACCTCACTCAGGCAGTGGAACCAGTCTGACAATAAACATGCTGGTCGCCGGCACATATTATTTCACCGTCACCAATGCTGCCGGGTGCACATCTGCTCCATCTGCTGAGACAGTTATCAACCCACAGCCCCCTGTTCCTACGCCGCCGGTGGCCGGAGCCACTACAGATCCATCATGCAGCTCGCCGGGTGGAACCGTTCAGTTATCCGGATTGCCTTCCGATGGGACCTGGACCCTGACGCGGTCACCAGGTGGAGTAACAACTACCGGCACAGGTACCAGCATACTTATCACAGGACTGGCACCAGGCACTTACACCTATACCGTAACAAATCAGGAGGGGTGTGTCTCCGGACCGTCCGGTAATGTTGTTATAAACACCGGCCAGACAATCCCATCTGCTCCTGTCCCCGAGACAGTTACCCAGCCTTCATGTAATGTCTCAACAGGGAGCGTGCTTTTTACGGGATTGCCTGCACTGGGTTCATGGACTCTCACGCGTCAACCGGGTGGCATAACATACTCAGGTACTGGCATCTCTACAACAGTTACCGGCCTTGTAGCAGGATCATTCAGCTTCACGGTAACCAATGCTGACGGATGCACGTCAGCGCCATCATCAGAGATAACCATCAACCTGCAACCCTCAACACCCACCCCTCCAATCCCGGGTGACATAACCCAGCCAACATGTGACCTGCCAACAGGCAGTGTGGTCATCAACGGTCTGCCAGACCAGGGCAGCTGGATACTGACACGCTTTCCGGGCAGCATTATCATAAATGAATCTGGCCCATCCTATACAATCAATGGCCTCAGTCCGGGATCATACAATTTCACAGTAACCAACAGCTCCGGATGCACCTCCGGAGTATCTTCTTCAGTGGTAATTAACCCACAACCCGGGCCGGTTCCCACATTGGTCATTCATAACCCGGCCGCCGTCTGTTCGCCTGGCACGGCCGATCTTACACTACCTGCCCTTACTACAGGCTCCACTCCCGGCCTGATCTTAACTTACTGGATGGATGTACAGACAACCGTTCCTCTTACTTCACCGGCATCAGCGCCTGAGGGTACCTATTATATCAGGGGGACAATAGCCGGAGGTTGCTCGGCTGTAGAGCCGGTGACAGTCACGGGACTGCAACAACCGGTCGCCGATGCCGGCAGCGACCAGGAGCTTACATATATATTCACTACAAGACTTGACGCTGCCCAACCTGATGAAAACTCAACCGGTAACTGGTCTGTGGAATCAGGTACGGGAATATTCGCTGACGCAGGCAACCCGACAAGCAAAGTAACCAATCTATCGATTGGTGAAAATGTACTGCTGTGGTCAGTAACAAACGGAGTTTGTCCGCCCGCTATTGATAATGTCATGATAACCGTCAGTGATTTTATTATCCCTACGCTTATCACACCTGACGGGAATGGTAAGAATGATAATTTCAAACTGGTGGGGATAGAAGAGCTGGGGAAAGTTGAGCTGACAATATTCGACAGAAGGGGCGCCCAGGTCTATGAAAACCTCAGTTACGATAACCTCTGGTATGGCACAGACTACAACGGTGAGCCGCTGCCGGATGACACATATTTCTATATAATAAAAACAGAGAAGGGAATCTCACTCAGCGGATATCTTTACATAAGAAGATAAGAGGTATCTCTGACGAGAAAAAAAGAGGGCGCTCATCTGATGCGCCCTCTTCTTGAATCTAACCCCTGGAAATCAAATTCCGTATCCCGGGTTCTGCTGTCCGGCGATTGCCGGGTTGGCATCAATCTCAGTCTGCGATATGGGAAGTATCGTTTTGTAGAAGGTCCTGTCTATGATCTTCTCGCGGTGTGTTATGACAACCTCAGGAGTGATGAACTCATCATTGAACTCGATAGATCTGTCGAGGCGGATCATATCAAAGTATCTGAGCCCTTCAGCGAAGAATTCCTTGCTCTTCTCATCCATAATCATATCAACAGTCACCGTCAGGTCTGTTGCCGGTGCCAGTGCGGGTGACCGCTTGCGTATCTCATTAAGGTATGTAACTGCCTTATCCTTGTCAGGGGTTGGCAGACCCAGAGCAGCTTCTGCTGCAATGAGATACATCTCGGAGAGGCGTATCACCTTTACGTT
>JAVEYS010000078.1:0-11514 GCA_034003345.1 Bacteroidales bacterium
ATTCAATGTATGTAATCTTGGCATGGAGGTATGCCGGGAGATAAGTATAACGGACAGATTCAGTGTACCGGTCACCGGACAACTGATCTTCAATCCTGACAATGAGAGGATGTTCCTGGTTGTCGGATTTTCCTTTTTTTAGTAATAATCACCGGCAGACGTCATATGGTGATGATTCTTCTGGCCGGGCTTTCCTGATAAACAACTGGTTATCAACAATTATTTTTAGAAGAACCCGTTATAGTGACAGGGTTCTTTAGATATTGAAATGATGTTATGAACCGGAACCCGGATTAAGTGAAGATAATTAATACAATATATCTCTTAAATCGGATAATATGGACTATAACTTCCATATAATGAGTCTGCCGCACCAGAGAGTATATCTTATGAATACCTCAAGGGACATAGTGATCAGATGTTCGCCTGGCAAAATCAGCAAGTTCTATGCAAAAGACAGGGGTGGAAAGGAGTATGAGCTTCACCACCTGAGTGATCTGTTACACGATACCCTGAGGGTGGCAAAAAAGATTACCCGAGGGGAGTATGTGCTTTTTTAGCAATGACCCTCTTTCTGTAGCAGATATTTAGAGTCATGAATCAAGGCAAGTATTCAGCAGGCTTCAGAATGCTTCAGCGGAGTCTTTCTCTATATCTCCCTGAACCGTTTGGAGAAATATGAGTGGTTGCTGAGACCGGCCATTTTCTCGGGATTACAGAAGACCCAAAAACATCAATGCATCAATGTAGATCAGTAGATATAGAAATAGATTTTTTCTACCTGACCTAAATGTGACTTTAGTGCACATTTTGCATCTTTCCAAAAAATGTGACGTCTTTCATTAACAATCCATAAACCATGTTAAATATGAGAACAATTAAAATTATTTTATGCAGTCTTTTTATAACCAGTAGTTTATTTGGGCAAGTCAGTGAAAGGACTTCCGGAACAAAAATAATGACGCTAGGTGTTTTTCATTTTGCCTACCATAATCTGGATGTTGTTAAAACCGAAAAGAAGGATCAGATATCAGTACTTGAAGAGCCATACCAATCAGAGATAATGGCTATTACCAAAGCTATTGAAGAATACAATCCCACAATTATTGCTGTTGAAAGGATCCCTGAAGATCAATATGAGATTGACTCTCTGTTCTCACTATACAAATCTGATAAATTGATTTTGGGGAAAGGCGAGATTGATCAGCTGGCTTTTCGAATAGGGAAAGATTTAGGCTTGAATACAATCCATTGTGTTAACGACATCGGAAGACATTATGATAATATAATTTCAATTTTTGAAGATAGTATCCGATCATCAAAATTTGAAGATTATTTTTTGAGATCACGAGATACAATTTACGGTAGGCCGCTGACCGAAGAAAAAGTCTCCGGCATAATTGATGACCTGTATGAACGGAACAAACCGGGTGTCATCAAAGAGGATCTGGCGGTATATTTAACAAATCCATTCAAATATGAGGAGCAACCCGGTGATTTTACCGGTGTCGACTTTGAGACAGGGAGGTGGTTCAATCGGAACCTTAGAATCTTTCGAAACATACAAAGAATTCCCCATAGCGATGATGACCGCATTTTATTAATAATTGGAGCAGGTCACTTAAATCTGCTTAATATGTTTTTTGACGTATCTAATGAATTTGAATTTGTTTCTCCTTTACCATATCTGGAAATTGCGAAGAACAAGTAAAGATGACCCGCTACGTAACTTCGCTTCTGTAAAATTGGAATACAATTATTATTCTTTTGATTTTCCCCATGCTTTCTTTTGCCCAGGTCAAATTTGAGAGTGGATACCTGATTAGTTCTGCAAATCAAAGGGTTAAATGCTTAATAAGAAAGATATGGAGCAGCTTTTATACATAATTGATATTCCAGTAAGATTGTTTTGTCAGGAATTGTTTATTCTGTAGACTCGCTCATTTATAAGTGTGTGAAATGAACTTTTCATGTCCTCCGGAAGAAAACTTATATCGATAAATTTGTGCCAATTATCAAGTGATGCCCTAAACCTGTTGAATATATTCTCAATGGCTTTATTATCGACATGAAATTTGGCCATTACTTCAACAAAGTCTTTCTTTTTGATATTTTTCTTTTTACCATTCAAAGTCAAAGCCAATTCTTCTGTATCTTCCACTACTACAAGGGCAGATGCAACCATATCATATGCCGGACTTAATATATAACCCATATCAGCGTTGTCAATAAGAGAGAAGTTTTTTAAATGCATGTCTGCATTTCCAGTAAGAAATGAGAATAGGACCTGCTCAAAGAAATTAGTTACGTCTAATACCGGGTTTGCCGAATATTTTAAAATAGTTTTTGCGATCTGTTCATGCGATCCTTGATATTTCTGTTCTGTTAACCTTTCCGTAAGCTGACACATGTCTTCCATATGTATTTTCTGTTCATTTCTTCTGTCAATCCGCTTAGTTATGTATGACAGGTTTCCGGAACTCAACCTAATTAAAGAATGTGGAACAACATCAATACCTGAAATCTCTGCCAGATGCATTGTAAGATCTTCAAGTTCAGGAAGAAATTTGTATTGTTTGGTAGGCGGTTTTAAAATGTAGCCGCCCCAAAGTCCTGCGATAGTAAATCGTTGAGGCTCATCTTTTTTCGATATCTTCTCTATGTGAAGGGATAATTTTGGTTGTACCCCTGTGACTGTTGACTGAGAATTTATTACTTTCTCGGCAAGCGGTAGCATGTTATCGTCTGAATATGGTAATTCAGGTGGGATAGGTGTTCCAAATATCTTCCTGGAACATGATGGGTGAAATTCGTATGGTTCTTCTCCTAAATCATCATAGCAATATAAACATCTTCCCATAATCATTTATTAAGAGTTATCTTCTTCAATACTCACTGCGCCAATGCAATCCTTGCAGCAGGCAAGTAATAAACCCATGCGATCCCGGGCATTAAGTTTCCAGTTTTTTTCAGCGATTTCCAATAACCATCCTTCAGGAATCAATCCATCAAAAAAAGGAAACATTGTTTTGCTGAAGTGAGGTTTATCCTGTAAAGGAAGCGTTAAGCTGACTGGCTTGACTTTAGAAGAGGTTAAGTAATTCATGTCGTATAAAAATGCATAGCCATCATCGGTCTCAGTTAAATAACCGGCCAGTTCTTTATTCATATAGACTTCTGCTTTTCTCATTCATTGACAAGTTTATTCCGGTTAATTGGTTGAGGTCCCAGCTCCAATCCAAATAGTAGCAATACTTGATTTACTTTATCCATTCGGAGAGTAGTTTTTCCTTGTTCAAGATCACGTACAAATCGAAGTCCCACACCAGCTTTTTCAGCCAATTGCTGCTGACTTAGGTTTAACTTTTTCCTTCTGTCTTTAAGAAGGTCGGATAATGACATTGATTCTTGCTGCATATATTATACCTTATCGGGTATAAAGATAAGTATATTTACATAAGATATACCTTATCGGGTATAATAATGTGTATAATAAGCTAAGATATACCTGATCAGGTATAATTAAAATGAAATACAGGAAATAGCTTTTAAAGTCTGTTAGGTGAAAACCATTTAAAAATCAGACCATTTCATGAAAAACACTTCTATAAAGGGTCTGATCCATAAAAACACGCTTATAGAAGGCCTGGGTTTTCATTCCTGCAAAAGCCCGTCTCATTGACCACATTCAGTATGTCAGATTAACATCAATATTAAATCATACATCAATGATTTAGTTCTGGCAAGTGATGGTTAGATTGAGACGGCCATAGATGGTCATGGTCTCGGCTTTCGCACTGATGAATACCGCAGCGAGACAAACACGAGGCACGGGGGCTGCCTTTTCTATTATAGCGTGCTTCACCTCTTATGATCTGTGGAAATTTGAAAGATCAGTTTGAATTTTGGTTGTACATCCGTCGCACAATATGACCCATATAAAACAGTAAAGCCCCTGAAAATCAGGGGATTTATATTTTTGTTTGCTGTGCGGACGGGAATGACTTCGTCGGACCCTTTCCTCCACTGGTTATCCTGCAAGAAAAACAAAAATGCTGCTATCGCGTCATTTAGCGTATCTTATGCCATTCGCTTATGCCAGCTAGCTGTCAACGCTTCTGGCATAAAATACTAAAGCCGCCCGACTATGTCGGACGGCTTTTTGTTTTTCTTTGCGGTGCGGACGGGACTCGAACCCGCGACCCTCGGCGTGACAGGCCGATATTCTAACCAAACTGAACTACCGCACCAAAGCGAGGCAAAATTAATTCATTTTTTCATTCCTCAAAACATTTTGTCCAAATATATCCGGAATAGAGCTTAACACCTGAAAACATAGAGAAAAGCGCCTCTGTGCCAGGCAAAAAGGTATCACAAGATGAGCTTAATTCATCAGGTTTATTATATTTGTTTGAGAACCAGCCTATGAATAATATCTATTTTAAGATAGCAGAGACCGACTACCGCACCAGGGGATTGGTACTTGCAACGGTAACCGGCAGCAGCGGATCAACACCCCAGAAAGCTGGATCCTCAGCGCTATTTGCGAATGGCAGGCTCATCGCCGGAACAGTAGGTGGCGGTATCGTTGAGAACCGTACTGCCATTTACGCCGCACGGTGCATAGACGCAAAGGAGTCTGCCCTGCTTCACTTCTCGCTCGACAAGGAGGCCTCCGGGCCGGAAGGGGCTGTGTGCGGCGGCACGATCGTCATTCTTGCCGACAGCGATCCGCTGGCCCATCTCAAAGTATTCCGTGAGATGCAGCAGAGTATCAGGGCAGGTGTGCCGGGTGTCCTCGTCACCAGGGTCGTTCCCTGGAACGATGCCCAGGTGATGATAAAGAGGTGCTGGACGACAGCCAACGGTAAAATAAATATTCCCGGCGATTCGAAAGAGAGAATTACCAGGGAGGTTAATGATATCCTTACATCGGGCAACAGAGCAGGGTACAGGGAGCTGGATATTATTATACCGGGAGAGAAGCAGGGTGCGAAGATCTTCCTTGAACCGGTATTCCCGCTGCCAAGGCTGGTGATTGCCGGTGCCGGACATATCGGCAAAGCAGTGTCACACCAGGGTAAACTGCTCGGCTTTTATGTTACCGTAATCGACGACAGGGAAGAGTATGCCAACAGTGAAAACCTGCCGGATGCTGATGATATCATCGTAAGAGACATTGGCGAGGCAATGAGGGAGATACATGGCGACAGGGATACTTTCATAGTGATAGTGACCCGTGGCCATGGCCATGATGCAGAGGCCCTGAAACCCTGTATAGGATCGGAGGCGGCATACGTTGGCATGATGGGTAGCACCGTCAAGGTTGCCAAGATGCATGAAGAGTTCATTGCTAACAGATGGGCAACCGAAGAACAGTGGCAGAAGATATGCACACCAATAGGTGTGGAGATAGGATCGAAGACGATAGAGGAGATAGCTGTAAGTATTGCGGCTCAGCTTGTACAGGCACGCCATGCAATTTGAGTAAGGTTTGATAATTAAACAGAGCTTAAGCCTGTCATGATTCTTCAGTCAGGCTACGCTCCGTCAGGACTGAAAGACCTTATACTCCAGACCTTCAGACTGCATGACGGAGCACCCCATAGGGGCGACAGACATCAGAGATTCATACATATTCAGACAGAAACACATGAACGGAATATGGGCAATAGTACTGGCTGCGGGTGAGTCGAAAAGAATGGGATCACCTAAGATGCTGCTGCCGTTTGACGGACTGACAATCATTGAACGGGTGATCGGGAATGTCATGGCGGCAGATGTTGATAAGGTCGTAGTTGTTCTGGGAGCTCATAAGGAGGAGATAGAGAAGAAAATAGTCACGTATAATGTAATCATCAGCTATAATGATCATTACAGTACTGGCATGCTCTCATCAGTGAAATGCGGGCTCAGCAGACTGCCTGAAGAATATAGTGCCGCTCTTATACTGCCGGGTGACCATCCGATGATACTGACCCGTGAGATAAACAGGGTCATCGAGGCATATAAGGTATGCGGCAGGGGCATAGTGATGCCGGTGTGCCAGGGCAGGCGGGGCCATCCGCTTATTATAAACAGGAGATACAGGGAGGAGGTACTTTCAATGCCGGAGACAGAAGGGCTCAGAATCCTTGCCGAAAGACATGCTGATGACACTTTCGTGATTGAGACAGATGATCCTTCAGTGCTGAGGGACATCGACACGCGGGAAGACTATGTGAATGAACTAAATAAAATTGTTAGGTGATGGAAGAGACAATCCGGTTCAAACTGAACAACAAAGAGACCGAGCTGGTTACTGATCCCAACCAGCTACTCCTATGGGTTCTGAGGGATCATTTCGGTCTTACCGGCACCAAGTTCGGATGCGGAATAGGGTTCTGCGGTGCATGTACGGTTCTGATAGACAATGAGCCAGTAAGGTCATGCATGATGCCTGTCAGCCAGGTGGAGGGCAGGAGTGTGGTCACAATAGAGGGCCTTGAGAAGGATGGCAAACTACACCCTGTGCAGCAGGCTTTTATTGACCATGATGCCCTACAGTGCGGTTACTGCACCCCGGGCATGATACTCACCGCGGTGGCTATGGTTGAAAACAATCCCTCCCCGACAAGGGAGGAGATCATCGCTGGCCTCGAGGATAACCTCTGCAGGTGCGGTGCACACACGAGGAGAATTGATGCAGTGAAAGATGCTGCCAGGGTAATGAAAGGAGGGAACGGACAATGAAATCCAGGATTCAAAGAGAGCCGGATACATCTGTATCAGCAGGCATGAAGCGCAGGAGCTTTGTGAAAGCACTGGGCGGCGGTATAGTACTTTTTTTTGCGCCATGGGGAGCTGTTGATCTTTTGGCATTATCTGCCGAACAGCGGAGAAGCCTGACGAAGGATTACAACGCCTTCCTCCATATAGCCGAAGACGGAACAGTAACCTGTTATACGGGAAAGATAGAGATGGGACAGGGTGTGATTACCTCTCTTCCGCAGATGATGGCCGATGAGCTCAATGTGCCTCTGGAGAGGGTAAAGATGGTTATGGGTGACACTGACCTGTGTCCATACGATATGGGTACATGGGGCTCCCTGACAACCCGTGCTTTCGGACCGGCAATGAGGGCTGCTGCCGCTGAAGCCAGGGCTGTCCTTGTACTTATGGCTTCTGAAAAGCTGGGTCTCCCTGCCTCAAGACTGGAGGTGGAGGAGGGCGTTATCAGAGACACCCGTGATCCCTCGAAGAGCATCACATATGCAGAACTGGCCAAGGGTAAGAAGCTTGAGAAATATCTTGATGTAAAGCCCCCGGTGGAAGATTATTCACGCTTTACATACGTTGGTAAACCACTGAAGCACAGTGATGCCCATGAAAAGGTTACCGGCAGGGCAATTTACACAGGCGACCTGAAGCTTCCCGGGATGCTCTATGCCAGGATTCTCCGGCCACCCTCTCACGGCGCCAGACTGGTATCGGCTGATGTTTCATCGGCTGAAATCATGGATGGAGTCAAAGTTGTTCGCGACGGCGACCTGATAGCGGTCCTGAGCGAGAAGAGGGATGTTGCAGATATGGCTGTTGTACAGATCAATGCAGAATATGCATTTGATGAGATGGATGTAAATGAAACAACCATCTTTGATTACATCAACAAGGGCGAGTATCGTGAAAATGTGATACATTCCGGAGGAGACATCACGACTGCTGCCCAGCTCTGCGAGAAACTGTTTGAGCATGAGTACCATGATCCATACCTGGCTCACGCCCCGATGGAACCGCACACTGCCCTGGCACGTTTTGAAGGAGAGAAACTGACGGTATGGGCTTCAACACAGTCGCCCTTCGGTTTGCAGGATGCTATTGTCAGGGAGCTTGGCCTCAGTCTTGACAATGTCAGGGTGATCACTCCGTTCCTTGGCGGCGGTTTTGGTGGCAAGGGTGCCTACAGGCAGGGTATAGAGGCAGCCAGGCTGACCAGGCTGGCCGGCAGACCTGTAATGGTGGCATGGACCCGTGACGAAGAATTCTTCTATGACACATTCCACCCGGCATCGGTAATAAAGGTGAGATCGGGAATAGATAGCTCAGGTAAGATAGTGCTGTGGGACTACAATGTCTATCTTGCAGGGACAAGGGGAGCGGACAACATCTATGATGTTCCCAATGCCCGCATAACCAGCTACAGTGAAGACAGGACGAGATACCCTGTTCATCCCTTCGGTACCGGAGCATGGCGCGCTCCGAACAACAACACTAACACCTTTGCCCGAGAGACACAGATAGATATCATGGCTGCCGCGGCAGCCATTGATCCGCTTGAGTTCCGCCTTAAGAATCTTAAGGATGAAAAGATGAAAGGTGTTCTCAGGGCAGTCGCAGACAAGTTCGGGTACGTTCCCGGAAAGACACCTTCGGGTAGAGGGATAGGCATTGCCTGTGGCACGGATGCAGGTACCTGGGTGGCGCATATGGCCGAGGTAAAGGTGAGTAAGAGCACCGGGAGGATAAAGGTCCTCCGGCTGGCATGTGCCCAGGATATGGGCCTCTGTGTCAACCCGCAGGGCGCACTCATACAGATGGAAGGATGCCTGACAATGGCACTCGGATATACACTCACCGAAGAGGTGAGATTTGACGGAGGGAATGTCAGGGACAGGAATTTCGACAGCTATGAGATCCCGAGGTTCTCATGGTTGCCAGAACTTGAATGTGTCATCATGGACAGGAAGGACCAGGCCCCACAGGGAGGCGGTGAGCCGGCAATAATAGGCGTGGGGGCAGCTGTTGGCAATGCTATATATGACGCCACGGGAGCCAGGCTCTTCAGGGTGCCCTTCACTCCTGAGAGAGTCCTGGAGGCCTTGAAGAAGGTCTGACGTCTGTCGCCGGATTGGCCATCTCTGCAGTCCGGGCCCTCGCTCTTCTGTCTTGAAGTCTTGCGGTCTTGTCGTAGCGTAGCGGAGATCCCCGACTGTAAAGTCGCGACAGTATGAGGGCTGGGTAGATAAAGAAAAAGGAGGATCGCAGTGGCGACCCTCCCTTTTATTATGTACAGATTATCAGTTTATTTACCAGTAAGGTACCATTCATTCTGTTCGAGGAGATCATTCACCTGCATCTCCCTGAAGGGTATCGGAAGGATCAGATTACCGGCATTGTAAGCATCAGTGCCGATATCCATCTTCCACCTCTTAAGGTCATGCAGACGATGGCCTTCCCAGCACAGCTCAAGATATCTCTCTTCCCTGATCTCTTCTCTTGTTACATCGGATGGGTAATGCGGCGCATTGGCTCTGAAACGGATCTCATTGATATCTTCGGTAGGACTATTGGGTCCTATATCAGCGCCCGGATCCTCAAAGTTGGCTTCTGCCCTGATGAGATACATCTCGGCAAGCCTGATGAGGGAAACAACCCTGTAATAGTTGCCCCACTTGGCAGTGTTGATACCGCCATAATTCAAAATGGTACCAACGCCAATATAGTACATCTTATTAATATCATCAATCGTATATCCATCCTCTGTGTCTTCCTGGAGCATGCCACGCAGGTCAGACGGATCGAACCTGTCAAGAAATACCTGTTGTATTTCATAATCTCCCCTTCCTGCACCGGCAAGGGATGCATACATGACTGCCAGCCATGAGACATCCGAGGTAGCGGTCTTCTGTATGGCGAAGATGTCCTCAACAGAGTTTTCAGTATTGTTGAATGCTTTAAACGGTGTAGGGGCAAGGCTGAAGGTGCCATTTTCTATTACATTGTTAGCCTCAGTGGCAGCAAGCACGTATTCACCCTGCTGGAGATAAAGCCGGGCAAGAATGGCGCTTGCAGCAAATGAAGTGGCATAGACACCATTTTCCCCGGGAAGCAGATCACGTGCCATGGTCAGATCTTCTATTGCCTGGTCATAACACTCTTCAACAGTACTCCTTGGAACCATTATAGCATCAGAGATCAGCATGGTTGGTGTCAGGATAATCGGAACGCCCGGCTGACTGTTTACCTGGCCCGCTTCATAAGGCAATCCGAAGAGTCTTGTCATCTCAAACATTACCCAACCTCTGAGAAACAGTGCCTCGCCTCTTACCAGCTCTTCTTCGCCGGCATCAAGTAGTGAGAGTACCTCTGGCTGAAGCAGGCTGTTGCAGGTATTGATCAGCTTATAGGCATTAATCCAGGTGATTTCAACATAGCTATTGGTTGTGGTTGCCTCCTTGCTAATGAATTCACGCGGTTGCTGGTATGTGCCCATGAACCTCATATCTGTTGTTGCTGCGTAAAGCTCGCTGTATTCATTGAAATAGGAGCCAAATATGGTTTGATCACCGGCTTCCAGGTATGCACCCACCAAAGCGGCCTTAATGTTGTCAGATGTTGTCAGTGCTAATTCAGCCTTGATTGACTGTTTTGGCTCGACATTCAGCTTCTCTGTGCATGAGAAAAGCATGGCCAATACAGGAACAATCAGTATCCAGATCTTATATTTTAATATCGTATTTTTCATGACTATTGGTATTTAGCGTTAGAATGAGAGATTAATACCAAGAGTATAGGTCCTTGCCTGCGGTGCAGTATAGAAGTCATAACCCTGGATTATGTTAGTGTTCTGTGTGGAACGACCGGTACCGGTGTAGTTGACTTCGGGGTCCCATCCCTTATAATTGGTCAGAGTGTACAGGTTCTGAACTCCGAGATAAACCCTCACTGAAGACATCTTGATGCGGTTGGTGATATTCTTCGGCAGGGTGTAACCCAGGTTGATATTTCTTATCCTTGCATAAGAGGCATCAGAAAGGTACCTGCTGGATGTTTTTGTGCCATTACCATCGCCAAGGCGTGCCTGGGGAACGTCGGTAATATCACCAGGATTCTGCCACCTGTTCATCTGATCAACGGTCTGGTTGTCAAACCAGTCGGCGTTGGCTGACTGGTATACGCCACCTCCGTTATATACCATGTTACCGTAAACGAAACTTATCAACAGGTTAAGATCAAATCCGGCATACTCGAAATAGTTATTAAAGCCTCCTGTGAATTTTGGATTTGGTGATCCGACGATCTGTGTCTCGGCAAGATTGAAATTATTGGTAGTCTCATCACTGTCTGCACTTACATAATACAGTGCATCGCCATTTGAAGAGTCAACGCCGGCATACTTGACCATTTTAAAGACTCCGATAGGCTGACCTTCAATTACGTAGTTTATTCCGTTAGGTGTAATTTCAGGTCCGTCGATGTCAATTATCTTATTCTGGTTGAAAGACATGTTGAGGTCAGTAGTCCAGATGAATTTCCCTGTAAGATTATTTGAGTGCAGGGCAAATTCGATACCCTTATTCTCCAGTTCGCCTACATTGTTCCACACACCTTGATAACCTGATGTGGATGGCAGGGTCCTGTAGAGAAGCAGGTCGGTTGTTTTTTTAATGTAATAGTCGAACTCACCGGTGAGCCTGTTGTTAAAGAGCCCGAAGTCGACTCCGCCATCAAACTGTCCCGTAGTCTCCCATCCCA
>JAVEYS010000079.1:0-11437 GCA_034003345.1 Bacteroidales bacterium
AACAGATGGATTTACCTGGCCGGTGGCAGTGAGATAGAGGTAATATTAAAAAGAGAGTCATGGTTTTTCACCGTGACATATGAGCAGACAAAGCATAAAGGATAAAGTGGAAACGACAGAGCTGCTAAAGAAAGTAAGAAAGATCGAGATAAGGTCGCGGGGCCTTACACGACAGATATTTGCAGGTGAGTACCACAGCGCCTTCAGGGGACGAGGTATGGCCTTCAGTGAGGTGCGTGAATACCAGTTCGGTGATGATATCCGCAATATAGACTGGAACGTCACTGCCCGCCTGGGACACCCTTACGTTAAGATTTTCGAGGAGGAGCGTGAGCTGACAGTCATGCTTCTTGTTGATGTCAGTCGCTCAGGCGACTTCGGAACAGTGGCTTCCACAAAGAGGGAGATGATGACCGAGATAGCAGCCGTGCTGGCATATTCAGTGATAGCCAATAATGACAAGGTAGGTCTGATGCTCTTCTCTGACAGGGTTGAGAAATATATTCCGCCCAAGAAGGGAAGAGGTCATATGCTCAGGATCATCCGTGAGATGCTCAGTTATGAGCCTAAGGGATCAGGAACCTCACTGTCGGAACCCCTTCGTTATCTTACCAATGTGCTGAGAAAGAGGTGCACCGCCTTCATATTGTCAGATTTCATGGCACCCCCGTTTGTTGAGTCACTTAGAATAGCCTCCGGCAAGCATGATGTTGTTGCACTCCGTGTAACGGACAGAAGGGAGAGGGAGCTGCCTGATATGGGTTTCATGAAGGTGGCCGATCCTGAGACTGCTACAGAGATGTGGGTTGACACCTCCTCTTCCAGGGTGCGCAGTGAGTATGCTGCACACTGGACCCGGCATGATGCCTCTGTCAAAAACACATTTATCAATTGCGGTGTTGATGTGGCATCAATAAGCACAGGTGAAGACTATATCAAACCCCTTATCTCACTCTTTAAACACAGGTAGGATTTATGAGAAGGGTTATAATTACAGTTATCATTTTGCTGGTATTGTCTGTTGCCGCATTTACTCAGGAGATAAAGGTCACATCTTCACCTGACACGAGCGCCATACTTATCGGGGATCAGACAGGTTTCTCCGTTACGGCTGAGATGCCGGCAGGAATGGTAGCCGGGCTGCTAACACCCGGCGACACCCTGGCAGGCAAGATAGTTGTACTCAGCAGGAGCCCCAGAGATACGGCCACATTACCTGACGGTAATATGACCATCACTGACAGGTATCTGATAACATCATTTGATTCAGGCTCATTCGAGATACCTCCTTTTTATGCCGAAGTAGCATCAGGAGACAGTCTTATCAGATTCTACTCAGACTATTCTTCTCTGAAGGTGTTACGCCCTGATATTGCTCTGCAGGATACAACAGATGTTATTTTCGATATTGTGCCGCCGAGAAACGCACCTGTGACATTCGCGGAAATATTACCGTGGCTTGTCATTGCCGTAATAGCGGCGATCGTGCTCTATTTTCTCGCCCGCCTGCTGCCAAGGAACCCCCTCAGGAGGTTTGTCAGGCCTCTTCCTCCGCCTGAACCTGCTCATGTCATTGCCTTGCGGGAGCTTACTGCCCTCAGAAATGAGGAGCTCTGGCAGAGGGGTGAGGTCAAGGAGTACTATTCAAGGCTGTCAGACATCCTCCGCAGATATATTGATAACCGTTATGGCATCAGCTCACCGGAGCTGACTACCGACGAGACGGTGAGGATGCTTCAGAAAGCGGCTGTCACTACAGGGACACAGATGTCAATGGTGAAGGAGCTGCTGTCGATCTCAGACATGGTTAAATTCGCCAAATATGTTCCTGAAAGCGGCCTGCATGAGAAGTGTCATGATGATTCTATCAGGTTCGTCGAAGAGACAAAAATGACTGTAGTAACGGAAGAGGAGACAAAGGAGAAAGGGGGGAATAATGCATAACATTGTTTTTGAGAACGGATGGTTCCTATGGTTCCTGCTGATAATACCGCTGCTTCTGGCCTATTATATCTACCGCCAGGCTAAAGCTAATGCGCCGGTACAACTCTCCACGGCAGGGTTCCTCATGACAGGCCGCAAAACGTTCCGTCATTACCTGAGGCATATCCTCTTTGGCCTGCGACTGGTCATTATAGCACTGGTCATTATTGTTATAGCCAGACCACAGAATGTAGACAAGTGGCAGAGTTCAACAACTGAAGGAATAGATATTGTTCTGGCGCTTGATGTGTCGGGATCGATGCTTGCGCGCGACTTCAGTCCTGACAGGCTGGAAGCCTCAAAGAACGTTGCCACAGAATTTATCAGCAGCAGGCCTTATGATCGCATGGGGCTGACAGTATTCAGTGGTGAGAGTTTCACTGAATGTCCTCTCACCACCGATCATGCAGTATTGATCAACCTTCTCAGGGAGGTAAAGAGCGGTATAATCGAGGATGGTACTGCAATAGGGGTAGGACTGGCAACTGCCATCAACAGGATAAAGGATTCCAATGCCATCAGCAAGGTGATCATACTCCTTACTGACGGTGTCAACAATATGGGATCGATAGACCCCGTCACTGCAGCTGAGATAGCAAAGACTTTCGGTATCAGGGTTTACACCATCGGAGTGGGAAGCAGGGGTTATGCTGACTACCCTGTTCAGACACCGTTCGGCATGCGTTACCAGAAGATGCAGGTAGAGATAGATGAGGCGTTGTTGCAACAGATAGCAGAGCTGACGGGGGGTAGATACTTCAGGGCTGTTGACAACACAAGCCTGGAGCAGGTGTACAGTGAGATTGACAAGCTAGAGAAGTCGAAGATTGAGACCAGGGAACACAGCAGGCGTGAGGAGGTATTCATGCCGTGGGCTATAGCCGCTATGCTGATCCTTGGCATTGAGCTCCTGCTGCGGTATATATTAATGAAAAACATGTCATAGCAGTACCATGGATACTTTCAGATTTGCACAGCCTGACATGCTTTACCTGCTCCTTCTGGTGCCGGTACTTACCGTCATATGGATTCTTGGCAACAGGAGAAGGAGGCTGGCCAGGGAGCGCTTTGGTGATGCTGGCCTTCTCAGGAGACTGTCGCCGGACTATTCTCCTTCCCGCATGACGACCAAGTTCTTCATAAGACTCGTTGCCTTTATCATGGCTGTGCTTACAGTGGCCAGACCTCAGTTTGGCTCAAGGCTGGAGGAGGTCAAAAGAGAAGGGGTGGAGGTGATGATTGCCCTTGACGTCAGTAATTCAATGCTCGCCACGGACATCATACCGTCCAGGCTTGAGAGAGCAAAACAGGCTATCTCCCAACTCGTAGACCAGCTCCGGGAGGACAGGATAGGACTCATACTCTTTGCCGGCGATGCCTATACACAGATACCCATCACCAATGACTATCTCTCAGCCAAGATGTTCCTTTCATCTGCCGGCCCGGATGCCGTATCTAAACAAGGCACAGCCATTGGCTCTGCCATAGATCTGGGAATGAGATCATTCACTCCGGAGAGCGACAAGAGCAGGGCTCTCGTTATTATCACTGATGGAGAGAATCATGAGGACGATGCCCTGGTGAAAGCCCGCGAGGCAGGAGAGAAAGGTATTGTGGTTTACACCATCGGTATTGGTTCACCGGACGGCTCTCCAATACCCATTACTGTTAGCGGCAGAACCGAATATCTCAAAGACAGGGATGGAAATACCGTCATCTCAAAGCTTGATGAGAAGAGCCTTCAGGAGATAGCCTCGGTAACCGGTGGAAGGTATGTTAGAGCTAACAACACCAGCATTGGACTGAATGAGATTTATAATGACATCGGCCGTATGAAAAAGAGTGAGATAAATGCTGTGATGTATACCAACTATAATGAACAGTACCTGATACCGGCCGCTGTGCTGTTCATCCTTCTGGTTATTGACCTTTTGATAGCTGACAGGAAAAACAACCTGCTCAGGAGGATAGGAATCATAGGAACGGAATTGAAAAAGAAGAAGTAATGATCGGGAAGCAAACAGTCAACAGGATTCTTGTTGCCGGCATATGCCTGCTCCTTGTCAGTAGCTCTCTTTACGGACAGGAGGAGAGGGAATATATCAGGAAGGGCAACAAGCTCTACCAGAAGAGTGAGTATGCAGGTAGTGAAGGCATGTACAGAAAATCACAGGCTGCAGAGAGCTCTTTACCTGATGCAAGCTTTAACCTGGGTGATGCGCTCTATAAGCAGGGCAGGTTTGGTGAGTCAACAGATGAGTTCACCAGATACATCTCAGCGGTTGAAGGAGATTCCCTGAAACAGGCAGAGGCCTTCTATAATCTCGGCAACTCACTTCTGAAGGAAAAGAAATTCGGTGAGAGCATAGAATCATATATCAACTCGCTGAAGATCAACCCTGGTAACCTTAATGCCAAGTATAACCTGGCCTATGCTCAGGACCAGTTAAAGAAGCAGGAGGAGGAACAGCAGAAGCAACAGCAGCAAAACAAGGATAAAAACCAGGATCAGAAGGATAAGAACAAAGATAACCAGCAGGATAAAGACGATCAGCAACAGCAGCAGGATCAACAGCAGGATCAGCAGCAGGATCAGCAGCAGGATCAACAGCAGGATCAGCAGCAGGATCAGCAGCAGCAGTCCACACTGAGCAGGGAAGATGCAAAGCGCCTTCTTGACGCCCTGGCTGCAAATGAAAAGGAGACCAAGGAGAAGGTGCAGCGGGATAAGGCTGCAAAAGCCAGGGTAAGGGTTATTAAAAATTGGTAATTTTGGCAGCTATGAAAAGCATTCCGGCGACACTGGTTTTCCTTCTGACATCGGTAATGATGTTTTCCCAGGAGCTCACGCTCACCGTTGACGCACCTGAGAGCGCTGTTGCAGGACAGCGTTTCAGGATAGTCTATACAGTTAATTCCACTGACGGTCAGTTCAATCCCCCCAGGTTTGATGCCTCTTTTTCCGTTCAGGGTCCGCAACAGTCAACCAATCGTAGCGTACAGTGGATAAACGGGCAGATGACATCTGTCTCATCTACCACACTCATCTATTATGTTGTGGCGAATGTGCAGGGGCGGTATACTGTTCCTCCGGCTCAGTTTGTGACAAAAAAGGCTACTGTCAGCTCACCTGAGCGAGAGATTGTAGTCACCGGCGAGTCTGCAACGCAGGCTACCGGACAACAGCAGGCCCGGAGCGATCCTTCATCCGGGTCACCGCAATCAGGATCAGAAATATCGTTGAGACTCCTTATTAATAAACATGAGGTTTATGTCGGTCAGCCTGTAACTGCTACCCTCAAACTGTACTCACGTACAAACCTGTCAGGTATTAATGAGCTTAAGTATCCCGACTTAAAAGGCTTCCTTCGTGAGGATATAGAGACGCCTCAGTTGCGAAGCCTTGAGCCGGAGATGATTGACGGTGTACAGTATGGTACTGGAGTACTGCAGCGCTTCCTTCTTTATCCACAGGTGTCGGGCGACATACGCATTGACCCTGTGCAGATAACAGCACTGGTACAGCAGCGGACAAACGTCAAGGATCCCTTTTTCGACGATCCCTTCTTTGATAATTTTTTCTCAAACGTCTCTACCGTGCCACAGCAGGTAAATACCCAGCCGGTGACCATTAAGGTTAGGCCGCTGCCTGAACCCAGGCCGGCTGATTTTCATGGAGCAGTGGGCTCCTTTGTTCTCTCATCGTCACTCCCGGTAACTAATGCCGAGGTGAATGATGCACTCACTCTCACAATAACGCTGACTGGATCAGGTAACCTGAATCTTGCCGGCGAACCAGTCATCAGTTTCCCTCAGGGAATAGAAAAATATGATCCGAAAGTGACAGTAAAAAGTTCAGGTAACGCTGCCGGCGCCAAGTCATTTGAATACCTGCTTATACCACGCAATACAGGAACATTTGAGATTCCTCCGGTATCATATACAGTGTTCGATCCGCAGAAGGAAAAGTATGTTACGCTACGGACCGACGGTTACAGCGTTACCGTGACAGGCACTCCCGGGGAAGCAGCGGTAGTGGCTCCTGTATTTATGCCCGGCGAGGATGTTAAGTATCTAGGGCAGGATATACGGTTCATCAGGAGCGGCAATGGCAGGCTGTCAAAGGTTACTGATACGCTGGTTGACGCCACGTGGTACTGGATGTGGTACCTTCTTGCTCTGTTTGTTACCGGAGCAGTGCTGCTTCTGAGACGTGAACAGATAAAACGAAACGCCGACATTACAGGCCTGCGTAACCGCAAAGCGGCAAAAAATGCACGTAAACATCTGGCTAAAGCTAACACCCTGCTCAGCGCAGGTAAAAACGAGCTTGTCAATGCCGAGATTGCCCGTGCATTGTGGGGATTCCTGGGAGATAAGCTCTCAATCCCTCCGTCAGAGCTTACCAGGGAGAAATGTTATGCTGCCCTCAGGGTAAGGAAGGCCGGTGAAGATATTATTGCTGAGCTTGATCAGGTACTGTCGGCTACTGAATATTCACAGTATGCCCGCGTGCCCGAAGGAGATAGTCCTGCTGCCCTTTGCAAACGCTCAGCTGCGCTTATTGGGAAGCTTGATGATGTGCTTGATTAAACAGTTAAAACAATGCAAAAGGCAATACTGGTTCTCATAATATTCATTTCAGCGCTGCTGACAGCAGCTGCACAGACAACTGAGGAGAGCTACTCCCAGGCCGGTGAGCTCTATAGCTCTGGCGACTTCTCCGGTGCGGCAGCCATCTACAGGCAATTGTATGAAGAGGGCTACAGGAGCGAGGATCTGCTCTATAATGCAGGAAACGCATTCTTCAAAGCGGGAGACAATGCTTCCGCCATCCTTTTTTACGAAAGAGCAAAGCTGATAGCTCCGGCCGACG
Source organism: Bacteroidales bacterium (assembly GCA_034003345.1). Lineage (GTDB taxonomy): Bacteria > Bacteroidota > Bacteroidia > Bacteroidales > VadinHA17 > SR-FBR-E99. The sequence continues at coordinate 6,860 of JAVEYS010000079.1, forward strand.
AAGACACAGACTACAATCTCCAGATAGCCAGAAGCAGGATTACCGACAGGTTTGAGACTGTGCCGGAGCTCTTTTTCGTGAGGTGGTTTAATTTTCTTTCATTGCTGACAACTACTAATATATGGGCGGTATTAGCATTAGCCATGTTCATTCTGGCATTGATTTTTGCTGTCATTTTTCTGACCAGAGCAAGAGCAAAAGGCAGGCTCCTGTCATTCTGGCTTGCCCTGGTTGCCGTGGCGCTTTCGGCGTTGATGGTCTCACTGGCTATACGCAATAATTCACTTGTCAACCATAATAATAAGGCCGTCATAGGCTGCAGTATAGTGACCGGTCGCAGTGCACCCGGTGATGGCGGCGCCGAGCTTTTCGTGCTGCACTCCGGAACAACAGTGACGGTAGAGCAGGAACTGGGCGAGTTTACTGAGATACAGCTTCCTGATGGTAACAAGGGATGGATCAGGGCAGACTGTATGGAAAAGATATAGCCCATTCGCACAAATTTATTATCTTTTCAGCTGGTTTAAGCCAAACGCCAGACTATGAAAAGATTGATACTCTGCATTGCTTTAATTATCTCATTGACAGCCTGCAAAAAGACGAAAATTGAACCTGAAGGGCCCACCGACATACGTATCTTCAATAACACCGATCAGGTTTTCAGTAATGTGGTGGTGAATACATCGGGTGGTGAATTTAACTTCGGTACATTAAACCCCCAGTCATACTCAACATACCACAGGTATGACAAAGCCTATCCGAAAGCAGACATCTCACTTAACATCGGAGGCGATACTTATTCGACACCGAAGCAGGACTACACCTATATGCAGTACATGGGCAGGATGAAGATAACATACAAGATTTTCATCAGTAATGAATCACGAAATGAGCTCGATACAGAGGTTGTGCCTGAGGGCGCACTCTGATAATACAGGCCTTTTTATATGAAAGAGTTCATTACCGTTTGCCCGCGCAATTGCTACAGCACATGTACCTTCAGAGTCTTCACCGAGGATGGCATGGTGAAGCGCATTCTGCCCTTTGAAGGCAATCTGGCCACGCCTGAAGGGCCCTGTATCAAGGGACTATCATATCTTGAGAGGGAGTTTTCTGCCTCACGTATAGTCTACCCGCTTATGAGGCAGGCAGACGGATCATTCGCCCGTGCCGGAACTGAAGAAGTACTTGATATTATCGCCGGGAAGCTCCTTACAGCCAGGAAGAACCACGGCCCGCATTCAGTCCTCTTTTACAAGGGCAGTGGCTACTCAGGGCTCAGCAATGAGATCGCCACAACCTTCTGGAAGTTGTTCGGCGGCGCAACAACAACCTATGGAAACCTCTGCTGGCCGGCAGGACTGGAGGCTGTCAGACTGACCCTCGGTGAGGTGAAGCACAATGTGCCGTGGGATCTCGCCAGTGCAGACCTCATCATCATCTGGGGGAAGAATTCTGCCGAAACCAATGTGCAGGAGATGATCCACATTGACCGTGCGAGGAAGAACGGTGCAAAGGTGGTGGTAATAGATCCGCGCCGTACGTCTACAGCTGACAAGGCAGACATGCTCATCAGGCCCAGGCCCGGGACCGACGCTGCATTGGCCCTGGCAATGGCAAAGGTCATTATCGGCAAAGGCCTGGAGAACAGAGAGTTCATAGACAAGTATGTCTCAGGTTTTGAGAAGTTCAAAGCGTCACTTGACATAACACCGGATAAGGCACAGGATATCACCGGAATACCTGCTTCCGCCATTGAAGAACTTGCACTGATGGCAGGGGAGAGCAAGAGACTCACCGTCATTGCCGGCTACGGCCTTCAGCGCTACACCAACGGTGGCCAGACGATAAGATCAATACTCACCATACCGGTCATCACAGGCATGATCGGCCGTACGGGATGCGGTTTTAACTTCGCCAATCTCCAGAGTTATATCTTCGATGAGGTGAAGGAGCCGCTCAGCTATTATCCTGATCCTGAAACGGACAGGCCTTTCCGAAGAGCCATCTCCATGGCAACGTTCGGCCCTGATCTTCTGGCAATAAAAGACCCGGGTATAGAGATAGCGTGGATCGAAAGGGGCAATCCTGCCACACAGCTCCCCGGCAGCATCGAGGCGATAAGGGCTCTGCAGGCGGTTCCCTTTAAGATTGTAGTCGAACAGTTTATGAATGATACCGCAGCTCTGGCTGATATTATCCTGCCGGCAAAGGGTATTTTTGAACAGGCTGACATAGTAGGTTCGTACTGGAATCCATATGTGCAATACAAACCTGCTGTCATTGATCCCCCGGGTGAAGTGATGCCGGAGAGTGAGATATACTGGCGTCTGGCGGCAAAGATGGGAATAGAGGCTGACGGCGTTGCAGGCATACCTTCTCCTGATGAGTATGACGGGTGGCTTGCCGGGCGTATAAGCCAGACCCCGGGTTTCTCAGTTGATGAGCTGATGAAACAACCGGTCATACCCTTGCAGAATGAGGAGCCAGCATACAGCAGCCTGAAATTCGGCACCCCCTCCGGCAAGATCGAACTGTGGTCTGATGATGCCGTACGGCTATGGGGTGTCAGTCCGCTGCCTTCATACGATCCGCCTGATGACTTTGGTGAATCACATCTTCCTTTCAGACTGATGACACCCAATATATCCTCGCGAATCCATTCACAGTTCGGAAACCTGGAGGTGGTAAAAAATGTTATTGATGAACCGGCCTGGGAGATCTCCGTTGGTGATGCCCGCAGGTACGGGCTAAAAAGCGGTGACATGATCAGGATATTTAATTCACGCAGTGAGGTCACAGGCAGAGTAAGAGTCACAGCACGAGTCAGGAGCGGCAGTATTGTCTTCCCGAACGGCATATGGCTTTCCGAGGGGGGAGGAGTCAACGGCCTCATCAAGCCGACAGAGACGGACATGGGCCATGGTGCCGCTTTCCATAATACCAGGGTGGACATAGAGAAGATAACGTCATGAGAAAGGGGTTTGTGTTTGATGCATCACTGTGTGTCAGCTGCCAGGCGTGCAATGCGGCCTGTACCCTCGAGAACGGGTTTCAGCCGGGCACCAGGAGCATTTTTACGTGGAACGACAGTGCTTTGCCATTACTGAGGGTGATAAACCTCTCGCTGGCTTGCAACCACTGTGCAAAACCTGCCTGTGCTGAGGCCTGCCCCGCGAAAGCCTATACCATTGAGGCCTCCGGTGCGGTGATCCATCACGCCGACAGGTGTATGGGGTGTGGCTACTGTACATGGCAATGTCCTTACGATGCACCCGCAATCAATAAAACCCTCGGGTATATTGAGAAATGTCACATGTGTTACGCGAGAGCTGCTGAGAACGTTGATCCCGCGTGTGTCACAGCCTGCCCTACAGGGGCGCTGAAGATTGTTGAGCAGCAGTATTTTGAGCCTGTCGGCGTGGCCTGGTTCCCTGAAACAGGTATAGGCCCGTCAATAGTTATCAAGGGAACAGATACCCTAAATGCACCTCTGATTATTCCTGCTGAACCCATTGAGGATGAAGAGGAGGGTGAAACGCTTCTGTCAGGCCATGATACTAAATGGTTGTTAAAGGAGTGGAGTCTGATTGCTTTTTCTTTGCTGGTGACCGCGGCATCGGCCATACTGATAATATATGCCCTCAACAGTGCCGGAGGAGGAGTCCGGGCTATACCATTCATCCTCATGACAGGAGCGATGGCCGTCTCGCTGGTCCACCTGGGTGTACCCCGCAGGTCATGGAGGGCGGTAATAAATATTATCTCCTCACCCCTGAGCCGGGAGATTGCCATGGTGGCGCTACTGACGATCCTTGCACTGTTGCACTGGATCAGTCCCGGACTCATTCCTCCTGTGATCACCGGAGCAATAGCCCTCATAACCCTGATCTCAATTGACCTTGTCTATTTTAATGCAGACAGAACAACTGCACTTAAGCTGCACAGTGGCCAGGCATTCTTTTCAGGTATCTATGCCGTCTCGTGGTTCATCGAACCGCGGACCATATTCCTTGTCTTCTCAATGCTGGCAGCTGTCTCAGTGGTAATACGTTACCGGACGGCGGAGAAGGGCAGAGCCGTCAGTAATCTTTATTATTTCAGGGCTATGGCCCTTCCTGTGGTCTTTATGCTAATCTACCCCGGCAGTCCTGTCACCGATATTGCAGCACTTGTGTTATTTTTGGCAGGAATCGTGGCTGACAGGGTCCTTTTCTTCAACGATTTCATTCCGATAAACATTAAAAATACAATTTCAGAACACTTTATAAACAAATATGAAAAAGAGAGAGATAAACAGCATCAGGACTCCGGTCTATCGTGATGCCGGTTTTGAGCTGCCCACTGCCGGAGACACGTCAGGAGCATTTGCGGCAGAGACACAACATGAACGTGAACCTGACCTTTACATCTATTCACGATACCGCAATCCTACCGTGGTGGCGGCAGAGGAGGCTGTGTTGGCCATTGAGGGTTCTGAATGGGCACTGCTGGCCCAGTCGGGGATGGCTGCCATTGACATAGCCCTCTCCATCTTCCAGCAGGCAGACAAACAGGGCACCTGGCTCTTCTTCTCCG
>JAVEYS010000080.1:0-11040 GCA_034003345.1 Bacteroidales bacterium
AAGCATGGAGATATGCTGCCGTGTGTGAAACAGTGACCTTGTCAGGCGCTAAGAGCAAATAGTTACCATTTGGTTTAATCAGATGGTTAATCTTCCGGGAGCAGGTAATAAAATGATATGACATGGTAATCGATAACCGTTTTTGCCCAGTGCCATAGTTCTATATCTGTTCAGATTGAATCATTGAAAGGGACTGCGTCAAGGATCATAATAAAATGATCTTTTCCTTTCTGCATGAGCCGGTTATGATGATGACTGTGAACATCATCGTAAATGCGGGAATTAAACTGTATTTTTTCATCATTGCTTGTTTGAAAATAAAGTTACCTCTTCCGGATAAATTATTTATCTTGAATGCGGGATAAATAGATGCGATATGAAAAAAACAGTGTTTTTAGCCATGACGATCTGCCTTATGGTGTCATGTAATCGTTCTGATACAGGGTTTCTAAGGACAGATGGCAGGCATATAGTAAACGGGAAAGGAGAATTTGTTCTGCTGCGAGGCATTGGCTTAGGCGGTTGGATGCTTCAGGAGCCATACATGCTCAGGCTTGCCCAGGTGACACCTGCTCAGTATGACATAAAGAACAGGATAACAGCCCTGATAGGCGAGGAGAGGTGCGGGGAGTTTTATGATGCATGGCTTAAAAACATGATCACAAGACGGGATCTTGATTCACTCAAAGCCTGGGGGTTCAACTCAGTCAGGCTGCCTATGCACTATAATCTCTTTACACTGCCGATTGAGAAAGAACCCCTGGAAGGCGGTAACACATGGCTGGAGACCGGTTTCGCGCTGACGGATTCGCTCCTCAGCTGGTGTGGAGAGAATGAGATTTACCTCATACTTGATCTTCATGCAGCGCCGGGAGGCCAGGGTAATGATATCCCCATAGCCGATGTAGATACTACAAAGCCAAATCTCTGGGAAAGCGGGCTGAACAGGAATAAGACCATAGCGCTATGGGGAAAGCTTGCTGAGCGCTACAGGGATGAGAAGTGGATAGGGGGCTATGACCTGATCAACGAAACCAATTATCCGCTTGAAGGCAATGCAGCATTGCGAAAGCTGTTTGAAGAGATCACTGCGGAAATCCGTGCGGTTGACACCAATCATATTATTTTCATCGAAGGGAACCAGTTTGCCAATGACTTTGCCGGGCTGACGCCCCCGTGGGATTCAAACATGGTTTACAGTTTTCACAAGTACTGGAACCCGACTACTGTGGAGACAATACAGAAATTTCTGGATATCAGGGAGCAACAGAATGTGCCGCTCTGGATGGGTGAGTCAGGTGAGAACAATAATGACTGGTACCGTTCGGCTGTTGAGCTTTTTGAGACGGACAGCATCGGATGGGCGTGGTGGACTGTCAAGAAGCTGGATTCTGAAAGCGGGATCATGAATGTCACAATCCCTGACGGATATTCTGATATAATCGAATTCTGGAAGGATGCCGGTCCTGCCCCGGCGCCTGATGATGCATATAGAACTCTTATGCAGCTTGCCGGGAACATAAAGATCGAAAACTGTAAGGTAAATTATCAGGTGCTGGATGCATTGTTCGCCAGGTGAGGATTGACGGTCTGAGGTAGCAAGGTCTGAGGGTCTGAAGGTCTGAAGGTCTGTAGGTCTGAGGTAGCAAGGTCTGAGGGCCTGAAGGTCCCGACTCCCTTCGGGGTCAGGATTTGCCTCTGGCGAGCTCACCACCAAACTGCGGTTCGGTTCGTCGTATACTCCTCAATTTGTCGCCCCGTTCTACGGGACTCCGGCTTGTGCCGGTGTTACATCCGGGCTATCCCGAACTATTAATGCAGTCCAAGCCCGGCATTAGACTCTGTCATTACATTCCTGCCGGATCAATCCTGTTTGCTCAATGATCCATTTTTTCCTAAGTATAAATACCTCCGGAAAATAGGTTTTAAGCCTGTTCCCTGGCACGGCCTTCCTTAGTATTTTTGAACTTCCTGAAAAGGGCAAAAAAAACTTATGGAGGATCTCTATTCAATGCTTATGAAGGATGTCCGGTTCGAAGAAGGACTGAAGGCATGCATGAACTGCGGGATATGCACTGGCATCTGCCCTGCAGCTGAATATTACAATTATGATCCGAGGAGGGTTATGGACCTGGTACAGACACGAAACAACGATGTTATCAGGGAACTGCTCATGAGCGATACCATCTGGTACTGTGGCCAGTGTATGAGCTGCAAGACGCGTTGTCCTCGCGGTAACACTCCAGGTATGGTGATCATGGCCCTGAGGAGAGTCTCACAGCAACTGGGTTATTTCACCGCTTCGGAGAAGGGTAGACAACAGTTCGCAATAAAGCGAACAGTCGGAGACAACGTGCTGAAGTACGGATACTGCATTGTGTCATATGACGTTGATCCTGAAGCTCATCCTGAGCAGGGACCGGTATGGGAACACTACTATAACCACCTTGATGACTCGCTGGCCCGTCTTGGCGGTGAGCTTAACGGAAAGGAGGGCCCTACGAGGAAGATCAGCGATGATGTTCTTGATGAACTGAAGAGCATCTTCAGAGTTACCGGAGGGCAGGATCTTTATGATGCTATTGAGGTGGCATCGGAGAAGAAGGCTGGCGAGATGGGCCTGGAATTCAGGAAGGATGGAAGAGATTTTGAATATTACAGACATGTGGTCTCCGCTGACAGTGGCTGTCATCAGGGCGAGACAGAAGAGGTAAGAAAGGATTCATATGAAACTGGAAGGTAAAAAAAGGATCTGGGCAGAGTACCAGAAAGAGATTCCTGACGACCATTTCTTTTATGTCAGGTCATGTATCAGGCAGACTTTCTTTGCCGGTTCTGAGCAGTATTTTCTGAAGATTCTGCGCGAGGATCTGGGCAAGGATGTGTATGAGGATCCAAGGCACACAACATGTACCGGGATAGGCTATCACGGTGATGTGGTGCCGTTTGAAACAATACAGGCGGTAGTCGCCCGTCATTTTGCACTGGCCACTGAGGCAGGGTACAGACACATAGCCATTTCATGCGTCACCTCTTTTGGTATATATTCTGAAATACTGGAGACCTGGAAACATTTTCCCGAGACACTGGAAAGGACGCGTGAGGATCTGTTCAAAGCTACAGGAAGGACCTTCGATGTTCCTGAGACAATCTCGCACACCAGTGATATCATTTATAAGTTCAGGGATGAGATAGCACGCAAGGCAAAGTACAATCTTTATGATCTCAACACTGGCAGGCCACTGAAAGTGGTGGAGCATATAGGATGCCACTATTCGAAGATGTTCCCGAAGTATGGAGTAGGCGGTGCTGAGTTCCCGCATGTCCTGGTTGGAATGGTTGAGTCATGGGGTGGTGAGATAATCGACTATCCTGAGCGTCGCCATTGCTGTGGCTTCGGTTTCAGACAGTATCTGGTGCAGGCCAACAGGGGCTATTCGCTTTTCGCCTCACGTAAGAAATTTGAGTCGATGGAGCCCTACCAGCCGGATATGATCATCGCTAACTGCCCCGGATGCACCATGTTCATGGATCGCTGGCAGTATACAATAAACGAAATCGACGGCATTACTTATGGGGCTGACGGACAGGGGATTCCCGTACTCACATATGAGGAGGTAGCCGGGCTGGTGCTTGGCTATGATCCATGGGAACTGGGTCTTCAGTATCACAATGTTCAGTCGCTTCCCCTTCTCCGTAAGATGGGCATTAAGGCTGATCCTGCCCTGAGATTCCTTGCAAAGGACGGTACGAGGCTGCCTGAACCTGCTAACCTCATTAACGGATGAAAGAGGCATTGAAACATGTTGTGGTAGCCGGCGGTGGTGTGGCAGGGATGGAAGCTGCCGGAGCACTCGCCGAGATGGGATTCAGGGTGACACTGGTAGAGAAGGGTCAGGATCCGGGCGGGCACCTGGCCCGTTGGCATGCCCTTTTTCCTGACCGCAGACCGGCAGATGAGGTGCGTGATTACCTCAGAAAAAGGATTGAACATCATAATATAAATCTTATTACCGGTACAACAGTTGAAAAGATCAGGCATCACGGCCATGAGGTTACGGTTAATCTATCAGGCGGAACGGAAGAGAAGGCTGATGCAGTAATAGTGGCAACCGGCTTTGACCTCTTTGATGCCCGGCGCAAGGAGGAATACGGCTACGGCATCTATGACAATGTCATTACCTCTGCCGAGCTTGAGGATATGTTCAACGGTGGCCGGATAGTCAAGTCTGACGGCACTGTGCCGTCGCGTGTAGGACTAATCCATTGCGTGGGATCACGCGATGAGAAGGTCAACAATAACCACTGCTCAAAGGTCTGTTGTGTCACAGCTGTCAAACAGGCTATAGAGATAAGGAAGATGATCCCTTCGTGCGAGGTCTTCTGTTTCTATATGGATATGAGGATGTATGGCCCTTACTATGAGGAGCTTTACCGTGAATCACAGGAAGTTCATAACGTCAACTTCATCAGGGGCAAGGTGTCGGAAGCATCGGTGAATATCAATAACAGATTGGTTATCAAGGTGGAGGACACACTCGCCAGCAGGCCATTGAAGATGGAGCTCGATCTGATGATACTGATGGTGGGGATGGAGATGTCGAAGACAGGAGCCATGGTTGCTGAAGCATCAGGGTTAAGAACCGGGATCAACAGGTTTCTCGAGACAGCCGATCATCACTTTGGCAACAACCGCAGCAACATTAAGGGGGTGTTTTTTGCCGGCACCTGCACTGCTCCCATGAATATCACCGATACAATATCACATGCCCGTGCAGCTGTGGAAGAGACGGTGAGATATTGTAACGGACGATGAATATGGAGAAGGCAAACAAGTTCGGGTTTACCATCAACCGCAGCCGGCGTATTGATTATGATACCTCAGACCGGAAGGTGCGGGATTATGTCACTCTGATGGAGCCGAGTTTCAAACTTTGTTTTGCCTGTGGTGCATGCACCGCTACATGCACAGCCGGGTATCATAAGTCATTTAATCTCAGGCGTATGAATACATATATTCGTCGTGGGGAGATTGACCCGTTACGTGAGGAGGTAACTCGGTGTATGCTTTGTGGCAAATGCCTTCTGGTATGCCCGAGAGGCGTGAATACACGAAATGTTGTGGCAGCAGCGAGTGCCGCCATCAGGAAACTTGACAGAAATGAGCTCTGAGATCTTCATATTACCATTCAACCTTGGGTTGTACTTCATACTGATATACAGTGTGGTACGCAGCATCGTCTGGTTCAGGGGACTGTCGCGTTCTGACAAGCTGCGTCTTCAGAGAGGATTCTTCGGCAGGCCTTTCATGCAAAGCCTCAGGGAGATATTCATGGAGAGTCTGCTCCACCGCAGGATATTCCGCAAGAACCCCGTCCTGGGTTATATGCATATGAGCCTGGCGTTTGGATGGTTTCTGCTTATCGTCTTCGGAACCATTGAAGCTGACTTTTTCGGGGCGAGACATCTCAATCCTCCCTCACATGCCATCTTCTTCAGGTGGTTTAACCCGGAACATGGGGCCACAGGTTTTGCCAGCATCTATAACTTCTGGATGGATCTGCTCCTGGCGTTCATCCTCTCAGGCCTCCTGCTGGCGATGGTAAAGAGATTCATACCCGGGATGATGGGAATGAAAAAGACTACCAGGCATACATGGATTGACCGTCTGGCGTTGATAAGCCTGTGGCTTATATTCCCCGCCCGTCTGCTTGCTGAGAGTTTCACCTGCGGTGCCTGGGGCAGCGGCAGCTTCCTTACAGGTAACCTTGGCGCTACACTGGCATCGGTTCTTCCAGCAGCCGATATTGCACCATATTTCTGGTGGCTCTATTCGATAGCACTGGGGACTTTCTTTTTACTGCTGCCTGTATCAAGATACTTTCATATACCGGTAGAACTGTTCCTGATATTTATGCGTAACTCCGGTATTGCTACCGGAGACAGATCGTCTTCCTACACTGAAGTGCAGACACATGCCTGCTCTTCATGCGGAATATGTATCAGTGTGTGCCAGATGAGTTATGCTGCAGGAATACATGATATCCAGTCGGCTTACTTCATTAAAGGGCTCAGGAATGACAGGGATATTTCAGCCATCACTGCCAACTGCCTGATGTGCGGAAGGTGCGAGGAGGTATGTCCCGTTGGTATTGAACTGGGTCCTATGCGCCTGATAGAGAGGAGACAGGGAGAGCGGCAGGAGACAAAGACGGGCTTGATGGAGAGCTATTCACTCATGAGAAAGAGAAGCACAATAGAGAAGCAGCCCACACAGTCATATAATTACCTGGCGAAGGAGGATCCGAGCCAGGCTGACGTGCTCTTCTTTGCCGGGTGCATGACACATCTCACTCCTTCAGTGATAGTGGCAATGAAGAAGATCATGAAGAGTGCCGGCGTCAGTTACCGTTTTATGGATGAGCAGGGAGGCGTATGCTGTGGAAGACCTCTGATGCTGGCAGGGAGAGACAGGGAGGCACGTGAACTGATCAACCATAACTCTGATATAATATGGAGATCAGGGGCAAGGATACTTGTGACCTCATGTCCTATCTGTTACAAGGTATTCAGGGAGAGCTATTACCTCGAGGCACAGGTGATGCATCATTCCGAGTTTATAAACCTTCTGATAGAGGAGGGGTCATTGCGTCTGGGATATCTTCACAAAAAGGTGGCTTATCACGACCCGTGCGAGCTGGGTCGTGGGTCAGGTATATACGATGAGCCAAGGCAGGTGATTAGCTACGTGGCTGATCTTCAGCAGACATCTCAGGAGCGGAATATGTCACTCTGTTGCGGCGGCAGCCTGGGCAACCTTACTCTGGCATCAGGCAAACGTGCGCTGATAGCTGCTGATGCCGCCAGAATCCTTACACAGTCGTCGCCTGACGAACTAATCACTGCCTGTCCGCTGTGTAAGAAGACCTTTGCACAGGCAACTGCGACTAAGGTGAGCGATATTGCCGAACTGGTGGCTGCTGCACTCCCTGAACCGGCAACGAAAAAGAGGGGTCTGTTACGAAGAATAAACGTACGGACAACAGCTGACGGTTGAAAACTTTTCCTGAAGTTGTAAATATTTGATTTTACGCTGTTTTATATGTCCGAAAATTGATTTTACTTTGGCGCCATAAATCTCAGGTGAACTCTGGAATGGTTTTTGACGTTATATGAATGGTTAAAATTACCCGTAGGATGAGAAATTATATAAATATATTGTTATTCTGTGCTCTTACTGTACTTGCAGGTGTTACCTCATGCAAGAATGAAGGTTCTGCTTATGATGCCAGACATCAGGCTAAACCTGAAAAATATGCTGATCAGGACAAGGGTGTTGAGCTGTTGATAGCAGAGGCCGACCTCATTCAGGTCGATGACAATCCACAGTATAACACAGCTGAATGGTTGTTTACTGTTAATAAACCTGGGCGCTTTGATGTATGGCTTTCAAGCCTCACGTGCGACACTTTACAGCTTAGCTATTCAGATAATGTGATCATAACCGCAGGTGACACGCGTCTCACCAAGAAGCCTGTAGGCGATGAGATTATCAGGAATGACAAAAGTGTGAGGGAACCGTGGTACAGGGCTGACTCACATATGGGATCGATTTTTTTCAGCCAGCCTGGCGAATACCAGATACAGGTGATCAGTGATAAGGTTGAACCTCATAGCTCAGACCTGTCGAAACTGAATATTGACAAGCACACGCTTATTAATTCTTTGATTCTGAAGCCAATGGTAAACTAACCGGGGAGTGCCCGGGTAGTTTCACAGTCTCATTTTCTTTTTGATTCAACCCATTTCCTTGCATTAATGAATGCCATAATCCATGGTGTGGTGTCGTCATTGCGTCTGTCAGAAGGATAGAATGCACATTGCCAGGGAAAGTATGCTCTTTCGAGATGAGGCATTATTGCCAGATGCCTGCCATCAGCTGAGCAGATGCCTGCCGCGTCATACATTGACCCGTTAGGATTGGCAGGGTAATGGCTTCTGCTGTACTTCATGACAATATTATACTTCTCCTCGGGGTATGGCAGAACGAACCTTCCTTCGCCGTGGGCAACCCATATACCCAGTTCCATCCCTTCGAGTCCTGTCAGCATGACCGAGTTGCCGGGATATATTTTCACACCCAGAAAGTCCGATTCGAACTTGCATGAAGCATTGCGTTCAAGGCGAGGCATCTCATCATGTCCGGTAACAATGAGACCAAGTTCAACCATCAGCTGGCATCCGTTACAGACTCCCAGCGTGAGAGTGTCATCTCTCTTATAGAATTTCTCAAGGGCTATACGTGCTTTTTCGTTGTATCTGAATGCTCCTGCCCATCCTTTTGCTGAGCCCAGTACGTCTGAGTTGGAGAATCCCCCTACAAAGACAATCATATTCAGTTCTTCCAGTGTCTCGCGGCCTGTGATCAGGTCAGTCATATGTACATCCTTTACATCAAAGCCGGCAAGCCAGAGGGCGTATGCCATCTCCCTGTCGCCGTTAACACCCTTCTCTCTGATGATTGCAGCTTTAACGCCTGTATGACTCTTCCGGTCAGGGGTAATGCCCAGTGCGTCGAAGCTGGCTTTATAGTTCTTAAGGTCAAACTCAAGTGCCTTGTGACCATGGTTATCATACCTCTCCTTTGCAAGCTCAGGTCCGCACTGCCTGCGGTCAAGGAGGTATGAGCTCCGATACCACAGAGACCGGCACTCGTCAATGTCAAATGCGAATTTGCCGGTGCCGTTGGTAACAAATATCTTCCTTTCTGTTACCGGCTGGCCAATGCTGAAGTACCGGATCTCTCTTTCCAGCAGGAACTCCTCAGCCTCTGCTTCGTTGGCTACCTGTATTATCACACCGGGGTTCTGACTGAAGAGCAGTCTTACTGTGTCGTCTTCGCCGATCTCGGTCATGTTCAGCGCCATTCCACCCTCGCGGTTAGAGTAGCACATCTCCAACACTGTTGTTATCATGCCCCCTGCAGAAATATCGTGTCCGGCAATGATCATTTTACTTTTTATCATCTCCTGCAGGGCGTCGAATACTCTGACAAAACAAGCCGGGTCATCCACCGAGGGTGCGTGTGTCCCCATACTGCCCAGAGTCTGGCCCAGGGCACTGCCGCCGAGGGCATGACTCATGGCGCTCATGTCAATATAAAAGATAGCCGTTTCCAGATCATTTATCATCACGGGCTCAATGATTGAGCGTACATCATCAACCTCTGCCGCAGCGGTGATAATGACAGTACCCGGACTGTAGACCACTCCGTCAGGATACTTCTGTGTCATTGAGAGGCTGTCTTTGCCTGTGGGTATGTTTATCCCCAGGGCCATGGCGAATTCGCTGGCGGCCTTTACTGCTTCATAGAGTCTTGCATCTTCACCCTGGTTCTTGCAAGGCCACATCCAGTTGGCGGAGAGAGACACACTTCTGAGGCCGTCAGCCAGCGGTGCCCAGACGAGGTTAGTAAGAGCTTCGGCTATGGAGAGCACCGATCCGGCCGCTGCGTTGACCAGTCCTGCTGCCGGCGCATGTCCCAGTGCTGTCGCCATGCCCTTCTTCCCCCGGTAGTCAAGGGTTATTGCTCCCAGATCATTAAGAGGGAGTTGAAGTTCTCCGGCACATTGTTGTTTTGCCAACCTCCCTGTAACTGAACGGTCGACCTTATTCGTAAGCCAGTCTTTGCAGGCTACCTCCTCAAGCTGGAGTACTGCCGGGAGGTATCTGGCGGGGTCTGATGGGTTGTATTCAACCTCCCTTAATGGCATACTAAGTGTATTATCAGTCATTACCGTTCGTGGTGGCTTGCCGAAGAAGTCGTTCAGCTGAAGGTCAATAGGTTTCTCTTCTGTCACCGTGTTATAGAAGGTGAACTGGTTATCACCCGTCACCTCACCGATAACATATATAGGTGCCCGTTCACGATTGGCTACGGCAGACAGTGTATCCACATCGCTTCTTCTCATCACCAGGCCCATCCGTTCCTGTGATTCATTGCCTATTATCTCTCTTGCAGACAGGGTGGGGTCACCCAGAGGCAGTTTGCTGATATCTATCTTACCACCTGTTGATTCCACCAGTTCCGAGAGGCAGTTCAGATGGCCTCCTGCACCATGGTCATGGAGAGAGATGACAGGATTGATATCGCTTTCCGCCATAGCTCTGAGGGCATTGTAGACCCTTTTCTGCATCTCCGGATTGGCTCTCTGTACGGCGTTAAGCTCTATGGCACTGTCATATGCTCCGGTGTCAACAGAAGAGACAGCTCCGCCGCCCATGCCAATGCGATAGTTGTCGCCGCCAAGCAGCACAATGACATCACCCTTCTGAGGAGTGTCCTTCATGCTGTCCTCACGCTTTCCGAGGCCTATGCCGCCGGCAAGCATTATTACCTTGTCAAACCCGTAGCGCCGGGGACCTTCGAAGTGTTCGAAGGTCATCACTGACCCGCAGATCAGGGGCTGGCCAAATTTGTTTCCGAAGTCGCTGGCACCATTGGAGGCTTTTATGAGTATCTCCTCCGGGGTCTGATAGAGCCATTGCCGGGGTTGAGTGCTTTTCTCCCATTGACGAGGACCATCGGGTCTAGGGTAGGAGGTCATGTAGACAGCGGTACCGGCAACAGGCAGGGTGCCTTTGCCTCCCGCGATGCGGTCGCGTATCTCCCCTCCCGTCCCCGTCGCGGCGCCGTTGAAGGGCTCAACCGTTGTCGGGAAGTTATGCGTCTCGGCCTTAAGGGTCAGAACGGCGTTGATCTTTCTGGTGTCGAAGAAATCAGGCCTGTCCTGCCTGGCCGGCGCAAACTGTTCCACCTCCGGTCCCTCAAGAATGGCACAGTTATCCCTGTAGGCCGAGACCACATGGTTGGGATTGGTCTCGGTGGTGAGCCGTATCATGCTAAAGAGTGAGGTGTTGTGTTCCTCTCCGTCAATGATACAGGTACCGTTGAAGATCTTGTGGCGGCAGTGTTCGGAGTTGACCTGTGAGAAACCGAAGACTTCGCTGTCAGTAAGTTTTCTGCCGAGGTTATGGCTT
>JAVEYS010000081.1:0-10564 GCA_034003345.1 Bacteroidales bacterium
CCGCAAGGAGCGGTTAAGTCCTGCAGACCTGCGGTATCATAGCCTGTGATATCATGATATGTGGTATCATGACCCGGGGTCTGAAGGTTATTTACTGACATCAGGCCTCCGGGCTTTAGACTTTCAGACCTAGAACCCCCAGACGACCCCACCGGTTATGGTGGTTGTCTGCCCGTAGAGGTATGCCGGGTACCACTCTTCCTGTCCTTCAACATTGCGTCTTGTCAGGGCAGCCCTTACCTGCACGCCGCCGGTGATCAGGTAACTTATATCCAGTCCTGTGGCTACGTTACTCCACTCAATTGTCTCCAGGTATGGCAGTCCCAGCCTGCTGCCTCCTATGCTCTGGTAATCGGGACCCCTCTCCGACCGTTCGTGCCAGAGACGGATGGTTGATGCCCTGAGAGGTTTATAATCAATGGCGAAGTACCAGCTCCTGCTGTTATCACGTAGCCAGTGACCCATGTTGTAACCCTGGTTCTCAAAAGTGGTGACGGGCACATTGTGCTGGAAGGTGAGCGGGTAGGTGAAGGTGCACTCTGCCGTGAACCATATGTTGGGGGTGAAGCGGAAATTGCCGGCACGTAATCCTCCTTTCCAGGAGAAGAAGTTATAGTCGGGGGTGGTAAACCGTGCTGTTGAGAGCTCGTCAATAAAGAGAGTACCGTAGAGATGCAGATGTCTTATGTTGTTTGAGCTTATATCAATGAACATCTGCGAGTTGCTGTTATCGATGCCGGAGTTGACGGCATGGTCTACCGACTTATAAAAGAATACGGGCATCAGAAAATAGGGTGTCAGCCGCGGGTCTGACCAGATGACACTGTTACCCAGTGATACATGCAGCCTTTCAACAGGCGTAAAGGTGAAGATGTTTGCGGAGATGTACTTACGGTGGTATACCTCACGGTAATCAGTGCCGTATGCGTTGGAGACCCAGTATGAACGGGTGGAGTCGATCACCATCGAGGTGAGCCACCCGTGCAGCCAGGTCATCTCAGCCCAGTGCGCCGGTTTCAGGTGAAGCCTCACCTGCATGAACGATGGCGCCCTGCCGGAGAAGATGTTTGTCCCGGCATAGCCGCTGCCCCATACCGGAGAGTCCTTAAGAAAGGAGATATCGCCCCACTCCCACATGTAGCTCACCCCGCCGGTCATATCCGAAAAGTCAGTGCCGTTTTTAATATGCCCGCCACGTTCTGTAGTCAGAAACTGCGGCTCACCCAGCATAGGATCCTGGTGATTGTCCTGCAGTGCAACGAAAAAAGCCCATCGGCCATAGTTGCCGTACACCTTCGCGCCATTCTTCCAGCTGATGGTATTCTCCTCATGCAAGCCTCTGGTAGATCCTGCAGACAGTCCCAATATTGGTGATGCGGTGATGCTGAAGAGTGAGTCGCGGTACTGTGCCGTAGCCGGATTGAACAGTAGCTTCACCCTGCCGTCATCTTCTGTGAGGTTGTATGTGCCAAGCCAGAATGCAAGCTCCTTCTTCTGACGCCCGGTAAGCAAGTCGTGCGAGCCCATAGCCTCTTCCAGCTTTTCGGTGATAAGCCCCCGGCTGAAAGGCTTTACAACGTTGTTCATCTCTATCACACCATCGCCTGCCAGCTCATCAAGAAAAAGGTAGATAGCCTCGTCAGCCACCGGCTCGGGTATGGATTGTGAATACCCCGGAAGGCCGCAACACAATAATAGAAGTGTTAATAAAGTTACTATGTATGTTGAATAGTTCACTCTTTTAGGGTTTCACAAAGATAACTCTTAGTGGATATTTGCAGCTGTCTGTTGATAAACTTAGGGGGATATGGATAAAAGACGCTTCAGAGTATACACGCTCTCCGCTGATATACTGATTCTTGCACTGTCGTATGTGTTGATGACTATGTTGAAACCTGCGGGGATCAAGGCTTACATTCCATCACATATTACCTTTTTCATTGTACTGGCATTCCTCTGGATTCTTGTTTCTCTTGTCAGCGGCAAGATAGGCCGCGGCCATATAGTCAATCTCCGCTCGCTACTCAGACATGTCCTGTCAGCCAACCTGATCGCTACAAGTATTGCGGCTCTCCTGCTCTTCGCCCTGCGTGACCTGAGCTATTCGAGACAGGTGGTGTTCGGAACGGCAATCACTGCCACCTTGCTGGAGCTGGCCTTCGGAACGCTGTATCTGGCCTTCAGACGGGCGCCACTGATGATGCAGGCAGAGATGAGACTCTCTGAACGCGAACTGGTTGCACAGTCGCATCCGGTGAACGGCAATGACATGATCCCTGACCCGGTTCTTTCCATGAGACTGCAGGAGGGATGCTCACGCGATAGGGCTGAGGTACTGTCATCAATGGTCAGAAGTGACGAGGTGACACGACTGGCAATAGTCTCTACATCAGAAGCTTTTAATATACAGAACCTTGAACAGGGAAACTATACATGCATCATCAACCTTAAGCCGATGAACAGCATCAGGCAGCTGGATAAATTTCTAGAGACAGTAAATGTCAGGCTGTCTGATGATGGCATCTATCTCTGTTCGGTGGAGACGCTTGAGCAGAGGGCTCGCCGACTGAGACAGAAATATTCGTCAGTGCTTTTTTACCTTATAGCGCTGCCTGATTTCCTGATTAACCGTGTCTTTCCCCGCCTGCGTATCACCAGGAGAATGTGGGAGCTGCTCTCCGGGGGTGCTAATCCTACCTTTTCAAGAGCCGAGGTTCTTGGAAGGCTCTCGCGTGCAGGGTTCAGTATAAAACAGGAAAAATTTGTGGGCAATATGTTATGTATCAAGGCACAGCGACGGTCAGCCCCGCTCCGGGTAAATGAGACCGGCTACGGGATGATCATTGCCCTGCCGCGCGTCGGACGCGACGGCCGCCTGTTCAATGTCTATAAGATGCGAACCATGCACCCCTATTCAGAGTATATACAGGATTATGTCTACAATATGCATGACCTCGCCGAGGGTGGAAAAATGAAACATGACTTCCGTGTCACCTCCTGGGGTCACATAGCAAGACGCATATGGCTTGACGAGCTGCCAATGATCGTTAATGTATTCAGAGGCGAAATAAAGATATTCGGGGTGCGACCTCTTTCAAACCACTATTTCAACCTGTATGATGACGATATACGTGACAGACGCATCAGGTACAAGCCCGGACTGCTCCCGCCCTATTACGCTGATATGCCTTCCAGCCTGGAGGCTATACAGCATTCTGAGCTGAGGTATTTCGATGCCTGGGACAAGGATCCCCTGCGCACTGATGTCCGCTATTTCTTCCGCAGCGTTTATAATATCTTCTTCAGGAACGCCCGCTCCGCTTAACGGTCTTGCAGTCTTTAGTTATTGCGGTCTGTTGCTTCGGTCAGTCTTGCCGGAGCACGGCGCAAATCCACGACTGTAAGTAGAGTCGGTCTGTTGCTTCGGTCAGTCTTGCCGGAGCGCAGCATAGATCACCGACTGTAAGTCGGGACGGTCAGGCAGGCATACAAACAGGTAACCACAGGGAATAACTCACCTGGTTAGTTGAAAATCATTTAGAATTTTGGACTGCAGGACTGCACGATTGCAGGCCGCGGGAGAGTCCGCCGAATGGCGGACAGACTATTTCTGCTTCAACTTGGCCTCCATGCAGAGGGTTGCGTGGGGAACAGCGCGGAGACGCTCCTTGCTTATGAGCTGCCCCGTCTCACGACAGATGCCATAGGTTTTATTCTCTATCCGTATCATTGCGCCCTGAAGATGCTGTATGAACTTCAGCTGACGCTGGGCCAGCCTGCCGGCCTCCTCCTTTGACAATGTGGTGGCACCCTCTTCCAATACCTTAAAAGTGGGAGAGGTGTCCATAGTATCATTGTTATCCTCGTGGGAAATACTTGCCTTGAGAACATCGTAGTCTCTCCTTGCTTTATCAAGCTTGTCCAGAATTATCTTTCTGAACTCCTCCAGCTCCTCATCAGAGTATCTCGTCTTTTCTGCCATGGCTACCGGTGTTAAATTTTTAATACGCAAATGTAATACAATTTGTTGTATTAAAATCAGTGATTCTTTTATTGTCCTGTGGTCTTGCTGTCATGCAGTCATGCAGTCTGAAAATAATATTGTATAAACTTGTTTTTTAGGTTTTTATTGTAGAATTAGCCATGCAGACCCGGAAGATACCAGTCGGCGATCATGAGGCAAATAACTACCCGGAAGGGAGTCGGAACCTTCAGATATAAGACCTTCAGACCTTCACACATTTTGTTTATCTTTGCAGGCTGTAAAATTAGCTTGTATGTCCAATAGATTTCCCGAATATAAGGGTCTTGACCTCCCGAAAATAAATACTGAGGTGTTGAAGATGTGGGACGAGAACGACACCTTCCGCAGGTCTGTCCGCAGCCGTGACGGTAAGGGTGAGTTTATCTTCTATGAGGGACCCCCCTCGGCCAACGGGATGCCCGGAATACATCATGTCATGTCTCGTTCCATCAAGGACGCCATATGCCGTTACAAGACAATGCAGGGCTATGAGGTGAAGCGCAAGGCAGGATGGGATACCCACGGTCTGCCTGTGGAGCTGGGCGTTGAAAAATCCCTGGGTATCACCAAGGAAGATATCGGAACGAAGATCTCTGTTGACGATTATAATGCCGCCTGCCGCAGGGACGTGATGAAGTATACCGACGTATGGAAAGACCTTACCAGCCATATGGGATACTGGATAGACATGGATAATCCATATATCACATACGATAACAGGTACATCGAAACCCTCTGGTGGCTGCTGAAGGAGCTCTACAAGAAAGACCTCCTCTACGAAGGGTACACCATACAGCCCTTCTCTCCCGCCGCCGGGACTGGTCTCAGCTCGCACGAGCTGAACATGCCGGGGTGCTACCGCGATGTGAAGGACACCACCTGTATCGCCCTCTTCAATGTCGTCCACAATGAAAAATCGAAGTTCCTCTTCAGTGGTGTTGACACCGAGAGCGTGAAGATCATGGCGTGGACCACCACCCCATGGACACTCCCCTCAAACACCGCGCTGGCTGTAGGCCCGGGGATCACCTATGCAAGGGTACGCACAACCAATCCCTATACCTCAGAGCCTATCACCGTCATCCTCGCCGAAGATCTTATCCCGGAGATATTCGCTCCGGACAAAAAGCTCGGGTACGATGTCACAGATACATTCAAAGGATCAGTACTCAAAGGGATAGACTACGATCAGCTGATTGACTGGGTCAATCCCGGTGAGGGGGCTTTCCGTGTGATCACTGGCGATTTCGTCACCACCGTTGACGGTACCGGCATTGTTCATATTGCTCCCACCTTCGGTGCCGACGACTATCGTGCCGGCCGTGAGCATGGTATCCCGCCGCTGATGGTGCTTATGTCTGACGGCCTCCAGGGACCGCTGGTTGACCGGCGCGGACGTATGGTGCCACTGCGCGATATGGACCAGGCCTTCATTGCCACTCACGTCAACACCGATACGTACGGTCCGTTCGCCGGCCGCTACGTCAAGAATGAATACGATGACACTCTGAAGGATGGCGATGCCACTCTTGATGTTGACATAGCCGTGATGCTCAAGCAGGAGGGTAAGGTGTTCCGTATAGAGAAGCAGGTGCACAACTACCCGCACTGCTGGCGTACTGATAAACCTGTGCTTTATTACCCTCTCGACTCATGGTTCATACGCACCACCGCGCTGCGTGACCGCATGATAGAGCTGAACAACACCATCAACTGGAAGCCCGAGAGCACCGGCACCGGCCGTTTTGGCAAGTGGCTCGAGAATCTCGTCGACTGGAACCTGTCGCGTTCACGCTACTGGGGCACACCACTGCCCATATGGATGACCGACGACCGTCAGGAGGAGATGTGCATAGGATCACTGGCCGAGCTTAAGATGGAGATAACCCGCAGCATCGATGCCGGCTTCATGACACATAACCCTCTGGCCGCCTTCGTTGAGGGCGACAACAGCACGGCGAACTATTCCCTCCTTGATCTGCACCGCCCTTACGTTGATGGCATCATCCTCGTCAGCAAGACAGGAAGGCCCATGCGGCGCGAGCCCGACCTGATAGACGTATGGTTTGACTCGGGAGCCATGCCCTATGCACAGGCACACTATCCCTTCGAGAACAAGGAGAATTTTTCAGAGATGTTCCCGGCTGATTACATAGCCGAAGGTGTTGATCAGACACGCGGATGGTTCTTTACCCTCCACGCTATCGCCACGATGATCTCTGACTCAGTATCATATAAAAATATTATCTCCAACGGGCTGGTGCTCGATAAGAACGGTAATAAGATGTCTAAGCGTCTGGGTAACGCCGTCGATCCCTTCTCCGCCATGGGGGAGCACGGTTCTGATGCCCTGCGCTGGTACATGCTCACCAACGCCCAGCCGTGGGATAACCTCCGCTTTGACATCTCGGGAGTGGAAGAGGTGAAACGCAAATTCTTCGGCACACTGTACAATACCTATTCTTTCTTTGCCCTCTATGCCAATGTCGACGGCTTCACCGGCAAAGAACCACAGGTGCCTGTTAATAAGAGGCCCGAGATAGACCGGTGGATCATCTCACTGCTGAACACGCTTATCAGGGATGTGACCCAACGTTATGATGATTATGACCTCACCCCGGCAGGGAGGGCCATCTCCGAGTTTGTCACCGAGAACCTCTCGAACTGGTACGTGCGTCTCAACCGCAAGCGGTACTGGGGCGGCGGACTCGACGAAGACAAGCTGTCAGCTTACCAGACACTCTACACCTGTCTGGAGACCGTGACAATGCTTGCCTCACCCATCATACCCTTCTTCACTGACCGTATCTTCAATGATCTTAACTCTGTGAGCGGCAGTCATACGGAGGACTCCGTGCATCTTACTGCCTTCCCCTCCTGGGATGAAAAGCTGATAGACAAGAACCTCGAGGAGAGGATGGAGATAGCTCAGAAGATATCATCGATGATCCTTGCCCTGCGCCGGCGCGTCAACATAAGAGTGAGACAGCCGCTGGCAAAGATCATGTTGCCTGTGACCAATAGCCAGTTCCGCAAGAACTTCGACGCTGTCAGGTCGCTCATACTGTCTGAGGTCAACGTCAAGGATGTTGAATATGTTGATGATACCTCCGGCATACTGATACGCAAGGTCAAACCCAACTTCAAGCTTCTGGGACCACGCTTCGGGAAGAAGATGAAGGAGGCCGGAGCAGCAATCATGGCCATGACACAGCAGGGGATAGCTGAGTTCGAGAAACACGGGAAATGGGACCTGATGCTTGACGGCGAGAACCATACCATCACCACAGATGAGGTGGAGATCATCTCCGAGGATATCCCCGGATGGCTCGTCACCAATGAGGGCAGTCTGACCGTGGCACTCGACATCACCGTCACCGACGAGCTGCAGCACGAGGGCATCGCCCGCGAGTTCGTGAACCGTATACAGAACATACGCAAGGAGAGCGGGTTCGAAGTTACCGACAAGATAAAGATCGTTATTGAGGATCTGCCGGTGATAGGCGAGGCCGTCAGAAAGCACTCCGGCTATATCGCCTCCCAGACGCTGGCGCTGGATATATCACTGGCTCCTGCCGCCAGCCTCACCTCACCGGCAACCAGAGAGATAGATATCGAGGAGCAGGTGGTCAGGATGCTTGTGGAGAAGGTCTGATGGTTTGTGGCCCGTCTAAAAATTCTCCCTTATATCATTCAGGGAGAATGATCTGTATTCAATCTTATAATCTCCAAGTTTGTTTGCCAGATTTTGTGCACTCTTTCGGAGAATGGTGGGTCTGAAATTTTCTTTTTTCATTTTTACCTCAGCAATGAGTGCCTTCTTATTCATATCATCAATAGCCACAATATCAATCTCATTGCGGTTTCCTTTTTCCCAATAGCTGCCCAGAGAAGTATAATCTCCACTCATGGCAATTTTCTCTCTGAAATATTTCTCAAGGAAAATTCCGCTCCAGGTACTGAAATCACGTCTTACTATAGCCTTAACATATTTGTAATTTCCAATCTCCAGTGCCCCACGATACTTATAGACAAAACGGAACCAGAACGTCAGAAAATTGTCATCTATGACGTATTTCTGTATTCTGCCTCCCGGTTTTGAAAGCACAGGCCTTACACTCTTTATCAGCATATATTCTTTCTCCAGTTTATCGAGATAGCCGCCGATGTCTTTCTGTAAAACTGATTCAATAGCGGGTCTCGATGTTTTTGATGAAGAAATGAGTGACAAAATTGAAAAATAAGTACTATAATCTTTACCGAATTCTTCTATCAATACGTTCTTGCCTTCGTCGATGAGAAGGGAGTTCTCCCTTATTATTTCATCAATCATCCCCGAAAGGGTATATTTTCCCTTATCAAAGAAAATCTCGACATATCTTGCCGCACCTCCGGTAATTGTGTAGAAGGCAAGGATATCATTGTTTTTGACTTCCGGGAAGTTATCAGTCAGTAAATCTTTCACTACATCAACATTAAACGGCCTGAGATAAATGCGTTCATTAGCACGTCCAAACAAAGGTTCTTTTTCATCCTCAAAAATCCTCTTCATCATGGAATAAACCGAGCCACACAAAATAAGATTCATTTTTGCACTGGCTTTATGCCTGTCCCACAATTTCTGTATTTCTCCGTAAACAGACCGGTTAACGTTTAAAAATTCCTGAAACTCATCAATTACCAGGGTAAATGGCCTGCTTTCCGATAGTACAAGCAGGTACTCAAACAGACGGGCAAAACTATTGAACTCACCTAACACATTGATTTTAAGTTCATGGTTGATCTCTTCAATGAAATCCTGGCAGAGCAATATTTCACTTTTTCTCACAATAAAAAGATAGAGAAAGGGATGAGCCCCGAAAGCCTTAATTGTCAGAGTTGTCTTGCCAATCCTCCTGCGACCTGTAATGACAGTCATCATAGCAGATATTTCAGATCTTTTCCTTATTTCTTCAAGCATCTCCAACTCACTTTCGCGGTCAATGAATTTCATATCTCTTCTTTTATATTACAGCACAAAGTTATTGAATTTATTGTAACTGTCGTTACTGTAATGGTTATTACTATAAATAATCCTTTTGACAGTATTTCAAAAATGAAATTGACTATAACCTGGAAAGGCTCCACCCTCAGCCTGCCTTCGTCAAAGACTGCCGGCTGTAGCCTGTCAAACCCACGGGGTGACCTCCTCCGATGTAAATACATTTAGTATCTTTACGGGGTATTAATATATGACAACATGTTTTCAGGAATAGTAGAAGAGGCTGCACCGGTGGTGCGTATTGAACACGACAGGGATAACATACACATAACCATGCGCTGTTCATTCACCGGTGAGCTGAAGATAGACCAGAGCATATCGCACAGCGGCGTATGCCTGACAGTGGTAAAAAAGGAGGGTGACACCTATACCGTCACCGCCATACGCGAGACACTGGAAAAGACCAACCTGAGACTGCTGAAGCCGGGCGACAAGGTGAACCTCGAGCGCAGCACACGCCTTGACGGCCGCCTTGACGGTCATATGGTGCAGGGGCACGTCGACCTCACCGCTACATGCACCTCGGTGCGCGAGGCGGAGGGATCATGGTACTACACCTTTGAATACGAGCCTACATCGCCCGAGCATATCACCGTGGAAAAAGGCTCTGTAAGCGTGAACGGAGTGAGTCTCACCGTTGTTAACTCAAAAGACAGGTCGTTTGAAGTGGCCATCATACCATTCACCTGGGAGGTGACAAATTTTCATCAGATAAAGGTGGGGACAGTGGTTAACATTGAGTTTGACATCCTCGGCAAGTATATCGCCAAGATCGTAAGGCAAATTATGGTTAAGGAGGGGAATTAGACCCCAACTTCCGTAGTATCAAGATAGTTTGCCGGAATAATATAGAGATGAATGATTTTGTTTCGTTTCTATTTTGCACCATATTTGTTGCATAACGGAAATAAAATAATGAGGATAAACTGGAGTGGATACGGAAAGGAACAGTCCCCTCCCTCTTTTTCTCACATGCACCTTGCAATAAAATTGCATAAATGAGTAATAACCGCAGAAAGATAATCGTTGCCATCACCGGAGCCAGCGGGGCAGTGTATGCCCTGAAGCTGCTGGAGAGGCTGCGCGAACTTTCGGAGCCGCTTCCCGGACAGGGTGGTTACATGCACGGACAGGCGGCACAGTCGCGCGAACTTTCGGAGCCGCCGGCGGAGGTAGCTGTCATCTTCACTGGTAACGCCGAAGAGATCATGCTCTATGAGACTGGCACAAAGTATCTGCCTGCCGGCACCGAAAAACTGTGGAGCAACAACGACTTCAACGCTCCCTTTGCCTCGGGCTCATCATCATACGACACCATGATCATCTGTCCTGCCTCCATGGGCATGGTAGGCCGAATAGCCCACGGCGTCTCCGACGACCTCATCACCCGGGCTGCCGACGTGATCCTGAAGGAACGCCGGCGCCTGATACTTGTACCACGAGAGACACCCTACAGCCTCATCCACATCAATAACATGAAGCTGCTGACCGAGGCCGGA
>JAVEYS010000082.1:0-10552 GCA_034003345.1 Bacteroidales bacterium
ATGTTCGGGTAGAGCTCATGCATGCGGTTCATGGCACGTAGCAGTGTGCTCTTTCCGCAGCCGGCGGGGCCCATTATGGTGGTGATGCTGTTACGCTTTGTGGAGGCGCTGACATCATTGACGGCATAATGGCCCGGCTCATAGGCAATGGAGAGCTCCCTTATGTCAAGTACATGTTTGCTGTCAGTGGTTTTATTCATCTGTAGGCATGTACCTACCCAATAAGGTTAGGTGAAATTCTCAGGTTCCTGACCGGTGAGAATAAAAATAACGGTCCTATTTTGCATCAGATTTATGATAGATGGTTTGACAATACAAGATTCCTTAACTTATGTTACAATAGGATTACACAAATGTTACAAAGTTGTTACAAACATAGAGTTGGCCTGCATAGATAGAATGAGAAAAAAGACTGAAAAGGCTATCAGTCTAAATCACTAACTTTACGGTATGATAATTGACGTTAACCGGATTATATGAACTACCCGTGGTTACAAAAACATTACCGTGTCAGCAGTTCTGTGAGGCTTAGCGTATCAGCAGGAAACCAGGGGCATGGATGGGTGCCTGCATTTCAGGAGAAGTTGTCATACCCTTTCAAACAAATTATAATATGATGAAACCCACATGATTGATTACATCACAAAAGAGTATTAATACATTTCATTTTCAATCATATGCGGTTCCATCTGACCATAAATAAAAAACTATATACGGATGAAAGAGAAAGTAATCATACTGATATTGATGGTATTTTGTTATACAGCAGTTGCACAGAGTGTGCTGAGCCCCAATTACGGTCTTAAGTCGCCTCTGACAGCCGAGATAGTGAGAATCGATTTCAATACTGATGCCACCGTTGTCTGGTTGACGGTCATGAGCGATATCAACAACGCCTTTTTCTGCATTGACCGGAACACCTATCTTGTAAGGCCTGACGGGGTAAGATTAAAGATGACAGGATTAAAGGGATTGCCTTACTGCCCTGCCACCTATAAGTTCAAGCGTCCGGGAGAGAAGGCTGCCTTCTCTCTTACCTTTCCAGCCACAGGGATGCTGCCGTGGTTCTCCATTGTTGAGGAATGTGTCGGTGGCTGTCTCTCATTCAGGGGGATTGTGACAGATGAGGGGCTGAATGGTGAGCTTAACGAAGCATTTTCCCTGTCAGGTGCAGGCGATTCAATGGCTGCCTACCGTATCTATGAGGATATTATTAATAAGACTGACAGCCTGAATCTGGGTATTGAAGGATCGGTTTATACTGCACTGATCCTGCTTGACCGCAGCATGGGCAGGCAGGAGTCGGCACGCCAATGGTATACAAGGATGATGACTTCTGACACTCCTGACCTGAAACTTTACCTTGAGAACCTGAAACGGCAGGGCGCCGAATACTGAAAAAGAGAAGAGCCCCGGGTTATGGGGCTCTTTCTTTGTTGATTGGCGATCCGCCTGATCTGTCTGCAGTTTCATCAGACAGGTTTTACTAATTTCAGATGGTCAATGGCGCATCGCCTCTTTTCATATGTTGGTTGGTTCTAGAAATGGAAGTCGAGACCGATGGCAGCAATCCAGGTGCTCTTGTTATAGAGGTCTGTTGCCTGCCCGGCAGCACCGATATATGTTCTTGATCCTTCCTTGTACATTGTGTAGGAGCCACCAAGGTTAATATCGAGCATATCATTGACTTTGAACCCGAAACCGCCACCGAAAGTGTTGGTGTTCAGACTGTATTTGAGGTCGCTCTGGTAGTTGTCATTAACACCGGTGATTGTTGTAAGCCATCCTGCACTGACACAGAGTTTTTCAGTCAGGCCAACCTGTAGACCAAGTGCAGCCTCAATGAAGTTCTTGTCAATCTTGTTTATATCAACATCACTCTGTCCGTCATAGTCGACGCCCTTATCAAAATAGTAGTTGAAGCTACCTGAGACGAGTAGTCTGTCTGAAGGCTTGATGTCAACGCCGAGGGCCAGCATTGCGGGCATATCAGCTATTGCTACTGAGTCCTGGATGAACATTCCTTCAGCATCCTTGCCGTCGTTGACAGTGGTGGTGAGTTCCATTTTGGTTTTGAACTCGTACTTCAGGCCTATGTTAATAAGATCACCAACAGGGGCAAAGTTCAGAGAGAGGATCGGTGTGATGCCACTTCCCTTCATGACGGCGTCTGCCTCAACGGTGGTTGCATCGTCAATGTAGGCAGCAGTACCGTTCAGCACGGCTACTGTTCCTGCAGGTACGCCGGGAACAGATGCAACGGTCCTGAGATAGTTTCCTGGGGTCTGCACGCCGCCGTAGGCTGCAGGAGCTGTGATAGTCACACCCTGAATGTAACCTTCATATGTGTTGTTAGCCATAACATACCTGCCACCGACAGCTACTGAAAGCATCTCGTTGATCTCGTATGCGGCGTTAACCTGCAGGCCGAAGTAGATTGACGATCCCTTGAAGTAAATGTCAGAGCCGTAGCCGGTGACACCATTGAAGTTGGGGTCAGTGCCTGTTGCGCCGAAGATTGCCTGATCAAGTGGTGTCAGGGTGCCGATCAGCAGAGGCACCAGGTTGGCAACCTGCATCTCGAATGAAGGAAGGCCGCTCTCATATGTTGCTCCGCCGCCACCGCCAACAGGATTGAAACCTACTGACAGGGCAAGCTTGCCTGTCTTATATGCAGCGTAGACGCCGGGGTATACAGGTGCGCTTACCTTACCTACATACTCTTTTGGTGTGCCGTTCAGGAAATCATAGGCTGTAGTCACCTTCTGGGTCTGACCAATGGTCTGATTATTGAGCGAGAAGTGAAAGCCGTCAGAGAGCTTGGTCAGTCCTGCCGGGTTATAATAGACAGCATCAATACCAGTCGATGCATTGCGGCTTTGCAGCCTCGTGTAGAGTGCACTCTGATTGGTGTTGGTAACCAGTCCGCCTGCAAAGAGAGACCCGGTAACAACGAGTGCGGAAATTACTGTAATAATTTTTTTCATGAGTTTCCGATTTAATTACACATTTTTGAGTTTACTGTGCATTTATTGTTTAAGGTTAATCAATTTTTTACTTCCTGCAAAAATGATTATTTGTTTAAATGATGCTTGTTTAAGAGTGCTTTTAAGAAGGTTTTAGTTCAAAAGCGGCGTAAAAATATGAAAAAAAATGAAAAATGACCATCCGTACCCTTAAAATGTGATTATATGATCTGATGAACCAGAGGCAAAGGGGGATAAGCATAAGAATTAAGAATTACGAATTAAGAATTAAGAATATGACCTTCAGGTTGATGAGCGCAGCTCTGAACTGAACCGCCAATTAGCGGTTAGTTCGGCGAAGCCAGATCCTGTACACGAACCTGTCCTGATGAAGTCGGGAGTGTCGACCCGTCCTGAAAAAAGTTTACATTTTGTGTAAGCCTATTTCAGGACAAGAAATGTCTGGACCTTAAACTCTGATGACTTTTGACTTTACAGACTTCCGACCCTCAGACGGAGCGAAGCTACAGACCGTCCCGACTTTACAGTCGAGGATCTCCGCTGTGCTCCGGCAAGACTGTATGACGGAGCGTAGCGACATGGAGATTCTGTCTCAGGGCTGAACCGGTTGTCTCCTGGTGGAATCGCGTACGATGAGGTCAGTCCTGATAACTATTGTTTCCGAAGCGATGTTTGTATCTCTCTCTTCTACCTGTCTTATGAGCATACGGGCTGCGGTCTTGCCCATTTCGAAGGCGCGGTCGTCAATGGTTGTCAGGGCTGGCTCGATGATAGTGGAGACGGGATAGTTGCTGAATCCCGCCACGGCGATGTCTTCCGGTATGCGCAGGTTGTTTTTCTTGATGACCTGAATGGCCCCTATCGCCGTATAGTCGTTTGCACAAAACAAACCATCAGGCATCTCAGTCAGCTTGAGCAGCTTCTTTGTGCACCTGGCACCCTCCTCGTAACTCAGGTCGCTGGCGCAACAGACCATATTCTGATCAAACGGGAGGTTGTTCTTAGCTAAAGCTGCCTTGTAACCATCAAGTCTTGCCGAGAATATTGAGGTGGTGAGACACCCTGCGATATGGGCGATACGTTTGCAGCCTATATTAATAAGGTGTTGTGTTACCCTGAATGCAGCATCGAAATCGTCAATGATCACCTTGCTCGCCTCAAGATCATTGCTTACCCTGTCATAAAAAACCAGGGGTACTTTCTGGTTGTTAAACCGGGCGAAGTGACCGCAGTCCTGCGTCTCGAGAGCCAGGCATGCAATTATTCCTGCGACCATGTTCGTCTGGAGGATGCTTGTGATAGCCACCTCTCTCTCAAGGGAATCGTGCGACTGGTAAATGGTGACATTGTAGCCCATTTTGTAGGCCACCTCTTCCACACCGCTGATGACATGTGAATGGAATGTGATGTCAATGCGGGGTACGATCACACCAATCATGTTTGTTTTCCTGCGGCGCAGGTTTGATGCAACCGAGTTTGGGAAATAGCCCAGTTGCTTGGCCAGTTTCCATACCTCTGCGGTGGTTTCAGCTCCTATGCTGGGGTTGTTGTGCAGAGCTCTGGAGATAGTGGAAACGGAAAGGTTCATCCTTTTCGCCAGATCCTTTATGGTAACTCTAGTGCCGGGCATGGTATAAAGTTAATGCTATTCAAATTAAGCAAACGTTTGATAAGAGTACGAAGTTAAAAATTATCTTGATAATATATTTATCAGACTATATTAAATAACAGCTAAACAGTATAATGTGTATGACATCTTATCTATATCCGCATTCTGATAAAACCCCCGGAGAATGAGTAAATGTTAAAAAAACATCTCTTTAAGCAAAAAGTTACGCAAACGTTTGCTTATTTTAATATTATAGCATAAATTTGATCAGTGAGACTTCGTTCAAACCGTTAAATCGCAGAATAATAATGTGTTAACATTTTGCAGATAAACAAAGCCGCTCCCGGATACATTATGTCGATGCTTCCCGGGAGCAGTTAAGCGTAAGGATTTAAATTAAACCCTAAACTCTCAAAATTATGAAAAAAAAGCAAGTGAACGTGCTCTTCTGTTCAGAAATGAAATGGAAGAAACCGGTTCTGCTGACGGGGTTAATGATTATGCTCTCAGTGCTGATAACATTCAGCGCTGCCGCATCGTCAACCCTCGGGCTCCAGCAGAAAAGGGTCACGGGAATGGTCACCGACGCATCAACAGGTGAACAGCTTCCAGGAGTGACCATCGTGATCAAAGGTACCACCACCGGCGTGGCTTCAAACCTCGACGGATCATACACCATTGAGGTACCATCAAACAACACCGTTCTGCAGTTTACATCTGTCGGTTACGCTTCACAGGATGTGACCGTCGGATCACGATCAGTGATCAACATAGCCATGCAGAGCGATGTCACAATGATCGAAGAGCTGGTCGTGGTTGGTTACGGCTTCAAGAAGAAGAGAGACCTTACAGGGTCAATCTCTTCAATCAGCGCAGCCAGCCTTGAAAATACACCTGTCAAGGATGTGCTATCAGCACTGCAGGGACGAGCCTCCGGCGTGGTTGTGACCTCAAACTCCGGCGCCCCCGGCGATGGCATTACAGTCAGGGTAAGAGGATACTCATCCCTCAACTCGGGGAATGACCCTCTCTATGTCATCGATGGCGTACCGGTAGAATCAACCACCCTCACATCTCTTAACGGTTATGACCAGCACGGCCTTAATCCACTGGCAGATATTAACCCCGGTGATATAGAATCCATCGAAGTGCTGAAGGACGCTGCCTCAACAGCCATCTACGGATCAAGGGCTGCCAACGGCGTTGTCCTTATTACCACAAAAAGAGGCAGGGCGGGGATTGCAACCGTCACACTGAACTACTTCAGCGGCATCAGCGAGATAACACGTCACCTCGGCGTTCTCAACGCACAGCAGTGGCGTGATATCATTATCGATTCCTATGCAAACCTGGATAGATACAATAACGCCACAACACCTACAGAACCTCACTGGACGGCTATCGACTCTCTCAACCCGATGAACAACGGTGATGTTGACTGGCAGAGCGTGATGTACCGCAAGGCCTGGCAGCATCAGGTCGAACTGGGTGTGCAGGGCGGTAGTGAGACAGCAAAATATGCATTCAGCACCTCCTACCTTGACCAGGATGGTATCTTCCTTGCCTCCAATTACAAGAGGATCACTTCAAGGTTAAACACAGACTTTAAAGTGTCCGACAAGGTTACCATTGGCCAGAACATCTCTTTCACCAACGGTAAAAACAACAGGATAAATGCCGGCGGTACAGGAAACCTCAGCCTTGTGCAGTCAATCCTTGTCAGACCACCGATATACTCACTTACCTATCCTGACGGCTCACCCATAAATTATTTCAACGGTAAGAGAAACCCTGTCGGCATGGCCGAAGAGTGCACGCACCTCAATGTTACAAACAGGCTCATCGGAAACCAGTATCTTGAATACGATATAATGAAAGGTCTGATGTTCAGAACAAGTGTTAGCATAGATTACATCACCATGAAGGAGGATGAGTTCTATCCAACTACCGTTGACTATCGTGCCGGATACAACTGGGGTAAGGTAAGGGCCACGACAAACATGACATGGGCCAATGAGAACTACCTTACTTATAATACCAAAATAGGAGAATCTCATGAGATCGCTGCCATGGCAGGGTTCAGCATGCAGGAATGGAAACTGGAAACAACAGGTCTTGATGGACTCTATTTTGTCAGTGACAACATCACAACACTAAACGGTGCCGGTACCATCTCCAATCAGGCTGTCAACAGGACTGACGAGCATTCGATGATGTCATTTTTCGGCAGATTAACATACAACTACAAGGGTAAATACCTGGCAGAAGCCAACCTCAGGGCAGACGGATCATCAAGGTTCGGTGCCGAAAACAGGTTTGGCTACTTCCCGTCAGCCTCGGCTGCATGGAGGTTCTCCGATGAGTCATTTGCTGACAGACTGGGGTTCCTCTCCGACGGTAAATTAAGGCTTAGCATTGGCCAGGGCGGAAATGAATCAATCCCCAACTATGTCTCCGGTGGCGAGTTCTCAATAGGAACCAACTACCTGACATATTCGGGCGCAGCTCCTACGGTGATGCCTAACCAGGCCCTCAAATGGGAGGTTACAACCCAGTACAACCTTGGTATTGACCTTTCAATGTTTAAAAACCGCGTGAGCTTCATCGGTGATTTCTATATCAAGAACACCTCTGATCTCCTCTTTGCTGTTCCCATTCCTGAAACGACGGGCTTCGGGTATATCACCCAAAACATAGGTGACATATCAAACAAGGGAATGGAATTCTCGGTGATGACCCATAATATCGACAAAGAGTTCCAGTGGACCTCCAGCATTAATATCGGGTTCAATAAAAACACTGTTGTTAACCTTCCCGATGATGTTCTTACCAACGGGTACATCCAGAACGGAACCTACCATATATTGCAGGAAGGACAACCTATCGGAACCTTCTACGGATGGAAGTTCCTGGGTGTATATTCACGTGATGAGGATAATGTCAACGATGTCAGGTTCGGCTCTGCTTCAGGCAAGCCCTTCATTGGCGGTGATCCTATCTGGGATGATCTCAATAATGACAATGTCATTAACGACGAGGACAAGCAGATCATTGGTGATGCACAGCCTATCTTTGCCGGCGGTCTCAATAACGACTTCTCGTACAAGAACTTCTCACTGAATGTCTTCCTGCAGTTCTGCTACGGCAATGACATCTACAGTAACCTCAACAGCATGAGAAACTGGGTATTCGCCTATAATAACGTCTCTACCGATGCTCTCAACAGGTGGAGGGAGCAGGGAGATGTAACTGACTACCCGGCGCCTGTGCGCAATGACCCGAAGAGGAATGAGTATCTCAGGGTATCTGACAGGTGGGTTGAGGACGGATCTTACATGAGATTAAAGAATGTGACTCTCTCATATACGATTCCATCGGCAATAACCAGGAAGGCAGGCATAAGCAGGCTGCGTGCATACGTCACCGGCCAGAACCTGCTGACATTCACCCATTACACCGGTTATGATCCGGAGGTAAACTCTTATAGCGGACTACAGGTAGGGGTTGATGATGGTGCTTATCCTCAGAGCCGTACCATAATATTTGGTCTCAATTTGGAATTCTAAAAAAAGACGGATATGAAATTAAAATATATAAAAACAGCTTTAGCGGTTATCGTACTGCTGCAGGTTACTGCCTGTACTGATATACTTGACAAGGATCCCGTCAGCAGCTTCTCGGCTTCAGGGTTTTATAAAACAACAGCTGATGCACAGTCCGGGGTTTATGGGATCTATGATGCTGCACAGTCGGTCTTCAGACTGAATTTCTGCTACTGGGGTGAAGGAAGGGCTGACAACGTGCAGACCGCTCAGACGGGTGAGTCTCTCGTTCTCAGCTCGAACAACCTTACAAGCACAGCCTCATCTGCTGACTGGACCAATCTTTATACTCTTATCAGCAGGGCCAATTATGCCATAAAGTATATACCTGGTATCTATGATGAGGATAATGCATCCGGTAAACAGCTTATCGGACAGGCACTTGCTCTCAGGGCTCTTGCCTATTTCTACCTGGTACGGGTGTGGGGCGACGTTCCTTTCATAACTGAACCTTACACGTCAGGTGATCAGGATATCTTCCTCGGTAAGACAGATAAGGAGGTCATACTTGATCAGGTTGAAGAAGACCTGAAGTATGCCGCTTTATACTGCACAGAAAAGTTCAACAACAACAATGACCGCATCATGTTTACCAGGGGCAGTGCCAATGGCCTGCTGACACAGGTCTACATGTGGAGACACAAATATGCTGAGGCTGTCACAACCTCATCACTTGTCATGTCAAACTCACTTTACAGCCTGGTTGAAATAGCAGACTGGGGAAAAATGTTCTCAGATAGCTATTCCAAGGAGAGTATCTTTGAGGTAGGGTACAATGACACTGAGACTAACGGCCTGAGAACACTCTATGCCGTGGGTTCATATGCCATCTACACACCCTCAACCAAATGGAAGGCTTCGATTGAAGCCGGTGACCTAAGGAGAGACTTCGTATATGATGTCGTTCCTGTCGATCCCAAGGCTATATGGAAATACCTGGGCAAGGGTATCAGCGATGAGGTGTCAACACCAGCAAAGCAGAATATCATCCTTATCAGGCTGGCTGACATCATGCTTCTCAGAGCCGAAGCGCTCAACAAAATCGGCGGTGAAACCAACAAGGCAGAGGCTCTTACTCTGCTGAACACTATCCGCACCAGAGCAGGTCTGACAGCTTTTGACACCGAGGATGATGCTATCGCCATGTACGGAGACCTTGAATCGGCCATCCTCCAGGAGAGATCAGTGGAGCTGTGCTATGAGGGACACCGCTGGTTTGACCTTGTTAGAACAGGTAAGGCTATCTCAACTATGGGCCCCATAAATGGACTCAGTGATGAAGATAACCTTGTATGGCCTATATCCCAGAACGCTCTCAACAAGAACCCTAATCTGACGCAGAATTCATTTTATAACTAATTGCTGCTGAGGATTATTAAGGAAACGTTAAATGAGACACACATGTTCCGTAAAATACAAGCACAACAGAGTTTTAACCAATAACATGTAGGTTTCAACATACCTTAATCAATTAAAAATATAATGATGAAAAAGAATATAATAGACTTTCGAAAGCTGCATATGATAAAGATGCTGCTTGTTCCCCTTGCTCTTGCCATGGTATTCGCTTCATGCGAGATTCAGGAGGACTATGAATACGTCTACGGAAACCCCGGCGGCAAGGTTGACATGACTGCATGGGAGTATATCCAGTCTAACGACTCCCTCTCTCTGATGGAGGAGGCAATCACCGCCACGGGACTGCAGAGCCTCTATTCAGGAACCACTGTAAGGACATTCATTGCTCCCAGGAACACTGCCTTCAGGGCTTACATGAAGACCAACAGCTATGCAAACATCTCGGCTATACCGGTCGCCACACTGGAATCGGTCCTCAAATATCATATTGTGAACGCAAAAGTCATCTTCACTGATCCGGATCTTCTTTTGAGCAATAACCCGATATCATACCCTACAGAGAGCGGCTCTGTGATGTACCTTTCTCACAATACGAACTATCAGGGCGTGATCAACCAGGGGACAAAAAAGAGCTGGACTATCATCACATCCAATATTGAACCAACCAACGGAGTGATACATGTAACAGCAGATGTCGTATATCTGTCTTTATAATGACACTTCCCGGTTGGTAGCAGGTTAGTTTTAAGGTTGAAGATCAGATGGGTATTTCATATGGAGGAATGAAGAATTATTGTGATCTGCCCATCTGATTCTTTAAATAACTGGCTCTGATGTTGATGATGTTTTACTTATCGCCTGATTTTTTGTATTGGGTTGTGAACTAATGCTTAACCGCAATGAGGATTCAAAGATATAAACACCTTAATGTCAATGTTTTTCCTACAAGGCTTGAAATGGGTCTTGCTGCCGGGAGAGATATTGAGGCCCGGATT
>JAVEYS010000083.1:0-10421 GCA_034003345.1 Bacteroidales bacterium
AGATTATAGTAACGCATGCTGTCGCCTTTTTATCTTACTGACATACCTGTGCTCCTGCAATGCTGACAGGAGAAAGGTAAGCATCAAATTCCATTTTG
Source organism: Bacteroidales bacterium (assembly GCA_034003345.1). GTDB lineage: Bacteria > Bacteroidota > Bacteroidia > Bacteroidales > VadinHA17 > SR-FBR-E99. The sequence goes on from JAVEYS010000083.1 coordinate 99, forward strand.
GCAGACCGCATCACCTCACTCATGTTCTGTAACACTGTTGCCGCGGTCTCTTCTCCCCTGCAGAGAGCAAACACCGATGGTCCTGACCCGGAGATGCCGGCACCCAGTGCGCCGCCATCCATAGCACTCTTCTTCATCTGGCTGAAACACGGTATGAGACCTGCCCTCTTCGGTTCTGCCACCAGATCTTCAAGAGAGCGTCCGATGAGTTCATAATCCTCGCGATATAACCCTGCTACCAATCCGCCTACATTACCCCACTGCCGTACGGCCGTCGTTAATGGCAGCTGACTGTCAAGCAGTCCGCGCGCCACTGAAGTCTTTACCTCTACCCCTGGATGAATGACAACGCAGTATAGTTCACCTGGCACGTTCAGTTGCACGATGTCAAGCGGATCGTAGCTGCGCACAAGAGTAATTCCTCCGAATAGTGCAGGAGCAACATTATCTGCATGTGCCGATCCTGATGCCAGCCTCTCGCCCTCCATCGCAAACCGCACCAGTTGTGTCAGGGAGAAACGGCCACCGGACAGCTCATTTGCAGCGAATGCTGCTGCTGCCGAGCTGGCACCGCTTGATCCGATGCCACTGCCAGGGTTGATGCCCTTGCGGAGAACAACCCTGTATCCGATGCTGTTACCGCTCATGCGTATTACCTCATTCAGAACGGCGCCCACAACGTTCTGCCCGGGATCAGGGCTGAGGGTATCACAACCTGTTATCTCTGCTATCTCAACATTCCCCGTGGTGGTCATCTCAAGTTCAATAATATCATACGGCTCCTGCAAGGCGAGACCCAGCACATCAAACCCGCAATTCAGGTTTGAGACTGTGGCGGGAGCCTTTACCATTATCTTTTTTCCCATGGTGTCAGTTGTAACGATTGAAAGTATCTCTGCAAATATACCTGCTGCAGTGATATCAGCGCCGGCTCCGGCCCTTTTTATTACCAGCGGCCGTTCAGAATATCGTCCTGACAGGATAGAGACAATATTGTCATTGCCCTCAAGATAAAAGAAGGGATGCTCAGCGCTGATCCGCGCCGGGAGGCTCAATCTGATCAATCCTCTCCCCTGTCCTGACCAAATTATCAATCGTCCGGATGACAGGAAGGCCAGCACCCACATTGCTCTCAAACCTGAAATACACCCTCTTTTAATAATTTTTTATCTTACAAACCGCAAATAGCTGATATGATTTATTCAGCGCATCACTAATACCAGTATGACAGGTACACCTGTGCCTTAAATGATTGTCATCCTTCACATGTATAGCATTTTAATGTAATTTTGAAGAGTCATAGCAATAAGAAATGAGACAGATCATTCTGCAAATACTCCTCTTTCTCCTTCTGGTGATACCTCTGGGCGGACAGGTACTTACTGACAGCAACCTGCCTATCGTAATTATAGAGACTGACGGTGAAGTAAGTATTCCCGACGAACCCAAGGTGATGGCCACCATGAAGATCATTGACAGGGGATCAGGGCAGCGGAATGAGGTATCTGACCAGTACAACACAGCCTATCTTAATTACAGCGGCAGGATAGGCATAGAGATCAGAGGGTCATCGTCCCAGGAATCACCCAAGAAAAACTACGGTCTGACTACCCTGAAGGCTGATGATGTGTCAAATAACAACGTCAGCCTGCTGGGCATGCCGAAGGAGAACGACTGGATCCTTGGAGGAATGGTCTTTGACACCTCTATGGTACGCGATTATTTTTGTCACAGTCTTTCGCGGCAGATGGGTAACTATGCTTCACGTGCGGTGTATTGCGAAGTGATAATCAACAATGACTACAAGGGTCTCTACATGCTTCAGGAGAAGCTCAAGGCGGATGAGAACAGGATAGATGTAATAAAGATAGGAGTGAATGACAACACCCTTCCCGATCTGACCGGAGGCTATATCAGCAAGGCCGACAAGCTGACAGGGGGTGATGTGACGGCCTGGACAATGTATTCCTTTCAAAATTCGCCTGTCGATTATATCCATGAGCTGCCCAAGCCGGAGAATGCCACTTCAACCCAGACTTCATACATCAGCAATGAATTTTTCAAGCTTGAGGCTGCTGCAGCGAACAATGATATCTCCGTTGTCAACGGGTATCCGACCCTGATAGACATCCCCTCCTTCATCGATTTCATGATAGTCAATGAATTTGCTTCCAATCCTGATGCTTACCAGTACAGCACCTTCTTTCACAAGGAGAGAAACGGGAAGCTGCGTGCAGGGCCTGTCTGGGACCTGGACCTCTCTTTTGGCAATGATCTTTTTCAGTGGTCTTTTGACCGGAGTAAAACCTATCTCTGGTATTTTGAGGATTACTATTACAATAACGGTTCCACCTTCTGGCGTGACCTTTTCTATAACAGCCAGTTCCGCTGCTATCTCTCCAGGCGCTGGAATGAGCTGCTGCAGCCGGGCCAGCCACTGCATAAGGAATCACGTGAGGCATTCATCGACCAGGCGGTAACGGAGATTTCCGAGGCGCTGGCAAGAGATTACCTGCGCTGGGACAAAACAGGAGACCATACCGAGAGAATTGCATACATCAAATCATTCATGACAGCACGGGAAGAGTGGATAACTGCAAACATAGGTTCATTCAGCGCTTGCACTGATGTCACCGTGCCACAGCTGACCATCACGAAGATAATGTACCACCCCGGGGTCTCCACCCAGTTCCCAGATGATGATGATCTGGAATTCCTGGAGATAAGGAACACGGGAACCACCGCGGTGAACCTGAGTGGTATCTATTTCCCGGGAACAGGCTTCATCTACCAGTTCCCTGCAAACGCCACCCTTACGCCGGGGCTTTGTGTCATCCTGGCAAGCAATGCAGAGGTATTTCAGGCGAAGTACGGTTTCGCACCGTTCGGGCAGTTCACCGGACAGCTCTCCAACAGCAGCGAACGACTGGTTCTTGCTGATGCTTTTGGGAACGTAATAGACTATGTGGAATATTCTGATGACAGTCCCTGGCCTGATGCCGACGGAAACGGTTATTATCTCAGCCTTTTTGGCCTGACCCTTGACAACAGTCTGCCCGGGAGCTGGATAGCCTCAGATGGAGTGATCACCTCTCTCGATACTCCGTTTGCCGGCACAGAATTCACCTTATACCCCAATCCTGCCGGGGATTTTGTTAATATAAATGCTGAAACAGTTATCAGCAGTGTCAGTATCTATGACCTAAGAGGCAGTCATCTCCGGTCAGTAAGGTGTGAGAGCAGCCTCTTCACCATAGATCTCAGCGACCTTGCTCCGGGAACATATATAATCAGGATCTTCACTGCCGGTGGCAGCAATGCGAAAAAGATAATAAAGAGATAGCGGCTTACCAGATCCAGGTACCCACGGCACCACTCTCAAGACTTAATGGCAGCGTATTTCCCCTGAACCTCAGGTTGAAGGACTTTTTTATCTGCGCGGTATTGACAACTATCAGGGCCTTCTTTCCTTCCGGGGTGATGAAGGCAACGTTTGGCAGGTCACCCTGAAGGTTCGACGAAACACGTACCGAGCCTGGTCTTACAAATTTTGCCGCATGGGCCAGTATATAATATGCCGGGTTTCTTTTCACAATATTCCCGTTGACAGTAACGGTACCCAGACATCTATCGCATCCTCCTTCAGTATGAGGATCGTAGGAAGGGTCAGAAGCAAGGTTCCACTCCAGCACACTCCTGCACCAGTTGCGTGTTGCCCCGATGATCAGATTCTCAACATGCCATTTGAGATCCTCAGCAAGATCACCGGGTCCTCCTACCCACTGCTCTGTGAAGTAAAGGTTTTTTGTAGGGTATGCGTCATGAACACCCGTCAGGGCATCAATTGATCCTCCATAGAGATGAAAGGCAGAACCGTCAATATATTTGTGTGCCTCGGCATCTGCCAGAACGGTCAGTGGGTAGTCCGTGCGATCTGCATTATGATCATATATGATGATCTTCGTGGTAATCCCTGCCTGCGTGAAGGCCGGACCAAGACTCTGCCTTATAAAAAGGGCCTGGTCTTCAGCCGTCATGAGCATGCTGGGGTTGTTACCTCCGTAAAGAGGCTCGTTCTGGACGGTGACAGCATCAATAGGTATGCCCTCGCCCTGCATAGCCTGAATATACATGACGAAATACCTGGCATAGGCATCAAACCACTCACGCCTTAGACTCCCTCCTATAGAGGCGTTGTTTGTCTTCATCCACAGGGGAGCAGACCAGGGTGAGCCCATTATCTTAATTGAAGGATTGATTGCCAGAATCTCTTTCAGGACGGGTATCAGGTCTTCCCTCTCAGGGTCAATACTGAACTGTTCCATCTGGGGGTCAGTCTCACCATCAGGCAGGTCATTGTATGAAAAGACCCTGTCGCTGAGGTCAGAAGCGCCTATACTGACCCTCAGGCAGCTTATTCCTATGCCGTTGCCATCGGTACTGAAAAGCTCCTGCAGCAGGGCTGACCTCTCAGCCTGCGCCATATCATTCAGAAGGATGGCGCTGCCACCCGTAAGACAGTTTCCAAAGCCATCAATCACCTGGAATCGTTCAGTGGTGTCAACAACGATGGTCGGATCAGCGTTGGATGATGTCATAAACTCTATCTCCCCTCCCTGCTTCTCAAATAATTTTCCCTGTTGCGGAGATGTGATCCATGCCTCGGCCATAATGCCTGTTCCGCTGCCGGTGACAGGGTCATTTTCCGAGGTGCTGTTGCATCCCGCCAACAGCAGAAGGATAAATAATGGCGACAATCTCACCATCTGGTTTATTTTTTCTGATATATCCTGACGTAGTCTACGACCATTGATCTGGGGAAGATTGCGTCATCAATCCCCTCGATACCGCCCCAGTCACCTCCTACGGCTACGTTAAGAAGCAGGTGAAAACGCTTGTCAAAAGGCCAGACGGCGTAACCGGTGCCCTCATTCTTAAAGGTAAAATAGAGCAGATCGTCAACATATATCCTGATCTCCTTTGACTCCCACTCCATAGCATAAACATGGAAATCACTGTAGCATGTCTGAACCACCGTTGTAGCGCCCTTCTGAGTTCCGAGAGTATGGTTATAGGCTTCGGTATGTACTGTACCAACTATCTTAAATGGATCATAACCTACGCTCTCCATGATGTCAATCTCACCGCTGGCAGGCCATCCTCCGTATGCCCAGTCAGTGGGCAGCATCCATATAGCCGGCCACATACCCCTTCCGTTTGGGATTTTGGCCTTAACCTCCACCCTGCCGAAAAGCCAGTCACCCTTTTCCTTGGTCCTGAGCCTTGCTGAGGTATAACTGAACCCCTCGTAATCTTCCTTGTGGGCGGTAATATAAAGATAACCATCCTTTACCTCGGCATTTTTCAGCCTGTTGGCAGTGTAGTACTGAGATTCATTGTTACCCCATCCTGAGGAATTGCCCTCAGTGTCAAAGCTCCATTTAGTCTGGTTAGGCAGGCCGTTATAGTCAAACTCATCGCTCCATACAAGGACCGTATCACCTGTATTGGGATTGTCAGGATAGGGGTCAGCAGGGTCATTTTTATTGCATCCCGGTGCCAGGAAGGCAAATACTAAAATAAATACTGCTATCGGTGACATATTATTCATATGGGTTTTTACTGCTCGACGATGAAATCAGCATGGAGTCCCTCGTCAGAGTTAGGGCCTATCCATACATCAAACTCTCCCGGTTCGGTAACGGTCTCTTTGCCGTTGAAAAATGCCAGATCTGCTGCTGTAAGTGTGAACTCCACATCGGCAGTCTCGCCCATATTGATACGGAGACGCTTATAGCCTTTCAGTTCTTTTATCGGACGGGTAATACTTCCCACCCTGTCGCGAACGTAGAACTGTACTATCTCATCAGCGTCCCATTGTCCGCTGTTAGTCACCCTGGCCTTCACCGTCATTGAGCCATCCATGGCCATCACCTGTGAGGAGAGGCTGAGATCGCTGTAGCTGAAGGTTGTATAGCTAAGACCATAGCCAAACGGGAGCAGTGGAGTGTAACCGTAATCCAACTGGAATGATTTGTAGCCCAGGGAGCTCTGTGGATTTTCGACAGGTATGCTGTCTATGGGTGTCCATGAACTTTCGCTTGCCGGTCTCCCGGTATTTTTCCTGTAGTAGTAAAATGGAATCTGTCCGGCTCCCTTGACAAATGTGACCGGGAGCTTACCGGAGGGTGACTCTTTACCAAAGATCAGATCTGCCAGTGCCGGACCGGCCATTGTCCCTCCGTGCCATGCATAAAGGAGAGCATCAGCCTCAGCAAGTTCATCGCCAATGGCAAGTGGCCTGCCGGCCATCACCACAATCACAAGCGGTTTGCCGGTTGCTGCCAGGGCCGTTATCAGCTCAGTCTGTGCCCCGGGCAGGTCAATCTCGCCGCGTGACTGTCCTTCGCCTGACAGTATCCACTCCTCTCCTGCAAAGAAGAGAATGGCATCGGACCTCTTTGCAGCATTGATGGCTGACCCAAAGAGGTCTCTGCTCTTATCACGGCTGTATTTGAGTCCGGGAGCATAATTTACCCTGCTCTCACCGAGCAGGTCTCTCAGAGCCTTGAGGGGCGTGACGGAGTTCTCTTCTCTGCCATCAAAACACCATGTCCCGAGCTGGTCACGGGGGGCGTCGGCAAGTGGACCGATCACGGCCACTGATGAGATCTTATCTGCGTACAGTGGCAGAGTACCCTCACTGTTTTTAAGCATCACTACACTCTGCGTGGCCACCTTGCGGGCATGCTCAAGAAATGAGGGGTCAAGCATCTTCTTTTCAGCCTCCGGATCAACATAGGGATTTTCAAACAGACCCAACCTGTACTTCACCCTGAGTATATTCCTGACAGCATTATTAATCTGATCCATGCTGATCTTCTTCTCATCAAGGAGGGCCTTTATGTTATCAAAGTATGCAGTGGTTGCCATTTCCATATCCACACCAGCCGGGATCGCTTTGGCGGCGGCATCCTTTTCGTCGGTAGCATATCCGTGTTCTATTAGTTCGGTCACTGAGCCCCAGTCACTCACCACAAAACCGTCAAACCCCCACTCATTGCGTAATATCTGCTTAAGGGTGAACTCATTGGCTGATGTTGGCACGCCATTGAGATCATTAAAGGCAGACATAAAAGTAAGGGCACCGGCATCCTTAGCGGCTTTGAAAGGTTTAAGAACTACGTTGCGCAGTATCGGTTCCGAGATGTAAGTTGTATTATAGTCGCGGCCTCCTTCTGTAAAGCCGTAACCTACATAATGCTTTGCGCAGGCAGCTATTGAGGTTGGATCGGTGAGACTGTCACCCTGGGCACCTTCAACCATCGCTGTGGCCAGCGTGGATGCCAGATAGGGGTCTTCACCACATCCCTCTGCTATCCTTCCCCATCTCGGATCCCATGTTATGTCGAGCATGGGTGCAAAAGTCCACTTAATCCCCTGTGATGAGGCTTCGATGGCTGAGATACGGAAGGCCTGCTTTACAATCTCCGGGTTCCAGGAAGCCGCCATACCAAGCGGTATGGGAAAAACAGTGCGAAAACCGTGAATGACATCCCGTCCAATGATAAGCGGAATTCCCAGTCTGCTCTCCTCCATTGCAATACGCTGGATTTCATTTACCTGTTCAACCCCGAGAAAATTCAGGAGCGAGCCACACCTGCCATCCCTGATGGCTTTTTTTAGCTGCTCCGCATCCCTGAAATAGCCAATGTCAAGCTGTGACATCTGACCAATCTTTTCATCAAGGGTCATCTGAGCCAGCATCTTATCAGCTCTTGCACCAGCTTCATCATTGCCGGTCGTTCCTGTTCCACATGAGGATATCAGTAGTGCAATGCACGCCATCAACGTTACCAGCGATATTTTCAGAGGATTCATTTCAATAAAATATTTTAATTACACAATCATTAAAAAGTCGATCATTGTCTACCTTGTTACAGGGTAGACAATGATCGACAAAATTAACTATTTATGGATGCCTTCAACATGCGGTCCTGAGAGATCATCGAAATAGAAAGTATGAGTCTCAGTACCCACACCAGGGTTAAGCATAATCCTTACCACATTATAGAACTCCTGATTATAGTAGGGATCAGCCACGACATCATATGAGACAGGGTCCGGCCACCACTTCCAGCCTTCAGCACCTGGTTGCACGTCAGCGCCCTCAAAATCATAGCTGGCAACTTCCCATTTGTTTGTCTCCTGGATCGTATACGACAATTCCGTGCCGGTCTGCCATGCATCACCGCCCTTGTCAGTATTCTCAAGCTTCAGCAGTACCACGTCGCCGGCTTTTCCGTAAACAAGGATTTTGAACACATGCTGGGTCCTGAGATCAAACCTGTATCCGGAACCAAGCTGCATGTATGCATTCGCCCATTCATTGGCCGTTTTGGTATAGAATGCAACCTTGGTAGATTTATTCGGGTATTCCTTAAGCGGGTTGTCTACTACCGTGACACCGCAATCCTGACCCAGCACAGGGAAGACCTGTACCTCACTGAAATCGTTGTAAACGATCATCATGTCAAGCAGGAATGGCACATAGGCCGAGTTATCGTTTAACAGAGTAATAGCTTTTGTTCCTGTTAACGTTCCAATGCTTGTATTCAGCTTTGCCGTAACTGTAAAAGTGCCATGGCGCATATATGTATGATGCACCGTCTCATCCTTTCCTCCTGTGACCTCAGTAGTGCCATCGCCAAAATTCCATAAGACATCTGTAACACTCTGACCGTCAGGAATGACATAATCCGAGACAGAACATGCAACATCATTGTCGGCACCTTCAACAAGATTTACCGTATAAGTGATAGTAGGCTTCACATACCCTTTAGGTATCAGGTAATAGTGCCATACGGTCCAGTTTTCATATGAACTCTCACATGTAAGTTCAAGAAGGTTTTCGGTCACCTGGAGGATCTTATATGTATTGTCCTTTGCCCCTACATCAAGCCCGGGGAAGATAGGCGTGGCACTGTTGATAACGATATAATTGGCTCCGTTACTCTCAACAATACTCCAGCTCCCGGTTACAGGTGTGGCATAGTCTACATCCCAGTCGTCCTTGTTCAGTCTCGGATTGAGATATATAGATGCCATTGCGGGGTCGTCCTTGACATAAGCCTTGACGTAGCTTACTCCTTTGCTGTCATAATTAACAACGAAATCAGTTAGGATAAATGTCAGTTCGTCGTCATATGCCCCTGTCCCACTTTTTATATTCGGGTCGGCAGCCCACCAGACGACAGACCCGTCTGCCACTGTCCAGTTAGTCCCGGCAGCCAATGCTTTTGTAACATCACCCACTCCGAAGTGACCCTTTGATTCAGAGTCAACAACCCATGTCTTGCCGTCAGCATCATCAACACCACCGGTAAGATTAACATAAACAGGATCAGTGAATATTGAGAAGTCCGTCTCTGTCTGTGTCAGTGATTTGGTAAGTGTAGCGGTGCCGCCCCTGGTAACCAGAGTCAACTTTATGGTGTAATCACCCGGCATCGGGTATCTTACAACTTTTGACTGACCGGTACCCTTAGTCCCGTTTCCAAAATCCCATGAGGGGATACCGGTAACCGAGGAGGTATTTGTTATCACAAAATTGAATTCATCACTGCCTGGAGTAATTGTAAAGTCCAGCTGATCAGCAGTAGGAGGAAGTCCGATATCCGGTTTATCCGCCATCTGTGGCTCGCAGGCAACCATAAGTGCAATAATTGCGAGGATGCCTGTTATTCTGGTCATATATTTATATTTTTTCATCATATAATTATTTTAATAGATGTATCATAAGCCCACATAGGCCGGGACTTTCTGTTCAAGCACACCAGTATTCATATTCCTTATTTCACTGGCAGGAATAGGAAACATACCCCACGAATTTGCCTTGAAAGTGCGAATGGTAAAGTCACCGGGATTTAAGATACCGGATGGTACAGTGAAGCTTGAGTTTATCTTGCTTTCAGCATATGTAAGGCCTCTTCTGAGAAGATCCCATTTCCTGAGACCTTCACCACCGAACTCGACACGTCTCTCATGATATATATCGTCAAGAGTGATGGTTTCCTTCTCTGCTGCCTCTCCGAGAGCTCTTGTTCTGACCTGGTTGAGATAGCCTGCAGCCTTATCCGGATCATCAGTAAGCCACACTTCTGCTGCCATAAGCAGCACATCGGCATACCTTATGTCCATATAGTTTCGTGGGAAGTTATGGCTGGCGTCACCACCCGATCCCTGGTAGTCAGCGCGTGCCATGTATTTCCTATTAAAATAGCCTGTATTCATGAATGCTCTGTTATAGTCAGTCAGGTTTGC
>JAVEYS010000084.1:0-10074 GCA_034003345.1 Bacteroidales bacterium
CGCATCGACGAGCATCAGACCTTTAACTTTACAGTCTTCAGATTGAGGCTCCTTTTAAGAAGCCGAGATCCCGATGCCCGAAGGGTGTCGGGACCGTCAGACCTTACCTTATATTCCTGTAGTGTTCGTAACGCTCAATGATGTCAGAAACATAGGCATTGACAGCCACGCCCTGCTTCAGTCTGCCGTTCCTGACCACGGAATCCCCGTAAAAGGCGGGATCCGACTTGCGTTCAAGGAATAGTGACACATTGCCATCCCATTTGCCTGGATCAAGCCCGTTCTTCTCAGCAAGTTTTATGGCATCAATAACGTGACCGTGACCGGCATTGTATGATGCAAGAATGAACTTTACCCTCTCATCAGGGTCAGTAACCCATCTTGAGAATAGCTTGTCAAGCATACTGAGATAACTGATGCCGGCATGTATGTTATTCTCTACCGACCTGGTCACATCATAGCCGAAGTGCCGGCCTGTCTCAGGCATCACCTGCATAAGACCATAAGCCCCACGCGGCGAGGTGACTGACGGATTGAACCTTGACTCCTGGTAGATGATCGCGGCAACAAGACGCCAGTCCCATCCCAGACTGTCACTGCACTGCCTGATAAGGTCATCGTAAGGCGACACCTTGCCCATAGTGTTGGTTGCAAAATATTTTGATGACACAATGTTTGCCGGGCGGCTGCCGCTGAAATACTTACTCTCCAGCCTGGCATACTCACGTGTTGTCTTGAAACCCATGATCCAGCTGTTAAGCTCAGCCATCAGTGCATCAGTGCCTTCCTTGCGTATGCTCCATGCTATATTGAGAGGGAAACTGACAGGTGTAGAGAGATCCAGATCCGGATAAAGAGAGCCGATAATGTTCGCCATGTAATCGTCACATACCGTATAATCTATCTCACCACGGGCTACCTGCCGTGCAAGCTCTTCCGCATCAAAAGGCACCTCGATGACGCCTATATCCATGCCTGACCCACGCTCCATGCTATATAACCGCTGAGCATATGATGAGCCCCTCTGCACGTATACCGTCTTCCCAGCAAGATCAAGCTGGTTCCTGACAAGATTTTTCGCCATCACATCGGCAGTCATCTTTTTCCAGTCACCGGGCTTGCGTTGCACGAGCACCTGGCTCGACTGCATCAGCGGCTCTGTGAAACTCATCATCTCCTTACGGTCAGCACTGATAGATAGCCCGATAGCTACAATATCAGCTGCGCCTTCCTGCAAATAACCCAGTGCCTCATCGATATCATTGCTTGTAATGATCTCAAGCTCAACATCTAAATGATCAGCAAATTTCTTGAGTAATTCGAAATGGAATCCCATCGGCTCACCTTTATAAATAAAGTAGCTCGTCTGGTTGATGTTAGTAACCGCTTTGATCTTTCCGTCGGCGAGGATTGCATCCAGATCATGGTGCGGAACAGTAACAGTGTGACCCATTCTGTTCTCCTTCTCACAGGAGATTATAGACAGAAATACAATAAATAAGAACGAAATAAACTTCCTCAATACCTAACTAATTGGTCCGACAAACAAACAACCCTTTACCGGAATTGTTTACGCCGCGAAGATAACATTTTTTTTAATCATAAAAAGTCCATGCCAATCCGTACCGTATCATCCTGATATTCATCGGATAACCAGGCGTCAGAAAATAATCATACCCCGTTAATCCAGAGTTTAGATGGTCAGCCATTATGAAGATTCTGGTTCTTTTTACCTTTAGATTGATGAAAACATTGACAAACGGGTAGTTACCTGTCTCTGTTTCATTCTGACTGAAATATCTGCCCGTTGCAGGCATGTAACTCATTGCATTATAGAGTGTATGTATCATTACTTCGCCACCCATCTGGAAGCTCAGTTCACCATTGGTCACCTTGAACCTGAACAGATGGTCTAAGTAGAAGGCACTGCGAGCTGTAACAAGCGGAAGACTAAGTATTTCACTGTTGCTGCTCTGCTGAAAAAGCAGAGTATTATTCAGATGCAGTTTCCAGAAGACGAAATCCTTACCTGCAGTGAGTGCCAGTACAGAGAGGCCTCCCTCATGTTGAACCGGTAATGCGCCACTTCCCATTTGGATAAAGTTATCAACAATGGCATAATTGAACTTCAGGCTCATGTTACGGTCTGGCCATTGCAGTGATGAGCCAGCCATGAGCCTGAACTCCCTCTTGAGATCCAAATCCCATGAAAAGTTGTTCGATCCCCAGCTGGAATACCAGTATGACGGCGTATAGCTGGCCATTGTTCCTGTTGCATCCCAGGTGATCATCCCTCTCTCGCTGGTTGAAAACTCCTTATAGATACGTCCGTCAACAATAAAATCACCTGCCCTGTATCCTTGCAGCCAGAAGTCACCCGAAGCGCTCCACCCAAATTTACGGCCTATATTGTTGAAAACTTTGCCGGTAAGAACCAGCGAATTCATGTTTTTTTTGACCGTATCGGGTCTCGTGAGGCTGTCTCCCGGCATGATCTGTCCGAAGGAGCGCAACTCACTCCTCACCCCGGCCCCTGCGCCAATCCGGAAGCGTTCTGTCCTTCCCGCCGCAAAATCAACCCTGAGAGTATTGGAAAAAAGACTCTGATAGAGTGAATCCTCAGTTGCCGAACTGCTGATCATCACAGTATCATACAGGGATGAAGCCGGGGAATCGTCAAAATACCGGCGCTTGTTCCACTCATAAATACCAATATGGGAAAATGTAACCGGGCCTGTCCTTCGCCCTTCACCCGTGACGGTATCAGCCCTGCCTCCGGGCGAGTAACGCTGAACCAGCATCAGGTAACGGTTTCTGAGAGTACTCTCAGCATTGTTGGTGTTAAGCAGAACGGGCACGTCCTCAGTACTGTACAGGCTAAGGTCATCTTTGCTGTAGATCCCTCCATTCTCCCCGGAGTCATGATTGTTAATACCTGCTGAGCCGTAGGCCGTATAGGTATTACTGTTATACGATCCGTGAAAAAGGAAATTCTTGTCTATGGCGCTTTGGTAGTCATACTGCCCGTAACTGTATACAATATCATATATGAGTCCGAAATTCAAATACCTGTTAACGTTCTGCGAGTGTCGTATTCTGAATGTCTGTTCCGACTTGCTGCTAGCTCCTCCGTACGACCATTTCATCTCTGTAAACGGGACATGTGTATTAATAAAGAGTGTGTTGTACGGGGTAAACATAAAAGGCTGGTAATATGAATACAAGAACCTGTCCGGTTTCCATTCACGGTCAAAGAAGTTGATCTGGTAGAGCGGCAGCCCGTAGTTACCGGTATAGGCGTTGAAGTCCGATCGTTTGTCGATGATCCGGTTTCGATGGAAGAGTGAGAAGGCAGTGTCAAGGGGTATGATTATCTCGGTAGTGTAGTCTGCCGAGAGGGTCCACTGTACCGATCCTTTATTGAATACCGTGTCGAGCATGAACCCGGCAACCTGTGGCTGCCTTCCTCGCTCCGGCGGCAGTGCGTGAGCCGGACCGGCGGTGGTATCCATGCCAGGCATACCCGGAGGCAGTCCATCTCTCCCTCTAATGGTGTCGGGCTCCTGGGCGGCAAGCACCAGGGGCAGAAGAAGCATGGCAATATATAGAATCAGTTTTGGCATCACAGGCAAATTTACTTAAAAAGTGACATCAGGGCCTTATAATGGATAGAGGAAAACAAAAAAGGACCGGCCAGAAAAATTCTGACCGGCCCGGTGAACAACAACCATATAATAACAAAAAACAAAATCAGTCTACATTATCATTCAGATAAGCATTGTTCTCCCTGATCACAGGCTGATTATCCTCGTCAAGGGTAAGTGTAAATTTCGATACCTTACTGCCTGCTGCCTTGCTGGCATTGTGAATGGCAATCTTCTTGCGCACATAGGCGGGGACCTCTTCGAAATCCTCTATGTTATCATTCATTGACTGAGTGGAGAGACCCTCATTCCTGATGACATTCTGCATGTGTTTCAGCTTTCGCAGCGTACCTTCGTTCTTGTCCGGCTGAGGTGGCGACGGGCGGGCAGGAGCTGGTGAGATGTTTATGTCACCGTCAGGCTCAAAATCAATCACACCCTGGTTGATGCCTGTTGAGGCTGAGGGGATACCACGGTCAGTAGTACGTGAGGGGCGGACGACATACTGGCCGTCATCATCAATATCACCCTCGCCAAGAGAGGGCTGCGAGCCGCCGGAGAGGCTGATGACCTCCTTTTTCCTGTCAGGTCTGTAGGCATCAAGATCAGCACTCGCCTCAAAGCCGGTGGCAACGACCGTGACACTGATGACGTCACCAAGCTCCTCATCAGTTGATATACCTCTTATTATCAGTGCATCGTCAGAGATAGCCTCATAGACGTAGTCAGTGAGCTCACCCAGCTCATCCATGGTGATCTCGTTCTCGCCGATGCCCGACTTGATGTTGAGCAGTATGCTGCGGGCACCGGTGATGTCATTGGAGCTGAGCAGCGGTGATGTCAGCGCCGCCTCAATGGCTTTAGAGGCGCGGCCTTCTCCTGAGGCTGTCCCTATACCCATCAGAGCTACTCCAGAGTCTCTCATGACTGTGTCAACATCAGCAAAGTCAACGTTTATGTAACCTGTACAGGTGATGATCTCAGCTATGCCCTTGACGGCATTGGCAAGCACATCATCAGCACGGGCAAAGGCGGCCGAGACACCCTCATCACCGTATATCTCCCTCAGCCTCTCATTGTTGATGACAATGAGCGAGTCAACCTTATCCTTCAGATCGTTAATACCACTGATAGCCAGCTTGATACGTTGATTAAGCTCTGACCGGAACGGGATGGTGACCACGGCAACGGTGAGGTAACCTGCATCCCTGCATGCTTTGGCAATAACAGGAGTGGCGCCGGTGCCGGTGCCGCCCCCCATGCCTGCGGTGATAAAGACCATCTTAGTGTTGCCTGACAGTGCATTCATGACATCCTCAATATTCTCCACAGCTGAGGCACGACCTCTCTCAGGCTGGCTGCCGGCACCAAGACCCTCGGTGGTGACCTCTCCTATCTGCACCCTGACAGGTACAGGACTCTTCGTGAGAGCCTGCTGATCAGTGTTGCATACAATGAAGTTGACATCCTTGATGCCCTTCCGGAACATATGGTTGACAGCATTGCCGCCGCCCCCTCCTATGCCCAGGACTTTTATTATTGACGACCTGTCTACAGGCAGGTCAAAATTCATCAGATCATCTGACATGACTCCTCCTCTTTAGTTTGAACTTCTGTCATCGATTTTCTCATCGGTAACCTCAATGATCTTCCCCCATAGATTCTTGAGTTTATCACTTATTGAGCTTCCGCCCCTTGACTGTTCTTCATAGAACTCTTCTTCTGCCACGGGCTGCAGCGGCTCTTCACCTGCCTGCTCATGCTGCTTCTGTCTGGCCGGCTCAGCTTTTTTCTCGCCGAAGCGGACAAATGTCTTGTTCTCCTCCAGATACTCCAGTCCCTTAAGCACAAGGCCTACGCTGGTGGCATATACCGGCTGGTTGATTTCATCCTTGCCCTTGCCGGTGAGGTGCACGTTAGGATGGCCAATACGGACATCCATGGCTGTCTTGTACTTGACCAGCTGCGGCAGGTTCTTCAGCAGGGCCCCGCCACCGGTAATAACCACTCCTGCTGTGAGCTTCTCAGCAAAGCCTGAGTTCTGTATCTCGAAGTTAACGGCATCAAGTATCTCCTCCATACGGCTCTGGATGATATATGCCAGGTTCTTGAAAGAGATCTCCTTGGGTTCGCGGCCTGCTATTCCCGGAATGGAGACAACCTTATTCTCCGGTGCTATGTCACCGATGGCATAGCCGAACTTGACCTTCAGGTCTTCAGCCTGCTTCTGGAGGATAGAGCACCCCTCCCTGATATCAGTGGTGACCATGTTGCCGCCAAACGGGATGACAGCAGTATGCCTGATGACATTGTCATAATAGATGGCGACGTCAGTGGTGCCACCGCCTATATCAACAAGCACCACACCTGCCTCCTTCTCCTCATCGGTCAGCACTGCCTCTGATGACGCCAGTGGCTCCAGCACCAGGCTCATGAGGTTCATCCCTGCCTTGTTTATGCATCTCTCGGTATTACGTGCCGAAGAGATCTGCCCTATGACAATGTGAAAGTTAGCTTCCAGCCTCTTGCCGCAGATACCAACAGGATTGGTGATGCCTGATTCGTTGTCGACAATATAGGTCTGGGGAATGACATGGATTATCTCCTCGCCTACGTCAATAGGAAGCTTATACATGTCGGCTGTCAGACGGCGTATATCACTGATGTCTATCTCCGACTCATGTGAGTCGCGCGTGATATACCCGCGCGCCATCTTGCTCTTTATGTGCCGGCCTGCGATGCCTACAAAGACATCTGTCAAGACCATGCCTGTTCTCTCTTCGAGGTCATCAACGGTAGTGCGAATAGCCCTCACCGTCTCTTCAATATTAAGGACCACACCACGCTTGACCCCTGTTGATGGTGTGTTGCTCAGTCCGAGGATCTCAATGCCCCCGTTACCGTCACTACGCCCAACAATGGCCACGATCTTTGTCGTGCCAATGTCAATGGCTGCTACTAACTGATCTTTACTGTTCATAATACATATATATATGGTTGTTCAACATTTATCTCCTCTGGCAGACCACCTGCCCTTTATATTCAATGTTCACCACCTTGTACCTGTCCCATCCGGCCAGTGGCATGGCCTCGCGGTAGAACACAAGAAGGTTGTTTAGCTTCTCTTCATAATTATCAGTACGCCCCAGTCTGACAGTATGGTTAACTGCGTGGGGCACAAGGGTCACCCTGCCATCGCGAGTCATGATCAGCTGATCTATCATCTGGTCCCAGAAGCTGTGACCGCGTATATAATTGACCAGCTCAAAAGCCCTCACGAGATTCTCAGTCTTCTCTGAATCATAGATATTCATACCTGTCATCTGATCAGCATTGAAGACCATATCTACCTCGAGGATATGCAGATTGGGCGTATAGAGATTGTGCCGGCGCATGATGACTCCCTCACGGTCAATGAAAAAATCGCCTCCATATGATGCCACCACTCTCATCACCGGCTCACGCTGGTTGGCATAGACATGCAGTTTCCTGTCTTCCGAGATATATACCTCAGCAACCCTCAGCTCCTTGAATTCCTTAACCTTGTTCTCCAGCCTGGTGAGCGGGATCGTGCTGATTTTCTCTCCTGTGACACGTATACCTGTGGCTCTGAGGGCATTCATGATATCATCTTCACTGATAAAGCGGTGCCTTGACGAGTCGGCAATGGTTATCACCACACCCTCGCACACTGCTTCGGTGCTATTCATCCTGATGAAAAGAGGTGCAAGGAACAGGGCTGTTCCCATACATATAGTCGCTATTTTCATCAGCAGGTTCATGCGTCGCGCTCCTTCAGCATCTCTGTTATCGGTTCAATAAAACGGTCAATGTCACCGGCACCGATTGTCAGCAACAGGCCTCTGTTTACAGTAGCCAGTGCAGGCAGCAGCTCCTCACGGGTCACCACCTTCACGTTTTTGTTTTTCATCATTCCCGCAATCATATCTGACGACACTCCTGGTATTGGCTTCTCTCTGGCCGGATAAAGCGTCAGTAGCATTATCTCGTCAAGTCTGTCTAGGGCGGCAGCAAATCCTGCTGCGAAATCGCG
Organism: Bacteroidales bacterium; assembly: GCA_034003345.1. Lineage (GTDB taxonomy): Bacteria > Bacteroidota > Bacteroidia > Bacteroidales > VadinHA17 > SR-FBR-E99. The sequence continues at coordinate 7,699 of JAVEYS010000084.1, forward strand.
CGTGCGGGTGTAGAGGTGTGGCTGGAAGATGCCTGTCACATGCCTCCCCGGCCAGAAGTCGCGCACGGCGCTGACAAGAGCATTGATCTCCTGGGGATGGTGTGCGTAGTCATCAACATAGGTTATCTCCCTGCCGGCGTACCTGATGTCAAACCTGCGGCGCACACCCTGGTACGAGAAGAGGGCTTTACGTATATCATCAGAATCAATACCGGCACACCAGGCCGCTGCCGCCGCTGCCGTGGCATTGAGTATGTTTACCATGCCGGGTAGCCTGAGACAGATATCCTGCACCGTTTCACCGGGTGTGATAAGATCAAACCTGTAACAACCCTCCTCCCTCTTTATCTCCGAAGCCCGGAAGGAAGCCTGCTCGCCGGTGCCATAGCTGTAGACGGTGGCACTATCGGGAAGCTCCAGTGAGGTGATAATACTCTCATGGAGGATAAGTGTTCCTCCTGTGCGTACCCGGTGGCAGAAGTCACTGTAGGCTTTCACCATCAACTCAGCCGTGCCATAGATATCAAGATGATCAGGATCGATGGCTGTCACCACAGAGATAAGAGGAGAGAGCTGAAGGAAGGAACGGTCAAACTCGTCGGCCTCCATGACCGTAAACCGACTCTCTGCCAGCAGCAGGTTGGTGTCATAATTCTTCGATATACCACCGAGGAAGGCAGAACAGTTGACGGTTGATGTAGTAAGGATATGGGCAGTCATGGTGCTGACAGTGGTCTTGCCGTGCGTGCCGGCAATTGCTATCGCATCTGTCTCACGTGAGATAAGTCCCAGTATCTCCGATCTCTTATAAATAGTATAACCGTTATCCCTGAAATAATTCAGAAGGATACTCTCAGCAGGGATAGCCGGTGTGTATATTATTATCACCCTGTTGCGCCCTGCCGGGTCGGAGAAGAGAACAGGCAGTGAGTCAATACTGTCCTCGAAGAGGATGTCGCATCCTTCATCCTGAAGCGCGTCAGTCAGCTGGCTCTCAGTGCGGTCATAACCACAGATGACATATCCGGCAGCCAGAAAATAACGGGCCAGGGCACTCATGCCTATACCGCCAATGCCAATAAAATAGATACCTTCTATGTTAGCCATTCCCCTCATCTCCGGGCAAGATTTAATATTTCACCGGCTATTACTTCGTCAGCATTACTGACAGCCAGTCTCTTTATATTTTCTGATAGTGTTTTTCTCATTTCACCGTCATTCACCAGCGCCAGGGCCTTGTTTATCAGTTCAGCCGGGGCATCAGCATCCTTCACAAGGATTGCTGCCTCCTTTTCTGCCAGAGCCATGGCGTTATGTGTCTGGTGATCTTCAGCCACGTTTGGTGACGGCACCAGAATAACAGGTTTACCTGCGAGTGCCAGTTCTGAGATTGTTCCGGCGCCGGCACGGGATATGATGATGTCGGCGGCGGCATAGGCAAGATCCATGCGGTTGATGAAACCTGTGACCCTGATGTGTATCACAGCCTTCTCTTCAGCAACCTCGCGCACACGGTCATAATAATGACTCCCGGTCTGCCATATCATCTGCACGCCGGACTGTTCCACGAGGTCTATGCCGCCGCCGATACTGTTGTTGATCGTGCCGGCGCCGAGAGACCCCCCGAGAACCAGTATCACTGGCATGCCGGGATCCAGCCTGAAGTGTTCCATAGCCTCTTTCCTCAGCTGTCCGAGATCGTTATAGGCCTGTCTGACAGGATTGCCTGTTATTAAAATCTTTCCTGCCGGGAAATATTTTTCCATGCCGTCATAAGCCACACATATCCTGTCAGCCTTTGCGGCCAGCAGCTTGTTAGTGACGCCGGCATAGCTGTTCTGCTCCTGTATCACGGTGGGTATGCGTTTCTGCTGCGCCTGTCTGAGAACAGGCCCCGAGGCATAGCCACCGACGCCCACCACCACATCAGGCCTGAATCTCCTTATTATCCGCCCTGAGATGATCATGCTGCGTAAGAGCTTCCATGCCACCAGTATGTTTTTCAATCCTCCTCCCCTGACCAGTCCGGCGACGGGCAGGCCTTTTATCTCATAACCGGCATCGGGCACCTTCTGCATCTCCATCTTCCCTATGGCACCCACAAAGAGTATCTCCACTGCAGGCTCAAGCCTCCTCAGCGCGTTTGCTATGGCTATTGCAGGAAAGAGATGGCCTCCGGTGCCGCCCCCGCTGATAATGATCCTTATACCGTTACCCACTTTTTTCATGCCGCGTTGGTATCTGTCTGTTCAATATCAGAGAGCTTCTCGCTCTTCTCGCGCGCGTTCATGACTCTGGAGACGCTTTGTATCGCTCCCAGCGAGAAGCTTATGACTATCACGGAGGTCCTGCCCCAGCTTATCATCGGAAGCGTCT
>JAVEYS010000085.1:0-10015 GCA_034003345.1 Bacteroidales bacterium
CTAAAAGAAGGCTTACTCTACAAATATACGTTTAATCGTTTAAATAAAAAATAGTTTTCATTTATTTAAAGAGTATTAATTTTAGGCAGCAGAGCAATGAGACAAGGCCTGCAATATGGCAATTGGTTACCGGTCAGTCTATTATCACAGATAATAAGTCGTTGACCCTTAACAAGTCTGATTTTTCAATATTTAATGCATTGGCATATTTTATCGAGCAGTTTCCTGTCTGCAAATCCAGAACAAAATAGATAGCATCAATGATCTGACCTATTCTGTTCATCAGAATGATGGCTATTGCAGCTATAATTATTTAGTAATGTCGTCTTTCCGCCTTCTGGCGGGCAAGTTTTTTAACGAATCTATTTTAACCCTTACAAGATATTCTGGAACATTTGAATAACTAATTCAAATTTGCCAAATAACTTCTTTATGCCCGACTATGCAATCATTCGCGTCATTGGTGTCAATGATTAGTACTATACGTATTGTCATTCTTTTTAATCTCATGCTTGCGCGCGATAATTGCTGCATAAAATCCCACAACAAGGAAAGCAATGGCAGGCACCCAGTAAGCAAAGATTATATTCCCGGACTGATCAGATACTATTCCCTGTATCTGAGTAAGGAAAGCCGCCCCTGCAATAGCCATAATCATACCTGCACCGCCAATCTTTGTATCCTCTCCAAGACCACTTATTCCAAGACCATATATAGTCGGAAACATCAAAGACATACATCCTGAGATTCCCATCAGTGCATATACCCCGTAGAAGCCTTTGCCATAAATTGCGATCATAGTTAAGATGAACGCAAGTGCTGCCAGCCCTGTCAACAGATACCTCGGCCTGATATATCTCATCAATCCGGTACATACAAACCGTCCAATAACAAAAAGGCACAACGACATTATATAATATGTTGCTCCCGCCTGTTCGGCAGTTCTGGGCAGCAAAGCTGTAAGTCCTACCCAATCAAGGAAATTATAAAAGCCAGCAGCCACTGGCTCAACATTTCGCAGTTTATCAATAATCTGTGCGGTTGTAGGGTTTGCCCCTAATGAAGCGATGACAGCATCAAGCTGCAGCTGCTGCATTACATATCTTATGATAAATGACCATACTGCAATCTGAGCACCAACATAAAAGAATTGCGCAACCACACCCCAGACATAATTACTGTTCTTCCGTAACCTTCTGAAGGTATTTACAAAGTCAAGCTTCTTATCCTCTTCCTTCAGTTTAGGCATCCTGGTAAAATATATTGCAAGAAGCAGCCCTACCATTACCAGCCCGATGATCACATAAGTAAGTGAGAGTGACTTCAGCTCAAGTCCCTGAATCCTGACAAGCTCAGCATGAGGCATCACAGAACGCTGGCTTGCAGTCATGATGCTGAGGTTAGACAAAATAAAGACCTGGCTGAGGATCACTCCTGAAATAGCTCCAAACGGATTAAACGATTGAGCAAAATTAAGTCGCTGTGTTGCCGTTGCTTCCGGGCCAATAGCGCAAACATATGAATTTGTTGAAGTTTCCAGGATTGATAAACCCGCAAACAAAATCAGGATTGCAAGCAAATACATTATAAAACCAATCTCGTTGCTTCCTCTTGATACTAGCATGGCCGGATAAAACATGAAGGTTCCGAAAGCGTACATACCCAGGCCGAGCATGACACCCGACTTATATGTATACTTTTTGATGAAAAGAGCCCCGGGTATTGCAAAGCATCCATAACCAAAAAGGTAACAGGCAACCTGGATCCATGCCGTCTTAGTATCCGTCAGACTCATTATCCTTTTGAAGGCTGCCAGCATGGTGTCTGTCAGATTGTTCGGCACCGCCCATGCAAAGAAAAGTGATGACAAAAGTATAAAAGGCCAGACTATACCTTTGGGAATTATACGGTGATTTTCCATAATTTCAAGTATCAGTTTATTGCTTAGTCCTGAAATTTGCAGGCAATTTCTTTAAGGTCAAGACCAAATAAAGAATTAACCAGCCCTGCCAGGGATGCTTCATCTCCTTCAATATGCATCACTCTCTGCACATGTTTTAGTGCACCCGAAGGAGGCAGTGCTGCCGCTGGTGAGGATGTCTCTATCTCATAAAAAGGACCCATAATTGATCCGTCCTCAACCGGTCCGTCATTATAGGAATTTATGACATCCCCCTTATAAGGATCATCCTGCTGCCCCCACTGCGAATTGACATATACCTCAGGTTCAGCAGGGACTGTACACCATAATAATGTCAATATTTTTTGTCCCGAATCATAACTACCACATAGTTCAGTGGCCCTCTCCGGTGGAATGCCAATCTTACTTCTCAGTTTGCCGTCTATTTTGAAAAAGACTGTGTTGTTATCTACAATAAGCCTGTCTGATGGTACTTTCCCAAAATATTCGTCGTTAACAATTTGCCCTTCACCTTGTGGTTTAAATGGTATAAAGACCGTAGTCTCTGGGGATGGATTAAACATACCAAGCATCCATATTGACAGAAGTCCACCCTCTTTTGTCCAAGCTGCCTCACCAAGGTTAGTAATGATATTCTCACTCTGGTAACCTACCAATCTGACTTCGTCCGGGATATCGACATTAAGAAGTGCAGAGACCTCTGCCCTGCTCAGGAGAGTTATCGTTCTTTGTATCCCCAGTTTGAATTCCGTGCCGTAAGCATTCTTAACTAAAGCATTCTTGCTGAATTTCACTGATTTTTTATCAATGGAAAAGATTTCAAAGCTTTCTGTATCAATAACAGGTGGAACCAGCCAGTTCTCATAAACCTGCTCAACACCGGGACTGAAATAGATTGAGAAAGGACCTCCTTCAGGTCCCAGCCAGAACCTCTCCTCACCACCAACAGGATTAAACTGCCTGTCAACTTTGCCTGATGAGATCAGGTCATAGTTAATCCATCCGTAACTGATTCCTCCGTTTCCAGATGATGTACTGGTCATCACCCTCCCCTGATATGCAGGAATAATCAACACACCTGATTGTGAGTCTTCATCCTTCAGTTCAATAGTCTTTATGCCCCTCTCCGCGAAGAAACTGACATCATATCCGTAAGTCCCTTTCTCTGTGGCTGTTTCGGCTTTACTCATCTCTTTAATTTTTTTGTTCCCTGTTGATGAACAGGAAGACAGGAAAAGCAGCACTGATAGAATTGCTGATAGAAAGCACCCATTTCTTAAAACTGTTTTCATTCTGTCATGTTTTTAATTATTTAACGATACAACGGACCATAGTTTTTACAGGCAAGTAGATCAGCACTGCCAGGCTCAATGCCAAAAGAGTTCCATGCACTGGGTCTGAAGATACTCTCCTCGGCAACATTATGCATACATACCGGTATTCTTAATATTGATGATAATGTGATCAGATCGGCGCCAATATGTCCAAATGAAATTGCGCCGTGATTAGCGCCCCAACCTGCCATCACTGAATATACATCTTTAAAATGTCCTTTCCCGTTTGTTCTCGGGACAAACCAGGTTGTCGGCCATGTTGGATCAGTCCTCTTATCCAAAATACTATGCACATTCTCAGGTAACTGAATGGTCCATCCCTCGGCAATCTGAATAACAGGTCCGAGGCCTTTTATAAGGTTCACCCTGAGCATTGTCACGGGCATCTGGCCTTCCGTCAGGAACTGGGAAGAGAATCCCCCCCCCTTAAAATAATCAACTGCCGGGTACCAGCGGGTCTTCTCAAGACATCTGTCAGCCTCTTCCCTGGTTATTTCCCAGAACGGTTTCATAGCCGGATTACCATCATTATCTCTCTGTTGTGCAGTAGCATCAAGAGCCGTTGAACCAGAGTTGATAAGGTGAATGAATCCGTCAGCAGCAAGTCCCTCTGGTTTATAATTGGTAACCCTTTTAACAGCTTCCGGGCTCCAGTATGTTCTTACATCAGAGAATATCTGGGCGGTATTTGTGAGCAGATGTCCAAATAACATCGATATGCCGTTCAGACAATCGTTTTCAGTTGCAACCACAAAAGCCTCCCTGATCCCGTTCCAATCAAACGAAGAGTTAAGAATAGCCTCTGTAAAATCACCTGTCGGATAAAAATTTGTCCACTGTCTCTGACCCTGAAATCCTGCAGCGATTGCATTACGGCCACGTGCTTCTTCACCATATCCCTTTTGTGTCAGGCGTTGATTTCCTATCATCAGGTCTCTGAAGATCAAGGTCATCTTTACCACAGCCTCCCAGTCAGTATCTAGCTTCTTTCTGTCAACGGGCTTGTTGCCCGGGCAGGAACCTTCAGTACATTTCTCTTTTACCCACTGAATTGCCTTTTTGAATTCTTCCTCATCATAAATACCGTCATCCATCCTTCCCTTGATCTCACTCATGTCAACAAACTCGCTTCGGAGACCGAGGTATTCCTGCAGGAAATCCGGATTGACTGTTGATCCGGCAATTCCCATTGAGGTGTAACCAACAGAAAGGTATGTTTTACCTTTCATATAAGCCGCCGAAATCCCGGCCCTGACGAAGCGTAGTATTTTTTCCCTTACATCGTCAGGGATTGACTCATCACCTGCATCCTGAACATTTTTACCGTATATCCCAAATGCAGGCAGACCCTTCTGGTTATATCCGGCCAACGCGGCTGCCAGGTACACGGCACCGGGACGCTCTGTACCATTAAACCCCCAAATTGCTTTCGGGATAAGTGAATCGATATCCATTACCTCTGTTCCATAACACCAACAAGGTGTGACGGTAAGTGATACCCCTACTCCCTCTCTCTGAAATTGATCAGCGCAACGTGCAGCATCAGCAACACCCCCGATAGTAGTTTCCGAAATGACACATTGAACCTTTTCCCCTGATGGAAACCGCAATGATGACTCAATAAGCTTTGCCGCTGCTTTTGCCATGTTCATGGTTTGAATCTCAAGAGATTCCCGAATACCTTTTTCTCTCCCGTCAATCACAGGACGAATACCTACTTTAGGAAATCTTCCTATTAACCTGTTAGCCATACTATCTTTTTTAATTTAACATGTTTTAATTTATTTCGAGTTGGGACCAATCGGGATATTTCGGATAACTGGAATGAGGTTCTTCCTGATACCAGAAACACACCGAGGATATATCTGAATGCTGGGGCAGATACCTTCCTCCGTAGTGCCATCCCAGATCCTGAATGGTCACCTTCAGATCCTTCTTAAATCGCACAGGATCCATGATATGCCATCTATAAAGACCAAACCGTTGCATAACACTATAATGGCCGTCTCCCTTTATTACCTGCGGGAGTCCGGCATATGGTGTACAAAACTGGGTATATTGCGTTTCCTCAACACCTGCTTCATTCCTGACTTTACTGTCAAAATCATAAGAACCACAGAAGTAATCCTCAGTACCAGTACCACATATTGTTGGATATTTGTTGTCGCCGTCAAGGTAGAATTTTATTTCACCCTCTCCCCACCATCCGTTATTGTGAACCCCCCATGCCATGTAAACCCCTACATATTGTCCCCTGCCCTTTATGCCGTCTGTAATTGTATATACTGATGTTGCATTATAAGGGGTCCTTCTGTACTGTGCATGAAAATAAGCTGCTTCTACCGGGATATCTGTCAGTGTATAATCAACCTGATAATAGAGCCTCATGGGTTTCTCAGGATCAATGTTCTCCATTGTTATTCTACACCTCTTTCTGAAAGGCATCACCCAGTAACAATTAAAAGCGGAACCAGGGTTTACACATACCGCCAGTGAGTTTACCGGTGCATACATGCCCCAGCCCATACAAAAGAAATCACCCACCGGACACTCGACAGATGGTTCCAGTTCATTGTCCCAGTAAATTCGTAAAGTGGAGAAACGCCAATTGCCTGTGGGAGTAAGCCAAATATGCTGTATTGCTCCAGGGCCATCTATCTCAGCCATTGTGAAGGTCTCGCCAGGGTTAATAATAATATACGGATTGACCTTCCAACCAGTACCAAGGTCCGAGGCAGCCTTAGCAGCGTTTGCTGCATTTCTCTGATCTTTGTCAGCAAGAGTGGCCATCCCACCTTTACCCTTCCCGCCTGTAATGTTCTCCGGACTTATTGACCTGCTCTCAGCCTCTGACATTAAATACAGATTGCCCATACTTAATGAGAGAGCATTGTTTTCAGATTGAGCTCTTAAATACAGAGTTGTTAAGCCAATCAGTGCCACCAAAAAGAAAATTCTTTTCACTTTATTCTCATTAATCGTTTAAACTACTCTTCAAAAAAAAACTAACAAGAGTCTCTTATTACCAGCTGAGAGGTCAGGTTAACATGTGATATTTTCTTTGATCCGTTCATCTGGTCAAGGAGGATCCTTACTGCTTCTTTACCCATCTCATCAACCGGCTGTTTGACATAGGTTAACGGGGAGTAGAAAAAGTCAAATGCTTCATTTCCGTCAAATCCAATAATAGCAAGCTCCTCAGGCACCTTTATACCAAGCCCGTGTATCTCGTATAAGCCAGCCAGGGAAAGAGTATTTGTTGTAAAGATGACGGCATCTATGTTATTGCCCTCCTTAGAACCGATCACCTCTATGGCTTTATTCATATCTGTTTTAAGCTTGTTATATCTGATGTACTTAATCCAGGTCTGCTTTTCAAGACCTTTAAACATCATGGCCTCCTCGTAACCCCTGACTCTTTCCCGCATATGAATGAGATTCGACTTATATGCCACCAGGCCTATGTTTTTGTATCCTTTATTTAGCAGATGCAAGGTGGCGTTATACGATGCCGTATAATTGTCAAGCACAACATGGTTCGATACCAGTCCGGGCACATATCTGTCTACCATTACTACCGGCATCTTGTCTTCTATAAGATGACTCAGGCAATCTTCACATCCTTCAGCCGGGACAATAATAAAACCGTCAACCTGCCTGTTAAGAAGTGTTTCAACCAGTAGATCGGATTTATCACAGTTCTCGTCAGAACTGCCTATAATAACTGTATAGCCTGATTTATAAGCTTCATCCTCAATATGTCTCGCCATGGAACTAAAGAATGGATTCGCTATATCGGTAACAATAAGACCAATAGTCTTGGTTGTCCCGTATCGTAAACTCCTCGCGATGAAATTAGGCTTGTAATTCATCTCTTCCAGCGCCTTCCTGATCCTTATCACAACTTCAGCACCAACCCTCTTCTCTTTCTCCTGACCATTTAAAACATAAGAAACAAGTGCGGTAGATACTCCAACCTTGTCTGCAATGTCCTTTAATGAAACTCTCTTCTTTTTCAATGCCTTATTCCTTTAACAGACGATACAAACAGGCAAACTTCCTCCCCTTTGTATCTGTGAGATTTCAAATATATGCTTAATCGTTTTAATGCGCAAATATATTTATGCATTCAATTGATTTTTTTATAGTGATCTGACATTCACCTGCCACTTAATCAGTAATGCATCTTTATGTTTAGTAAATTTAATTTTAAATTTAGAAATATGCAATGTAACCAATGGCCTTACTATATGCCACTCTAATAACAACATTAGGTTTCTAACCACAGTGGCCTTTAAAATAATCAGCGTATTTGCGGGCAGTAAGAGAGCCTGATCTCCGAAGATGACATGTGTAACCCAAGTGAATCAAAATCACCTGATACAAATAAGAGTTTTTCGGAAAAGAGTTATGTCAGGCCGTGAACCGCAAGCCTCAAATGAAATTCCTGTCGAGGAACTTCTGGAAATTATCCTTGTACTGATCAGTGACGGGGATACGCACCTCACCGTAGACTATCCGGTTGCGCTCAATGACCTTCACCGTCTCAAGGTTGACGATGAATGAGCGGTGCACACGCATGAACCTGTCAGCAGGCAGCCTGGCCTCCAGCGCCTTCAGTGTTGATAGTGACATTACAGGCTTCTTCTCACCGGTAAGGAAGATCTTGACATAGTCCTTCAGACCCTCTATATAATGTATCTCCGAGAAATTTATTCGCCTGATCTTGTAGTCTGACTTGATGAAGAGGAAGTCATTCTTCACCTCCAGTCCCGGCAGCTCCTTCCTCTCAAGCTCTATCAGCCTGTCAACCTTCTGTACGACCTTAAGGAACTCGGCATAGCTGAACGGCTTAAGCAGGTAACCGACAACGTCAAGCCTGAAGCCCTCAAGTGCATACTTCTCATAAGCGGTGGTGAAGACCACCTTCGGTCCGCCGCTGATGACCCTGGCCAGCTCGGTGCCCGTCAGGTCAGGCATCTGCACGTCAAGCAACACCATGTCAACATCGGATGACCCGATAAATGCCACAGCCTCAACAGGATTGTCAAAAGCGCCGGCCAGCTCAAGAAAAGGGGTCTTCTCGACATAACCTTTAACCAGCTGCAATGCCAGCGGCTCATCATCTATGGCAACAACCCTGATCATCACTGCACCACCTTTATGTTTTTATTGTCAGTTCAGCAGTGAATACAGATTCCCCGTCATCAATTCTCAGCTCATGACTGCCGGGGAACAGTAATGCCAGTCTCTTCCTTACATTCTCAAGGCCTATGCCCGATGCCGCCTGCGGCGCATTTCCACCGGACCTGCTGATGCTGTTCCGTGCAGTGAAAAATATCATGCCACCGTCCAACTTCAGTGAAATATCAATGAAAGCATTGCCCTGATAGCTTACGCCATGCTTGAAAGCGTTCTCGATGAACGGGATGAAGAGCAGCGGGGGCAAATCGAGATCTTCATACTTCTCAGGCCAACTTACCGTAAGCTTTACACGATCACTCATCCTGAGCTTCATGAGATCGATATATCCCTTCATGAACTCAATCTCATGGCTGAGCCTTGTGTTTCCCTGCTCAGACTCATAGAGCATGTAGCGCATCATCTTGGAGAGGCTGAGAACGGCCTCCTGTGCATCCTCCTTATTGATCTCAATAAGAGAGTATATATTATTAAGGGTGTTGAAGAAAAAGTGCGGGCTGACCTGGTTCTTTAGAAGAGCCAGTTCTGAATTCAGTTTCTCCTTTTCCAGTTCCTTTATCTCCTCCTCCTTCTTCAGGGCACTCTCAGCGTACCTTAATCCGACCGCAAATCCTGAGACCAGAAATGATGTAATGAAGAAGTTATAGAGTGCCATCCCTTCTTTCCTGCGCTGACCCCGATCATCTCCGTGCGGGTTAGTTGGATTCTCCTGCCTCATACGCTCTATGACCTCCGGGGGCGGGGTAAAGAGCCGCTCATAAAACTTCCCTGAAGCCAGTCCCAATATCACTATCAGGGATGCCGCAAGAAAAGTGAATCTGAGCCATCGGCCTTTTTGAGCCAGTCGCGGGACCAGCCAGAAGTAATTGATGTAGAACAGGATAAAAAAGACAAAGGTGTTGAATAAAATTATGGTGGTGGTACGGTTATCTTTAAACAGTCCGCCTGCTATCAGGAACTGAGGCAATATGAAAAGGATTATCCATCCTGTTGCATGCAGCAAGAATGGCAACGTTTTGCTCTTCACTATTCTCCTTCTCTTTTCCATATCTCCATCAAAGCTAATGATTTTGATTCATACTTTATTCATATCTCAATGCATCTATCGGGTCCAGCTCAGCTGCCCTCCTGGCGGGGTACCATCCGAAGAAGACTCCGATGACGGTGCATACGACAAACGAGAGTATTACTGAGCTCCACATGACACTTATCGGCCATGATGTAAGCACAGCCACAATTTTTGATGCACCAAATCCCATCAGGATGCCTATGAGACCTCCAAAAACACTGAGCATTATCGATTCTATAAGGAACTGAAGCAGTATATCCAGTCCCCGGCCACCTATTGACATTCTCAGCCCTATCTCCCTTGTTCGCTCAGTCACTGACACATACATGATATTCATTATACCTATCCCTCCCACCAGAAGAGATATCCCTGCAATTGCACCCAGCAGTATTGTCAGGATATCCGTAACTGAAGTCATGGTTGATGCAAGCTCTTCCTGACTCCTGATCTCAAAATCATTGTCCTCATTGTCACGCAGCTTATGACTGC
>JAVEYS010000086.1:0-9944 GCA_034003345.1 Bacteroidales bacterium
CGACGGGCAGCCGGTTTGGGGCTGGTACTCGGTTGATCCTGAATCACCCTGGTACATGCAGTCGAAACCTTATGAATTTACTAAAAACGGCCCGATCACTTTCTATGAAACGCCGTTAACACTAACCAACACTGTGGCCATTGATAAAGCTACTGATTTCAGTTCAGTGCGGTTATCCTATACCAATTACAACACCCAGGGCTTGCTGCCCAACAGTTCCCTCAAGAGGAACAACGTTTCTCTCAGCGGCCAGTGGAATATAAATAAAAAGCTTACTGTCACCGGTATAGCCAATTATATCTTACAGAAAGGCAAAGGCCGTAATGCAACCGGATACAATGGTAATATCACATCCAACTTCCGTCAGTGGCAGCAGACAAACCTCGATTTCAAGGATCTGAAAACTGCCTATGAGCTCACACACAGAAACCTGACATGGAACTACAATTCGGCATTGGACTATCCCATATACTCTAACAACCCGTATTGGGATGCCTACGAGAACTATGAATCGGACAGCAGAAACCGCTTCATCGGGAATGCATCGGTTAACTATAAGATTTTTGAATGGCTTGATCTTCTCGGACGCATCTCTGTTGATTCATACTATGAGCTTCAGGAGGAGAGAAGGGCTGTAGGAAGTGTCTCCATGCGTTTCGGACTGGCCAATGTCCCGGACAGGGTTACGTCAGGTTATATCCGGAGGGACAATACCTTCAGCGAGTATAATTTTGATCTGATGATGAAATTCAAGAAGAACTTTGGTACTACTATCAGCCTGAACGGTGTAGTTGGCTTCAATGAACGGAGAACCAACAACACATATTTCACCAACGCCACCAACGGTGGATTGCTTATCCCCGGGGTCTATTCATTACAAAATACTGTAAGCGAATTGCCATTACCTCTGGAAGTTAACCAGATAGTGGGAGTGAGGAGCTTTTATGCAAGTGTTTCGCTGGGTTATAAGGATTTCCTCTTCCTGGATGGAACATTCCGTCAGGATTATGCCTCCACGCTGCCTGTGGATAATAATAAATACCGCTATCCTTCAGTTACCGGGGCATTCCTATTCTCCAATGTCGTGGATGCCAGCTGGCTCTCACTGGGTAAAGTCCGCCTGAATTACGCCCAGGTAGGGAACCTGGCCGGATTTGACCAGCTGTATGATGTTTACCTCGCTAACAGTGCGATGAACGGTGCCAACAACCAGCTTCCACCTTCCAAAAGGAATCCGGAACTGAAGAATGAACGCACCAACAGTCTTGAAGGAGGCCTCGAGATGGCATTCCTTAACAATCGTGTGGGATTTGATGTTGCGCTCTACAAGACCAACTCCTATGATCAGATCATCCCGCTTACTGTCAGCCAGACAACCGGTTTCTCCAGCATAATGATCAATGCAGGTGAGATTGAGAACAAGGGTATTGAGATTACTGCAAATATCACCCCGGTGGCTGAAAAATCATTCAGATGGGATATCCTTATGAACTGGTCAAAAAACAAGAATGAAGTAGTTACCTTATATCCCGGAGTATCAAATCTCCGTTTGAACTCGGTCAACCTGCAGAGTGGTGTTACTGTTAATGCCGAGGAAGGAAGTCCATACGGGGTGATCAAAGGCAGGGAATACACATATGATGATGACGGGAAAATTATCATCAATGCCAATACCGGCAGGCCCATATTAACTACTTCGGCTGACAATCCTATTGGGAATTTCACTCCTGACTGGACTGCAGGGATGAATAATTCATTCAGTTATAAGGGTTTATCGCTGAGTTTCCTGATTGATATGCAAAAGGGAGGAGATATCTACTCGCTCGATATGTATTACGGCCTTTACACCGGGCTCTATCCTGAGACTGTATTCATTAATGACCTGGGAAATCCTGTAAGGGATCCGCTGGTCTATGTTGATCCGGATGATCCCAGCCAGGGTTATGCAGCTACAAGCGGTGGCTACATCATTGAAGGTGTGAATATTGTTGACGGTGTAAGTGTCCCAAACACGACCCGTGTTGATGCCACCAATTCCGATGCTTTTGGAACAGGTATCCTGCCTCATAAGGCATTTGTTTATGACGCCGGGTTTATAAAACTGAGGGAAGTAGTCTTTACATATAATATTCCTTCCAGGTTCATAAGCAGGACATTTATTAAAGGGGCATCAATAAGTGCAATCGCCTCCAACCTCTGGATTATACAGAAGAGTTTGCCCTATGCTGACCCGGAATCAGGGATGTCAGCCGGCAATATCCAGGGTTACTCAACAGGATCACTTCCCACAACCCGGGATTTCAGTTTCAATTTAAAACTTAACTTCTAACAGTAAGGCCATGAAAAAAATATTGATAATAATTTCGGTGTTTCTGGCATTGTCTGCATGCACCAAGCTGGAAGACCTGAATAAGAACGTAAAGGATTTTGCCGTGGTGTCGGGGGAATCACTTTATAACGGAGCGACCCGGCAGTTCATCAACCAGTTGTCAACACAAAGCGTAAACCTTAATGTTACGTTACATTGGATGCAACACCTGGCAGCAACTACCTATTTTGATGAGTCCAGGTACGATATGACCACCCGCGGGATTCCTGTTAACACGTCGAATATAATGTACAGACTTGTACTTATGAATTACACAGAAGCTGCCAGGGTACTGGAGACCCAGCCTCTGGCCGGTATTTCGCAGGCTCAGCGCGACAATCAACTGGCGATTGTAGAGATAATGACAGTCTTTGCATGGAGTTATGTTATTGAAAACTTCGGGGATATGCCCTATTCGCAGGCGCTGGACTATAACTATCCGTCTCCGGCTTACGATGACGCCCTGACTATCTATAAAGATCTCATCAGCCGTCTGAATGCGGCAATGGATAACCTCACCCTCACTGAGGGCGGTATGCCGTCAGGGTATGACAATATCTTCGGCGGCTCGGGTAACGAAGCTGAGATGTGGTATATGTTTGCCAACACTCTCAAGCTCAGAATGGGCTTAATGCTTTATGATGTAGATTCCGGATACTCAAAAACGGTTGTTGAGTCAGCTGCTCCTGATGTTTTTGCTGAAGGTGACGTCATGCAGATGAACTACCTGACAGCAAGCCCCAACCAGAATCAGCAGTATGTTGATTTTGTAGCATCGGGTCGTGATGACTATGTTGTAACATCCAATCTCATTGATGCCATGCAGCCAACTGATCCTGCCCCTGAGCATCATGTTTTAAGTGTCACCGTCACAGACCCCCGTCTTAAGTTTTATGCCATCCCGGTTGTTGGCAGCGAGCCTCCTGTATATGCTGGAGGAGCACAGGGTCAGGCAAATGGTTACCCCTCTTTCTCTCATGTGAACCCGATTCACCTGACGCCTGACCGGCCATGGATTATCATGGACTACACAGAAGCAGAGTTCCTGCTGGCAGAGGCTCTTGAAAGAGGTTTTTCAGTTGGTGGAACGGCTGAAGGTCACTATAACAATGCAGTCAGATCATCGATTCTTTTCTGGGGCGGATCTGAATCCGAGGCTGATGCCTATCTGGCTCAGCCATCGGTAGCATACACTACTGCATTCAGCGACTGGAAGCAGAAGATCGGGACCCAGGCATGGCTGGCCTACTGGCTTCGCGGAAACACTCTCTGGGATTCTTACAGGAGGCTGGATTATCCGAGACTGGTTGCTCCGCCCAACTATCTGCAGGAGATTGATAAAGTGCCAGTTCGCCTGTTCTATCCTGTCTCCGAGCAGACTTTAAATACCGATAATTACGAAGCTGCTTCTGATAAGATCGGCGGTGACTCGCCATTAACCCCGCTTTTCTTTGACGAAGAGATATACTAATCTTTGAGTATATCCGACCATCTGGTCGGAAAACAAGGGAGGCTGTCCTGATTCACATGAAGGGCAGCCTCTTTTTTTTGTCAGCGGTGACTAGTTCTACATAAGCGTTACAGGTTATTGGACAAAAATATCAAGTTTATCTGACCGCATTAAGGTTCGCAACCGGTATGTATTGGGCTAAGTTCATTTTTTTGCCTTGCTCCAATCTGCGTGTGTATCCGGTCGTATATTTGAATTTTTGACCATCGGGAGAAGTGCCAAATGATAATTAGCTGACGGTCATTTGTTATCCGCCGCAGGAGCAAATTTGTCAGCCAGGCTGGAAATGTCATTACCTGTAGGACTTTGAAAAACACGCAATCCGAATTGTGGTATGACTGCCATGATATGATCAAAAATATCAGCCTGTATAGATTCGTAATATACCCATCGCTGATCCTTGCAGAAGACATAAATCTCAATAGGAAGGCCCTTGTCAGTGGGCTGCAGATGCCTTACCAGGAAAGTCATATCATTATGAATCTCAGGATGGCGTTTGAGGTATTCCTCCAGGTACTTCCTGAAAATCCCTAAATTCGTCAGCCTTCGGCCGTTGACAGGCATCGACACATCAACCCCTCTATCCTTATTGTACTGTTCAATCTCCTGTTCCCTGGTCTCTATA
Source organism: Bacteroidales bacterium (assembly GCA_034003345.1). Taxonomy (GTDB): domain Bacteria; phylum Bacteroidota; class Bacteroidia; order Bacteroidales; family VadinHA17; genus SR-FBR-E99. The sequence goes on from JAVEYS010000086.1 coordinate 4,504, forward strand.
TATCTCCTTATTATCTGGATTTTCTTCAGTCTGTCGATCTCCTCACTGCTCAGGAAGTGAATACTCTTCATGTCTATGCTCACTGACCGTTTAATTCTTCGACCGCCTGACTCTTCCATACCGCGCCAGTTAGTAAATGATTCGGTGATAAGGGCATACGGAGGTATAGTACTGATGGTCTGATCCCAGTTCCTGACCTTAATGGTGTTCAGGGTTATGTCAATGACATTCCCGTCTGTATTACGGCCTGGCATTTCAATCCAGTCGCCCAGCCTGACCATGTCGTTCGCTGACAGTTGTACTCCCGCGACAAATCCAAGGATGGTGTCCTTGAAAATCAGCATGATCACAGCTGCCATGGCTCCCATCCCAGCAAAGAAACTGGTAAGGTTCTTTTGGAGAATGATTGACAGGACTATTCCGAAGCCAAGGATATAAATAAAGATCTTGATCACCTGGATGAGGCCCTTAATGGAGCGGTCCTTCGAGACTGGAAGTGTGTTGTAGATTGCCTGGAAACCGTTTACCAGGGCTTCTGTTGCCATAGTAGCGGCAAGTACCATATAAAGGTATGCGGCTGTCTGAATTACCTTTATAGCTGCCGGAAAATCCGGCATTGCCAGGATGACGCCATAATATATTATTATGGCAGGGATCAGGTGCGCTAACCTCTTGAAGACCTTCTGATCTAACAATATGTTATCCCAGGTGATACGGGTATGATCTGCAATTTTTTCCAGGAAGTGGATCATAATCCTGCTGACAACAACGTAGACGAGCCATGAAAATAACAGCACTGCCAGAAAAGCTGTTATAGAAGCCGTCAGAATAGCATTCTTTTCCGCCAGTCCAAGCTGCATCAGCCACTCTTTCAAATTCGTTAATATTTCTGGTTCCATGAATAATTTCATCAACTCGGTATGCATACTTAATGGTATTTTAATAATGATACGGACTATAAAAATGAGTTTCATCTACAAATTTATCATATTTAATAGTCTTTTAGTCAGTTCTGATTGTCTTCGGTTAAAAGTGTAGTGTGAACAGGTCGAATTCCTTTTGTCTAAAGTTGAGACCATCCTGATTTCAGTCGGAGATAGCGCACTATGAAAAAGATCAGGCTTGTCTCGCTGTAACTTTACCCGGCCCTCTATTTAATCTTTAATGAAAGTCACAGGCTCAGGGTTGGGCATCATGATACCCAAATAATAACAATGAATCTGAAAACCGGCAACAGGGATATCAGCCCGCGGCTATCTCTGCCGCGGGCTGAAAAGTATACCTGAAATGTCACTGTTGCTGTCCGGTGCCGACAGCTATCTGATTTTCTTTATCCCCATATTCCAAAGGGCGAAGCTGTACAGGTCGGCAGTGGCCTCAATACGCTTGTTGACCGGGGTGCCGGCGCCATGACCTGCGCTTGTCTCGATACGGATGAGCACGGGGTTTGGACCGGCCTGTTTGGCCTGCAGATGAGAGGCAAACTTGAAAGAGTGAGCCGGTACTACCCTGTCGTCGTGATCGGAGGTCGTCACGAGTGTTGCCGGGTAGGCAGTACCCTCCACAACGTTTTGAACAGGAGAGTACTTCAGCAGATACCTGAACATCTCGGGACTCTCGTCGGCAGTGCCGTAGTCATAGGCCCATCCTGCTCCGGCAGTGAACTTATGGTACCTGAGCATGTCAAGCACACCTACAGCCGGAAGGGCAACCCTGAAGAGGTCAGGCCTCTGTGTCATGACCGCCCCGATGAGCAATCCGCCGTTGGAGCCGCCCTGTACTGCAAGGTACTCTGATGAGGTGTATCCGTTTTCAATGAGATATTCTGCAGCAGCGATGAAATCATCAAACACATTCTGCTTGTTCATTCTTGCCCCGGCCAGGTGCCATCTCTCACCGTACTCGCCTCCGCCGCGGATGTTCGGCACAGCATAGATGCCGCCCATCTCAAGCCAGCAGGCAACAGAGACCGAAAAGACAGGGGTCTCGCTTACTCCGAAGCCGCCGTAGCCATAGAGGAGTGTGGGGTTCTTTCCGTTGAGCAATACATTCTTGCCGTGGGTTATGATCATAGGCACCCGTGTTCCGTCCTTCGAAGTGTAGAATACCTGTTCCGAAACATAATCTTCACTTTTGAACAAAACCGCCGGCTTCTTGTATTCCGCCCTCTCACCGGTTTCAGGATCAAGCTTATAGATCGTTGAGGGATTGGTATAGTTACTGAACGAGAAATAAATGTCACTGTCTTCTTTTCTTCCGCTGAATCCTTCGGCGGAGCCAATGCCCGGCAACTCAACCTCCCTGACAAGTGTGCCGTTTAAGTTATATTGTTGTACACTGGAAATAGCATCCTTCAGGTAATTGGCAAAAAGGTAACCGGCGCCTGTTGATGGCTGCAGCACGTTCTCCGTTTCCGGGATGAAATCGACCCAGTTCTCAGGCCCGGGGTCCGAGGCATCAACAGTCACTACCCTTCCGTTGGGAGCGTTCATGTTTGTAAAGATGAAGAGCCTGGAACCGTCACTCTCAATAATGGCACTCTCGCTGTCGAAATCGGGCACAATCACGGTGAAGTCACCCTGGTTACGACTCAGATCCTTGATATATAGTTCGTTACCAGTAGTGGATATGCTTGCAGTCACCACCAGGTACCGCTGATCGTCAGTTACATAACCCGTAACGTACCTTCTTTTCTTATCTCCCCCAAAGATGAGCCTGTCTTCTGACTGTGGGGTGCCCGTCTTATGATAAAACAGCCGGTGGCGGTCAGTCATGGCAGATAGTTCGCTTCCCTTGGGCTTTACATATGTGGAATAGAAAAAGCCTTCGTTGCCAAGCCAGGAGATATCCGAAAACTTAATATCGACGAGAGTATCACCTATAATCTCTTTAGTGGTTGCATCGAGGGTGATCACCTTGCGCCAATCAGAACCCCCCTCCGAGATTGCGTATGCCATCCGGCTACCATCTTTTGAAAAGCCCATCTCCCGGAGCGATGTGGTACCGTCTGCCGAGAAGGTGTTGGGGTCAAGGAATATCTCGGGTTCGTCTCCCTCTCTTTGCCTGTAGAGGATATCCTGGTTCTGAAGACCGTCATTTTTGGTAAAGTAGGTATAATCACCCCTGGTGAAGGGCATTCCATACTTTTCATAGTTATACATCTCAGTCAGGCGTTCCCTGATCTGTTCGCGGTAGGGGATCCTTTCAAGATATGCGAAGGTGACTGCATTCTGGGCTTTGACCCAGGCTGCTGTCTCTTCCGACATATCATCCTCAAGCCATCGGTAGGGATCGGCCACCGGTGTGCCGAAAATGGTATCGATTACTTCACCCATTTTTGTTTCCGGGTAAGTGATCCTGCTGTCCGGGTTACTGCTGCACGAAGCGACTGTAAGCATGGCGGCAAAGGTTAGGATAATGATTGGGACTGCATTGAGGCAGTGTTTGATGTCTTTGAACATTAGTTATTGATTTATAATGAGACATAGATTATTCACCGGCAACTTTTCTTCTCCAGGTGATTAGTGGGGATTTTTGCCGGTTTACGTAAAAATTTTACAAATATCATTCAGACAGGCTTCAGTCATTGTTTTATCCAGGCCTTCTCAATCTCTGCGATATACAGTTTATGCAGATTGTCCGAGGTGCTGTAGTGTTCCCTTAAGGGCCTGTCGTCAGTGAAGGCATCTCTGGTGAGCATGGTTGCATAGAGCTTCCGGCACTGTAGCACCAGCCTGGCTTCAGTGAAGGCAGGATAGCCATCCTCAGTGAAGAAAGGGGTCAGCCCTGTCTCGGCAACCTTGTCACAGTCGCGTCCGCTCTTTGTGCCACACAGGTTGAGTGCATCACGGTATTTTTCGGTAAAGAAGGTGAGGGTAAAACCGTCGGAATTCTCAGTAAACCCGTATGTATACCGTTCCGGACGTACAAAGACAAAGGCCACTGGCTTTTTCCAAAGGTATCCCATACCACCCCAGTTGGCGGTCATGGTATTGAACTTTTCCCTGTTGCCGGCGGTGACCAGCATCCAGTCGGAGGATATTAGCCTGATGAGATTGTCGTTTATTTCTGCAGGGTTAATCTGCTTGTAGTTTAAGTCTTGCATAATATGTTATGAATCTCCGTAAAGATACAATAAACGACCAAAAAGAAAATCCTGACACATCCGGTCAACCCGGGCGATTCATCCTACAGAGGTGAAGACCTCAAAGAGAGGACCATAATTTATAGTCTTCTTGACCATACAGAGCTCAGCTGAGTTGATCACCGCTGTCTTGTATTTTTCCGGAAAATCGGCCGGGAGCTTTATATCAAGCTTTATGACAGAGGGAACTCTCTTTTCAGGATCAAACTCTACCGTCTGCATTATCCTGATATTTTCTGACGGAATCTCTCTCTGATCGCAGAATGACTTGATATATATGCCTGCACAGGTGCCTATTGATGCAAGGAACAGTTCAAACGGCTCCGGAGCTGTACCTCCTCCACCATTCCTGACAGACTGGTCAGTCTTAATGGTCTTACCGTTGAGATGTGCGGTGATCACCTTACCACCGTCAAGTGTTACCTCCATGTTTGTCATATGCAGTTATTATTAGTTATTACTTTACTTTTCAGGATTATCTGTATCAAAATCAAATCATTGCAATCATTAGGAAGACCTCAAATTGTTTCCTGGAATTGTCAGAGATAATCTTGTCAATGACATATACTTTCCTTTGACTGATAACTCTGAAGCCGTATTTTTCAAGCAGTGCTGCCAGCTTTGCAGTATCAAATCCCTTGTGCCCGTTAAAGGATTCGCCGTGGAATGATCCGTCTTCAGGGTAAAGATCGGCTATAGCCAGATAACCTCCGGGATTAAGCATGCCGGAGAACTTCCTGATGATCGTTTCCACGTCATTGACATGATGGAGCACCATCAGGGTATAGATGAGGTCAACTCTTCCATCCGGATAATCATCATGCTCAAGATCAATATCCAGCACCTTCATATTTCCGGTATTATCGGCGCTCAGTTTTTCGCGCAGAACCTTCACCATTCCTGCGGAGTTGTCAACAAGTGTTATCTCTTTCAGCTTATCCCTGAGCAGGAAGCTGAGCAGACCTGTGCCTGCCCCGAATTCCAGAGCCCTCATCTCCGCTGTAATGGGAATCTCCTTCAGGATTTCACCGGCGACCGTTCTGGCGCGATCAGAATGCATGTCACTCTTGTCCCACTCCGCGGCCTTAATATCAAATTCGTTCATATAGATGTTGCTTTGTCTCTTGTTCACCCCTATTCAACAGAGAAGACCATGATTTGTTTAACCAGATATGATCAAAATCTTTCCATTGAATTGTTAGGCCATGGCAAAGAAAGTAAGTTTTTACTCTCAGTGATGCATTGTCCGTTGGGAACTTCTCCTGGTTTTCGGGCACCTTGCCGTGTCAACAGGCAC
>JAVEYS010000087.1:0-9688 GCA_034003345.1 Bacteroidales bacterium
AGGGGTTGTTCAGTTCTCTCCGACTGCCTTGCTGTTACCATCAGGAGCGACAGAAAGTATCCTGACAGCGGGTTGAGGCACCTGACAGGTCAGCCTGACAGGACCGTAGGGGCTGCCGTGCTGGGGGGCTGGGTGGCCGGAGAGGCTGCCGTGCTGGGGGGCTGCCGTGCTGGGGGGCTGCCGTGCTGGGGGGCTGGGTGGCCGGGGGGCCAGTGTTATGGAAAAAGGGTCAGCAGGATGGTGATAGCTGCTATACGAAAAAAAGCTGTTAACTTTAAAGGGCAATCTGTGTTCATATTATATATTAATCAATATGTGGAACCGATTGTAAAAAGTCATGAAACTTTATTGACTGAGAAAAAACAACAAAATGAAAAGAGACCTTCTTATTGCAGGCATCCTGTTAATATCACCCCTGTTACCCGGGCAGTCTATGCCAGACTCACTCGCTGTACCTGTTATTAGCTGGGAATGCAGGGCAATAGCACGAGGAGTACTCCTGAAGTCAGCAGAGACACAGCTATTCAATTCATCGCAAGCTATTTATATCGTTGATATTGATACCACAATGGCAGAATTTGAATTCGGGGTTGCGGGAGCTGATTCAACTCTGATTACCAGCCTCTTTGCGCCACAGGCAGGAGCACTGGCGGCGATCAACGGAACCTTCTTCAATATGGCGGAGGAGTATAATGTCCATTATGTGAGGGTGAATGACAGTATTTTAGCTGTTACCGAGGAGACGGAATTCGGTGTTCGTGCCACCGGCATCTTCACCTGTACCGGTGAGGAGGTTGACATTGCCTCCTGGGGCCCGGAAGAAGAAGATGCTGCAGGTACAGATGCTGAGGATGCCATTGTCAGCGGGCCTCTTCTCACGGATGATGGGGCGGATATCTCCCTGGAGATGAACGGTTTCAATACCCATCGCCATCCCCGGTCACTTGTGGGGGCCACTTCTGACGGTCATATCCTGTTCGTTGTTGTAGACGGCAGGCAGCCTGGTTATGCTGATGGTATGAGTCTCTTCGAGCTACGGTCGCTGGCGCAAAGCCTGGGATGCACTGATGCCCTGAACCTTGACGGAGGTGGCTCAACAACACTCTATGTTTCCGGTGAAGGCAGCACCGGGGTGGTCAACAGGCCGTCAGGCAAGGTTGAGAGGCCTGTGCCAAGCATCCTGTTTGTCAAAAGTAGTAACAGATAACTGTAAAACAATTCAATAATGAGCTATACACTTCAACCTGGCCAGAAGGCCATCGATTTCAGGCTGCCAGCCACCGACGGCGGTGAGTACAGCCTGGCAGACTTCAACGATCACCCGTACCTGGTGGTATTCTTTACATGTAATCACTGTCCGTATGTGATCGGCTCTGACGAGGTGACGAGGGCCACGACAGAGAAATTCCGTGATGCCGGTGTAGCTTTCGTGGGGATTAACTCCAACAGTGAACAAACCTATCAGGAAGACAGCTTCCCGAACATGGTTAAGCGTATGAAGGAACACAACTTCCCATGGAAATACCTGTATGACAGTGACCAGTCAGTCGCCAGGGCATACGGTGCCCTGAAAACACCACACTTTTTTGTCTTCAACAGAGAGAGGGTGCTTGTCTATACAGGCAGGGGCGTCGACTCTCCGCGTGACACCTCACGAATGACCGTCAATGATCTTGACATGGCTCTTGACGAGCTTGTCTCCGGCCGGAAGATATCCGTTCCGGTGACAAACCCCATAGGATGCAACATCAAGTGGGAAGGACGTGATGCACACTGGATGCCGCCTGAAGCATGCGATCTCATATGAGCGCACCTGTAATAGAGATAACGGGTCTGACAAAGACTTACGGCAGTGACAGGGGGATAGAGAATGTCAGCCTTGAGGTTGATGAGGGGGAGATATTTGGTTTCATCGGTCCTAACGGAGCGGGAAAGTCTACAACCATACGTGTTCTGCTGAACCTGCTGTTCCCTACCAGCGGCAGCGCGAGGATCATGGGCATGGATGTTGTCAGGGAGTCAAAAAAGATCAAGTTCCATACCGGCTACGTACCCTCCGAAGCCAACCCGTATTCCAGCATGACGGCAGGTGATTTTCTGAGATACTGTAGCAGGTTTTATCCGCCACAGTCAGGAGAGAAGCGGATTGATGAGCTGATGAAACTGTTTGAAGTGGAACATAACAGGAAAATCTCTGACCTCTCAACGGGAAACAGGAAGAAGATATCCATTATCCAGAGCCTCCTGCACCACCCAAAGCTACTCATCGTAGATGAGCCAACTACCGGCCTCGATCCGCTCATGCAGGCACGTTTTTTTGAGTTAATAAGGACTGAAAACCTTAGAGGCATGACTGTCTTCTTTTCTTCGCACACCCTGAGTGATGTTCAGATGCTCTGCAAGCGGGTGGCAATCATCAGGGAAGGAAAGATCATCAAGGTGGAAGAGATTGAAACGTTGAGAAAACGCCAGCTGAAAAAGATACACATTGAGTTCGACAGCAAAGAGGTTATTGATTTGTCGGGGTTGCCAGGGGTTGAAAACAGTACGCTGATATCAGGCAGCTTACTTGAATTCATCTATTCCGGGGAAATAAATGACCTCATTTCCGCACTCAGAGATAAAAATATTACGGATATGACAATTGAGGAGCCTTCACTGGAAGAGATATTCATGCATTATTATAATTAGCCATCAGAAAGCATATGAACCGGAATTTATTCCTCATGGAATTCAGAAGTAATGCCACAAGCCTGCTGTTGTGGACTTTGGTTATTACTGTTCTTATCGCGGCCACTATGTCACTCTACGAAGTCTTCCTGGAAAATAACACCAAGATTCTTGCAATGATGAGTATCCTCCCGGAAGGCACATTGCAATTTAAAGGCATTTCCAATGTTGATGACCTCTTTTCGGTTCTGGGGTTTTATTCAGCCAACAATGTGGTATATATGCTCGTTCTCGGGTCAATATATGCCATGGTACTATCTTCCGGTATTTTACTAAAGGAAGAATATCACAAGACAGCGGAATTCCTGCTTGTATGGCCGCTGACACGCAATGAGGTCTTTTTCAGCAAGGCTTCAGTTGCATACCTGAACATCTTCATTATTAATCTGATTACAACAGGTGCCGGTTATCTGACGCTGGAGATCTTTAAGAAAGAGCCTTACAGTGTCAATGCTTTTCTGATCCTGTCGTTCTCTACATTACTTCTGCACATCTTCTTCGTCTCTCTGGGACTTTTCATGTCGGTGCTTGTAAAAAAGCCCAGGCCTATAACTACCTTGGGTATCGGCCTGGTTCTTATATTCTATTTCATTTATACTATCTCAAATATCACGGAGAGTATTTCATGGATCGGGTATATCAGCCCCTACAAATTCCTGAGTCTTGACGTTCTGAATCCGGGTTACAGGATAGAGTCTCTCAATCTCCTGTATTTTCTGGGGCTCTCCTTTATTCTTGTATTTGCCTCATACAGATTATACAGGTGCAAGAATATTTATTTGTGATATTGGCAAATTGTTGGATGAGAGCACAAAAGATATTAATCTATACATATGGAAAATAGCGGAATGAGGACACCAATGATATTTACCAAAAACTGAAAAAAATCTGACTGAGGACACAAAAAATATTTAACTATAATACCGGAAAATTGCTGACGTAGAGCGCCATCTGCACCTGTAGTGATCACTTCTTCAGCTGTTCCTGAAGGAAGTAAAGGCAGTTCATCACTAACGACCCTTACGGATCCGCACAACGGAAAGCAGATAACTTTATAAGCAACCACATTCAATTAAAACAACATTATGTTAAGAATTAGAAAAATCACCAACCCTTACCATGAAGCCAACCTGAGAAAGATTGAGGCGGTAAAGGAGATCATCCGCAAGCAGTTTCCGATGATCAGTGAAAAGAAGATTGAAGAGATTGACACGCAGCTTGCTGACCCTATAAAGTATAAGTACCATACTACACTTTTCCTTTCCGAGGACATTCATGAAAACGTCATTGCTTTTGCAATTTTGCTTTATATGCCTGACCTGCAGTTTTGCTTCCTTGACTATATAGCCTCCTCTCCTGACAGCTCCTCTGCCGGACAAGGTGGCGCATTGTATGAGCGCATCAGGGAAGAGGCCATCTCGCTTAATGCCATTGGCCTTTTCTTTGAATGTCTGCCTGACGACCCGGCGCTGTGCAGTGATCCTCCGACGCTGGAGCAGAACCGCAAGAGACTGGCTTTTTATGAACGGTTCGGAGCAAGACCCATTGACAATACTCTCTACGCAACACCCGTCAAACCCGACGACGATTGTCCTCCTTACCTTGTTTTTGACGATCTCGGCAGCGGTGAATCCCTGTCACGGATTAATGCCCGTAAGATTGTGAAGGCAATTCTGGAGAGGAAGTACGGGGATTATTCAGGCAAGAAGTACAATAATATGGTCATAAACAGTATTAACGATGACCCTGTTATTATAAGGTCACCGCGCTATACACGAAAGAAGGTTCAGCCAAACGGAAGTGCCGGCCTGCCTGAGAAGAAGAAGATCTGGCTGGTTGTCAATGACCGCCATTCGATTCATCACATCAGGGAGCGCGGTTATGTTGAGTCGCCGGTAAGGGTAAAGAGCATCATGAAAGAGCTTGACAAGAGCGGCCTCTTCAGGTCAGGGAAGGCCAGGGAGTATCCTGACAAACATATCCTTGAAGTTCATGATCCTCATTACTACAGTTATTTCAAGAAGGTATGCCAGAATATCCCAAAGGGGAAATCGGTTTATCCCTATGTATTTCCTATACGTTATGCATCGCGTGCTCCCAAGGAGCTGTCGGTACGTGCAGGATACTACTGTTTTGACACCTTCACCCCGTTGAACCAGGATGCTTTCCTTGCGGCGCGCTGGGGTGTCAACTGCACAATGAGTGCTGCTGACGAACTGCTTGCCGGCACCAGGTATGCCTATGTTCTCACTCGTCCGCCCGGACACCATACTGAGAGATCGGTCTTCGGTGGCTTCTGTTACTTTAACAACTGCGCCATAGCCGCACACCATCTGAGCAAGAATGGCAGGGTAGCCATCCTTGACATCGATTATCACCACGGCAACGGTCAGCAGAATATCTTCTACCGGAGGAGAGATGTGCTTACCGTCTCACTGCATGGTCATCCCTCCTTTGCCTATCCTTATTTCTCGGGGTTTGAGGAGGAAAAGGGTGAAGGTGACGGGTTGGGATACAATCACAATTTCCCTATGCCGGAGAAGCTGACTGCTGAACAATACAGGAAGACACTTAAGAGAGCTCTGAAAGTCATCAGCGAATTTAAGCCGGACTATTTGATTATTGCCCTGGGGCTTGATCCTGCCAAGGGTGATCCCACAGGAACATGGAGCTTCGTGCCCGGTGATTTTGAAGCTAACGGAGCCATGATAGGAAAACTTAAGCTGCCAACGATGGTAGTTCAGGAAGGGGGTTACAGGAATCAGTCGCTGGGCGCAAATGCCAGGGCCTTCTTCACCGGCTTTCACAAGGCCTATAACGAGAATAACGTAAAAAAAACATAGACTACCTATAAGCATCCATCATTAAAGTCCAACTCACTATACTTAAATAGTCTAACCCATACCAATAAGGAATGAGGAAATCAGTATTTAACATGACGACAATAAAGCACAACCTGCTGGTAATTGTCCTCGTGGTTGTGGCTATCATCCTTATAACCAGTAAGGTACTTATATGGGGAGCAGTGTTCCTTGCTGCCGCATTGATCATTTTCGGCATACAGCAGCTTATATATCTTAATGTAAAAGTGTCGAAGTTCGAGGATAGTGTCTCCGGTCTCGAGGAGAAGAACCAGAATCTGGTCATGATGAATGAAAAGCTGGCCGAAGAGAATTCATTCCTCAGAGAGAGGCATTTTCAGATAACTCAGATAAAGAGCATCCTGGAAATGAATCTTTTTGAGATTGACACCAGGTTCAAACGTACCGTCAACAAGCTTGAGCAGGTTGACGACAGGGATATTAAGTTCCTGGGAAGCCTCAGTGTATCATTGAAGGCAAAGTACGGCATCGATCTGAAAGAGCTGAGGTTCAAATATCTACCGGAAAGCGAAGAGCTTATAGTTGCAAATATCAACCCGCGGTTCCTATCCTTCGGCAACAGGAAGCTGGAATGGGAATTCTTTGAGACGCTTGAATACAAGCGACAGCATGCGCTTACCGGCAAACGGTGGATGACCAGCTTTGATCTGGCAGACAGGGCTGAGAAACTCAAGGAGGAGATCAGGCTGCAGACAGAGCACTCGCTTGAGAGCGGGCCTGAGGAATTTGCCTGGATCATGGAGCCTGTCAGGGAGAATGTTGAGAATACTGTCAAGATCATGTTCAAGGGTCTCTGCAGCAATATTCACATGGCAGAACGAGCTGACAATACATTCGTACCAATAGAGAGCCTGAATCTTGACAGGCTGGAAGAAAAGACGAAGCTCAGGTAACATGAAAAGACCTTACAGGTTGAGAAGCATACTGTTTGTTCTGTTAAGTGAGTTCAGGCTGACATATGCGCCGACGATAGAGACAGAGAAGGGCATGACCTATAATTTTAATGACGAATTGATATGGAAAAAGTGATCCTCTTTATAGCATTAAGCCTGCCTCTTATTTTTGTATCAAGGCATAGCCTCTTTGAACCCTGGAGTCACGGCTTCACCCGCTTTTTCAGCTGGGAGTGCATCATAGCCCTGTTCGTACTTAACTACGGAGAGTGGTTCAAACAGCCATTCTCTCTTACACAGATTATCTCATGGCTTCTATTGCTCATCTCGCTCTGGTTTGTTATTGGAGGTGTCTTTCTTCTCAAAAAAGCCCGGAAGCCAGGCATAGTGAGGGTTGATGAGAAGCTTTACCGGTTTGAGAAGACAACCGAGCTGGTCACCTCCGGAATATTTAAGTATCTCAGGCATCCTCTCTATTCATCACTCCTCTTCCTTACATGGGGGATATGGTTCAAGCAGCCCGGCGTAATAACGGCATTTATTGCCCTGCTTTCATCAGTTCTGCTATGGTTCACGGCTAAGCGCGACGAGAGGGAGTGTCTGGCCTATTTCGGTGACAGCTACCGGGAATACATGACCCGGACAAAAAGATTCATCCCTTTCGTACTCTGAGGCTCCTGATAAATCTTACCTCCAGCTATCTATCCTGTCAAGCGGATAGATGGGTCTCGGGATGTTCACATAGTGGAGCGCGAAGGGATCAGTATTGCTCAGTCCCGGAGAGATGACATTGACCGTCTTTCTGTTATAGAGCAGATAGTTATACCTGAACGGAAAGAGGTTTTTTACAACGACGATATCAGCCTTCCAGACTGAAAGACCAAGTCTTTTGAAATCACCAGGTTCCTTGAGTGCCATGGGCAGTTCGGAGAGTATGAGGTTCACCCCGTCATGTTTGACGATAACCGTCTTTCCGAAGGAGGTCTCCTGTTTGCTGGCCACGATGCCGGTATATGTATAAGGAGCGTTGTAGACCGTATCAATCTTACCCCCCACCGGGAGAGTTATCTCATCACCGACGTTGTATTGAAATGCTTCTTCGGCTGCCATGGCATCGCGTACGGAGACGTATGAGGTCATATCGCTCCCCTGTTCTGTCAGCGCCTTTAGTATCCAGGTGCTTTCTCCCGGTGTCCCTGCCGATGGTGCGTCGGCAACGTCGCAGAAGACCACTGTCCCGAGAGCGCGGCCCAGCTTCCTGTCCCGAGCAATGGTAACCGCTTCTTCCGGGCTGTTGCCGGCAGGCTGAGGCACGTCGCGCACAGCCCATGCCATGTCGGATATCTCGTCGGCGAGTTTGCCGGCCAGCTCGCGATTGCCGTCAGTGATGGCGATGGTGCTGTAGCCCAGCTCCGGTTCGTCTATCCAGATATGTACCGGGAAGAAGGAGATAGAGAGCACATCATCCTGTTTCTCCATCTTCTTCATTCTTGCGAATATCGGGCGGAACGGCTGAAGGAAATCGACATTGATACCTCCTCCCTTGAGCAGTTTCATCTTGTTGACCACCATTACCGGTTCAATCTCTCCCATCACCGTACGTATCAGCAGGTCGCCGGCATGATATGCCGTCCTGAAATGGTCGCGGTGGGGATTGGTATGGTAACCGACAATGATATCTGCGTTCTCAGCCCTGCGACGGGTGACATTTGCGTGGAGGTCGAAGCTCACGGCTATGACTGTCTCAGGGCCTGCTGCCTCCCTGACTGCTGCTATCAGGTCACCTTCAGGGTCGAACATACCCTGGACGCCCATGGCACCGTGCAGTGAGAGGTAGATGCCGTCAACCCTCTCCTGCTTCCTGATGCCGTCAAGTATCAGGTTTTTGATTTTTGCGTAGAAGACGCTGTCGACAGGTCCGCCAGAAAGCGATTTTGCCTGTACCAGAGGTATCGCCTTCACCCTGCCCATGCCGCGCTTTTCAACCACCGAGAGAAAGCCTGCAAGCTGCTTGTCCTCCGCGATGGCAGATGCGATGACATCTTCACCGAAAAAGAGGTGGTCAGCCTTGAAATTACGCTCCGTGGTTATGACAGGTGAGAAACTGTTCACCTCGTGCATCAGTTCGGCATAGAGGATTGTTTTCTGCTCCCCGGTCTGTGATCCTGTATCCGGTCCGGAACATGAAATCATTAAAATGATTGTCAAAGAAATGAGTGTTTTGGTCAAAAGATTGTTCATAAAGATGAGAATTGGAACATTAAGATATTATTTTTCAGACAAAAGTAATAAAAACCTAACAGTGAGCGAGCAGCGTTTTCAGGGAGGCCTGAAGCCAGGCTGAACCGTGAACGAATTGACAGTTTGCCTTGTTGTAAGCTTCAAAGCGAATAAGTAGAACCGCCTGACATATAAGTATTCATGTTGGAATTTCTAAGACACTGGCGATACGGTAACCAGTACGGTTATGAAAAGTACTTCAGGCACCATGACAGAAAGCCTGCCGGGAGGCCCGGTATCATCCTTGCTGATCTGGGCATGCCTGAGGATTTTGATGCAGGTTTCTATACCAAATTCATGGATCATGTCTTTGCCTATTCTCTTCCCGCATTCCTTCAGCCTGTTATTCTCGCAGACAGGGGCGTTGCCCTGTTGGATCCGGAGAATCCGCTGGCAAGGGAGGAGTTTAAACCTGCAAGGCTGGTTGATATGCACGGGTCATTTACAAACGCCGAGGGACGGCCTTATATAGAATGTCAGGTCACGTGGCGCCCGCCCGGAATGAAAAGGAATCCCGGCGATCACGGCTATTTCCTTTATAAAGATGACGGCAAGGGGGGAGCGCCTGACATATGCCAGAAGACGGCGGCAAAGGTAGCGGGGTGGTATTACGGTTATCTGCTGCCTGAGAAAAAAGTATCTTGGGAGTATCAATGCAGGAAGATATACGAAGAGTCTGCCGCAGCTTTGAGAAAGAGGCATCCTGATGCCTCAGTCCGGCATGCAAGATACATGTACGAGGAATCCATGCGGCAAGCTGTTGAGGAACTGCTGGCTGAGGGGTGTGAAACGATAATCTACCACTCTTTCTGCAATCCTGTTTATTCCGATTTTGAAGACTACTCTCTGTCAATACCGCTGGTTAACAGGCTGGTAGCCGGCAGGGCAAAAGTAATCTATGCA
>JAVEYS010000088.1:0-9385 GCA_034003345.1 Bacteroidales bacterium
GTACGGCAGTGGGGTAATGTAGGCGGATTGGTAGCAGGGTTATACCGTGAGGATTATGAACTCATCGGACGCACTCTTGAAGATCTGGTGGCAGAACCAAAGAGGGCAGGTCTCATACCGCGTTTCAGCCATATGAAGAAGAGTGCCATGGATGGCGGCGCACTGGGTGCCGGTATCTCCGGGTCAGGACCATCGGTGTTTGCTCTCTGCAGGGGAGAAGAGAGCGCGGAGACAGTGTTGCAGAACATGAGTGAGGTGATGCGGTCTGCCAAAATGGAATTTGATGCTTACCTTTCTCCTGTCAGCATTGCAGGAGCACAGGTATGTCAGTAAGATAAAAAGGCCACACCATGCGGTACTATAATCTAAAGAACCCGGCCATTACCACAGGCTTCAGGGATGCAGTCATCAGGGGGATCTCCTCTGACATGGGGCTGTTCATGCCCGAACAAATACCTGTCATGGAAGCTGATTTCTTCAGGCGCCTGCCGCAATTATCTCTTCCTGAGATAGCTATGGAGGTAGGTGCCAGGTATACGGGAGAGGATATCCCTCCGCCGGAGCTGCGGCGCATATGCGAAGAGGCCTTTGACTTCCCTGTCATGCTCAGACAGATTGATGATCGGAAACAGGTCCTCGAACTCTTTCACGGCCCTACGGCAGCATTCAAGGACTTCGGCGCCCGCTTCATGGCAGGCTGTTTCAGGTATTTTGTGTCGCAGGACAATAAGAGGACGGTAGTGCTGGTGGCTACCTCCGGAGATACGGGAGGTGCCATTGCCTCCAGCTTTCTGGGCGTTGAAAACGTCGATATCATTGTCTTATACCCCTCCGGAAAGGTTAGCCGGCTGCAGGAGAATCAGATTACAACACTGGGACAGAATATAACGGCCCTGGAGGTGTCAGGCTCTTTCGATGACTGCCAGGCGATGGTAAAGATCGCACTGACATCACCTGATACCGGAAGAAGGATAAGACTCACATCAGCAAACTCAATCAATATAGCACGGCTGATACCACAGACATTTTATTATTTCTATGCCGTCGGCCGTGCCGGAGACGGACAGGTAATATCTGTACCAAGCGGTAATTTCGGCAATATAACAGCGGCAGCAATGGCATGGCGATCAGGCCTTAACATCCGTCACCTCGTGGCTGCGACAAACCTGAACAGGGTGGTGCCCGATTATCTTGCTACGGGTGTCTATTCTCCGTCACCCAGCCTGCAGACCATTGCCAGCGCCATGGATGTTGGCAATCCGAATAACTTTGACAGGTTCCGGCACCTCTTAAGTGATGACTTTGAAAAGATGACCCGGGAGGTGACCGGATACTGGTTCGATGATGACCGGATCAGGCAGCATATAAAAGAGGAGTTCCTCAGGTCAGGGTATATTCTTGATCCTCACGGGGCCGTGGCAAGCATGGGACTGGATAATTATCTGAATGAACATCCCGGCTTCACGGGTATCTTCGTTGAGACGGCACACCCTGCCAAGTTCATTGATGTGGTGGAACCGATGACCGGAGAGGCAGTTGAGATGCCTGAAAGCCTGAAGGGAGCCATGCATGGCAGGAAACAATCGGTGCTTATCAAGGCCGGATACAGCCATCTTGCACACTATCTATCTGATCGCTATCTCTCCGGCTGACCGGAGAGACCAACTGAACCGGAATTATGCCAACAGTAACAAGAGAGTTCCAGATCTTTGTAAAGCCTGCAGGTGGCAGGTGTAACCTGAGATGCTCCTATTGCTACTATCTTGAGAAGAGGGGAGTGGTCGGCTCCCTCGCCGGTGTCCGTATGAGTGATGAGACCCTGGAAAATTATATCCGGCAACATCTTGAGGCTGCAACTGATCCTGAGATCTTTTTCTCATGGCATGGTGGCGAGCCGCTGATAGCCGGCATAGACTTCTTCAGAAAGGCTGTGGCGATACAGCGGAGGTACATGCCTGCCGGAAGCACTGTGATCAACGGGATACAGACCAATGCAACACTGATAACAGAGGAGTGGGCTGACTTTTTCCGTGAGAATGGATTCTATGTTGGCATAAGCCTGGACGGACCGGAGGAGTATCATAACCTGAACAGAAGAAGCCCTGACGGGAAAGGTTCTTTCGCGGATGTGATGAGAGGGCTTGAGATCATACGAAAGCATAGAGTACCCCATGAGCTCCTGTGTGTCATCAGCAATGACAACGTGCACGCTCCACTGGAGGTTTACAGGTTCCTGAAGGATATGGGTGCCTCCTTCATCACCTTCCTTCCGCTTGTTGTCAGAGAGGATGGCGGAGTGGGAGAGGTAAGCATTAAGAGTGTCAGGCCGCGGGACTATGGGCAATTCCTCATGATGGTTTTTGACGAGTGGATGGAAAGGGACATCGGCAGAGTGAAGGTTCAGATATTTGAAGAGGCGCTGCGGACTGCATTCAGCCAGGAGCATACGCTGTGTATTTTCAAGCCTGTGTGTGGAGCTGTTCCCGTGGTTGAAATGAATGGCGATTTCTACTCCTGTGATCACTATGTGATGCCGGAGCACCTGATAGGGAATATTATGCAGACATCGGTTACTTCGTTGCTTGATCACCCGCGACAGAAAGCCTTTGGAGAGGCCAAAAGAGCGACGCTCCCCCGTTACTGTCTTGATTGTGAGGTGCTTGACATGTGCAACGGCGAGTGCCCGAAAAACAGGTTCATTACCACTCCTGACGGTGAGCCGGGACTGAACTACCTGTGTGAGGGGTACAGGCAGTTCTTCAATCACTGCCGGCCGTTCATCGATGAGGTGGCCCGCCTGTGGACGGACAGTCAACAGCATCCGGGGAACCATGCTCACTGATGGTCAGGACTAAAGGTATGGCAGTCTCACAGACTGGTACCGGCCAAAGGATTACTTGTCCAGTATTTCTCTGAAGAAATCAGTTGTTCTTTTCCATGCCAGCTCAGAGGCCTCCTTGTTGTATCTCGGGCCTGTGTCATTGTTGAAGGCATGCTGTGTTCCTTCATAGATGAAGATCTGGTATTCAATGCCTGCCTTTTTGAGAGCCTCCTCAAATGCCGGTATTCCGCTGTTGATCCTTTCGTCGTCACTGGCGTAGTGAGCCATAATTTTGGCCTTTATTTTCGGCACATCCTCGGGTGTTGGTGTGGAACCATAATAGGGCACTGCTGCATCCAGGTCAGGTGCGTTGACCGCCACCTGGTTGGTCATGGCACCACCCCAGCAGAAGCCTGTGCAGCCTACCTTCCCCGTTGATCGCGGATGAGTCTTCAGATATTTGACGGCAGCAACAAAATTCTTTACCGTCTCCTCGGGGTTGAGCTGGCCTATCATCTCCCTCCCCTTGTCCTGGTCTTCAGGAGTGCCTCCGAGAGGCGAGAGGGCATCTGGTGCCAGCGAGATAAATCCTTCCATCGCCATCCGCCTGTTGACATCCTGGATGTGGGGTACCAGTCCCCTGTTCTCATGGATGACGATCACACCGGGCAGCTTCTTCTTACCCTCAGGCATGGAGAGGTATGCCCTCATGTCACCTGTGGCACCGGGATAGGTAACAAACTCATTGACCAGGCTGATGCTCCCGGACTTTGCCGCGGAAGCGGTACCACCTCCGCAGCCGGGAAGGATTATCACAGCAGCGGCTGTGCCTCCTGTCACAAGTGCCAGTTTCTTCATGAAATCCCGCCGGCTTACCCTGCCGTTATGGTATTCATCGTACAGTGCGTTCACTTTACTGTTCATATTTTCCCGTTTTTTTTGATTAAGGATTAAGATATTGGTAAGGTCATGATTTACGTGTCTCTTCCTTTATTCTCTGTATATGCCCGCGGCCAAGCCCCTTGACCTCACAGCCAAGCTGGAAGTAGCGTCGTATCCTGTCATCTGTCAGTATCCCGAAGCAGTCAATTATTGCTGCCGGCTGTCCTATCTCTTTCACCACTGTATCAGGATCAAGGTCGAGATAGGCCGAATGTGGTACAGCAAGTATCACTGCCTCAGCGCCTTTGAGCGCCTTGTTAAGACTTTGTTCCACCTTAATCTCTTTCAGCTTCTCCTGGTTGCGGAAGAACTGGGCCTTGCTCTGTCCGACGGCAGGATAGGTGTCCTGTTGTTCAAACTCCCACCAGTGCTCAACATAGGGGTCATGCACTCTTATCTCGGCACCCATCTCTGCCAGCTTGCGGATGACAATCTCCGAGCCGCTGTAGCGGGTGTCTCCCACATCCTCACGGTAAGCGGCGCCGAGAACCAGCACGTCAGCTGCTGCTATGGGCTTGCCCATATTACGCAGTGCATCACGGGTGAGCTGACCCACATGCAGCCCGCGCGTGTCGTTGATATCTATCGCCATGGGAGTGATCCTGAAGATGTCATCCTCAAAACCAAGAATGTGTTTGTATGCCCAGACGCCCAGACCGCCGTCCTTCGGGAGACAGTAGCCTCCTATGCCCGGCCCGGGGAAGATCATGTTGCTGTGCGTAGGTCTCATTTTTATTGCCTTGATCACCTTCACCAGATCGACACCGTTGCGCTCGGCAAAGAGACTCCACTCATCAAGAAAAGCCAGTATGGTGGCGCGGTAGCTGTTCTCAACGATCTTGGCTGTCTCTGACTCAATAGGCCTGTCCATGACTGTGAGCGGGAATTTCTCGGTGTTGAGCACCTCGGTGAGGAACTTTACCACACGTTTCTTAGCTTCCTCATTGATGCCGCTGCATACTCTCCAGAAATCGCGTATGCTGGCAACATAGTTACGTCCCGGCATGACCCTCTCATAGCTGTGTGCCAGCAGCGGGTCACTCTCTATACCTCTCTTTCTGAAGGTTTTCTTCATGATAGGGTATGCCACCTGCTCGGTGGTGCCCGGAGCAACGGTAGTCTCTATGAGCACCAGAGCCTCCGGGGCGATATGTTTGGCGATAACAGCCAGTGAGGCCTCCAGTGCTGCCATGTCCGTCTGCCCTGCACGTACATTGCCAAGCTCTTCCTTGACATAATCGCACTGCACGTCAACCACCACCACGTCGGCCAGCTTCAGTACATCGTATGTATATGTGGCTATAAGCGTCTTCTTTTCATTAACACAGCGGGCTATCATGGGGTCTACCTCAGGATCCTCAGCCTTGACGGGAGAGAGACCGCGGTTAAGCATGGGTATCTTCCAGAAGCTGCGGACACTGGGACGCTGCATCCCTATCACAAACTTTGACGGTTTCCCATTCTTGTCAACAGTGTCAGCCACGATGGCAGCCATGACCGCCCCCACAAAGCCTACTCCCATGACAACAACTATCTCACGGCCCAGGGCACGCTCATCTCTCACTCTTTTCTTAATGGCTTCAAACTCATTTTTGTAATCCTCTGGTTTTGGAATAGGGAACTTCTCACCGCTGGGACTGACAGAATATTTTTCACTCATATAACTCAATTTAAGGTTCACTGTAAGAAGATTAAAAATAGTAAAAAGAATTGTTTTGTTTCTGCCGGGGGCTTGTGAATTTATTTTCTGTATCTCACAACGGCGATGGATGCATGCCGACGGGCCTTACCCTGCAACTGTCTGGTCACATACATGTACCATAAAGAAAGATAACTGCCCTGTCGCTTTTATCATTCCCTTCAAAAGGAATTTCAGGCAGCATTTGACTGTAAGGCCGCCCTGCAAAAGGAATTTCAGGCAGCTTATACCTGTCAGGCTAAGATGACAATGATGCATTTACGCAGAGTTTTTTATCTTTGGTATTGAACTGAGATAATGCAGGTTTGTTATTATATCAGTTTCTATAATAATCAGAACATAATGATGATTCGCATGAAAAAATATCTGTCATTAGTACTGCTGGGTCTTGTTGTTATCTTTTCTTCATGCAGCAAGGAAAAAGTCTCTGAACAATTCACATTGCTTACTGACCATGTCTGGACCAGCGATAGTCTGCTGGCAAACGGTGTTGATGCCAGCGGGCAGGGCCAGGTGCTTGAGTTCTTCAAGGGCGATGCCATCTTCAATGAGGACGGCACAGGTACCTTTGGGCAGTATTCCGGAAACTGGCTGTTTGCTGACAATGAAACAAGTCTTGCCATAACTTCTCCGGATCTCCCATTTGCACTTTCTACTCACATTGAAGAACTTACTGCATTGTCGCTGAAGGTCAGCTTTGTCTATCCGGGTGTGACAACCGTCAGCATCAGGATGACGTTTAAGCCTAAATGATGCGACGGTCATTCTTACTTCTGTTATCTTATCTCCTTCTTTTTCCGGCGGCTGTCTCAGCACAGGCAGTCATCATGGGAGTCGTCCGAGACCGGCAAAGCAATGACCCTCTTGCAGGCGTCTATGTCATCTATGGAAAAGGGGTGGGCACAAGCACTGATGAACAGGGATTATACTCTTTCACTGCCGGACCCGGCACTCTATCTGTAGAGTTTAAATACATCGGGTACAGATCGCATGTGGAAACACTGAATATCACCGCCAACGAATCTGTTGATCTTAATGTCAATATGGATCCTGAGTCTCAGTTTATTGACCAGATTGTTGTGAGCGCTGACAGGATAGAACAGAAGAGATCAGAGCTGACTGTCTCAATGGACGTGATTAAGTCTGAGTATCTATTCCGTGCTCACATTACTGATGCTCAGGAGCTCATTGCCAAGATGCCTGGCATAGAGGTTCTTGACGGTCAAGCCTCGATAAGAGGCGGCAGTGGCTTCAGCTATGGCGTTGGCAGCCGCGTACTCGCTCTCGTTGACGGACTGCCGATGATGTCGGCTGATGCAGGAAATATTAAGTGGCATTTCCTGCCTTTGGAAAACCTCTCACAGGTAGAGATAATCAAAGGAGCATCATCGGTCCAGTACGGTTCCTCAGCACTGAACGGAGTCATAAACTTCAGGACGGCTGATGCATCCAATGTACCTTTAACAACTTTTTTTATTGAAGGAGGGATCTTTGGCACCCCGCGTAACGAAGAGTGGAAATGGTGGGATACCCCAAGACTATTCAGTAGCATCTCATTCTCACATCTTCAAAAATTTGGGAAGACAGATGTCGGCATCGGGCTGAATCTTTCATCCGATGGAGGATACAGAAAATACAACGATGAGACCATGGGCAGGGCCAGCATCAGACTGAAGCATCAGAGCAGCAGGGTGGCAGGACTGCGATATGGGCTGAACATCAGCGGGGGTAAGACATATAAGACCGATTTCATTTTATGGGAAGATGCGACGACAGGGGCTCTTAAGCAGGACACCTCTTCCGTCTCACGCCTGCATGGCAGTTTCTTCGCGGCTGATCCCTTTATCTCGCTGAGTAAAAACGGCAGGGTGAAACACGATTTCCGCATGCGCCTCCAGGCAGCGACAAACAGGTTCCCTGTCAGGACAGCCAATGACGCCGGATCCTTTTCAGTATACGGCGAGTACCAGCTATGGTACAAGATTTCGGACCTCATAAGCATTACGACAGGGTTTTCCGAGAACTGGGGTACTGTAACCTCGAATTTCTTCGGCGATCACCATGGGCTTAATATTGCAGGCTTTGCACAGTTTGAGTTAAGACCCGTCAGCAGGCTTAAGCTGACCGGGGGAGTAAGGGCAGAACAGAATATTCTTGACGGTGACCGTGACAAGCTGGTGCCTGTATTCAGGACTGGTCTCAACTGGCAGGCAGCGGAGTATACATTCCTGCGGGCATCATTCGGACAGGGCTATCGCTATCCTTCGATAGCAGAGAAGTATGCCACTACCACGCTGGGGTCAGTAAGGATATTCCCCAATCCTTACGTGGAGGCTGAGTCTGGCTGGAGCACTGAGGCAGGGATCATGCAGGGATTCATCATCGGAAAGGCCAGGGGCGAGGGAGATATTTCGATCTTCTTCTCTCAGAACAAGAATATGATTGAATATATTTTCGGAATATACCAGGATATGGTGACAGGACTCTCAGACCTTGGTTTCCGTGCGACGAATGTGGAACAGTCGAGGATATATGGTGCTGAACTGGAGCTGTTGCTGGAGAGGTCATTCGGGGCACTGCATACAACTCTCACAGGAGGCTATACCTACATATATCCTGTAGAATATAATTCATATACCAGTCAGAGCACAGGCATTTACCTCAAATACAGGAGAAAACACTCTGTCAAGCTGGGATTGAATGCCACAATAAAGAGGTTTGAAGCCGGCATTTACATGTATGTAAGGTCGAAGACATTAAACATTGATGATGTTTTTCTGAACCCTCTGACAAGGGAAGATATCCTTCCGGGATTTTATGATTACTGGCTTGAAAACAACAGGGGATATTTCCTGGCAGACCTCAATGCGGGATACAGCCTTAGCAAGACATTGACGCTGTCAATGGCATTAAAGAACGTTACAAATACTGAATATATGGGCCGTCCGGGAGACATCCAGCCTCACCGTAACTATAGTCTCCGGCTGTCAGGACGTTTTTAAGTAATTATAGCTATTTTTACGATATGAACAGACTCCCTCTATTTGCTGCTGAGGTCATTGCGGTGTTACTGACAGCAACCACACTGTCATTGTCGGCCCAGGATGAGGAGACGAACCCATGGTCTGCCGGTGCTGATCTTGTCAGCAGCTATGTGTGGCGGGGCACAAGACTGGGCAGTGGCCCTCACATTCAACCGGCGATCGAATTTTCCGGGGGATCGTTTACTGCAGGGGCCTGGGGCTCATTTGACTTTCACGGCTATGAAGAGGTTGATATCTACATGACCTTTGACATTCCGGGGGGATTTACAATAGGGCTGCAGGATTATTATCTGCCGGAGCTGTCATTGTATGACTTCTCTGCCGAGGGCGGCAGTCATGCCTTTGAAGCAGGTCTGTCATATGCATCGGAGCGAGTATGGCTGGGTGCCAATTATATCATCAATGAAGCAGGTGGCATAGGGTCTTACGGAGGTGATCTATATTTTGAAGGAGGGCTCTCCTTTGATTATTTCAGCCTGTTTCTCGGTGCCGGAAACGGATGGCACACCCTGAACGGCAGATTCAATGTATGTAATCTTGGCCTGGAGGTATGCCGGGAGATAAGTATAACGGACAGATTCAGTGTACCGGTCACAGGACAACTGGTCTTCAATCCTGACAGTGAGAGGATGTTTCTGGTTGTCGGATTTTCCTTTTTTCAGTAATAATCACCGGCAGACGTCATATGATGATGATTCTCCTGGCCGGGCTTTCCTGATAAACAACTGGTTATCAACAATTATTTTTAGAAGAATCCGTTATAGTGACAGGGTTCTTTAGATATTGAAATGATGTTATGAACCGGAACCTGGATTAAGTGAAGCTAATTAATACAATATATCTCTTAAATCGGATAATATGGACTATAACTTCCATATA
>JAVEYS010000089.1:0-9289 GCA_034003345.1 Bacteroidales bacterium
CGGTGGCTTTGAGATTAAAATACGCGGGAAAAACAGCATAGCAGAAGGCAATGAAGCGCTTTACATAATCGATGGGGTACCTTATGATATAAGCACCATGGGAAGCAAAAGTATTTCAGGCTCTATTCTTCCAGGTGGTGTAATTAATCCGTTAAACACACTTGATCCTTCCTCAATTGAATCAATTGAGATACTGAAGGATGCTGACGCGACAGCCATTTACGGTTCACGCGGGGCAAACGGAGTGGTGTTGATCACTACCAAAAAAGGTTCGGCGGGAAAGACTTCCCTTAAGATAGATGCTTTCAATACACTCATATCCGTTACACGATTGCCTGAGCTCCTTAGCACTGAACAGTACCTTGAGATGCGCCGGGAAGCCTATAACAATGACGGTTACAGTGAATTTCCATCTAACGCTTACGACATAAACGGAGTCTGGGACCAAAACCGTTACACCGACTGGCAAAAAGTACTGATCGGTGGCACTGCCCGCAATAATACAGTAAGGGCTTCAATCAGCGGCGGGAATGAACAAACACGTTTCAATACAGGTGCAACGTACATGAAGGAAACAACTGTTTTCCCCATGGATTTCAATTACAGGAAAACATCCGTCTTTGCCAACATAAGCCATAATTCGACAGATAAACGTTTCAGTCTGCAACTCACAGCCAATTACGGAATAGATAAAAACTTTTTACCTACCACTGATCTTACTAATATTTCACGGAAATTGCCACCAAACGCACCTGAACTATACACGGATGACGGATCCCTGAACTGGGAGAATTCAACATGGACCAATCCTATGGCTGCCCTGGAAAGTATATACAGGAATACTACTAACAACCTGATAGCCAATACTGTTTTGAGATATAAGTTATTAAGGGGACTGGAGATCATGACAAACCTGGGTTACAACCGGTCGGACCTGACCGAGATACAGGTTAATCCTTATACTATGTACAATCCCGCCTGGGGGTTAACAAGTGCATCTTCATATTCCATGAAAAATGAAAGTGTAAGGGATTCCTGGATTATAGAACCTCAGATTAATGCTTTATATAAGGTTGGCATAGGTAAACTGAACGTAATTTTGGGTAGCACATTTCAGGAGCAAAACAAGGAGCAATTGTCCCTTTATGCAGGAGGATTCACAAATGATTATTTCATTACAACTTTAAGTGCTGCCAATACTCAGGTTTTTGAGAATGAAGAAAAAACACAATACCGTTACCAGGCTGCTTATGCAAGAATCAATTACAGCATGCATGATAAGTACTTTTTTAACTTCACCGGGCGTCGTGACGGTTCAAGCAGATTTGGACCGGATAACAGGTTTGCAAATTTCGGGGCCCTTGGGATTGCATGGCTGTTCTCTGGGGAGAACTTTCTTAAAGACAGCCCATGGCTAAGCTTCGGTAAAATACGGGCAAGTTTTGGCACTACCGGAAATGACCAGATAGGAGATTACAATTACCTGAATACCTATACGATAACAACCGATGTGACCTATAACGGATACACAGGATTAACTCCTTCACATCTGTTGAACCCTGATTTCGCCTGGGAAAGGAACCGGAAAGCGGAAGCTGCACTGGAGGTTGGTCTTGTAAATAACCGGGTAAACTTTGAGATAGCTTATTACAATAACCGGTCTGACAACCAGTTGATCGGCACACAATTGCCCGGAACAACAGGCTTTAGCTCCATCACTTCAAACCTGAATGCGGTGGTTGAAAACTCAGGATGGGAAATATCCCTGCGCTCCGCTAATATCAAACGGGAACATTTTCAATGGAATGCATCCTTTAATCTCACCATCGCCAAAAACAGACTTGTCGCCTTCCCCGACCTGGAGGGATCAACATATGCAAGTCAGTATGAAATAGGATATCCACTTTCAATATACAAGCTGTATAAATTAAAGGGGATAGATCCGGAGTCCGGAATATTCGAATTTGAAGATTTTAACGGAGACGGGCTGATTACCAGCACTGACGACAGGCAATACATCGCCGACCTGACTCCGAAATATTACGGTAATATCTCCAATAATATACGGTACAGGAACTGGAATCTTGATTTTCTTTTACAATTTGTTAATAAAAAGGGACTTAATGAGTTTTATAACACTTCAGCGGCCGGTAAAATGTACAATCAGCCTGCTGGTGTTCTGGATCGCTGGCAGGAGCAGGGAGACGAGGCGATCATGCAGGCCTATACGACAGGATATGGCGCTGCCTATACAGCCTATTCACGTTTTACTGCAAGCGACGGGATTATTTCCGATGCATCATTCATACGACTGAAATCTCTGTCGCTCTCCTATAAGCTCCACTTTAAAAAGACAAGCCCTGAAAATTGTACACTCTATATACAAGGGCAGAATCTTCTGACCTTCACCAAATTCACTGGAGTTGATCCGGAACAGCTCACCGGCTTCCTGCCTCCGGTAAGAAGAATTTCATTCGGGATAAGGATTGAATTGTAATTACTTAAAAATTAATGGGATGAAAATACTTAACAAAATAAAAAGCATTACAGGTGATATCTTTATTATTGTCACTACTTTCTGTTTTTCATTATTAAACACAGGCTGTGAAAGCTTTGTCGAGCCCGATGATCCTGTAGGGCAAATCCCGCAGAGCGCTGTTTTTGAAGATGAAGAAACTGCAACTGCGGCTGTTATGAGTCTGTATGGCAGTCTTCGTGACGATGTTATACTTACCGGTGGATTTTATGGGATGAATGTTCTCATGGGATATTATGCCGATGAACTGGCCTATTACTCTACATCCAATGAGTCTCTTGAGACATTTTACAGCCATCAGATAGTTGCTTCAAACAATATTGTAAAATCCCTGTGGGACGGAGCATATAACCTTATTTATATGAGCAATTCCGCTATTGAAGGCATAGAGGCATCCCAAAACTTATCTTCGGATGTAAAAGATCAGTTAAAGGGAGAAGCGTTTTTTATAAGGGCAATAGTCCATTTTTACCTCGTTAATCTCTTCGGAGATATTCCGTACATAACCACAACGGATTACCTGACAAATATGAAGGTATCACGTATGGCTACGAATCTGGTTTATGAGAATATATTGAATGACCTTAACGAGGCAAAATCATTGCTTACTGACGAGTACGTATCAGGAGAACGTATCAGGGCCAATAACTATGTAGTATCTGCCTTAATGAGCAGGATTTATTTGTACACGCAACAATGGGCGGAGGCTGATTCGGAAAGTACGATCCTGATAAATGCCTCAACTGTATTTACGCTTGAAGAGGATTTGGCTGATGAATTTATAAAGGGAAGTCAATCGGCTATCCTTCAACTAAAATCCCGAAATGAAGGAGAGAACACCCGGGAGGCCTCAGTTTTTCTATTCACTTCAGGGCCTCCTCTTAACATGGCATTATGTCCGGCATTTGTCGAAACGTTTGATCCCGGTGATCTGCGCAGGCAGAACTGGATAACGGAAATTAGCGGTGATGGTGAAACCTGGTATGCTCCTTACAAATACAAACAGAAAGAAGACTCTGACGTCACTATGGAGTATTCCATTGTGTTACGTTTAGCGGAACAATATCTAATCCGTGCTGAAGCCCGTGCCCACTCAGAAAATCTGCCCGGTGCAACAGAAGATATTAATGTTATACGAAGCCGGGCAGGATTGCCTGATACTCCAGCTTCAACAGAAACTGAAATACTGCAGGCTATTTCGGATGAAAGAATGTTCGAACTGTTCACCGAGCAGGGACATCGCTGGTTTGATCTGAAGAGGACGGAAAAAGCGGAAGAGATCATATCACCTGTTAAAGCCAACTGGAAATCAACTGATGTTCTTTTCCCTGTTCCTGAGGCGGAACTTTTGCTGAACACAAATTTATTACCCCAAAATTCGGGTTATTAAAAAAAGGAAGAGCCACTATGTTTAACAACAGAAACAGGTCAATTTCAGTGTTTTTTGAAAGAGTGTTCCTGCTCTCAGTCATTATCAGTTTTGTATGTATTTATGCCAGATGTGAAGATCTTCAGGTCAAAAAGGCATATACTTCGGAACTTGATTCTCTCTGGAGCAGGAACATTTACATTCAATCCCTGAGCAATGATGGTAATTGGGTGGCGTTACGTGAAGTGTATGATACAAAGGAGAATGTTATTCACTTAGTAAATACCAGGGATTCAATGTGCATCAAGATGAGAGACGGTAGTTTTCCGGGGTTCTCCAATGATAACAAATGGTTCGGATCAATTTCACCGGATAATGAGTTGGATCTGTGTAATCTGAGAGATCGTACCAGGTGGGTCTGGCAGGGTGTCCGTTCTTATTATTATAGTCCGTCCGGGGCTCACCTGGCTGCTGAAAGGATGAATCAGGAGCCGGATAAATCAATGATGATTATTGACCTGAAAGATTCAACCACTGTTGAAATGCAGGGCATCTGTGAATATTCCTGGCATCCGGAAGAGGATATTCTTGCCACCAGCAGGAGAGACACCTCCAGATCACAGCTTATCCTGTACTTTGTTTTAACGAACAGGTATAAGGTGTTGTGCAGTAATAATGAGAGTACGTATTCACGAATTCTGTGGAGCGATTCAGGAAATGCCCTGGTTTTCCTGGAACAAGTTGGCAGAAAACACCTGCTTCATTGTTATAGCCTGAAAGATTCCGTCATTGCTTCGGTTAACGCAGATGTGGGTAGGACATATCCCAACTCAACATTAATGATAAGGGATTTGTCTTTATCAGATGACGGAACGATGGTGTTTTTTTCCCGGGGCTATGAATACGGCAGCCAAAAACAAGAGTCTCCGGAAGTCTGGGATACAGATGATCCGTGGATTTACCCTAGACTAAAGAGGTTCAATGATTATAAACGTTTATTGCAATTAACCGCATGGGACACCCAGTCCGGAGAAGTATATGAGATCACCGATGATAAAACGCCGGAAGCGGAGTATAATCCTAATTCCCAAAATGTTTTGTTATACAACAAGATATTATATGAACCGCAATATAAACAAGACACCGATGTAGATTTGTATATAAAAAATTTCCGTTCGGGAGATAAACAGCCTGTAGTAAATAAAGAATACTCATACGGTGGATTTATGAATCTCTCTCCGACCGGCAGATATGTAGCCTTCTTCAACGGGAATAACTGGTGGGTATATGATTCAGAATATCAAAAGACTATTAATCTGACCAGAGATCTAGGTGTTCATTTTGATAATACAGATGACGCCCCAAAAATTGATAAGGAACCTTATGGTAATCCCGGATGGTTGGAGAATGAGAAATATATTATCCTGTATGACAAGTATGATATCTGGCTGATGACTCCTGACGGGAGAAGCAGGGAAAGGATCACGCGTGGGAGGGAGCAAAAGATAGTTTATAGAATCAGCAATTATGTTTTAAGAAATGACAAGGATTACCGAAAATCATTATCCGGTTACAGAGGATTCGGATTTAATTCAGATCAACGGATAATATTTGAAATGCAGGGTGATGACTATAAAACAGGTTATGCTCTTTTAAAAGATAAGAATACATTAGAAACGCTTGTTTATGATTCGGGGAAAGTTGACGGAATCCTTATGTCTGATGATCAGAGGCTGATTGTGTTTAAAAGAAGCAGATTCAAAAATCCTCCGGCCATCTTTTTATTTGATCTGATCAGCAAGGAGACCAGGCTGCTATACCAGAGTAATGAGAAGCTATTAGATTATGATTTGGGTAGAGATGAATTGATTAACTTCAGTACCGGGCGAAAAGGCCCTCTGTCGGGAGCACTGATCTATCCGTCTAATTTTGATCCTGACAGGAAGTACCCGATGATAGTATGGATCTACGAAAAGAATTCAAGGGCTGTAAATTCATACGCACCTCCGTCTGATTATGAATACGCCGGATTTAACATACTCAGATATGTAACTAACGGTTATTTTGTGCTTCTACCTGATATAGAGTATACAATAGGAGAGCCAGGAATCTCCGCCCTGAAGGCAGTGACCGGTTTGACTGACGAGGTGCTAAAAAACAAATTTATTGACAAGAGCAGAGTTGGCCTTATAGGCCATTCTTTCGGAGGCTATGAAGCAGCCTTTATAGCTACCCGGACCGACATATTCAGAACGGTAGTAGCAGGAGCTCCTATAACAGACCTTGTCAGCTGGTATCATGATATTCAGTGGGAAGGTTGGGATACCGAACAGATGTGGAGAATGGAGAATCATCAGTTACGTATGGGGGGCTCTTATTACGACTTTAAAAGACGTTACTACAGGAATTCGCCGCTTCATAATGTAGAAAAACTGGATACACCCCTATTGTTGTGGGTTGGTAAAAAAGATTATAATGTCAACTGGTACCAGGGGATATATATGTTTATGGCAATGAGGAGGTTAAATAAGGAAGGACAGCTATTACTATTTAATGATGAAGGGCACTGTATGATAAAACCGGAAAACAAGAAAAAATTATCGGAGATAGTTTTTAGTTGGTTTGGTCAATACCTGAAAGAAGGAAGGAGTGAATGATCACTCCTTCCCATTATGCTCGACAGTTTACTGTTGATGGTACATTACATTTCTACAGGAAGTACCATTGTTTTCACTGTAGACCTGATAGTCATCGTAAGTACACAGAGTTGTACTCTGATTGTTGCATCCACGCGTGATTGACTCGCACTTTCCGTTTCGGAAAATGTACTCCCCTGTTTGTGCTTCGTCTTCCGAAGATTTCTGATCCGTGGCAAAGGCAAACGCCGTTGCCAGCATAAATGCCAATAAAGGCAGGACGGTTTTAACAATTCTTTTTTTCATAATTACAATAATTAAGTTTATGACCTACTTTTTTATACAGGTGTTCAGTCTTCATTCCTGGCACCGCGCAGTACGTCTTTATTTATAATATTCAGATTTGATCCGGTATATCCAAAGCCGATCTCCGACCAGCGCAATTAACCTGTCTTTATGCACTAGGAAATCCCTTATTTTCTCCTGGGGTTGATGGTAGAGATAGAAGCTTTGCAGGTACTTTCCCTCTTCAATATCATACATATCTATGATACCGGCTGAACGGAGGACATCATCATCTTCATATCTGCCCAGCCTGTCTGTATGGATATACAGGTAGCCACCATAACAGGCTGCTGTCTTATTAACCATTAATGACCGGCTGCCAATCTTATACTGGCTTGCCTTTTCATAATAAGCAACATCAAGCTGCACTCTGCTTACTGTATCAATTGTTTTGCCGGTGAACCGGTAATTCAACCTATTGTCTGCAACCTCAAATGCGTTACGATAGTGGTATACATAAACGACAAGTCCTTCACTGTTGTCAAGCAAAATACCGTCAGTATCGAATGTGCCGTCAAGTTGTTTGACAAGAATTGTTGTGTCCAGAGTGAGATGCACTGAGTCACAGGTCTTGGTCAGCCATCCCAGAGCGTGAGCCTGTGTCAGTGTGCTGGTGGTTGAGATTATCAGATTCGCGGAATCTGTCGGCAGATACTGCAGAAAGTATGCATCGTCAAAGGAAAAGGTCTTTGCTTTCCAATCATTTATGCTTCCTCTGAATAATACCGGAACTGTCCCGTCGCCCAGAAAGAAACATGGAGGAATAACCCTGATTCTGACTCTTTTGAAAGGCAAATCAGTGTTGTCAATTTCTACCCGGACATTTTCTTCATTATTTAATGTGGCATATACCAGCTTCAGGTAGAGTGGAGCCGTGTAATTACCCAGATAGATTGTATGATCATCAACTCCGGCTAAATAGTATGAGTTTGATTCCAGCACATGTTCTTCAACCTTTTCAAGGCCATGCGGTATATACTTCCGTACAAAGGCGTTATTCCTGCCCATCTGATTGTCTGACCATAGGTATGCCAATACAACTGCCGCGGCTCCAAAGACTGCAAGTGCGGAGGCAGCCAATATGAACCTGGTAATCCGTATGGGTTTTACACTCAGGTATATGGCCACAAGGGCCAGTAGAATAAATGCCATATTAAAGATCAGGTGTTCGGTCCAGCTTAATGATTCTATGAATCCGCCGCATGAACACGGAATAAACGTGGCAAAATTCAGGATGATAATAATGTACGCCGTAAACATTACCATAAGTGTAAAAGCAAAGACCAACCCCGTTTTTCTGGTTCTGTCAAAAGCCAGCAATACCGCTATCAGCAGTTCTGCAATGATCACTATGTACGAGACCAGTTCCGCAATGGCGGCGAAGACAGGAGATTGTCCTAACTGCGTCCGGAAGTCATTAAAATCCAGCAGCTTGCTTATTGCCGTATAGACAAACAGTATTATGTACAGATAACTGATGATCTGTACAATAACATGACCGTGTTTTGACAGTACTTTTTTCATGATTGCAGGATTTTATTTTGTTTTTACCGGACTTTCTCAAGCATTGAGACACTGATATCAATACAGGCGTATTGATTAATGTCATTCAACTGTATGCAAAACCGGGATATGCCCCTACTCTTTGCCAATATGCCCTCGTAACCTGCCAGGGGGCCCCGTACCACTCTTACATGTTCTCCCTCAATGAAATCATGTGCTGTAAACACCTCCTGCCCCAGATCAAGCATCAGTTCAATACACCTGATATCACTGTCGGGAACAACAGCGGGCCGGTCGCTACATTTAACGCAGCGAACAATTTTCGGGACATGCACAACATTGTAGATATCTGCTTCAATCGTTCTCACGAAGATGTAACCAGGAAACAATACCCTAAAAACGATTCCTTTTTGCCTGTTTTTCCATCGGCGGGGTGATTTTACCTCCGGCAGAAAGGCATCATAATGCCTTTTCAGAAGTTCATTGTAAACTACTTTTTCAGCATGCGCACGGGTATAGAATACATACCACTTTTTTCCGGTATTGCACATTTCAAGCATTGCTGAATGCTTATAAAAGATTTATTTGCAGATTGTTTTTTGGGAAATTATTTGCGCCCGTTTTAGGCTCCGCCCCGTCAATTAGCAAGGATTATGAGCTAATTAACAGGTAATCAAAAAGATATTTTTAAAATTACAAAAAGAAAAATAGTAGATTCTAAAAATAATAATGGTGACTATCTACAAATTTAGTATTTATTTTTAAATAAGCAAGGCTTTTCTGTTAAAAAAACAAATATTTATAGCATTTATCTTACAAACATCTGCCCTCCTGGCATATATCATTAACAGGATAAGTCAGTGTTAGTTTTTGTTAGTATGCCGGCATTTAGGTCCGAAG
>JAVEYS010000090.1:0-9147 GCA_034003345.1 Bacteroidales bacterium
TTGGACAGGTTTGGATTAAACTCAATAAGGGCAAACTCATTATACTGTGCTCCGTTATATCCATGGTCACGGTTGTGTGACATGAGCGGCCACAGCCTCATGTATGTGCCATAATAGGTTTCCTGCATTCTCCCGTAGATATCGACCATGACAGGTTCCAGGTCGTCGACTTCCTGTGGGAAGATGCCTTCTGAAAGTACCAGTGGGTCTGAAACATTCAGGAACTCATCTCCGCAGGAGCTGAACATAAGTAGACTGGTGATAAGCACCAGGAGTACATGATATTTTATATTCTTTTTCATTGTTATTCAGTTTAAGGATTTAGAACGTCATGTTTACTCCGAAAGAGATAATCCTTGAGAGGGGATAGCGGGGACTCGGGAAATCAATTCCCTGTGCCAGAATACCTCCGTAGCTAGCCTGAGGGGCTATTTCGGGGTCCAGTCCGGGGTATTTTGTTATAGTAAGGAGATTGTCAGCACTGAAGAAGACCTTAATATAACTCATGTGCATCTTGCGTACTACCGATTCGGGTAAAGTATAACTGATCTGCAGGTTCTTAAGGCGCAGGTATGAGCCGTTATAAATATGATAATCTGAGACTGCACCCCAGTTCCTGTTTCTGTCAGGTTCTGTCAGCGTGGCGCTCCTCGGGACATCTGTCAGGCCATTGTCTCCGAAGAATGAAGCATCAAAGATCTTTGGTGAGGTGTTGTAATCCGAGAAGAAATTATACTCATAGGAATCGTGTCCGTTATATATATCATTGCCAAGAGTACCATTGAACTGAGCCCTCACTTCAATGTTCTTCCAGCCACCGCCGAGTGTAAAGCCATAGGTCATTTTCGGCCAGGGGTTACCAATATAAACCTGATCGGAAGCATTTATTACGCCATCATCATTCTGGTCAACATATATAAGGTCACCTGCCTGTGGAGTGTATCCGCTGAACGTAGGACGTGTTCCTGCTGCAGCATCGGTTTCATAAATTCCTTCAGTTTCATATCCATAGAACTGGCCAAGCGGCAGGCCAGGCTCTGAACGGCAGATTGTAGCGCCGCCGTAGAAACCACCTCCCGACTCACCTTCTCCGATATTACCGGAGGTTATATAAAGCCTTTCCAGGTCTGGATTGAGAGATATGAGCTTATTCTTATTAAAGCCACCAGTAACGGAAACGAAGTAGTTGAATTCGCCAATGTCGTTCCTATGTTCAATCTGGATCTCAAGCCCGGTGTTGTTCATCTGTCCTATGTTTGCCTGAACACTCCCGCCTACGCCGGCTGATGGAGGAATGCCAACATTATACAACATCTTCTGTGTCTGCCTTGAGTAGAAATCAAGGTTCACGGCAAGACGGCCCTTCCAGAGACTTGCATCAAGTCCGATATTTGTCGTTGCCACTGATTCCCACTGTATCTCCGCATTTGCCAGTGCATCGACAACTGCGATTCCTGTTTCTCTCTGTGTGTCAGCGCCTTCAGACCAGTCATACGTATAGCCTAAGGTATAGTACCTTGTATAGGCAAAGTCCTGACCAACCGGGTTACCCAGGATGCCATACCCTGCCCTCAGTTTCAGGAGGTTAATGAAAGAGAACTGGCTCATGAATTCCTCCTTTGACAGCACCCATCCGACAGAGACCCCGGGGAATATACCGTACTTGTTCTCAGGGCCGAATTTTGAACCGTAACCGTCGCGGCGCACGTTGGCAGTAAAGAGGTATTTATCCTGGTAGCTGTATTCCAGTCGCGCAAACTGTGACAGGATACGGTCAAGCACATCTGTTTGCCAGAATGATCCGATCTGACTTTCGACACTGAGAGCCTGTGAGGAGGACTGTGGTCTTGCAACAAATGATTCCTGGTTGGCGTAGTCCATGTAGCTTGAATAAGCTTTTCTGGCTTCATAGCCAAGTAAACCTGAGATCTGGTGGTCACCGAAGGTTTTGTTATAATTCAAGGTAAAAGTGGCTATGTACTGCTTCAGTTTGGCATTGGCCTTTGAGAAAGATTCCAGCGCATACCATGAACCGTCAAACCAGGGTTCCTGATAAGCATATGCATCCTTATCATTCAGTATTGCTCCTACCAGGCCTTTCAGATGGAGATTGTTGATTATCTCATAATCAAGGCTTCCGCTCATGTTAATTGAATAATCAGTGTTCCTTGCGTAGAGGGTTGATGCTTCAGCCACGTAGTTACGTCCCTGGAAGCCTTTCGGAGTCATACCCCATCCTCCACCGGATTCATTGGTAGCATCATAAACACTCATCACCGGAATGCTCCTATAGGTCTGAAATCCTTCATGAGGAGGAATCGGAGGAGTTTCATTTCCGTATTTGAAGTAGATGTTTTCAGACAGTTTTAACTTCTTGCTAACCTGGTGATCAGAATTAACGCGTAATGTGAGGCGCTTGATCGAGTTGTTAAGACGTGTTCCTTCAATGCTGTTATAGTTACCTGACAGGTAATATGTTGAAGCGTCACTTCCGCCTGACATCGACAGGTTGTAATTCTGTTCTGCACCCGGATCATACCACTCGTCAAACCAGTCAGTATCAGGCAGGCTGCTCCAGCCGCTCTCGGGTCCGAACAAATCAACAACATCATAACCGGCAAGTGCCTTGGCCCTGATATAATCATCTCTCTGCAGGAGGGTAGGAACCTTGATAACATTCCGCACCCCGTAGCTGCCGTCAAAGCTGACCGTCGGTTTCTGTTTCGAACCGCGTTTTGTAGTTACGAGAATAACCCCGCCAGCTGCCGTTGCACCGTAAATAGCTGCAGCAGATGCATCTTTCAGCACGCTGATTGACTCAATGTCAACCATGTTGAAGTCATAACCCAGATCATTGATAGGCACGCCATCAACGACATACAAAGGACTACCGCCGCTGATTGACATCGGACCGCGGAAGTAAATATTTGAACCGGCTCCCGGCTGACCGCTCTCTGAAGTAACAAACGCCCCTGAGACCCTGCCCTGCAGAGCCCCTGCGACGTTGGTAACAGAAATATTCTCAAGTTCTCTCTCTCCTACCGTTGAGATCGCACCGGTTACAGAGCTTTTTGTCTTGGTTCCGTAACCAACCACAATTACCTCATCCAGTGATAGATCTGCCTGCATGAGCTTGACCTCTATCGTATTTTCGTCATTATAGACAAGCTCCTTTGATGTATAACCGATAAATGAGAAAGCGATGGTCATGCCTCTCTCGGGTCTGGGAAGGACAAAGCTTCCGTTCACATCTGTCAGAGCCCCGGTGGTAGTACCCTTTATGGTTACTGTAACAGCCGGAAGAGGTTCGCCGGTGCTGGCATCTATCACCCTCCCGGTTACACTCTGTTGCTGTATCTCGTTCGTTTTGGAAATGACAACAAGATTGTCATCAAATATTTTGAAAACCACACCGGAAGATGTAAAGATTTTTGCGAGAATGCTTTCGATGTTTTCGTCATTTATGCTGACCGTAACTGGATCATTAATCTCAGTAAGGTCCGATCTGTAGAGGAACTTGTAATCACTGGTCCCTTCAATCTTTGCTAATAAGTCCTTAATTGTTTCGCCTCTGATATCAAATGAAAAGTTTTGTGCAAACGATTCAGCTGAGAATGCAGACAGGCAGAAGAGCAATAAAAAGGTCGATATTTTCATAATTAGCAGAATTTTCCTAAATCGAGCTTTTTTCATAAATTTGTATGTTTTTGGTTAAATAATCCAGAGAGTCCAATTGATAAAAAGCTCTCTCTGGGCGATTAAAAACAATGGTCGGGAAATGTTACAGCATTTCCCGATTCGTTTTCAGATAGGTTTTATTTCCATAGGCTTAGGCGTTTTTTTAGGTTAGTATCGAGTCAGTTTAAAATAGTCTCCGGTGAAGGTTTTTTGAGAATAGGTCTTTCTGAAATATAGATATCCTTATCGTAGAGTTGATAGTAAAAAGGTGATGCGAACTGGAGTGCCGCCAGCACCTGCTCGATAATGATATCACTGAATTTGCCCGTGAACTCAAGATTTGTTATGTCCTCATCAAGGAAGTAAATATTCACTCCGAACCGTCTCTCAAGTTTGACCGACAGCTTCTTAAACGTCTCATGGTCAAAGAAGATCATATTATTGGTCCAGGAAGTCACAAGCGAAACATCCACCTCTTCGTTGGAAAGCAGCGGGCTTATATCCTTTATTCTTGCCGGAGCTGCCTTTTCTCGGATGACCCCGTCTTCTCTTTCCTGTTCATCAGCCTCTTCAGTCACCTTGAAATAGGTAACCTTCTGGTTTGGTTCAAGCGTGGCAATGGTAGAGGGTCTGCCGGATGTGATGTTTTCAAGGTCAACTTTGCCTTCTATCAGGGTAGTTTCAACCGTATTGTCGGTTGGATATGATTTGACATTAAAAGTGGTCCCGTGAGCTTTTATTCTCAGGCCGGAGGTATTGACAACAAATACCTGGTCCGGATTGGTTTTAACCTGAAAGTAGCCTTCTCCTTCCAGGAAGACTTCCCTGTCAGCAATGCCGTATTCGTTATTGTATTCAAGTTTACTTTCTGAGTTAAGCCATACAACCGAGCTGTCAGGCATGATAACCTGTGTCTTGGACCCTCTCGGTGAGATTATCTCACATTTTGCTAATTTGGGGGCGACAGGTTCTCCGGATCGCGATGAGATCAGATACCCGATTCCCAGTATTATTACCGCGACAGCTGCCACGCGAATGATGTTATCCGATATTCTGACCAGCCGTCTCTTCCTGGAGGCTTTAAGTTTCAAGTCGACCTCCTTACGGAATTTCAGAAAGGCCTTTTCATAATCAAATTCCCTGGATTTATCTATAATGCTGATGGCATTCCATACCGATTCCAACTTGTTGAAATTCTCTTTATTTTCCCGGCTCTCATTCAACCAGGTTATAAGTGTCTGCTTATCAGAGGGTGAAGCTTCACCCTTAAGCACACGCACAATTATTTCAGTCATCTTCTCCATATCAACTTCATATTAATGACAACGAGGATCATGTTAACAATAAAAAGGAATCTATATTTTTTATGAAAAAATCTTTTCAGCCAATAAGGAGCCTGAGAGACAATATCAGAAATGCCACCGATTTTATGACTATCCGTTTCAGTTTTTCCAGGGCTATCGATGTCTGGCGGTGTACCGTATTGATTGTAACACCCAGCATATCCGCGATTTCCTGATGCTTCATATTATCGAACCGGCTCATCTTGAAGATTCTTTTGCACTGATCGGGCAGCAGCTCGATCTCTTCCAGTAATTGCTCCTCCAGTTCCTTTGCTATCATCAGGGAGTCACCTGTCTCCTGGCTTATATAGGATAAATCATATGCATCCTGGAATTTCCGGCTATAGTACTCATTGAATTTGTTGACAACCTGCAGGTGCTTAAGATGATTAAGCGAAGCATTTTTAACCGAAGTATAAAGATATGAGCTGATTGAAGTATTGATGGAAAGAGTGTCACTGAGCTCCCAGATTTTTACAAAAACATCCTGAACGACCTCTTCTGCTATCTGGTTATCACGGGTAAAACTAGTTGCGTATACACACAGGGCAGAGTAATATTCCTTATAAAGAGCGCGGAATTGATCAAGATCACCTGGCTCTATTCTTTCCATGGACTGACTTTTTTCGGATGCCCCTACCCTGCTCTTTTGATATGAACCGTTTCCTTCGCCGCTCACGAGTTATAAAGTTGCTCTATCCCCATTTCAAAGGTCTGATATTTCCTGTAATGATAATAAATTCAGCGATTGAAAATAAAGAATCATGCCACTTATTAGTTTTTTACCCGGGCTGGGTATATCGGCTGTTGAAGATGCAGAAAAGTATATCTTACTTATTTGCTGAGATTTACAACAGGTAGATCAGTACCGGATATGTATGGCTTAGATTGGCCTATGCCAGTGGCTTTCCAATATACCCGGAACATTGATTCCGATTTGCTGTCCGTGTTCAGGCTTAGATTTCACAAATAATCTGCTTCGCGCTTTATTGTTAGGATGATCCTGGTTGTCATTAATCAGTGAGTATTTAAGACATATTATAATTACGTCAGCTGTTTAAGTGCATGGTGCGGAAGAACAGGCGGAGATCATCCGGTTGGTGATGACTGAATGGTGGCGGGAAGAGACATATCAGTGATACAGCATAGAATTTTGAATCATCTAAAATATTAATTCCAAAAATCAATGAAGAATAACTACAAAATTGCATTATTGGTTATCGGTGCCTTCTTAACCCTCACATACGGGTGCGGCAAAGCTACCCGTAACGATATGTCCGGAAGTGGCAAGTATCTCTTCGGACAGGAGACTCCAAAAGTGAGCGTAGGCACCAGGCCGATTGAATTTCCGGTAATTAATGAAGATGGCACAGTTTCTTTCAGCCTCAGGGCCCCTGAGGCAAAAACGGTTGTTCTTGTCAACACAACCGGGGGCTGGACTACGGATGCATGGCCTGAAGGACCCGAAGTCCCAATGTCAAAAGATACTGATGGCAACTGGAATGTAACAATAGGGCCGCTGGAATCTGAATTGTACAACTATGCATTTATTGTGGATGGCGTTTATGCTCTTGACCCTGGCAATCCGTTATCTGCCCGTGATGGTGTGAGATATCGCAGTGAATTATCCATCCCCGGTGAAAAGACAGATAATTATTTATATCATGATGTGCCGCATGGCATCGTTTCACATGTATATGTTCCTTATCCGTCGTTGGGGATACAGAAACGCACAACTATTTATACTCCTCCGGGTTATGAGAACGGGAACGTCAGGTATCCGGTTATCTATCTGCAGCACGGAGGCGGTGGCGATGAAGATGCCTGGACTGATCTCGGGCGCGTACCGGAGATTATGGATAACCTCATTGCAAAAGGAAAGGCGGTCCCTGCAATCGTGGTTATGAGTAATATATACTCTGACCAGGTGGCAGGCCGTGATTATATTGCCTGCATCCCTCCTCCCGGCAGCCGTCCTGATGATCTGAGTTTTCCCAATGCTCTTGTGTCAGATCTTGTCCCGTATATTGATATGACCTATCATACGATCAATGATGCCGGACATCGCTCTGTTATAGGGCTTTCACGCGGAGGTATGATGTCTCTCTATGCAGGCCTGACCAACCTGGATAAGTTTGCCTGGGTTGGTTCCCTGGCAGGTGGATTGCCAAATTTCCCGGGAGTGGCTAAGGTAACTGATGCCCCTGCGAATGCAGATATGTATCGTGGTCCGGATATTTCCAAAACCATTGATAAAGAAAAACTTATGGAACTTATTCCTCAGATTGATAAAGCAGCTAATGACCAACTAAAGCTACTCTATATAAGTGTTGGTGCACAGGATGGATTGATAACAGCTCATCATGATCTGCGTGATCTATTTACTGCGCAGGGTGTAGAGTTTGAATATTCTGAAGTACCGGGTTACGGACATGAATGGGCTTACTGGCGTGTCTCCTATCAGGACTTCGCACAGAAGGTTTTTAAATAGAGTTTAAGAAATTAATTGTTACATAATTGTATTAATTATTGAAAAGATCATGAAAAGAGTTGTCCTCACAAGAAAGATTGGATTGTTATTCATTCTTTTCACCTTTTCGTTTTCAGCATTTTCACAGGAAGGTCCTTTGAGAGTGGGTGCTGCCCGTGTTGACATTTCAGCCCTGGCGCAGGCAACAATAGTTCCTCCGTCGGGGAAATATGCCCATGAAAACCTGTTTGTCCGTGCCATTGTAATGGATAATGGCGCGACCCATGCAGCCTTGATCTCAGTTGACGGGAACATCAGGTCAGAATATGGGAAGATTTCGGATTTGATATCTAATGAACTAGACTGCCCTGTTGAGAACATTCTGTTGTCTTCGACACATTCACACAGTGCAGGTCTGTCAGGTTCTGACGAAAACGCAATAATGGAGGCTGTACGAAAAGCCAGATCGGCATTGAAACCCGCGCTGGTTGGCTTTGGTGAAGGCAAAGCCTGGCTGAATGTGAACAGGGATGCAATTGATAAGGAAACCAGGAAATGGACTCAGGCAGCCAATGCTGATGGCCCCTCTGATAAGACGGTTGCCGTTTTATTATTCACAGATCTTCAGGGTAACCCTATTGCCGGTTATATGAATTATGCCATGCATCCTGTCAACGGTTACGTAACCGGGATACGGTCCGCGGACTACCCGGGTGCCGCCTGCCGTCATATTGAACAATCTTTCGGTGACGACATGATAATGATGTTCACCCAGGGTGCATCCGGAGATCAGAATCCGCTCTGGTTAAGACCCGGGACAAATGTCATTGCTTCAAGGACCGGCACAGAGATAACAGGGTATGAGATGACAAGGGAAGTAATTGAGTCTCCGCTGCGTGATTACCAGATTGCACAGAGGAGGGGACTCTCACTGGAAGGTATGACAGAGCCCGGTCCGCCTACTGCTGAATCAGTTGATGTGCTGAGCCGGTGGATTGATGCCCTGGGTATGATACTCGGGGAGGAAGCCATACGGGTGATGACCGGTATCCGTGATTTCCAGGGCGATGTAAAGATCAGCGGAGCGAGGAAAATCCTTACGATGCCGGGGCGTGTCAATACGAATAAGGAGGGAGAATTCAAGGGTGAGCCGGGTGTTTTTGAGCCCGGCCCTGACGTGAATGTAGGTATCGGCGTTCT
The DNA here is from genome assembly GCA_034003345.1 of Bacteroidales bacterium. Lineage (GTDB taxonomy): Bacteria > Bacteroidota > Bacteroidia > Bacteroidales > VadinHA17 > SR-FBR-E99. Next base: position 8,692 of record JAVEYS010000090.1, read on the forward strand.
TGGGATCGGTGATATTGCCCTGGCGAATATCAGTGCAGAGATTTACAGCATCTTCGGTCAAAAAATCAAAGCAGCATCACCACTGGCCAGGACTGTTTTTGTCACATTGACAAACGGAGGTTCAAACAGCGGGTACATTGTTGATGATGCATCGTACAGGAAAAATACATTTCAGGTATTAGGGAACAAGATTCAGCCCGGCCATGCAGAAGTAGAGATTGTTGACAGTGTTGTGAAGCTTATTGAAGAGCACGTTGAACACTAGATAGGGTTCGTACACCGGATCCATGCTATACTTCGGGCAGGAATACACTACCGTGTGGGAGCCGTCAGGTTCATGGCCAAGGCGGCAAATCAATGCGGGCCTGCTGAAGCCTCTCGGTTCTGTTCACAACTTATGCGTTTATTAACCAGCCGTCTCAAATCCTTTTGTTTAACTTTAGTGCAACTGTTCTG
>JAVEYS010000091.1:0-8939 GCA_034003345.1 Bacteroidales bacterium
ATCCCATAACACCCTTATACCTGTCACTGATCTTCACTGTTCTGTCATGTTTCAGTTGATGAAAGTAACATTTTTTTATTTTCTTACATAAATTGGTTCAAGTTGTGAATTAAATCATAGTAATTATTTATTCTGGATGCTAATTTTCGCCTCAATGCAAAGTATAACAATAAATACCGCTGAAGGTAAGTCCCATATCATCATGGGTGGAAGCATGGATGACATAGAAGACCTGCTTCCTGGTTCGGGTCTGTTCATCATCACTGACACCAACGTGAGGAGGCTCTATGGAGACCTCTTCCCTGCCGGGGTTGTACTGGAGATAGCTCCGGGAGAGAAGAGCAAGACACTCGGGGTGGCAGGCGATCTGTGCAGACAACTGCTGGACGCAGGGGCTGACCGCTCCTCTTTTATTCTTGGTTTTGGCGGCGGCGTGGTATGTGATGTGACAGGACTGGTAGCTTCATTATATATGAGAGGAGTGAGACATGCTTTTGTCTCTACAACACTTTTGTCACAGGTTGATGCAAGCATTGGAGGTAAAACGGGAGTGAACCTTGGAACATATAAGAACATAATAGGCACCTTCAGACAGCCTGAGTTCGTTCTTTGCGATCATAAGATGCTCTCTACACTGCCGCAGGAGGAGCTTCAGTCAGGCACCGGCGAGCTGCTCAAGCATGGAATCATAAGAGACAGGAACCTCTTCTTTGATATCACAGCTTCCATGGAAGCTGTTCTTAAGAGTGATCCTGTCATTCTGGGAGACCTGATTGCCAGGGCAGTGAAGATAAAGGCGGCAGTGGTACGTCATGACCTTCTGGAAAAGGGCCCGAGGAGGATCCTTAATTTCGGACATACTTTCGGCCATGTAATTGAGACTCATTACGGTATCCCCCATGGAGTGGCGGTGGCTCAGGGGATGCTAATAGCAGCGGAGCTCTCTGTGTGGAAGGGAGAGATGCCTCAGGCAGAACTGAGTATGCTCAAGGTGGCCCTCGCTGAGAGCGGGATGAAGATCAATTATGAATTCCCTGCAGATGTAGTAAGCCTGATATCCAGAGATAAAAAGAGCAATACAGGAAAAATAAATTTTGTCCTTCTGCAATCGGTGGGGAAGACAGTCATACGAAGGCTCTCTCTAACAGAGATAGATGCCTTTGTTAATTATTATAATCAAAGTAGAATACAAGGTCAATCAGTATAAGGAGGAAAAATGAATACAATCGGAGAAATTTTCAGGGTCTCAATATTCGGAGAGTCACACGGACCATCCGTGGGAGTGGTTATCGACGGCTGCCCTGCCGGCCTGTCGTTCTGGCGGGAAGAGCTGATGGCTGACCTGTCAAGACGAAAGGGCCTCTTGCCTGGAACAACAGCACGAAGAGAGACTGATGAACCGGAAGTGATAAGCGGTATATTCAATAATTTCACCACTGGCGCTCCGCTGGTGTTGTGCACACGTAACAGTGATTACCGGTCGGGCGACTATGAACAGTTCACAAGCATACCCCGGCCAGGCCATGCGGATTTTACCGCAGGATATAAATACAAGGGCTTCAGTGACATGAGAGGAGGAGGTCATTTCTCCGGCCGTCTGACATGGGGACTGGTTGCTGCCGGTTACTTTGCCCGTCAGGTACTCTCTCCGGCAATCATTACAGCCAGTCTGGTGGAGGCAGGAGGTGAAAAAGATGTTGCCGCCGCCATAGACAAAGCCCTGGAGACAAATGATACCGTGGGTGGGGTGGTTGAGTGCATTGTGAAAAATGTACCAAAAGGATTGGGAGAACCGGCCCTCTATTCCGTTGAGGCAGCCCTGGGCCAGATAGCATTCGGGATACCGGCAGTAAATGGAGTGGAGTTCGGTGCGGGATTTGCCTCTTCAAGGAGCTACGGATCTATCCACAATGATCCCTTCGTTGATGCACGGGGAAAGACCTCAACCAATAATGCCGGTGGCATCAATGGAGGTATAACTAATGGCAATGACCTGATAATGAGAGTGTCAGTCAAGCCGGCGGCAAGCACCGGTGTCCCCCAGGTGACCTTCAACGCTGAGAAGGGAGAGATGACAGAACTGGAGATCAAAGGAAGACATGACTCATGTATCGCAAGACGTATACCTGTGATACTCGAAGCGGCAGTGGCAATAGGACTGGCAGATCTTCTTTTAATTGACAGGGCGATAAACGGACAGAGAGAGAGATAGTCGACAGGCAGAACAGGCAAAAAGATATTCAGACAGCCAGAACAAGTATCCTTTCAGTCTGTGCTGTCACCCTGAACCGGTCATCTATGCGGTAACCCATAACCCATACCACCTCACCTTCGGAAAGTAGCAGCAGTACCTTTTCTTTGGTACTAACCGGGACTTTCAGATCAATAAGGAAATCACTTATCTTTTTCATCTGCTTCATCCCCAGTGGCATAAACCTGTCACCAGGCTCCCAGTGCCTCACAGTAACCGGGAATGTGATCCTTTCAAGATCAAGCGAGGCGATCAGAGGAGTGGCGGGAAGAGGGTTACCGGAAGGCTCGGTAAGGTGCAGATCGGTAAAGAGTCCGGAGATGTGTATCTCATCCAGTGACTTGAATTCAAAGATCGCAGATTCTTCTTCACCTCTCTTTGTGATGATGATTCTTCCCCTGTCATTCAGAAGGCGATGAGTGGAGGTGTATAGATATCTTCCTGTCTGAGAGCTAAGAAGTGAGATAACCTCCTCCGTCTGTTTCGGGGAGATGCCGAACCTGCGGAACAGTTCATAGATATGAGGTACCGTAGGTTTCAGGGAGGTGATAGCACTGATGTCAGCCTCAAATCCATCCTCCACCGGAATGAAGATACTTTCAAGCACATGGTCAATATAGGTATCCATGATCTCTGAGGCAGAGGAGAGATGGTTCATGGTAGCTGTTATGGCATTGAGCACTCCCGGATACACCTTCTCCATCTCGGGAATTACCATGTGCCTGATCCTGTTACGGGTATATTTGACCTCTTTGTTTGAACTGTCTTCACGATATTCTATCCCGCTTACCGATGCATAAGCTGCGATCTCAGCCCTGGTTGCAAAAAGCAGCGGCCTGATTATCCGGTCACGATGCTGGCTCATCCCCGTCAGCCCGGTCAACCCGGTGCCTCTCATCAGGTTTATGAGAAAGGTCTCAACGTTATCGTTAAGATTATGAGCTACCGCCACGGCATCAAACCCCTCATGACTGACAAGCGAGCTGAACCAGTCATAGCGCAACTCCCGTGCTGCCATCTGTACGGAAATCTTTTTGGAGGCAGCATAGCCAAGAGTGTCAAAACGAATAGTGAAAAAGGGTATATTGTATCTGTGCGACCAGGCTGCGACGAATTCTTCATCGCCGTCAGACTCCTCACCTCTGAGAGAGAAGTTGCAGTGTGCTATTGAATGTTCTATGCCCGCCTCCCTGAAGAGCCCGGCCATTACCATAGAATCAACTCCACCGCTTACAGCAAGCAACAGCTTGCTGCCGGTGCTGAACAGCCGCTCCTGCTTTGCATATTCCCAAAACGTTTCAAACATACCTTGTCGCTTTCCACAAAGGTATGCATCAAACCGAAGAATGTTATACTGTTTCAGTAAAAAGAGATTGGCAGTGAGGTGATCACTGAAAAGGTGTTACTCCCGGCGGCCCCGGCTCAAACCCGGGAGATCGTAGCCTTTCAATATTGCCAGCGGTGATCCATGATTTCTCCGAATAGGGAGGCGAATGGGGATACCATGCCAGCCTTATCTGGATGGTATTCAGGACAAGCTGATCATTCCTTATCCTTATTCCTGCACCCAGTGCAGGAACGGTATAGTAGTTGCCATCCTTAAATCCCTCGCCCAGCAGCAGACCAACATCTGTATAGGCAAAGAGGGCGAATCTGAAACCAATGACAGGCTTATGGAGAAATAAAACCGGCTCGAGAGACAGAGTAATCCGTGTGCCTCCGTTTATCGAATCATTACTGAATCCCCTGATAAACGAACTGTTGTTCAGATAGAGAGACTCATCTGTGTATCGGCTGAAACCTCTCGTATAATCGAGGTTCACAAAGGTCCTGATCCTTGATCTGCCTACCTTTACCAGTGGAGTGAAATACCGGAGGCTGGCCTGCATCATACCCTGCTCCGTGCTTCCCTGATTATAAAAGGTGGAAATGGCTGCTCCGGCATAGATGTAACCAACCCTTGGGACTATATTACCTATCGACACCTTAAAGCCGGCATAGGTCCTCCACTTGAACTCATTCTTCTCCCTGCCGCCAAGTAACTCAACCATATAACCATACGGGATATCTTCGGTTCGTCCGTAACTATATATAAGAGAGGTGTTTATGTATCTCTGGGAGGAAAGGGCCAGGCTCCCTGTCACCAGCTGATAACTCTGCAGGCGATAGTAGGAGAAATCGTCTATCTCAGGCCTGCTGAAAACATTGTTATAAATGTACCTGCTGCTTATAATGAGCCTTGTAACCCTCGTGCGGTCAAGCATGAATGCCCTTGCAACCCAGTAATCCTGCCAGGTATAGCTGAGAGGTACCGGAACTGGCATTGTGTCAAGATCCTCGGTGGTCATTGTCATTTTCAGGGAAGCAGACCAGGCATATTTTATTTCGGAGGAGACGAAATTTCTGTAAAAAGTGCTCTCCATAGTTGTAGATCCCAGACCGTCTGCAAATTTCAGATCAAGGTCGGAAAAGGAGCGGGCAATATTCCGGATGAAATACTGAAAACCGAACCCGGGATAGGGAAATTCATCGAAATCATAGGGTACTGTTAATGTCAATTCGTGTCCCAGACCTGCAAAGTTCCTGTCATAGGCCCTGACTGTACCGCTGTTTAATCCTTTAATACTGAGATTAAGACCATAAGGGTACGTTTCCCTGACAATAATAGCTACATCAGCATAACTGCTGTCTACTGTCACGATGGTGATAATAGCATCATCAATGAATGGGAGCTGCCTGAGTAACCGCTCATTGTCAGCCATCTCCAGTGATGAGATGGTGTCTCCTTCCCTGAAAAGAAGATATCGGTTCAGGATAAAGGACTTGGTCTTGGTATACGTTGAGTTTAAGAGCTGCTGATGCTTCGAAGACGCTTCTTTAGCCGGGTTGTCTAAGTTGGTGCCGAACGCGTTCAGCCTGATAACCTCCCTGTTACGTATGATCTTGCCTTCATACTTTTTGAAAGGCGATGTGCTTGTCATGTCCACTCTTGCATTGGCTGCAGACCCCGGAGTGACAACAATCATGTCATAGAGAAGACTCGTTAGCTTTCGTTTTTCAGACCTGACTCTCAGGGAGTCATAGAAGGCCCGCGACAGAGTGTCAACAGGAGGCGTCTCCTGGGCTTTAATGAGAGAGCATGGAGAGAAGAGCAGAAGAGGAACAAGAAAAAATAATGCGGGTAGGAATCTGTTATTGATGCATGGCTTCACTTCGATTTTGAATTGGCATCCAGAATATCGTCAGAGTTAAACTGGAACCCCAGGCGTTTACCCGTTATCAGCTTTGAATGCTGTATCTTTGATTCAGCCTGCCCTACGGAAGCAATCTTGATGGTGTCGTAGGGTGGTACCAGTAGGTCAAATTCAAGAGAATAGCTAATGGCAGTGTAAACAATCTTCTGGAGCGATTCCATGCTGAAGGCTTCATTACCGTAATTGGTAAAAAGCATTCCCATCTGCCTCTTGCCTTCCACAAAATACTGGTTCTCATGGTTGATAAAGATACGAGCTATGAGATAACCAAGGTCATCAAGCCTTGAGTATTTAAATGAGTCAGCCAGAAAGTTATAAATGTTGATGACGCCGCTATAGGCGTTGAATTTGTTCTTTTGAATGTAGGCTGTCTTCCATGCAGGGTGCTCACGGTCAAACTGGAAGATATTGGAGTGCATGCTGAAGAGCAGCATGTCAGCAGCAACCATCAGCTGAGCATCAAAACAACTCCTGTCAGTATACTCCATCCGTATTCTGGAGTCTATTCCTGAAAGATTGCCGTTCACCTCCTTGGCCAGGTTCCTGAGGATCTCCTTAACCATTAGGAATGCCGATGTAGTATTGTCAAATACCTTTTGTTTAAGTACAGACTTGTTCTTGAGGGAGTCTATTATCATTAACTTTCTTTGGGCAGTCTCATCCACCATATCACCGTGTTTTACTCAATCGTTTAAAATTAATCTTTATTAATTAATATTTAACGGTCATTCATTAAAAACATTCCCTACGGCAGTGCGGGAAGCTGACTCAGCGGCCTCTTTACCCTTTAGACTTCGTTTAGTAAGCCCTTGCAAACATAACCCTTCTGTGAGAAGGCTTTCCGGTAAGGATGCATGTGCCCTCCTCGTCCTGTGTATCAAAAGGTATTGCCCTGATGGTTGCTTTGGTCAGGTTTTTTATCTCTTCCTCGGTCTCCGGCGTACCGTCCCAGTGTGCCATTACGAATCCGCCTCTGTTCTCAATAATATCGATGAACTCTTCCCATGTGTCGGCCTTATAGGTTTTCATCTTCCTGAACTCAGCGGCTTTCCTGAAAATATTCTGTTGTATGTCATTCATCAAAGCTTTCACATGCTGCACTACCTCTTCCTTCCTGATTGTCTCCTTGGTAAGTGTATCACGGCGGGCAACCTCCACAGTACCTTCCTGGGCATCGCGCGGACCAATGGCTAGTCTGACCGGTACCCCCTTAAGTTCATACTCGGCAAACTTGAATCCGGGTTTCTGAGTGTCACGGTTGTCATACTTAACAGTCAGTCCTGCCTCCTCCATCTGAGCCTTCAGGTCGAGAGCAATGGATGAGATAGTGTCAAGCTGTTCATTTCCCTTGTATATGGGTATAATCACAACCTGTATCGGAGCCAGCTTTGGTGGCAGGACCAATCCGTTGTTGTCTCCATGTGCCATGATCAGCGCCCCGATCAACCGTGTAGTGACACCCCATGAGGTAGCCCAGACATAATCAAGCTTACCCTCCCGGTTGGTGAATTGCACATCGAACGCTTTGGCAAAGTTCTGACCCAGGAAGTGGCTTGTGCCACCCTGAAGCGCCTTGCCATCCTGCATCAGCATCTCTATTGTATAGGTGTCTATTGCTCCTGCAAACTTCTCACTCTCGGTCTTGACACCTTTGGTGACAGGAACAGCCATGAAGTTTTCAACAAAGTCGGCATAAACATTTAGCATCTTCAGTGCCTCCTCCTGTGCCTCTTCCCTGGTGGCATGGGCTGTGTGTCCTTCCTGCCACAGGAACTCTGTTGTACGAAGGAAAAGCCTAGTACGCATCTCCCATCTGACCACGTTGGCCCACTGATTGATGAGCAGCGGCAAGTCACGGTATGAATGTATCCAGTCCTTGTATGTGTTCCAGATTATTGTCTCTGATGTGGGTCTCACAATGAGCTCTTCCTCAAGCTTGGCTTCAGGATCAACCACTATTCCCTTTCCGTCAGGAGAGTTCTTAAGACGATAGTGGGTTACAACGGCACACTCTTTTGCAAATCCCTCAACATGAGCAGCTTCCCTGCTGAAAAAAGACTTGGGGATAAAGAGCGGAAAGTAGGCATTAACATGACCCGTGGCCTTGAACATCTTATCAAGCTCCGCCTGGATCTTCTCCCAAATGGCATAACCGTAAGGCTTTATGACCATGCAACCTCTCACGGCCGAATTCTCAGCCATGTCCGCTTTTATCACCAGATCATTATACCATTGTGAATAATTTTCTTCCCTGTTTGTAAGAAACTTGGCCATCCCGCAGTTATAGTATTTGAATATTTATTAAATAGCAAAAAGATTGCGTAAAAATAGACAAAACTTGCGAACCAAAAAGGAAGCCATGCCATGAAGAGAAAAATTTTACTCACTGCTATAGCCATTACTGCAACGGTAACACTGACCCTTGCAGGTAACCTGACGCCTTCTGACGACGAGGGAACAAACGGCTACGGCAGCCAGCAGGTGGTAGTAGTAAAAAACTATTACAATCAGAACGGTTATGAATATACCTCAAGGATAAAGAGGTTCCATACCACATATGTGACATTCGATTTCTACTCTCCACTCTTCACTGAAACGTACTGGTACAGGTACACACCTTATACATGGGGTGTGTCAATCTATGACGACTGGTCCTATTACGGCTCGGGCGTATCGAGGTACTCATGGAGAAACAGCTTCGGAGGATCATACTGGTGGGGATATGATGCCTGGCGTGATTATAATCCATGGATGGGCTATAGCTGGAACTCATGGTATAGCCCGGGGGTCAGCTACAGTGTAAACTTCTACCTCGGCAGACCAAACTATCATTATCCCATGGCCTGGAACAGGTGGAACAATTATTCCAGCCGGAACTACAGCCGTCCCGTGAACATTATCAACCATAATACTTATAACTACTATTATGGTTCTGAAAAGAGAAACAGTTACCAGAACAACTCATCAGGCTACAATCCTTCTCATCCGTACGGATCTGACCGCAGGTCAGGCTATACCGCCACGGGGGGCAGGAGCTCGGCATCCAGAACTGCACCGCCATCCTCTTCCGGCAGCCAGGCAGGTGCCAGGGCCACAGGCCGGACTGACAATGCAGGAGAAGGGACTAATGGTCATTCCGTAACCACACAGTCTGATGATAACAGGGACAAGAGCAACAATGGTCTGCGCATGGGCCAGTACAGGAGAGGAGTGGCTGACCCTGTCCGGACGGATGACAACAATCTGCCCCGTACCAATAACCCCAATGTCAATGACCGGACTGATCCGGGACGTGAGCAGGGCAACACTACCCGTACAGTAAACCGCCGGCAGAATGCTGTTACAACCGGGAGAAGCAGACAGCAGGTAACCACCACCCAGGGCACTAACAGGAGCGCAACGCAGGTTACCACCACCCAGGGCCCTAACAGGAG
>JAVEYS010000092.1:0-8930 GCA_034003345.1 Bacteroidales bacterium
GAAGTTATTCAGCTCATCGGTCTTCCCACCGATATCAGCGTCATAGATCCTGATATAAAACGGATCCTTAAAGTCTTTGGGTATGGTAAAGAAGAATGTCTGTGAGAAGTCATCATCTCCCCATGAGGTTACGTATCCTTCCCTTCCGAAGGTGATAAGGAATGGGATATTCTCATCCGGGCCCGGCACTTCCTGAGCATTAAGATGTGCGGGCACAAAAACAATAAAGATAAGAATGAGTGACAGTATATTGCGGGTAAATCTCATTTTCCTTCGTAAAAGTAATTAATTTCCATTTGCTGCAACCTCAATGTCCTTACAAACACAAACCTCACGGATGATGCCTCCCGATGAAGGTGCCGAGCTTACAATCAGCTGAACATTATACCTTCCGGGAAGGGTGAAAACCTTAGATACCTCCATTCCTGTGGCGATTGTCTCATCGCCAAAGTTCCAGTAGTACTTGTCTATCTTCATGTCTGGCAGATAGGTGGCAGCAGCATTAAGCACCAGTGTCTCTCCCGCCATGATGGTATCGGGGCAAGTGATCACCGGCTGTTCAATATCGGTTATTTCAAGCTCATAGGAAGCCTGTCGTTTCTCAATTCCTCCAGTGATTAGGTTGACGATATCAAGGCTCACATCATAGATGCCGGGGCCCTTATAGCAGTGCTCCGCCGTTATACCTATGGCCTTTGATCCGTCACCAAAATTCCACTCCCATCGGAATCCCGTTTTAATAGTATCCTGCCTGAGTGCATTCTCCTCTATGAACTCAAAACAGTAACTGTTCTTCTGCAGGGCATCACATGACGACCACCGTATGATAGTAGATGCGAAACTGTATATGTCATCATTGTAGCTATGACGGTTAGAGGAAAAATAGCCCTGCAACCCTCCCTGGGCAGCATAAAAAGCAAAATCATCATCTGTGGAGTTTATCGGTTCGTCAAGAACCACCGGTTTGATCCATGAACCGAATGCCAGGTTTGAGTACCAGATATCAAGTCCCCCCATACCACCCGGACGGTCAGAAGAAAAATAGAGTCTGCCAGAGTTGTGGAGGAAGGGATAGATCTCAGCGTGTGAACTGTTGACAGTCGGTCCAAGGTTTGACGGCTCAGACCACCGGCCATCAATGTTCTCACAAACATAAATATCATATTTCCCAAGGCTGCCGGGCATGTCAGAGCAGAAGAAGAGGTATCTGCCATCTGCCGACAGATAAGGGTAAGACAGGTTGTAATCCGGATTGTTGTATTCAAATGGCTGGATATCTATCCATTGGGAACCGTTTCTCGTTGCGGTGAATATGCCCAGTCTGTTGGGCAGTCTCTTGTTCAGCCTGCGGCCTTCGGAATAATTCCTGGTAAAATAGAGAGTGTTGCCGTCTGGTGTGACGGAGGCAGGCCCAACGTTGGCATCTTTCCCGAGATAAGGAGCAAAACGTACCGGTCTGCCGGGCTCCCCTCCCTCATCATAGGGAGCAAAATAAAGCTCATAAAGCCTGACACCCTCAAGGTTTTTCTTTGTAAGGAAAGGATTGGTCTTTCTGTTCGAGCAAAACAGTATACCGTCGCTCAGTATCACAGGGGCCATATCGTCAGAGCCCGACGAGACAGCCGCGACATGAATTACCTCAAATGAGCCTTTTGCCTGACCGTTTAGGAGAGTAAACGAGATAAAAAGAATGAGCGATGTCAGTGTTATATGTCTCAGAAGTCTCTTCATCTTTTCAGAAATACCTTGGCGATGTTGCACTTACAGCAAACTCAAATTCATATCTCAGTGAAACCTCATGTGTACCTGTGGTGTAGTTGTTAAGATGACCCAGCTGGTAGTCGTATGAATAGCCAATCTTAAGCTGTGGTGTGACCTGCAGGTCAAGAAGAGCAACGGCAGCCTTCTCTGCTATCCTGTAGGAGGCTCCTACCCAGAAAAGGTCAGCAAAAATGAGGTTGGTATTAAGGTCAACCTCCAGCGGTTCGTGCATCGAATACCTGACTAGCACTGATGGTTTGACCTTGAAAGCGTCTGAGAACCTTACCAGGGCGCCGGCAGAAAAATAGGTCCTGAACAGTGTATAATCAGGTGTGACCTTGAACTCATTCATCTCATCTCTCTCGTAAGTGAGCAACGAGGGTACTGACAGCCCGGCGAAAAACCTGTCAGTATAATAATAAAACCCCACTCCCATATTCGGCAGTGTGTATCGTATGTCACCCGTAAGGAGGGGATCCTCAGGATTATCATCAGGAAACTGCAGGTTGTTATAATTGGTATTGCTCAGGTCCAGTCCTCCCCTCAGTCCCATTGAAAGCCTGCCTCTGCCCACCCTGACGTTATATGCATAGAACCCGTAGATACCGACATCTTTTGTCACTCCGAATGTCAGGTATTCAGTCATCAGGCCGAGCGACACTTTTTCCCTGGTGTTTACGGGGCTGTGTAGCGACAGGCACTGGAACTGGGGTGCACCGACAATTTTTGCCCATTGTTTTCTGTACGAGAGATTTGCGCTTAGTGCACCACGGGTACCTGCGTAGGCAGGGTTAATGACAAGCCCGTTGGTGAGATACTGGCTGGTGACAGGGTTATTCTGGGCGGTAACAGCCTGCTGTAAAACCAGGGCAAGGATCAGTAATATGTAAACCTTTCCCTTCATGTTATCTCCTCAGGATTATAAAACCACTGATATGTGCCGAGTATTCCGGCACACTTATATCCTGTGCTCCCCTGATGGTAAGAAGGTAATAGTAGGTACCCTCGGGAACCTCCTTCCCACTGAGATCGAGGCCGGTCCATGCACTGACAGGGTCATCACTCCGATAGTCTAATGACCTGTATACAACGGCACCGCTTGTGTTTATGATAACCAGCTCGTTACGCGTGAACTCCAGCCCTTCCACATTAAAGTAGTCATTGATGCCGTCATTGTTCGGTGTGACCCCCTGAGGAATTACCAGCTCAGGCACCGTCAGTGTCACATATGCTTCAGGTGCGACACATTTTCCGTTTGTCACTGAGAAAATAAAGGTGTTATCGCCAAAGCCAAGCTTATTTACCTCTGTGCTCTTCTCATCGGGCGTCTTGAAAACAGGATCGCCCCTACCGCTGAAGTCATAACTCCATGCTGCTGTCCCCTCACCCTCAAAATCCCCCTCGAGCAGGGCAGCGAACTGGTAGGGCAGCAGGTCCATGTCAGTACCGGCTGTAATATTTTGAGGCATCAAATCCACTGTAACCGTTACAGGCGTTGAGACGGATGTGCAACAGTTATCTTCACCTGAAAAGACATTCCTTCTGAACTGTGTGGTACCGTCAAGAAGAGGAGGCTGATATCCGGAAGAGCTGTTCGTACCGGTGGCTGTCACCCAATCGGGTGAAGATGCATCTTTTTTCTCCCACAGATACCTGTAGAAGCCGTCACCGCCACCGGGAGATGATCCTGTGAGGGCTGCCGGTATCTCTGTATTGCAGATGGTCTGGTCTGCAGTGACACTGTTGCCGGTGATCAGTGGCAGAACGGTTATCCTGAAGACAGAACTCTCAGAGCAGACACCTGAACTGACCGTCCTGCGGAACCATGTGGTTGTGTTGAGGGTGCCGGGCTGGTACGACTGCGTTGATGCCGTCAGGCCTGTAAAATTATTATTATCAGTTGACGACGCCCACGAATAGGTGAACGTGCCCAGCCCTCCGGCAGGAGTCCCTGAGAGCAAACCGGGGGTGGTGCCTGTACATATTGTATCATGTCCCTGTGCCGGAAGGCTTATTGTAAACGTTGTGATTCCCGGGTCAACGGTGATCTTGATGTCATTGCTTGTGCTTGAGCAGGCTGACGATGTGACAAGGCGCCTGTACCAGGTGGCGGCTGTCAGGGGTGACCCCGTAAGGTCTTCAGCTGTTGATCCTGATATGGCAGAGAAAGAGGAGCCGTCAGAACTGCTCATCCACTGATAGAGGTAGGTGCCTGCTCCGGCTCCGTTGGCAGGGAGAGTACCGTCAAGGGTGGCGGGTGCCGATCCCTCACAGATGGTCTGCGGAGCAGAGATAATATTATTGGTGAGGGAGGGGTGACAGACAAGGGAGACGGAGTTACTGGCCGACTGACAGGTGTTCATGGGTCCGCTGTAAACCATTCGTCTGTAATAGGTTGTTCCGGGAGAATCATTCTGCGGGTCATAGCCTGAGCCAGCGTTGGGAGCTGAGGCAGGTGACCAGTTTGTGTCGTCGGGGCTGCTCATCCAGGTGTAGGTGTAAGAGGGAGAAGCACCGCCGCCCGGGGTGGTGCCTGTCAGGTTGCTGAAGAGCGTACCCTGGCATATAGCCTGGTCAGCGGCAACGGTATTGTTTGTGATAGCGGGCAGGATGGTGACAGTGACGGGTGTGCTTATATCGGTACATGCCCCGGAACTCACTACACGGTGATAGTAAGTTGTGGCAGTCAGCGCTTGCGGGTCATACTTAACATTCGTACTGGTACCGGAAGCATCACCCCATGCAGCATTGTCAGGGCTCTGCTCCCAGAGGTAATTATAGATCCCTGTGCCTCCGGCAGGACCGGAGTTAAGCTGATACAAGGCATGTGGATTCTGGTTATAGCATAGGGTGGTGTCGGCTCCTACCAGATTGCCTGTAATGCGCGGGTGCACAATGATCTGTACAGGCAGGCTCCGGTCAATGATTCCTGCGCCGTCATCTACTACCCGGCGGAACCAGAGGGTAACCGTCTCAGTGGCTGAAGGAGTATAGTTGATACCTGTCCCGGAGACATTCGCCCATGTACTGTTGTCATAGCTTCTCTGCCACTGGTATGTGTATGTGCCGTTGCCACCCACAGGCTGTGTGCCAATGAGAGATGGAGGCACCATTCCTTCACAGATGGAGTCAAGCTGCTTAAGAGAATGTTCAACATATATCTCATTGAAGAGGAAGCCGTTCAGCGGAAGGTTGAGATTTGTTCTCATAAGCCCCGCGCTGCCGTCAACATTCGGATCACCGGCGCTGTGGATGCCACCAAGACCGCCGGCCACGGTAGCCGTACCCGGGAAGGCACCGGTGGTCCATATAAGCCCGCCGCCGCCACCCCCGCCGGCACCGTTCTGGTTGATGTTATCCCCCCCCCTGCCACCATCGGCAGTGAGCACAGGATTGGTAATATAACTCCTTGTGCTTATTATGACCGAGCCTCCGGCACCTGCACCCCCGGCACCGGCATTGGTAACCGTATTGGCGAGGGCGTTACCTCCGGCCGCTGAGATAATCCTCCCGTTGCCACTGATGCTGTCAGCATGAATGATGACAATACCTCCACCGTTAGCTCCGGCAGAGGTTGTGGGTGTAGTGAGGTAGACAGAGGCACCGCCGCCGCCACCCATAAAGACACCGGTATTCAGGTTCGGATAACTGGAGAAAGAAAATCCGGCACGTCCTCCCGAGAGAAGTCCTCCGCACACATCCGGAGCCATCTCATAATCACCGGGACTTCCTGCACCGTAGTTTGATCCGCCGCCACCGCCTGAAAAATGGCCGTTGGCACCCCCGCCGCCGGTCATGTTTGCACCTTTGCCGCGCATATAATCAGGATAAAGTGAGAGATCGGCTGCCGTTCTGAAGGCAAGACCCTCTCCCTTATAACCAGCTGCAAGGGAAGATATATTGTAAGATTCATATGTCATTGAAACATCAGACATCTGGCATAATCCGTTCCCCTGGGCAACGATACCTCCCGCGAATCCTTTTCCGGACACATTAATGTCAGCATTGAGGGTCAGCACTCCCTTGACCATGAAAACGATCACTCCTCCTTTGGACGAGGTTGAATCCCATGCCTGACATGTAAGTTCTGAGTTAACAACAGCATTCCTGTATGTCCTTACCTTAACGAGCTGTACCTTTGCATCTGAGCTGTAACCATTCAGCAGCACACGGGTGAAGGTTACGGTACGTGAGCCGGTATTGATTGATCCTATTACTACTATCTCATACTTGCCGGGTGTACCTTCAACATTCTGATAGCTACCCGGAAGGACCTGTCCAGCATTTATTCTGACACCGTTCATCTGCATCACCATAACAGTGTCGTTAACGGCAAAGCCGGCGACGTCATCAACAATAACGAAGTCAGAGCCAACCGAAGTAACCCTGGCATAATTGTTTATCTCTCCGGTAACAAGAGGAGTCTGTGCCGTAATAAGGATGTTCCCTCCGGCAATCATCAAAATAATTATCAATAGATAATACCTGACTATTTCAGAGGATTTGAGGGGCATCTTTCGCAAGTATAGTTCGCTAATATATGTAATTAAAACTGAAAAAATGCCGGATTATTTTAGACACCATGAGTTTAGTTGCTTTCAACAGTAAAAAGCAACGGGAACTCCACCATGAATGAAGAGCCCTGATTATGTTTAGTCTCAAACCAAATCCGACCACCGGCAGTCTCAACATATCGTTTAACAATTGACAGACCAAGGCCCATGCCTGATGATTTTGTGGTAAAATTAGGAGTGAACATCTTGGAGAGAAGTTCTTCACGTATTCCTGTGCCGTTATCAATAAAGCTAACCCGGACTTTGTCGTTAGTTGCCCCTACGATGATCCTGATCTGTCCGGGTCTCCCTGTAGGGATAGACTGAATGGCGTTTTTAAGCAAGTTGGAGAATATTCCGTTAAGATGCTCCCTGTCAGCCATAACCATCGCTTTCGTGATACTTCCTGTATCCAGTGTAATAGTTGAATTCTCCGCATTGCCAAACATACCCAGGGTGATTCTCAGCTGAGCAATCACATCTACTTCAGCAGGTTTCGCCCCCGGCAGGCGGGCGAAGTATGAAAAGGCAGAAGCAATGTTAGAGAGATTATCGATATATTCAATCTGGTTGTCAGTAAAGCTCCTGAGCCTGGCATCGAAGTCAGATGCCTTGTCATTCCATGATTTGTACAGCTGCTGAACATTGAGCTTCATGGGTGTAAGCGGATTCTTTATCTCATGGGCTATCTGTCGGGCCATCTCACGCCATGCCATCTCACGCTCGGTGCGGGCCAGTTTGTTAGCGCTGTCCTCAAGCTCATCTGTCATACGATTGTACTGCTTGACCAGTTCTCCTACCTCGTCACGGCTGCTGTAACTTATATGTTCGTTCTTCTTGCCGTAGGCAACCGAAGCCATCGCCTGCTGCAGCATATAGAGCGGAGACGTTATCCGCTCACTGAGGAATACCGCCACCCACATCATCAATACCAGGAATATCAGCGTGAAATTGACAAGTGTTACAACCAGGTTAGAGACCTCCCCCTTAAGAAGGTTCTGCATTGTGAAATAGGGTACGTTGATATAGGCCAGGAGCTTATTATCATCATTGTAAAAGGGAAGATAGGCAGAAAGATACTTCAGTTCACCTATGGTTTCCTCTCCAATAAACTCTTCTTTGTTCTCTGTGATAAGCACACCAAAGGCATCAGGATTAATCATGCTTCCCTCGAGCTTGCGGGCAAAGACCTCAGGCCGTGATGTGGCAAGGAGCATCCCTGAGGACGAATAGAGGTTTATATCAGTGAAAAAGACATTGGAAAACTTCACCAGCAAGTGGTTAAGAGAGGGGTATCCTTCATCCTGCCAGCCCTGCTCCAGAGTCTCTTCCGAAGAGAGCTTGTGTTCAAGCTCTATCGCTATTGAATTGGCCTTCTCACGTATCAGCCTCGTATGGTTGGTTCTGAACTGCCTGGTGCTCAGCATCAGGGCTCCTGCTATTACTATTATGAATACAATCGATAGAACGGCAGCAAATGACATCTGCAGCTTCCTGCGAAAGGAGTCAGAGTTCAGGAGCTCTGCAGGATGGCGTGTCTGAACGATAAGGACCAGGAAAGCATATAATAACGCGATAATGAACATGTAGGCAAATGTGATTACCCAATCTAACGGTGTCCTGGCCTCTGTAGTCACTGCGAGGGTCATATCTCCAAGGCTGTAATAGAGATGTTTATATCCTCTGGTCTTAACAAAAGTGTATTCTCCTCCTTCTGAATGATCCGGAGCTATCTGGCTGTCATACGGGTAATCACCGGAACGTAAGGCCAGCACCCCGTCAATGTACTTGGCATATGAGATACCTTTCAGCTTGGGGAACCGCTGTTGGCTGACATCTATCAGCAACTCGGGATAACCCGCAAGGTATGTCTCAATATGGCTGACAAGTTCTATGAAAAGCCCGTTCGTAACCCCCGGAGAAACATCGTAAAGAATCCTGGAGAGGTACCATGCGCGACCTGTCTGGTTGCGCATGAAGAAGAAGCCTGTTCCTGTGATGGTGTCACCATTATTTCTTATCTGGTTGTCAAACCAGGCAAAACAGTTATCCGCTGACTGACCTGTTGAGCCAATAGTAAGAGGCGATTCATTACCGCATATGATAATATTAAGGTCGTAGTTCTCCCAGTAGCCGTTGAAGTAGCCATCCTCAAGATACCGGTAAACGGAATTAATATCTGCCGGAGTGATGGTTTCACGTCTGATCATCGCGGTAAGAATTGTATCATCCTTCAGTGCAGGCCACATGTCAATGATCATGCCTTCAGCCACCATGTCATTATCATTTGCCAGGGAGATGGCCATAACCTTTATGTTACTGTCCTCTTTCAGTGCGGAGAATTTCATGATCAGGGTCGTAGCGAAGAGGCCGGTCAGAGCGGAGAGAACTACAATAAGCGACAGGTCTGAATATTTCTTCTGATGCCAGGTCATTATTGTAAGAAACAACAGCAGCACATAGATGATGCCCATAAGGCTGCAATCAGTAACCAGAAGGCATGACAGAGGAAGGATAAGCGACGCAACAGCAGACAGAGCCAGCCTGCTGATTTGGGGCCACTCATTCATCATCCTGCAGGCTATCATGAACAACATCACCGGTACCGTCAGCAGA
>JAVEYS010000093.1:0-8702 GCA_034003345.1 Bacteroidales bacterium
GGATGAAGATGGTGGCGCAGCTTATTGACCCTGACAGGGCGGAGGAAGAAGCGCTGGTTGCTGCTGTGGATTACGCCACTGAAGCGAAGGTTGATCTCTTTCTTGCCGGCGGCAGTCTGACCAGTGTCTCTGTTGAGGGATTAATCAGCAGGCTGAAGAGGCTCTCCGGCATACCCATCGTACTCTTCCCCGGTAATCTCACACAGCTCACCACAGAGGCTGATGCTGTTTTCCTTCTCTCACTGATCAGCGGGCGCAATCCCGAGCTTCTCATAGGCAATCATGTCATTGCCGCTCCATACCTGAAGCGGATGCGTGACAGAGTGATACCGGTAGGATATATGCTGATAGACTGCGGAGGGGGCACCTCGGTGGAATACATGAGCCAGACCTCTCCGATACCATATAACAAACATGATATCGCTGTTGCTACAGCTCTGGCAGGAGAGATGCTGGGTATGAAAGCCATCTATCTTGAGGGCGGCAGCGGTGCCTCCCGCCCCGTTAACCCGGATATGATCAGTGCAGTAAAAACGGAGATAACCATTCCGCTGATAACAGGAGGAGGGATTGATTCATCAGTAAAGGCGGATGAGGCCTTCGCAGCCGGGGCTGATATGATAGTCATCGGCAACGGCTGTGAGCGCAACCCAGGGCTTATAGCCGAAGTCTGCCGCATAAGAGACAGTCACAACAAAGAGGTCGTGAGTCTGTGAGACCACCAGCCCCGCTAAGGGCACACTACCTGAATAATTCATGAAGAGGATCGCCGCTGGAAGCATTTGGTAAGGGAATCCTGCATAGTACTGAGAGCGTCACCGCAATGTCCCTGGTAGTTATACTGCGTGTTATGGAAGACCTGCTGGCTGTCCATCCGAACCAGATAAGAGGCACATGACTGTCATATTCATACGGTGAGTTATGACCTGTGACATTATCTGTCTTCTCAATCCATCCGGGGTTAAGGGCTATCATCACATCACCCGACCGCTGCTGGCTGAAGTTATTATTCATCTTGAGCAGGAGGCCTCCGGCAAAATCGCTCATCTCAAAGGCCGTGGTAGGTACCGCAGCAGCTACTCCTGAGAACTGCACCATGAAACGGGCTACCTTCTTCTGTATCTCTTCAAGACTGATGTCGGCATCTTCTATCAGTGCCCTGTTGAGAAAGATCTGGTTATCAAAGAAGCCCCTGACCCAGTCGCCCTGACCATAAACGGCATTGAGATAGCTGCGGAGAAGTTGCAACGACTGGTTAAGCCTGAAGTATCCGGAAGGGATCCTGCTCTGCTCCAGCACAGCCGGTATCTCCGAGACACCGTGTGCCGAGACGAAATAGACGAGGACATTCTTCTTGCCAAGTGATTTGTCAATCTTTTCAAGAAGTCTGGCAATATTCCTGTCAAGCCTTAGAATAGCATCTGTGGACTCAACAGAGGATGGGCCGAAGCGATGTCCGATATAATCGGTTGCCGAGTATGTAATCGCCAGGTAATCCGTCACCTCGTCCTGTCCTAACTGCTCATTATCTATCAGCCTCAGTGCGAGGTCAGTAGTAAAATCGTCAGCAAAGGGTGTCTCCCGCAACACGGAGTAGTCTCTCGTGGTGTTCAGAAGCTTACCCCTGGTAGACAGTTTCTTAAGGTCATAGGGAAACCAGGTCTGACCATCGAAGCCTATCTCGAGGCTGCTTGAGTCAATCTGGCAGCCAGGATATAGTGAAGGGTCGATCAGTGTCTCCCACGGGTTGTTCAGGTACTGTCCGGGCATGAGCATGGCATTGAGGTCCATGAGCCACTCAGGCAGCCTAGTGGCATAGTAAGTGCTGGTCATCCATGTACCGGTGCGGTCATCATACCAGAACGCGCCATCGGCGGCATGGCCTGCGGTAATAATAGCCCCCATCTCTCTGATGCCTATGCCGTACACTTTTGCCCTTCCACAGGATGCCATCTGCAGCTCATCGGCGAAGGTGGATGAGAGCAGGTTGGCGGGAGAGAAGAGGCCGGTCTCAAAGCTGCCGCCCACCGGACTGACTTCCGGATCCTGGACACAGAAGATCATCTGGTCATTAAAGGGGTGGAACCATGTGTCTGATGTGATGCCATGAGCTGATGGAGAGGCGCCGGTAGAGATTGTGGCAAATCCCGGCGCAGCCTGAGTAGAGAGGTAATCGACAGAGGCATTACGGTAATAGGTGCCCTCACTGACCATCCTCTTCAGACCGTTGTCAGGAAAGTCATTCCAGAGGCGCTCAAGCTGGTCATAACGAAGCTGTTCAACAATAATACCGATCACCAGCCTGGGCTTGTCGGGAGGTATGTATGCCGACTGTGCACCTGCAGGAACCAATGTGATAGCGAGTAGATATAAGACTGTGATTATACGTTTCATATTCATTTTGTGTGGAAATGAAAATAAGCTCCAAAAATATCAGTTTTAGCTTTACGTTCAACGCGGTAATTAAAAGATATCAACATAATGATATCATGAGCCGGAACGGATAATGACCACCTTGCTCCTGACCATAGGGCCATTCGGTTCTCTTCTGAGAGACAATATATATATTCCCGCAGAGAGGGTACTGAAGTCACATGGCAGTGGTATGTCAGGCAGTGCAGTGGTACGGTATCTCCTGATAAGAGCGCCGGAAATACTTGTAAGTGTAACTGTAACGTCTCCCGTAACCGTTACCGGTGGCATAATATTAAAATTACCGTCAGAGGGGTTCGGCCATACGAGCAGTCCTGAATCAGGTGGTAACGGGTAGATGATTGTGTACTTCTGTAGTTCTATATCCTGATTGATGAGCGTATTCCATTCGGTTACGGAAGTCTGTAATGAATAAGGTATATATCCGGGGCATGAGTATGTGATGTTCCAAATCCCCGGAGCAAGGTATCTGCTATAGTTCCCTGTGAGGGTATCGGAGTAAATATGTGATGAATCAGCATCATGGCCCTTAATGAATATTTTTGCACTCAGAGGATCTCCTGTACCGGCATCGGTGACTGACCCCCTGACACCATCGAGGGCCTCGGCAATATAACGTAACAGGGAGCGGTAGTTCCATTCCCACAACATCGAGAGGTTTGATCCCGGCGTCATTTTTGTTTCATCAATTTCGATGGTCACCTCCCGGCCTCCCAGGCTCCATGTGACATAATCCTGCCTGCCACCCCTGACTACATACCACACTGACCCCCTTGTTACTCCGTTGTCGAGATAGGTCATATAACCCGGATCGGCATACAGGTGAACAGTATCGGCATAGCGTCTGCTGATACCATTGAACCACTCATCATCGGGATGGAGTCTTGTCCACTTGTCCCATGGATAGTTCACCACCTCCTGGCCGCTGTGAAGGTTGACGGAGAGGTCAAATCGTTTATCCTCCAGGAATGTGATCATGTCAAGCGTCTCCTGCTGCAGTGGTGTCAGTGTCACCTCCGGATCAGGGAAATTGCGGTTCAGATCATAGCCGTTGCTGTTGGCTCTGACCGGGTATATCATTGTGTCGTTATCGCGGTACATGCCGTCAGGGTTGGCCAGCGGGTTGATCCATATCTCGAGGCCGGAGACCAGCTCCTCTGCCAGTCCTCCGCTGCTGCTCCCGGAAGCAAGATATTCGGCCAGCCTCATAAGTAGCACAAAACCGGCAGGTTCATCACCATGAATGGTTGAGCTCAGCATTACGGCAGGCTCGGGCTCATCGACAGAGACATTGTCTGAGATCTTCAGTGCCAGCACAGCCCTGCCCATCACACTTACACCTATGGTATCAAGCCGGCAGATATCAGGCCAGTGCTCCGCTATCTTATACATGATTGTGTCATAATGCTTACATGTGGGGTATGACTGCCAGAGCATTGCTTCAGCCACGGAGGAGGCAGTGAAGAACCCCTTGCGTTCGGCGGGCATGATAAGCTTGTAATCGATGCCCATAGCCAGAAACTCTCCCACATCGCGTGATGACAGGCATAATTGAGCCTCTTTGCCATCGCATGCGGAGACAGAGAAGTGCGAGGCGATGTCTGTCATGACTTCAAAACCCGGGTAGCTGATAACCACCTCTGCCTGCCCGTAAGACCTTACGGCTTCCTTAATATCATCACCCGGGGGCAGGAGCTGCCCATATCCACTGAGGCCTGCCATCAGCATCAGGAGAGCAGGTATGACAAAAAGGGATCTCATCTCTCTTTATACGTTAAACCTTATGTGAAGGATATCACCGTCGTCAATGACATAGCTCTTCCCTTCCACCGATAGCTTACCTGCTTCGCGGCAGGCATGCTCCGAGCCAAGCCTGATAAAGTCGTCATATTTCATCACCTCGGCCCTTATAAAGCCTCTCTCCAGGTCCGAATGGATGACTCCCGCAGCCTGCGGTGCCGTCATGCCTGCAGTAATTGTCCATCCACGTATCTCTTTAGGGCCCACGGTAAAAAATGTCAGGAGGCTGAGCATCTCATAGGCTGCCCTGACCAGTTTGTTGACGCCAGGCTCAGTGAGGCCTGATGCCTCAAGGAACTCCATTCGGTCAGTCTCTTCTGTGAGGTTGGCGATCTCAGCTTCCAGGGCTCCGGCTATTACCAGTGGCGTGGCAGACCGGGCGCGAAGATACTCCTGTACAGCACCAACATATCTGTTACCATTGATGGCTGATGCCTCGTCGACGTTACAGACATAGAGTACCGGTTTCATGGTAAGCAGGAAGATATCATCAACATATCTCTTCTCCTCCGGCTTTAGATCGAGTGTCGAGGCATTCTGAAAGCCCTCAAGATGATCCCTGTAGATGTTCAGTATCTCTATACCGTGCTTTGCCTCCTTGTCGCCCGTTTTGGCGGCACGCTCCAGACGCTGGATCTTTTTTACCACTGACTCCACATCCTTGACCTGCAGTTCGAACTCCACATTCTCAAGATCACGGACAGGATCGACCGAACCGTCTATATGAGGCAGGTTGTCATCGTCAAAGCATCTCAGAACATGTATCAGAGCATCGGTACTTCTTATCTCACCAAGGAGCCTGGCCCCAGAGCTGTCACCCTGCCCCCTTACCAGTCCGGGAATGTCTACTATGTCGACAGTTGTATGCACTATGCGCTCTGTCGGCTGATACTTCTCCATCTCATAGAGGCGGCTGTCAGGCACCTGGATAACCCCCAGGTTTGCCTTAATGCCTGTGCCGTAAGTGTTTGTCTCGCCGCGAGTGTTGGATATACAGTTGAAGATGGTGGTCTTGCCAACACTGGTGATCCCTATAATTCCGCATTTCAATGCCATGTCTCATATTTCTGTTACTGCAAAGTTACCAAAAAGTGACTATCAGGAGCGGTGTTCATGCTTCAGCATGCACTTTTTGCTAATTTTGAGCGTGAGATTAAACTAATACGGCCTCCGGGCATCTCACTGTAAATACTGCCGGTGAAGGTGATGGCACAAATCACTGAAAATGAAATAAAGCAACTTCTCAGTTCGGATGCCGAAAAAGCGTTCCGTCTGATCATTGACACGTACGGTTCAAAGCTATACTGGCATATACGTCGTCTCGTAGTCATTCATGCTGATGCAGATGATGCTCTTCAGAACACCTTCATCAATGCCTGGAGGAACATAGGCTCCTTCAGGTTTGAGAGTTCGCTGCTGACATGGCTCTGGTCAATTGCCACCAATGAAGCCCTGACGCTGATCAGGAAGAGAGAAAAGCAGAACAGCATATCGCTGGATAATGTTGACAGCTTTTTTGCTCATTCAGTTGAAGGTGACACTTACTTTGACGGTGACGAGGCCTCAGTAAAGCTGCAGAATGCTATCCTGAAGCTTCCCGGGAAGCAGCGGGCAGTATTCAATATGAAATATTTTGACGATATGAGCTACGAGCAGATAAGCGGTGCAACAGGCACCTCTGTGGGGGCGCTGAAAGCTTCATACCACCATGCAGTAAAAAAGATTGAGCAATATTTGCAGGATGATTAAACCATTTCACTCTGTAGACATCAAAATAATATTATGATACCTCCAGGTGTCAGAAGGCACTGAGATAATTAAAAAAAAAGAGACAGATGGAGGTTCCATCATTGAACAGAGGTAAATTATCATATGATGAAAACCAATGATGAAATAAAAAAGAGCAATCCTTTCAAAGTACCCGACGGTTACTTTGACACGCTGACAGACAGAACGATGTCAGCCATCACGGAGAGCCATGATGGAGAAGAGACGGCGAAGGGTACGGGTAGGCCGTCACGTCGTATCGTCCTCAGGCCATTCCTTGCTTTGGCCGCCACCATCCTTGGTTTTGCCATTCTGGCTACAGTGATGATAAAGCTGGTAACCAATGACAGAGCGTCGGATCAATATGAAGCAGACAACAGTCTGTATGCCGATTTGGCAGCGGAAGAGCTTGACACTTACATGATTGAGTACGAACTAAACCAGACCGAACCTGATGATATGAGAGTGGCAAATGAGGAGGAGATCTCCTCCGAAGCAATCATTGACTACCTTTTGATGGAAGATATTGATCTTAATGATATTTATGAACTTTTATAACAGAGACATGAAGAAGATAATCTATGGAGTGATAGCAGTTCTGCTGGCAGGCAGTCAGGCACTTAGTGGGCAGGGTTCCGGGCAGGGTCTGGGTCAGAATGACAGTGAGAAGCTGACAGCCTACAAGATCGCATTTTTTACCCAGCGTCTGGACCTGACGCCGGCAGAGGCTGAAAAATTCTGGCCGTTGTATAATGACTACTCAGCCCGTAAGAACAAGCTGCAGTTCGATCGGCTCTCTCTGATGCGCTATGCCTCGCAGAATGAGACAAACATGAGTGACAGCGAGCTCTCCTCAACAGCTGACAAGCTTACGGGCACCTACACTGACGAGGCAGAGATGATTGTCTCATTCAATAAAAGCCTCAGGAACATTTTACCACCCTCAAAGGTCATCAAGCTATATCAGGTTGAGAACCAGTACAAGCAGCAGTTGCTGCGTGAGTTGAACAGGAGGAGACAGGGTCAGTCAGCCGGACAGGGTGTGAGGGGCCGTACCGGACAGACTGTCGATCCCGGCTTGCAGCAATGATTCTGCACGGCATACACTGATGTGATCAGGAGTTTTTTCCGTCGATAATAAATGACGGGAGATCAGAGAGTGATACGATCGTCTGTTCTCCCGTTTTCATATTTTTTACTGTAGCCTGGCCGGCGGCCAGCTCGTTGCTGCCGGCAATGATCACCACTGGGATTTTCTGTGCATCGGCATAGGAGAACTGTTTCCTGAGCTTCACGGCCTCAGGGTACAGTTCGGAGGCTATGCCGGCCTCACGCAGTGACCGTGTAATCTTAATCAGTTCGGGGAGCTCTTCTTTCCCGAAGTTTATTACGAGTGCGCCGGTAGCTGAGCCGGTCTGTTCCGGGAAGAGGCTTAGCTGCAGCATGACATCATAGATCCTGTCAGCGCCAAACGATACTCCCACACCGGAGACACCGGGCAGACCGAAGATGCCTGTCAGATCATCGTATCTTCCTCCACCGCAGATGCTTCCTATTGCCACATCAGCAGCCTTGACCTCTATGATGGCACCGGTATAGTAGTTCAGTCCGCGTGCCAGCGACAGGTCAAGCTCTATCTCTGCCTTAGAGGGCTCCATGGCAAGATAACCGAAGAGCTCTTCCACCTCTTCAATACCTTTTATGCCCGTTTCCGATGATGAGAGCACTCTTCTGAGCTCCTCAAGCTTGGAGACGGCCGTTCCGGTGAGGCCAATCACCGGCTCAAGCCTGGCAATCACTTCAGTAGCTATTCCGCGCTGCATAAGCTCCTTTCGGACACCCTCCTGCCCTATCTTGTCCAGCTTGTCAATAGCCACGGTAATGTCGGTGATCCTCTCCCCCGCACCTGCCATTTCTGCTATCCCAGCCAGGATCTTACGATTGTTGATTTTAATAACGACATTGATATCCAGCTCACCGAAGATACGATCAATGATCCTTATCAGCTCAAACTCATTGATCAGAGAGTTGCTCCCAATGACATCCACATCGCACTGGAAAAATTCCCGGTAGCGTCCCTTCTGGGGTTTATCTGCCCTCCAGACAGGCTGTATCTGGTATCTCCTGAAGGGGAAGTTGATCTCATCGCGATGCTGAACCACATATCGTGCGAAGGGCACTGTCAGGTCATATCTTAGTCCCTTTTCGCAGATACGCTGTGATACTGAATGGCTGTCAGCCGAGGATAACACTGACAGGGGCAAATCTGACAGGAAATTGCCTGAGTTGAGTATCCTGAAAATCAGCCTGTCACCCTCGTCTCCATACTTTCCCATGAGCGTTGACAGGTTCTCCATGGCAGGCGTCTCAAGCGGCAGGTAGCCGAAGAGAGAGAAGGTTCTGCGTATGGTATCAAAGATATAATTGCGGCGGAGCATCTCCAACGGGGAGAAGTCGCGTGTGCCCTTGGGTATGGAAGGTTTCATGTCAGAAATATTTCCCGACAAAAATATGAAAAAAGGGGGACCGAGCGTTAAAAAATGATCCTGTGAATCATTTTAGCGAGGGGCCAGACTGCAGGGAGGGCGCGTTAAAAAATGATCCTGTGAATCATTTTAGCGAGGGGCCGGACTGCAGGGCGGGTGCGTTAAAAAATGATCATGTTAAACATTTTAGCGTGGGGCCGGACTGCAGGAAGGGAG
>JAVEYS010000094.1:0-8486 GCA_034003345.1 Bacteroidales bacterium
CAGGCAGTCCCATATACTTGCTGTCATAGCTCGTCAGTGAGCGCCATCCGTAATCCTTTACGGGAAGAGTACCATTAATACCGTATGATGCCCTGAGTCTCAGGCTGCTTATCACCGGCACACTCACCATGAAATCCTCCTTGTCTATTCTCCATGAACCGGCGACAGACCAGAAGTTACCCCAGAGCCTGTTGGGTCCAAATCTTGACGAGCCGTCGCGGCGGAATGAAGCTGACACATAATACCTGTTGTCATAGTTGTATTCTGCCCGTGAAAGCATTGACGCCATTGTATGTCCCCAGTAATATGCATCGGCGTCCATCAAACCGGCCGTTGATACGGTATGCAGGGCGCTGGTTGGCAGGTTGGTACCTGAAGATATCATATAATCAGTCTGGTTCGATGCAACTTCCCATCCAACAAGGGCTCCAACGGTATGTACCCCGCCGAATGTCTTATTGTAATTAAGGGTGGTTGAAGAGACCAGCTCATTGATCTTGGTACTCTGCTCTGTTACCGAGCCGCCTACGCCTGCACCGCTGAAGTGAAGTGCACTGTAATACAGGTGGTCAAACGTCTGGGTGTTGTCAAATGAGAAAATTGACCTGAGATTCAGCTCAGGCAGTATCTTAATGTTTACAGTCTCATTGGCCAGTATTCTCTGGGTCTTTGAACTGTTTTCCCATTCATTGTTATAGTAAACGGGGTTATAGGCGTAGCTTCCGAACCTGGTGGTCCAGGGTAACCCGGTCAAATAGTCAGTAGGCCAGTAGAGACCCCACAGCAGGTTGCGGCTCTGTAAAAAGTAGTTGTTGGCAAGGGCACGAGTGTCATTGAATCCCTCCTTGCCGCTTGAAGAAACGTTAATATTGGTAGAGAGCTCAATAAATTTCCCGATCTTCTGGGAGAAATTCATTCTTCCTGTAATACGATCGAAGTTGTTAATTACGCTTCGACCAAGGTCATTGGTATAGGAAAATGATGTATAATAGCTGGATAAATCAGTCCCTCCGCTGACAGACAGGTCGTATGACTGATAGACGGCAGTACGGAACAGTTCCTTGTCCCAGTCGTAATACTGACCGGCCCTGTCACCGGTTATTGTGAGTGAATTGACCGTATTATCGGGAGCACTGAAGATATAACCGTGTTTGTTGAATCTCTTGTTCAGCTGGGCAAGAGCGCTTATACTTGAAGCTTCGTCAGTTTTCCCGCTATATTTGCCTGCATTCCAGAAGTTCTCATAATACATCTCAACCTGCTGTTCCGGGCTGGCGGCTTCATAGTTGTCAGTAGCAAATGAGGGTGTTATACCCACAGATGCCTTGAAGTTGACAACAGGTTTGCCAGCCTTTCCCTGCTTGGTGGTGATGAGAATCACACCGTTGGCAGCCCTGGATCCGTAGAGTGCGGAGGCAGCTGCATCTTTCAGGACGGTGATTGACTCAATGTCATTAGGATTGATAGTACTCATCACATTACTGGTGGTATAGTTTCCCATCTGAGAAACGTTACCTGATATTACAGGCACACCGTCAACCACATACAGAGGCTCGTTGGATGCGTTCATCGAACCTATACCACGAACCCTGATGGAGGAGGTTGATCCTGCCTGACCAGAAAGGGTTGTGATCTGCAGTCCGGCAATCTTACCACCCATGGCATTCTCAAATGAGAGTGTGGGCACATCCCTGATGGCGTCAGCCTTGACCACACTGGCAGCTCCGGTGAAGGTCCCTTTGGTTGATGTGCCATAGGCAACAACGATGACCTCATCGAGATTAAGAGCATCTGTTGCCATCTCAACATTGATCACAGTCCTGCCTGCTACCGGTATTTCCTGGGTCTTATACCCCACATAGCTGAACACAAGTACAGCATCGGATGCGACATTGCTGAGAGAGTATCTCCCGTCAGCGTCAGTGTTTGTTCCCACTCCTCTCGATCCCTTAACCAGTACTACGGCATAAGGGATGGGAGTGCCATCTTCAGAGTCGGTTACCGTTCCGGTAATCCTTGTCTGGGCCATGCCGGCATTGATAAACAACACCGATAGGAAAATGAAGAAAAGTTTTTTCATGTAAAAGAGCGTTAGATTGTGAAGGTTTACTCTCACAAGATACAACGAAAAATGAAATCAGAAAAAATAATTTGTATTACATCATACTGTTTAAAAGCATATAAGTAAACCATGACCTATATAATGCATAATGCGTATCCCATTATAGGTTAAGCGTTCTGAGAACACAAGCGGGATCGGGGGAAGAGCTGTGGTTGGGGATTTTAATTATGTCATCCATATAAACACTGAAGATCAAATTTGCATATTACACAATAAAAATTAAATTTGTTAAGGATAGATAAATATTCAGTTAACCCTGTTTTTCACTTAAACCACTCCTTGACATGAAACTTCTAAAGGTAATCTTGCCGATATTATTAATATTCTATGGATGCTCATCAACAGTAAAATATGATGTTCTGATAAGAAACGGCAATATAATTGACGGCTCCGGCTCTGCCTCTTTTATCGGAGATATTGGTATTATGTCAGACACCCTTGCAGCTATCGGTAACCTGAAAAATGCCAGGGGCATTAAAGAGATAGATGCTTCAGGTCTTACAGTAGCCCCGGGATTCATAAACATGCTCAGCTGGTCGGTAGAGTCACTGATTGAAGATGGGAGATCACTTGGAGACATATGTCAGGGTGTAACACTTGAAGTACTTGGAGAGGGAGACTCATGGGGACCCTTGAGCGAGAGCATGAAGAGAGCCATGGAGGCTTCACAGGGTGATATAAAATATGCCATTGAATGGACCACACTTGGCGAGTACCTTGATTATCTTGAGAATAGAGGAGTCTCAACAAACATAGCTTCATTTGTAGGAACCTCAACACTGCGCATCCATGTGGTGGGCTATGATAACCGCCCCCCCACTGCTGCCGAGATGGATTCGATGAAGCTGCTTGTCAGGCAGGCTATGGAGGAAGGAGCAATAGGTGTCAGCTCTGCTCTTGAATACGTGCCCGCCAGCTTCGCTTCCACAGAAGAGATTGCAGAGCTGTGCCAGGTTGCTGCCGGTTATGAGGGTATGTACATCTCTCATATAAGGAATGAGGATGAGACATTTCTTGAAGCAATTGACGATTTCCTGAAAATACCGGCTGAGACAGCTATCAGGGCCGAGATCTACCACTTCAAGCAGGTGGGCAGAACAAACTGGGATAAACTTGAAAGGGCGGTAAACAAAGTTGACTCGGCACGATCGGCAGGCCTATACATCACTGCCGACATGTATAACTACCCGGCAAGTTCAACCGGATTGGGCATTATTGTTCCTGAATGGGTACAGGAGGGTGGTTTTGATAAATGGGTTGCCCGGCTTAAAGACCCGGAAGTAAGAAAGATCATAGGGCCTGAGATCATTAAAACAATCATGAGGAAGCAGGGATCACCGGAGAAGATACTTGTTATTGGCTTTAACACTGACTCATTGAAATACCTCCAGGGAAAAACGCTGGCTGCCATTGCAGAGATGAGAGGTACCAGCCCTGAGGAGACGGTCATGGACCTGATAATAGATGACGGCAGCAATGTCAGTGCAGTCTTCTTCTCCATGTCAGAGGATAACCTGAGAAAAGAGATCGCACTGCCCTGGATGAGTTTCGGATCCGACGGGCAATCGATGGCTCCGGAGGGCGTCTTCCTGAAATCAGCCACTCACCCGAGAGCATATGGGAATTTTGCCCGTCTACTGGGCAAATATGTAAGAGATGAAAAGATTATATCCCTTGAGGAGGCAGTTTACAGACTCACCACTCTTCCTGCCACCAACATGAAGATCTCAATGCGCGGAGCCCTTAGAGAGGGTTACTATGCTGATGTTGTGATCTTTGATCCTGCAAAGATACAGGATCACTCAACCTTCGAAGACCCTCATCAATTGTCAACCGGCATGATCCATGTGTTCGTCAACGGTGTTCAGGTGTTAAATGACGGCGGGCATACAGGTGCCATGCCTGGGAGAGTAGTCAGGGGTCCGGGATATGTTGAGAGGTAAAACCTGAGCACAAAACTCAGAACAGTTGTGGGGCAGCGACCTGATTGCAATCAATAATTTACCATTACCATGGGATGGTCCTCATTGCTCAGAACACGGAAGAGGACGGGATCCTTAAGTATATCGGTCACAAAAACCGGCTTACCATCAAGCAGGACCTGGTTATTCATGAAACGTATACCATGACTGTAATCAACGTACCAGTAAACATGGCCGCTATAAACAGGCTGTATAGGATTACCGTCTGTCCGGTGCCAGCCATAAATAACTACCCTGTCTGTCCTGTCGGCAATGCGTGAAGAGAGAATCACATCCTTCTTGATGCCCGCAACAAGCTGTCCATGATCTCCTCCTGCTTCTGCCAGCTGCTTCTCAATGTGTGCATTATGTTCAGCAAACTTCGTCACCAGCTCGTTGGCATTACCGACGGGCACATAATTGAACGGTGCAAGTCTCACCTCAGCCTGGGTCCATACATGATCACTGATCTTTGCAGTTAGCAGCGAACCACCAAACAATTCCGCCAACCTACATGCAGTCCGGGGATTCATCGGTATGCGGCAGAAATCGTCGTCACTGCCTATTGCCAGGTAATCGGGCATAACCCCATATTGCAGGCTATGGAGAGTGCCGTTAATATCTTCGAACTCACCCTTTAGGATTACCATCTTACGTAAAAAACCGGGTATATTACCGGATGCGGCAGCGCGAAATATCTCCTCCTCACGTTCATCAACCGGCAGATCACTGATCCTCTTCATGAAATCAGAGCCTGCCTCTGCTTTCGGATCACGCAATGGAATGTTAAATCTCCGGATAGGTATGACAACTTTATCCGCAATAAATTCATCGTATGCTCTTCCTCCAAAATATCTGTATCCTTTCTGTTCGTGCCTTGTTCCGCTCAGCATACTCTGTATAAAGCCGTTATATTCTACCTGGATAGTATGATAAATTTTGCCTTCAGGATTAGGTTTGAAAATGAATTCGATATTTCTTGCGGGAGAGGTAACCCATATGAGCGAGTCACGCTGATGCTCCTTAAGTCTGAAAGACCAGGCAAGATAATCCTGCATCAGCTTGCTGCGATACCATGTGCCTGCGGTAGGTGAAACAAGCGGTTTGCCGTTGTAGACAACCACACTGTCATTGTAGGCCAGGGTACAGAGGTATTTATTGTCTGTGGAATTAAGCCAGTTGATGATCTTCTCACCGTGAAGGGCCTCTTCGTAACCGTAGTTACTGTCAAGGAATGCTATACGCACCACCTCCTGCGGGATTGTATCGTGAGCATCAATGTAAGTAAAAATAAACCGCCCGCCTCCACTGTGGCCGTTCAGGACCAGCTCTGGATTCCACCGGGCAAAAAGCGCGGTGATCTCATTAACAATCATCCTTACCTGCTCCCGGTGATCTGGTGTTACGGCATTCCATCCCGGCCAGCTTTTCCGGCTGTTTTCCAGATAGGCCACAACCAGGGTCCTGTCGCTGATGACTTTCCTGAGGAAACGTGTTTGTGCCCCTATATGCTGGATGTCAAAGTGCCAGTCGTCACCCTCCTTCAATCTTTTTCCGGTAGTCTGTTCAATAGTATTCCCATTGGGAAGAGCATATATCACAAGCAGCACACGGTCATCATCGCTGAAGCCTGTCAGAGGGGCATTAATGAGTATCCGCGTTCCCGGTGGTGAGTCTTCAATCACCATCTGTTGCTCATCAAAGAGGCCGGAAGGATTGAATCCGGCGAGAGGCTGTGATGATATTAACGTTGATAAAAAGAAAAAAAACAGAATAAAACAAGTTCTCATTTATTTAATGGTTTTCACATGATCTACGGCCATCTGAAATTAAACATTTTTACCTGCTTCAACAACAAATGTATTGTCTGCACCCTGCACGTTCATTAATACAAGAATTTGAAACAAAGTATATCACTAATTATCAATATGTCTACATTTTCCAATAAATATTATCTCGAATTTCATTAACTTGGCACTTCTACTTGAAACCCTGATCCTGAGAAATGAGTGAAGAGATACTTCGGGCAATGATGGAGCTGTTCGCCCTGATAGTAAAGCAGGACGGGGGCATGCTGCAGGAAGAGATGGACTTTGTCTCGGCTTTTCTTATAAAGCAGCTGCCACATCAGAGTGCTGATGAATTCATGGGCCTCTTCCTGGAAAATGCCGGTCCGCTTCAGCCGGAGAGTAAAAAATCCAACCCTGATCTGACTTCAGTAAAGGATTCGATCAGGATATTCAACAACTGCAAGAAAATCAACAAGACACTCTCCCAGGAGCAGAGAGTGATTGTTCTCATGCGATGCTTTGAGCTTATCGATTCCGGCAAGCAGTATACTCCGCAGCGTATGAATATCATTAATACTATTGCCGAAGTATTCAGGATTTCACAGCAGGAGTTCAACAGCATAATGCAGTTTGTCATGGAGGAGGAGCGGGAGGCTTTCACTGATCCTTCAATGAGAATAGTCAGCTCCTGCAACTCTTCCGGAGAGGAAAGTGAATCAGGGCCTTACGGCGTCTTCCTGAAGGTGTCAAGCGTGAACCTCTATTTCCTGCGCTGCTTCTATACAGGAACATCGCTTCTCAACGGCCTGCCTCTCATATGCCGGAAGGTCTATCTCTTCGCCCCGGGAAGCACTCTGCAGGTACCCCCGGCTGCAACTATTTTTTATAGTGATATCATCTCTCTGTTCATTACAGATAAGGATATTCACCGTATCTCTTTCAGGGCCGAACATTTAAGCTATCGTTTCCCCGATGGTATAATGGCGATAACCGATGTAAGCTTTTCGGCCAGCGAAGGAAATTTTATAGGTATAATGGGATCCAGCGGATCAGGGAAAACAACACTTCTAAACCTCCTTACAGGACTAATAAAACCCTCATCCGGAGATATAAGGATAAATGGCATATCAATACTTTCTGAAGATGAAAGGCTCGATGGCGTGATAGGATATGTGCCTCAGGATGACCTGCTTGTTGAGGATCTGACGGTATTTGAGAACCTCTGGTATGCTGCCTCCCTCTGCTTTGCCGGCAAGAGCCCCGGTGAAATAACTGAAATTGTAAACCAGTCGCTCCATACCCTGGGACTCTTTGAGAAGAAGGATTACCGGGTGGGATCGCCACTGAACAGGGTCATCAGTGGAGGACAGAGAAAGAGGTTAAATATTGCCCTTGAGCTTATCCGTGAACCCTCGGTCCTCTTCCTTGACGAGCCTACCTCAGGACTCTCGTCGGGCGATTCTGAAAACGTGATGGATCTATTGCATGAACTGAAGCTGAAGGGAAAACTGGTAATAACTGTTATCCATCAGCCTTCATCTGTAATATTTAAGAGGTTCGACAGAGTTCTTGTCCTCGACAAGGGAGGTTACCTGGTCTTCTATGGCAATCCTTTAGAGGCAATAGTGCATTTTAAGACTCTTGAGTCACAGATAAACAGTAGCATAGCAGAATGCCCTGAGTGTGGGACAGTGAATCCGGAGACGCTGTTTAACATAATTGAGACCAGGGTGCTGGATGAATATGGCAGGTATACTGAGAGTAGGAAGATCTCTCCGGCCGAGTGGGCTGAATCATTCCAAAGCAAAGTAAGCGAAGAGACTGCCAGGGAAGAGAGTTCCCAGCCCTATTCAAGCCTCAGGAGACCATCCTGGCTGCGTCAAATCGTGATCTTCATGAGACGGGATGTCAGAAGCAAGATCGCCAACAGACAATACCTGCTGCTCACTCTGTTTGAAGGTCCGCTTCTCGGACTGATTCTTGCATATATAATAAGATACATAGCCGATCCCTCCTCGGACATATATATTTTCAGGGAAAATGAAAATATCCCTATATATATTTTCATGAGCATCATTGTTGCGCTCTTCATGGGTCTCACCATCAGCGCCGAAGAGATATTCAAAGATCGTAAGATGCTGAGAAGAGAGCACTTTCTTCATCTGAACCGCAGCAGCTACCTGCTCAGCAAAATAACAGTGCTGGCATTGATCTCAGCCCTGCAGGTGTTCCTTTTCCTCATTGTAGCCAACCCGCTGCTTGGCATCAGGGGACTGTTTTTTTCTTATTGGGTTGCCTTGTTCGTAACTGCTTTTTGTGCCAATATGATTGGGCTGAACATTTCATCGGCATTGAATTCTGCAATAGCAATATATATTGTAATCCCCCTGCTGATGATCCCAATGATGATACTCAGTGGTGCCATGTTCCCTTTTGACAAGTTGAACAGAAAGATCGCCAGTGTTGACAAAGTGCCCGTGATTGCGGAACTGATGCCTACACGCTGGACATATGAGGCGTTGATGGTCAGACAATTTAAGGGAAACGAGTACGACATCAGGGTCTACCCCTTAAAACAGCAGATGAGCGTTTCAGATTTCAATACCATATACC
>JAVEYS010000095.1:0-8335 GCA_034003345.1 Bacteroidales bacterium
CTTCATGTATTTTGGAACCTCAGTAAGGGTTGCAAAATACATGAAGGCTCCTACAATTGAGGCGAAGAAGTTTGAGAAGACTGAATTTCCACCTACAAGTTTTGCGATCCACTCATTTGGAACAATACCGGCGATAGACTGACCGTCATGAGTAGATCCAAGCAGAAAACCGGCAATCACCACGCCAATTCCAAGAAGAGGAATAATCTGTTTTGCGAATCCCCATGTGGATAGTGTCCACTCACGGTTCTCATCATCCTGCTTATCAAGAAGTGTGATTATGCTGAGTGCAGCAATACCAACAATCATGGGAACCAGGGGTCTCATCTTTGTGCTTTCAATAAATGCGTTCGAAAGAAACGCTGATAACACCGTGACAACTACTGCTGCCAGAACCCACTGCCATTTTATCTTGAGGACCTTAATCAGTGACCAGGCAAGCACAAGGCTGAAAAATCCTGTTATGTACCATTTGTATGTGAAGATATAGTACCATGCGCTTGAAGTATCATCTGCTGACGGACTGCCCCAATTGGCAAAGACCAGGATGATTACAAGGGTAAAGAAGTGAGTCATTGTCTGCCACATCGGTCTTCTTTCCGGTTCCGGAATCAGGTTCATCTGATCCTCTCTCTTCTTCTTCTCCTCCTTACGGTAAATCAGTGACATAATCAGTCCTATCACCACGCTGAAGAACACAGCCCCTATAACACGTGCCACACCCATTTCAAAGCCCAGGATGCGGGCTGTAAGAATGATCGCCAGAATATTTATTGCCGGCCCGGAATAAAGAAAGGCAATTGCAGGTCCCAGGCCTGCACCGCGTTTGTGAATGCTTGAGAATAGTGGCAGTATTGTACATGAACAAACCGCGAGAATGGTTCCGGAGACAGCGGCGACAGTGTATGCCAGCCATTTCTTTGCATTGGCTCCGAAATATTTGATCACCGAACCCTGGCTTACAAATACAGATATTACACCGGCAATGAAGAATGCAGGAAGGAGGCATAATATCACATGCTCTCTTGCATACCACTTAACCAGATCAAAAGTCGCTGCAATAGCGGTATTGAAACGGGCGCTCTCAATCGGCATGAAAAACGCAAAGACAAATACAACAGTGATCCATAAGAGGATCTTCAGTTCTTTTTTCAGTTCCATTTTTGATTAAAGATTATCATTTCGTAATAACCCGAAATGTATTTATAAATTTTTTTTTAAAATAAGGCTACTAAAATATAGTATATACCCACTCCGATGAACAGTACGGCAACCACTCTCCTGAACCATATCTCGAAGGTTTTGATCCGGCTGTACATTTTGCCTACATTACTGACTGCATACGCAAGCAACCAAGCGAAGATGATAACAGGTATACCGGTCGCAATTGCAAAAATTACCGGAAGGTAAAGACCTTCAGGACTAGCCACAGTCATTGGTATCAGCATCACGAAATAGAGCACCCCGCTGTACGGGCAGAAGGCCATAGCAAACAATATTCCCAGCAAAAGCGTGTTCAGGTAGCTTTTTCTGCCCTTCTCCCCTATTCTCTCGGTTAAGGATCCCATCCCACCCGGAAGCTTAAGCTTTATGAAATCAAGCATAAAGAGGCCTATCAGAATCAATACCGGTCCAAGAAATTTCTCTCCCCACCTCTGGAACCAGCCAGAGATATCCATCTGGCTTGCACCAAGGAAAATGATAAGTGCTATTCCTACATAGGTAACAGCTCGTCCGAGAGTATAAACAAGCCCGTTGAGAAATACTCTTCTCCGGTCAGTGAGATCACGGCTGATAAATCCTATTGCCGAAATATTCGTTGCCAGCGGGCAGGGGCTGATGGCAGTCATCAGCCCCAGAATAGCCGCTGTTATGAATGAATACTGTGAATTCTCTAGTATTTGCTGAAGAAGTTCCATTAATTATTTCATCTCCTTTATCAGTGGATCTATTGTCTTTTGGATCTCAGCCTTGAACTTGTCGAAGTTATTGTTGGCATACATAAATCCTTCAGCAGTAAGATCCTTTCTGAAATCACCGCTTAAGATCACAAGCGCCTGACCTGTGACTTTTGCCTTTTCAGCGAGCGGTTTGCTCTTTTCATCCTCAAGATTAACCGATGCAAATGTAATCTTACCCTTTCTGTATGCTTCAGGATACAGTGCTACAACAGCCTCCTGCGTTTTGTTCTCTACTGCAATGCATGTAACGCACCTGCGAGAAAAGTGAAAATAATATACCTCAACTTTGTCTGTTGCGGTTAGGCCTGCATCAGTAACAACAATAGCTTTAGCTTTGCTATCCGGCCGGAACGCCAGAAAGGCAACCAGAGCGACAACAATTATTGAAATCCAGATTACCTTTTTCATTGCTCTATCATTATTTAGTTTACTAATAACTTTTTAAGCTCATCAGCTGAAGGAACACGTCCCTTCAGAACAACCTTCTCATTTATCACAAGAGCCGGAGTTGACATCACACCGTAGTTCATTATGGCCACAATATCCTCAACTTTAGAAATAGTGGCATCAATCCTGTTCTGCTCTATAACTTCACGAGTCAGTTTCTCAAGGGTTTTGCATTTGGGGCACCCAGGACCCAGAATTTTGATCTCCATAACTATTATTCTCCTTTCATTTCGTAAAACGTCGAAATACTATTAAAAATTTTTTATCTTTTGAAAAATTTATTCAATAACAATTTTGCCTCGTCCCAATTCTCACGGCTTATGCAGTATTTGATATATGGAGGGTTGATTTCTCCCTGTATCAGT
The DNA here is from genome assembly GCA_034003345.1 of Bacteroidales bacterium. Classification (GTDB taxonomy): domain Bacteria; phylum Bacteroidota; class Bacteroidia; order Bacteroidales; family VadinHA17; genus SR-FBR-E99. The sequence goes on from JAVEYS010000095.1 coordinate 2,774, forward strand.
CCCGCCTTCTTAAGTTCTTTCAGATGTTCTGACAGCGTAGAACGGGCAATGGGTAGTTCCTCTGCCATATCTCCACTATAGCAGCATCTGTCGAGGTTGTTAGCCAGAAAATCCATTACAAACACCCTGACTGGATGAGATAGTGCCTTGGCATACCTCGCCAGCTTTTCCTGATCATCCGAATAATATTTTTTTTTGGCCTGCTTTGCTTTCATTTCATTTCGGGAAACGACGAAACAAAAGTATTGTTTTTTTTATATCAAAATCTGTTTATCAAAAAAATTATTAATTATACAAGGCTGGCTTAACCGAAAAGATGTTGCACAACATCCGACATTACTAATTCCGTCTGACATGTTTCATTTATGAAATGCTCTTCATACCCAAACCTGACGGAGACGGAACTCCATCTCTCTATCAGAAGTATCATCCCGGTTGCCCTTTTAACGCTGGTCCTTATCGCCTGTGACAAACCCGACGGAATCGGGGATGCCATAACTGGCTTATCTCCATATATTGGCTTTCTCAAGGTAATCATTGGCACGCGTCTGACAGCTCTTAGACCTTTTAAGGTCATCCAGGTTACCATACAACTCATATTTCCTGAAATAACTATCAGCCTCCGCCTTCTCCTGCTCATATAACTGCATGTACATATTATACTGATTGTCAGAGTGTTTTTTGTTTCTTTCAACAGATCTGTCAACAACGTTATTAAGTGTGTTATTGTTGTACGAGTTGCCACTATTGAGGTTATTATTGTACGCGTTATTCAGAGAGTTAGAATAACTGTTTGACACATTATTAATTACCTGATTGTACATTAGATTAAATACTCTTTCTTTTGCCTTTTTTGCATCATTAAAATTTGGATCAACAGATAAAGCCTTGTCGAAGAAACCCATTGCATTTTCATACTGTCCACAGAATTCAAAGCAGTAACCAATGGCGCAGTAAGGGTATGGATTGGTGTCGTCAATATAAATGGCCCTGGTAAAACACGACACAGCATTCACGTAGTCATTGCCCCAGAAAAAGGTATTACCCTCGGTACATAGTTTTTTTGCTTCTTCAAGCTTCTTTTTTTGCTCGCTGACAACCTTCAGGTTATCCCGGGCAACAGTATTGCTTCCGTCCAGTTCCAGCGCTTTATTAAAGTCTGCCTCAGCAAGAGAGTAGTCAGCCGGTTTGATCATCATATAACAATAGCCCCGGTTAATGCAGGCATCCGTGTTATCTTTATCATATCCCAGAAGCGAAGTGAATCCGCTTATAGCTGCTTCATATTGTTTTTCGCCCATATTCCTTACAGCATCGTCATAGATAAGCCTGGTATATAACCAAAGGCCCTCCTGCGATCCTTTGTCAGCAGCCCTCTTTGCCCAGGTAAGCGCCTGTGCGTCATCTTTTACCAAACCTTTTCCTTCATTGTACATCATGGCAATAAAATAGGCCGACTCTGCATCTCCGTTCTGAGCTGAAATCAGGTACCATTTTACAGCCTCGGGGTAATCCTTGCTAACGCCCTTACCATTATAATAACAATACCCGGTCATTTTTATGGCATTGGTGTCCCCCTGCATTGCAGCCTGAAGATAATACCCGGCGGCTTTCTTAATATCCGCATCCACCCCCACAGCATTCATGTAACAATCACCCAGGAAACTCTGAAGCTTTGAATTACCGTTTTCCGCTGCCAAAGAATACCATTTTAGTGCTGTGGGTAAATCCTTGTTGACACCCTGGCCCTTTAGATACATGTCTCCAAGGGTAACCTGAGCTAACTCATAGCCTGCAACGGCCGATTTCTCAAGCCACTCTATGGCTAATGCCTGGCTCTTCTCTACACCTCTGCCTTCAAGGTAATACGTTGCAACCTTATATTTCTGCTCAGCATTAGAATTTTCGGCCAGTTCTTTGATCCTGCGTGGCGGAATCTCATATACTATCCTGCCATTAAGTTTATCACATCCGGTTGTCATCTCCGGAGTGATTTCCAGATCGATATTACGACATACTATTGACTCGAGCCCTGTACATCTTTCGAAAGCGTTAGTGCCCAGACTTATCACAGACTCCGGAAGTGTTATTGTGGCAAGTGAGTCACAGCAGGAAAAGGCGCAGAGGCCGATAACCCTGACATTATCAGGCAGGACTAGTCCTGTTATATCACTGAAGTAAAAGGCAAAGTCGTTAATAACTTCAAGGCCGGAAGGCAGAACTATCTCTTTTAGTAAGCATAAATAGAATGCACTTTTTTCAATACTCAATACCGATGAAGGAATTACATATCTGTCTCCGGTGTGAGAAATAGGATACCGTATTATCTTCTTCATGTCACCGCTGAATAAAACACCATCGACCGACATGTAATTATTATTCCCAGGTAACACATTTATAGCTTTCAGCCTAGGCAGAACATCATTTAAACTATTATTTAGTGTGGTAACAGAGGAGGGAATTGTCACCGAAACCAAATAACAGCAATAATTAAAAGCATCATTATCAATCGATGTAACAGGGTAGTTTCTGCCTCTGTATTTTACCGTTGCAGGTATAATCACATCGCCTGACAGCGTACCTTCATAAACCATCTTTCCGGATACAGTACTTACTGTGAAATTCTTACCAACACTTGCTGTTCCGCTATCAGTGTTTACATAATAGACTATGCCTCCTGATTTAACCTCTTTAACCTCAGAATAAGCATAAAACTCAATAGTGAGTAATAACAATAAAATAACCGTAATATGCTTCATAATAGAAATAGTTTTATAAGTCTCTCGCCAAAAAAAAATATAAAAAAAACAACCTTACAAATTGTCAGGATGATTAACTGATTGCCTTTTCGCGGGTAGATCCGTTGTTTAACGGAAGAGGAACCAAAAATAAAATTAATTATGAATATTTTTCATGATAGAGCTAATAAAACAGGAGAAAAAGAGGCGAGCGTAAAGCGTAGAGTGTAAAGACAAAAGTCTCAAGATAAAAGAAAACCGGTACAAGGAACCCGGAACATAGGCCGCAGGTCCGCAGGTCCGCAGGACTGACCCTACCTGCAAGCGGGATATCTGCTCCGGCATTACTGTTATAAGATTTGCTTTTACTAATGATTATATGAAATCCTGTTCCGCGATCCGTCACTTGCAGTGCTTTTTGCCGCGGCCTGATCCATCGTAAGGTGATTAAGTTTGCCTCCCATTGCTCTGAGTCCTTCACATATCTCTGTCATGGAATCACACCGGCTTAATATCCCGAACAGCATTGCGAAAAGATGTGTCCTGGTCTTGAACGACTTGTAATAATAATCACTCCCATGCTTCCTTATTAGCCCGTTTATGTCGACTCTATCCACCAAATTCATTATCTGTTTGAAAATCGGCTGTCCGACAAATTTAATTTCTGTAATTTTACCCATGTTGTATTTAGTTTGTGCAAAAACCAATATACAACATAGGGGGAAACCTTCGGGGAGTAACCCTCTTATTATTTTTTAATCGGACACTTGTGTTTGCGTTTAAATAAATCATGCTATGAAAAGGCTCTTTCTGCTCATCACGGTTACCTTCCTGTCACTCTCCCTCTTCTCACAGGATTTTTTCAGAGGCGACTTCAGCAAGGATAAAAAGTATGTTATACTTGTTAACCCCACTGCCGGCAACATTGGTGTTGTGACTTTTCTCCTGAACAACGGGATTCTTACAACCGATGCCGGGGTGGTTGATTTCGTCGGCGTCTACCACTCCAGCCAGGAGTACGACTTCAGCAAGTCGGCCGAATATATTGCAGCCAATGGGCTGATCCGCTTTCATCTGCATGAGGTAAATGCACCTCTTACGGAAGATATGGTATACAAGCAGAATCCATGCAGTGATGACTTCGGAAAGATCTTCGAGAACTCTGCAGGGATTATATTCTTCGGAGGGAATGATATTCCTCCGGCACTGTACGGTGAAAAGAACTGTTACTCCAGAACTACCGACCCGGGAAGACATTACTTCGAGGTCAGTTTTCTCTTTCACCTGCTCGGCGGCACCCGCAACCTAACCTTCAAACCACTTCTCGAAGAGAACCCGGATTATATGGTCACCGGCTTCTGTCTCGGTTTGCAGTCGATGAACGTTGCAGCTGGCGGTACTCTCTATCAGGATATCCCCGCACAGATTTATGACAGTTTCACTCCTGAGACCAACGTTAAGATAGACCGGAACAACCTTCATCGCAACTACTGGCAGGATATTAAGGTTGATTCGGCCATCATGGGCACAAATATTCATCCTATAAAATTTACTGACAATGGTTTTTTCGGCAGGACTATTAATGTACCGGCCAGTCTCAGGCCTCTTGTCTACAGCAGCCATCACCAGGCGTTAAAGGATGTTGCCCCCTGTTTCTCTATTACTGCCCTGTCAGATGACGGCAAGGTCATTGAAGGGATAGTGCACATCAAATATCCGAATGTATTTTCAGTTCAGTTTCACCCGGAGGTCTCAGCACTCTATGAAGATCGTGCAAAGGTTAAATTCGCCCCTGAAGACGAACCTGCTACTCTGCATTCCATGCTCGACAAAAAGAGTCTCAGATTCCATAAGAAATACTGGGGGCATATCTCCTCTGTGATAATGGAAAATACAAAGTAGAACGCTATTTGTAAATCAGACCATTCTGAATTCTGAATTCTTAATTCTTAATTCTTAATTCTTAATTCTTAATTCCGAATGCCTCTCCCAGGCAGTAGTTACAGAGATTTCACCTCAGTTACCAGCGCCTGCAGAGTGCTTTTGGCATCGCCGAAGAGCATGCGGGTCTTGTCATTGAAGAAAAGCATATTCTCTATAGCTGCATAGCCCTTACCCATACCGCGTTTCATCACTATGATGTTCTTCGCTTCGCGGGCCCTGACTATAGGCATGCCGTAGATCGGGCTGGAGGGGTCATCCTCGGCTGCCGGATTAACAACATCATTGGCGCCTATTACTACGATGACATCAGTATTGGGCAGATCAGGGTTAACCTCAACGCTCTCCACAAGCTGTTCATAAGGTACGTCTGCTTCAGCAAGCAGCACATTCATATGACCCGGCATACGGCCAGCGACAGGATGAATGGCATACTTCACCTCGACTCCCTTTTCTTCGAGAAGCTTATCTAGTTCGTGACATATATGCTGTGCCTGTGCCACTGCCAGGCCATAGCCCGGAACAATGACCACTTTCTTCGAGTAACTCAGAAGAACGGCAGCATCAGATACTGTTATCTCCTTAATTGTTCCCGCTGTGCTTGTGGCAGCCTGGCCACCTCCTCCAAACACGCCGATAATGACGTTCAGCAGAGACCTGTTCATAGCTCTGCACATCAGCACTGTCAGGATGGTACCTGCCGACCCTACAAGGATACCTCCGGTGAGCATCGCCTGGTTACTGTAGAGGAACCCGCCCATGGCAGCAGCCACCCCGGTGAAGCTGTTAAGGAGAGATATTACCACAGGCATATCTGCACCGCCGATAGGCATGACGAAAAGCACACCGTAAGCCACTGAGAGCACAAAGAGAACGATTATCA
>JAVEYS010000096.1:0-7890 GCA_034003345.1 Bacteroidales bacterium
TATATCTTCATTCCATCCAATCAGTTCCTTTATCTTCCCCGAGTTGCTTGTGCCCTCATAAGAGGCAAGCTTTATAAATGATATCTGTGCATGGAGTGTGATCTGTCTGAAGAGGTCGGCGGCAAAGAGGAAGGCGCCATTGAGAATACCAAAAAAGAGGACATCATGTCCTTTCAGGTCTTCGTTGAGCTTTTCTGCCAGGGCAGTTACCCGGCTTTGGATCTCGTCTTCGGGTAAATAAACCGAAAATTCTCTGTCAAGGACTGTTATCTCTTTCATGGTTCAGGTAGTTGATACCGCAAAATTATAAATTTATAGCTTATTTTTGTCCTGACAGTGATATATCATTAAAAAGAGCATATGAATCCGTCAGTAAGTATTATCATGGGCAGCACCTCCGACCTGAAGGTGATGGAGAAGGCAGCAGAGTTTCTTGACAGCATGAACATACCCTTTGAGATCAATGCCCTCTCGGCACACAGGACGCCTGGGGAGGTTGAGTTGTTTGCCCGGGGAGCCGCTGGCAGGGGGATAAAGGTTATCATTGCCGGGGCAGGCATGGCGGCACATCTCCCGGGGGTGATTGCTGCGATGACACCGGTGCCCGTCATTGGTGTTCCGGTTAAAGCCTCTCTTGAAGGAATAGATGCGTTGCTGGCCATAGTGCAGATGCCTCCGGGGATACCCGTTGCCACGGTAGCCATTGACGGAGCTCTGAACGCCGGCATCCTGGCGGCCCAGATGATAGCCACAGGCGAGAAAGAGGTGATGGAAAAGCTGATCGCCTATAAGGAGAGCCTGAAGCAGAAAATTGTCAGGGCCAATGAGGAGCTCGGTGCCGTCAGGTTTAAGTTCAAGACAAACTGAGTTGATCGGTCATGGTTCCCAAATTTAATCAGACTTCACTTTTTTTCAAATTATGTCCAGCTATTTGGGGGTTACGACATTCTTGAGTAAGAGTGAGTTATTTAGGTAAAACACTAATGCATCTCGTTATCTGGTTACGATTAATTTTCCTGTTAAAACTTCATCTTTGTACATTACACGTATCATGTATATTCCTTCTTTCCAATTTGAAGTCATGATTTTGTATTCTATACCTTTTATTTTGGTTTTCTTTGTTTTCAAAAGCAGGGTATTGGTATAAACTTCCACTGTCCATTCTTCATCTTCATCAACAGTTATTTCTTCTGAGGTGGATTTAATGGATAGAGTCGTTTCTGATGCTGTTGGATTGGGCGAAATTAGTAATTCAAGACCTTCTCCTTCGTCAACACAATCGACATATTCAATTTCGGTTTCAAACCAATTACTTATTCCACAATCGTTTACATTTCTTACCCAAAACAGGTAATATCCCGCATATATGTTTCCTGAACATAAATCTCCCGTGCCGGTATAAGAATACGAATGAATGATTGTATTTGTATTATCGAGATTGGTTAATTTGTATTCATAATAGTCAAAACTGTAATCAGGAGCAGGAAGAATAAATTGGTTTCCTGAAGCTACTCCGGTGCACAAATATGAAGCTTCGTTGCCATAGTTGCTTGAAAATGTTAAGTTAGGAGAGTCAACTTCGGGATCGCCAACCCAGATCTCCTGCTGAGGCACTGTAATAGTATCTGATGCGGTTATCAGTTCCGCCTGGATCCAACTGCTGCCGTTGCCTGTTGCAGATATTGTGCAGCTTGAGGTACCCTGGCCCCCGGTAACAGCAAGATAGGAACCTGTGGTCCAGACAATGGAATCAACCGCTGGCGGGTAATCCAATGTAAAGGTGGCCCCGGAAGAACAGACAAGAGTGGGGCCGGAGATGGGATAATCTGTAAACTGATCTCCAACCCCGACGGCATACCATGCATTGGTAATTTGTATCTCTTCATTTAGATTACGTGCTGCCTGAATGGAATAAGTTCGGGCATCATCAAAATCGGATTCACTATCTAAATAATCTGCTTCCAGAGAATAGACAATTTCGGCTGCATCTTCCATTCCTATTCCCTCCACAAAATAGCAATCGCCGTTATCGTTGGTATGTGCATTGCCATCACCTGCTGAAAGCAGGTAAAACCAATGGTTCATTACCCCGCTATTTGTGTGTACCCCGCAATAATCATTGCCAGAAACAGGTGTACATGACGTTGTATTATACCAAAAGGTACCACCGTAAGTATCAGGCTGACCAAAATCATTCGGATCAATAAGACTTCGGGTTCCTCCTGTAGTCCAATTATAATCTTGCCCGTGTATCCAGATTTCTTTATTCAGTAAATCATATTGCTCAACACAATAATTCTCAACACATGCTCCCCAAATATCACTGAACCCTTCATTCATCGCGCCGGATTCACTCTCATACTCCAAATCGCATGTTTCCTGGCATACCCCATGTCCAAATTCATGTCCCATCACATCAATCGCTGTTCTTGGGCCATTCGTTACACCATTTCCGTCACCCAATAAAATCCGGTCACTACTCCAGGCTGCATTTTCCCAATTATAATCAAAATGCATATAACATTTGATTTTTGCATTTGCATCGTTATAGCTTTCCCTTCCATGCTCATTTAAAAAGTAATCATAAACATTTTGTAAAGCCCAATGGGCATCCAATGCTGCATCGTCCATTTGTGCGTTGTGCCATTCGGCTGAAATCCAATTGTTGTTGCCATCTACAAAATCCACAGCATTACTAAAATCTGTCCCCTGGTTCATATCGTAAGTTTCAATGCCATTCCCCCGCGAAGGATCACGCAGCCTGTAGCCTGAAGTGAAACTCTCTGTTTTTAAAGATTGCGTACCACTATATCTTGTATCGGCAGAACCTGTTACGGAAGCGGGTATTGCTATAGGATCGCGATCGAGTACCGAACCGTTACTGGCATCAATATAAAAATATTCATGGTTGTATGGTTCCAGTGAATAAACCTTGATTTTATATGCCAGGAAGGTTGTATTATCCCGGTAAGGGTGCCATATCACCAGTTCTGCCTCCGGGTAATATGTTGCCGTTTCATTGCCAGTTTCTTCCTTCAGCATCTTTTCCATCCCCTCCGATTCCCAGGCATATTTTGAGGCGCCGGTTTTGTCCAGTGCAATTTGGACAGCCGCCTTGTCCTGTAACTTAGGCATAACTTCCAAATCATTAATTTTTATAAACCTTCCGTTTGCCATCCTTATTTTTCCATTCTCTAAATGTACCCGGTAAGTTGCATTTTCAACCTTTATGCCTTTATAATACTGCTGGAACACGATATGTTCCATGCCTTGTTTGTCTGTCTGTCTTTTTACTTTTTCAAGTTGGTCGGAAGAGGTAATGTCCAGATATTCTTTCCAAATTGTTTCTTCCTCACCTTTTTTATATTGTGTACTGTCTGTATCAAAAAACAGGAATGTCGGGATACCATTGTCCCCCATTTTCTTTTCTTTTACTGTCACCTGCTGTGCATGAGCAAATGAACAGGTTAAAGAAAAAACTAAACCATAAATTATGTATCTGTTTTTCATGATATTCTGTTTCATTTGTTTTTAAATTATTCATCTTCATCTACTTCCCAATAAGGGTTTGTTTCCTGTTTATAAATTAACTCTTTGTTGTCAAGGGCTGCTTTAAATTCATCTGTATTAATGTCTTCACAGGTCCATTTGCCTGATTCGCCCCAGTAAGCGCAAAACTGTTCGCCATCGCAGGTATAAATTACAACAGAGCCATCAATAACATCAGGGCAGTCATAAATACCAATATATTCCTGTCCCTCGTATTGGATGGAATAAACCTCGGTGCAAAAACGTTTTTGCAGCAGGTGGTCGAGCCATTCCAGGTTTTCCTGTGGGTTTTCAACCCCGCAGGCACAAGGTGTGGTCTCTCTTCCACAACCGGCTCCCAGCATAAATAGAAGCAGAAAAAGGTTTCCGATTTTAATGATTATTGCTTTCATGACTTAATATTTTATTGAAATACATTCATTTAAATATCCCTTTTTTTAAAAGAACAGGTACTCTAAACTTATCAGAAGATTGCAGTCTTGTAAAGTTCCGAAAGAATAAAATACAGGTCAAGTTTTTCAGGAGAAATATTTTAAATATTTTAGCCAGCTCAAACAACTTACACTGCACTGAAGTACGGCATTTTGGAAGGCTGTAGGATTATCGTTCAGCGTTTCACATTCATCAGTTCCCAGCCAGCAGTCAAATCACAAATCGACAATCGCCAATCCAAATGAAGCGTTCAGATATTCTGTTTATAGCTGTTTTTGTCGGATTGTTCCTTCCATTTATTCTATCCGAAAGACTATATGAATTGTTCCTCTGGTTCAGCACCGAATGGGCATTCACGGCGAGTTTTATAAAGTTTGCCATCCTGGCAACGATGGGAGAGATGCTCGGCAGCAGGATCCGCTGTGGTCTTTACCTGCCCGAGGGCTTTGCGCTGATATACCGGGCTGTCATTTGGGGATTCCTCGGGATGACGGTCAAGGGTGCCTTTATGATCTTCGGTGGAGGAGTACCCCTGATAGTCTCGCACTTTGGCATGGAGAACCCTCAGGCGGTCATGGCCGGTCCTGTGACAGGAGCCAGGGTGCTGCTTGCCTTTACGATCAGTACTTTCCTGAATATCTTCTATGCTCCTCTGCTGATGGTAACCCACCGGGTGAGTGATCTTCATATTGCTGCGGCAGCAGGTGACAGACGCAAGCTGCTGAAGGTACCGGATGTAACCAGACTGCTGGCTTCAATCGACTGGAACAGCATGTGGGGCATCGTCCTGAAAAAGAGCATCCCCCTCTTCTGGATACCGGCACAAACGGTCAACTTCCTCCTGCCCGAGGAGTTCAGGATACTCGTTGCCGCACTCTATAGTACAGTGCTGGGGGTGATATTGGCCCTGGCAAAGCCAGGCCAGGCCAGGCAGTAGGTAGTATGTAGTAAATATCTGTAAGCTGAGATAAAAACAAAGTACGCCCGCAGTCAGTTTATCTCAGCACCATGAACTTACCATATAGCCGTTCACTGCCTCTCTCTGCAATGACAATGTAGGTACCCGACTTAAGACCAGATAATTCAATCCTTGTTTTTCTGCTCTCTGTATTAACCTGCATCACCTGCTTCGAATCCGAGTTAAATATCTTTATCTGAGCCTTGGAATCAAAATCATCACTCTCTGATATGATCTCAATATCTATATATGATCCGGCCGGGTTTGGACTTATTACCAACTTCGGCTCTTCAATGCTCTCAGGCAATTCCCCGCACACGCCCCCTGATCCCGTTATTACCGTAACAGCGGTCCTGTAATAATTCCCTCCGCAGGCATTGGAGGTTGAAACATAGATAGTCCCTGTACCGTTGTCTGACCACGAGTAAAAGGAAGTCGAAGAACCGGTGTTGTTTCCGTGCAGACTAACGCAACCGTATGTCTCCCAGAAACCGGTCTCGGTCGGATCTCCCGGAGATTCTATTATGTATACCCAAAATATATTATTTACAGGCTGATAAATCAATGTGGATGGATATACCGTCGGCCCTTCAGGCAGTCCGGCCCAGACCTCAAGCTGAGGCACTACAATAGTATCGGAGGCGGTTATCAGTTCCGCCTGAACCCAGCTGCTTCCGCTACCTATAGCAGATACTGTACAGCTTGAGGTACCCTGACCTCCGGTAACAGCAAGAGAGGAGCCTGTAGTCCAGATAATGGTATCAACCGTTGGCAGGCTATCAACTGTAAATGTAGCCCCGGAAGAGCAGACAAGAGAAGGACCGGAGATGGCTACCTGTCCCGGATCGCTGCCTACGCCTACCGCATACCAGGCATTTTCAACCTGTAATGATTGAATGGAATTTGCACCAAATAAAATATTAGCAGCATTTACCATATTCGTCCGCATTAAAGGATATGTTGTTGTCCCGTTTAAGTAACGTTTTGCCTGGGCATGGTAAACTAAATCTGCAGCACTCTCTATCCCCAGCCCAAAAACAGTATATTCATTATCTATGCCATTTGTGCCTGAACCTCCTTCTGAAAGAAGGTAAAACCAGTGGCTTAGAATCCCACTCCGGTAATACTCCCCTGTATTTGAATTATATTCATCGCTCCCGTAAGTATCGGCAATTTCAGTTCTTGCACCTGAATCGTCAGGATTTTGCAGATTTCTATCACAGTCATAATCCCTCATAACTTCTTCAAACATTTTCCAATTCTCTTTTTTCGGTGCAACATCATTTTCAATTACTGCCGCCCAGATATCGCTTAATCCCTCATTAAACGAGCGGACTAACCCACTTGCGCCAAAACTACTGGTATGGTCATTAATCCCATGTGCATATTCATGTGCAACTACATCTAAACTGACAAACGGATAAGTTATACTTTGTCCATCTCCAAATGCCAAATATTCACCAGAATAATATGCTGAATTATCTTTAGTTAAACTATAGCCATCATATATGAGTGAATGTACATAAGCATTTACTTTTTGCCCTGTGCTGTCCCAGCCACTGCGTGAGTATTCGTTTTCAAAAAAATCATAGACTTCCTGCAATGCCCAGTGCACATCTAAAGCAGCATTATCATAATCGTCATTATTATATTCATCAGAAGTCCAGTTATTGTCATTATCCGAGAAACTTACAGCCCCGGTTGTATCTGCAGCATTCGAATTTTCCAAGTTTAATGTCTCTATACCATCCCCTCTTGTCCAGTCTTCAAGATAATACAAACCGCTCCTTAGTTCAGTTGTTGCTGACCGCGAACTACTGTACCGTGTGGCAAATGTGCCAGTGGCAGAAGAAGGCAGTAAAGCCGGCGCAGCTAAAGCTATGTCCATATTATTTTCCACCAAATTTTTACGGGCAGTTGAACCGGAAGAAGTAAGGGCAATGGGTTCGGTAAGGCATATATCGCCTGAATTTGCATCCACATACCCGATTAAAGTATTCAAGAGGTTTTGGGTATAAAGCCTGATTTTATAAGCCAGTGCAGGCTGACTCTGCTCTTCGCTTTCTTTGTACTCATTTTTGTCAACAATCATCAACTCGTTTTTAAATGTCCGGACTTCATCAACAGGTATTTTTAGATAATCACACCATTTCTCCATGGCTTCATCACTGGTAACAGCCGGTTCTGTTTCCAGTTCCCCGACACGGATATAATTCCCATTAGCGCTTTTTATCTGTCCACTGCTCCGGTGAAGTATATACACCCCGCTTTTTACCGGGACACCTTTGTAATACTGCCTGTATTCGTTAAAAGTATCTCCGCCTTTTTTATACAGCCTGAATTCATCATCTTCTGATACACCAACAACTTCACCAAAAAAATCTGCCTCTTTTGAATATACAGGTTCCTCTCCAAAAGCTTTATAATAACTGATTTCCTTTTTATGGTTTTTTTGGATTTTATATCCGTTTTCATTGGTAGGCTCAATATCGCCCTGGGCAAAAGAAAATACAGAAAAAAAGAAAAGGATGAGTAAAGATAATATTGTGGTTATCTTCTCTTTCACAGGCTACTCCCATCATAAATAGGAGCAGAAAGAGAGAGCTGAGTTTAATAATTACTGTTTCCATGACTATAATATTTTATTGAAATACATTCATTTAAATATTCCTTTCTTTGTAAGAACCGGCATTCTAAACTTTTCAGAATATTACAGTCCTGTAAAGTTATGAAAAGATGAAATAAAGGTCAGGCGGTCAGGTCTGGGTTTTACATTCTGCGTTCCTCGTTCAGTAAATGTACTATGACCCATGAACAACGAAGAATGACCCGTCCTGAAAAATGTTTACATTTTGTGTAAGCCTATTTCAGGACAAGACATACCGGAACTTTGAAACCATGGAACTATGGAACCCTAAAACCTCACATCTTAAGCCTCATGCCTCACATCT
>JAVEYS010000097.1:0-7667 GCA_034003345.1 Bacteroidales bacterium
AGAGGCTATGATACCGGGGCTGACAGGCACGCCCGCCGCTTCTACAACCAGGCGGGCGAGGTATTTGTTCAGCGAGACACCCATTACCACGGATCCGCTGAAGACATACGGTATCCGGTACTGGTCGAGCAGGGCAGGCACAGCAGACTCACGTCCGTCACCGTAGAGCCCCTCGGCTATGTTGAACACCATATCCCATTTCTGACCGGCAGCAAGCTTCTCAACCAACTCAAAGAGATTGCCTATGCGTTCGGTCTCATAGCCCAGGCTCTTTAGTGTCTCTTCAAGGGCAGCAACAGTCTCCTCCTTGTCAAACTCGGCTGTCTCATCCATAGTATAACCACGTTCGAGGTACCACGAACGAAGGTCATACGTCAGTCCTATCCTCATCCCTTATGTTACTTTTTGTTGGGGTAAGTGTACTGGTTATTCTTGTAGTTTCTGAGGACCCATTTCTCCGGTCCGCTCTCAACGACATATGCAGGCAGTATGGGTATCTTGCCGCCACCGCCGGGGGCGTCAATGACCAGCTGGGGAACAGCATAGCCGCTGGTGTGGCCACGCAGATGCTCTATTATGTCTATGCCTGTTTCTATGGTTGTTCTGAAATGGCTTGAGCCTGGTATCAGATCACACTGGTAGATATAATACGGTCTTACGCGCACCGTAAGCAGCTTATGCATAAGGCTCTTCATCGTTGCGGGGTCATCATTAATGCCTTTCAGGAGTACTGTCTGGCTGCCCAGCGGTATGCCTGCATTGGCAAGCATCTCACATGCCCTGCTTGTTTCCGGTGTTATCTCTTCTGAGTGGGTAAAATGCAGACTCATATAGAGCGGGTGGTATTTCTGCAGCATAGCCACGAGCTGTGGAGTGATCCTCTGCGGGAGCACAGCAGGTACCTTTGTACCTATCCGGAGCATCTCGATGTGTTTTATTGCCCTCAGGTTTGAGAGCAGGTACTCCACCTTGCTGTCATTCATGGTCAGCGGATCACCTCCGCTGATGATGACATCACGAATCTCCGTGTGTTCCCTGAGATAGTCGAAGGCTCTGTCCCATTCAGCTTTGGTTAGATGGCCCAGTTTGCCCACCGAGTGTGACCTGGTGCAATACCTGCAATAGGAGGAGCAGAACTGTGTCACGGTGAAGAGAGCTCTGTCAGGATAACGATGCACTATACCCGGGACAGGGCTGCTGCCCATCTCATTGAGAGGGTCAGCCATCTCCGCCTCGGTGGTAATAAGCTCGTCACTCGTCGGTATCATTGTACGGCGCAGGGGAGAACCCGGCGCTGAATCATAGATAAGCGACAGATAGTAGGGAGTGATCCTTAACGGCAGTCTGTTCTTCAGCCTCTGGAGGGTAGTGATCTCATCATCGGTCAGAGTCATGACACGAGAGAGAGCCTCAGCAGTGGTAAAAGAGTTACGTAGCTGCCATCGCCAGTCATTCCAGGAATCATCTTTTGCAAGGGGGAAGTAGCGGCGTATGAATTCCGAACTCCGGTTGCTAACTACACTATCTTGGGATCCGATCTGCGGGAAGATCTTGGTACCCGCGCCAGGTTCTTCGTCAGAAGAACAACCCATGAGGAGGCTCTCACCATGAGTAGCCGTTGCCTCTTTTCTGTTAGCGTTCATACTTTGGTAAATTACTTTACCTTTTTTTCTGGTTGTTAATTAATCGTATTAGTTTAAAAAAAGTTTCATAAATTTTCCGCTAAGTTATTAAATGCATACCCTGCGGTAAGTCTGCCGGGCTAAAGATATTAACAGGTCAAAGTAACTTATTAAGATCTCTGTTTCAGTTTTATAACCTGTATGTACAGAAGTTATTCACCACTCATTTTCAGGTCATAAAAATGATGCCCGCATTTTGAGGCGCAAACATAAATTAAAATTTAATATCAGGGCACTTTTCAGTCATTATTTTCATATTATTTTCAATGATCCGGTCACGCCAGGCAGCACCTGTTTGCATGCTACCTGCATGAAATGGCTTATATGCAATATAATCAGTTAGTTAATAGTCTGCGAGACGTAGAAGAAAAGATGCTGATTGCGATTGACGAATGGCTGACAAAAAGATCAATATCAGAGAGGGGAACCCGGGGTTGTTCAGATAAAGAAGAATGCCACTCCTGCCACACTGACAATAGCACCTGCTATTTCCACAGCGGTTATCTTCTCTTTGTATAACCAGGCTGAAGGTGCAAGTATGAGTATTGGTACAAGTGCCATGATGGTAGATGCAATACCTGCCTGTGTGTATTTAACCGACAGCAGTGAGAAGGAGATACCAAGGAATGGTCCGAAGAAGGCTCCCAGTACCATCGCTTTCATTATTGTGATGTTTCTGAAGGCGGCCCCCACATTGCCCCATTTGCGCAGCAGGCTGATAATAATTACAAAACCTGCCAGGCCTGCTATTATCCTTATCTGCGTTGAGGCGAAAGGATCATAATCTCCCATTCCGTATTTGCTGAGCACAATACCCAGTCCCTGCCCCATTGCACCCAGGAAAGCAAAAAGAAGGCCTAAGGGGGAGAATTTGATGGAGAGCTTCTCGCCTTTGACCGGTTTGTTGAAGATAGCCAGGCTAATGCCGAAGATGACTATAAACATGCCGGCTATCTGCAGTATATTCAGCGACTCACCCAGGATGAAGTATCCGGAAATAGCTGCCAGAGGAGGGGCGAGGGTCATTATCAGCATGGCGAACCGAGAGCCTATAAGTGAATAGGAACGAAACAGGAAATAATCGCCCAGGACCAGTCCCACAATCCCAGAGAGACCAAGCCACAGCCAGTTATGAGAGGAGGCGTCTATGGGCAACAGATGTCCCCTGATGAGAAGAGTATAGATACTGATAAAGAGCAGGGCCAGGATAAGCCTGATAACGTTAACAGTAAGTGAGCCTGTCTTTCGGCTGGCCGATTCAAAAGCGAGCGCGGTGATGGTCCAGAAGATAGCAACGGCCAGTGCGGCAAACTCTCCTGTATGTGTTGTAATATATTCCATGCCCGGAAAAGGTTTTAGAAATTATATGGGCACAAAAATATACAAACACGGGAACACTGATATCTTTTGTTCCGTTTCCTTTAAATTATTCCCTGTTATGCTCCCCGAGGCTTAAATATTCCTATTTTTGAATAAACAATAAATAATTATTCCATGGATGCAAAAACCAAAGCTGTCATTTCGCACCTTTTCGTTATTGGCTGGATAATAGCGTTAGTAATCAATATGAACAACAGGGAAGAATATTCCAGTTACTATATAAAGCAGAACCTGGGCATTATCATTCTTGCAATGGCGCTCAGGGTCATTGGTGTTATTCCCTTCCTCGGTCCGGTTCTGGTGGTCATCGGAGGCATAATCCTGTTCGTATTCTGGTTGATGAGTCTCATCTGGTCTATTCAGGGAGAGATGAGACCAATACCTCTGCTTGGAGAACAGTTCCAGGCCTGGTTCAAGGGTTTCTGATCTGATGTTGACAGACTATTGCAAAAACTTCTCTTTCTTCGTCATTTTGATCCGGGTTCGTAAGAATGCCTGATTCATATACTATATATTTACGGAACTTTTAGAGGCACTGGTTGTTGCTTAATTAAATATTATGGACTGAGATGAGCAGATGGAGTATTGATAGTATAAGAGACATTGAAGGCAAAAGGATTATTGTAACCGGTGGGGCCAGCGGAATAGGTTTTGCAGCCTCGGAGGAGCTTGCTCTTAAGGGTGCCGATCTGGTGCTGGCTGTAAGGAACGTAGTCAAAGGTGAGCAGGCAGCAGACAGCATTCGCGGGAAGCATCCAGGGTCCACGGTCACTGTTATGCATCTTGATCTCGGCGACCTCGCCTCGGTGAAGCAGTTTGCGGAGGAGTTTATCCGTCGTTATGACAGGCTCGATACTCTTATTAATAATGCAGGAGTGATGATCCCGCCATACAGAAAAACCGAAGACGGCTTTGAGCTTCAGTTCGGGACAAATCATCTGGGGCATTTTGCGCTTACCGGTTACCTGATGCCGCTACTGATGAATACGCCGCTCTCACGTGTCGTTACCATAAGCAGCATTGCGGCACGCCGGGCACGGATAGACTTCAGTAACCTCGACGGTTCTCACGGATACAATCCTATGACCTTCTACCGTCAGAGTAAACTGGCCAACCTGCTTTTTGCAATTGAACTTCAGCACCGTCTTGAACGGGCCGGTTCGTCTACCATCAGTGTGCTGTGCCATCCCGGTATCAGCGTTACCAATCTGATGTCACGAGGATCAGGTAAGGAGACAGGCAGTGTTTTAAAGACATTGATGAGAATTGTGGCACAGCCGGCGGAGAAGGGTGCTCTTCCTACATTATATGCTGCCACTAATCCTGATCTCAGGGGAGGAGAATTCATTGGTCCCGACGGCCCCGGTAACAAAAGAGGCTATCCTATTCTTACCAACGATGCAACCAGGTACTTCAAACCCGATATCGCTGCAAAGCTCTGGGAGATCTCTGAGTCGCTTACAGGAGTAAGGTATTCCGTCTAGAGAAGGAAGGTCTGAAGGTCATAAGGGTCGCCAGGACTGTGATATTGATCTCTTTAATCCTTCACATGCTGTGTACATGAATGGTTCAGTCAATGTCTCTCTTGTCAGAAGAGAAGAGTAAGGGCAGAGTATTTTACTATCAGTCCCAGTACGGTGCATATGATGGCGTCTTTGATACGATAGCGAAGCATTCCTGCAGCCAGGGTGATGATCGGAGAGGAGAGGGGCAGTGCATTGAAAAAGAAGATAGTGAGATTACCGTATCTGATGATTTTGTCTTCTGCCTTTTCATACCTGCTTCTTCCAATAAGGTTGTCGATGAACTTGTTGCTCATCAGCAGGCCGATAGAGTAGTCTGCTGTCTGGGCCAGGAGAGCCGAGCCTATAGCTACAGCATTAATGGCAAGCACGTTAATATCACCCTGCAGGTAATAGACAAATGCTATCTCAACCGGCATAAAGAGGAAAAAGAGATAGCCGCAGGTGTTGACAATAGCAAATGACAGAAGTCCTTCGTCGCGCGATCCGGTGTATATGTCATGCCCCACAGTGAGTGATGCAATAATAATTGCACTAACCACAAGCAGAACTGAAATTATTATCCTGATTATTGAGACGTGACCTCTTTTTACCATTACCAGCGTTTATAGGGTTTGGCTGACAGTGAAGCGTTATAATACCGCTTATCACCGGAGACTTCTTCACCCAGCCACGGTGGTCGTATGAACTCTTCATCCGCTGATGACAGTTCTATCTCAGCTACTATCAGGCCCCTGTTTTCGCCGTGAAACACATCCACCTCAAAGAGATGCCCTTCGTGTGGAACGATGTAGCGTGTCTTTTTTACCGGGAATGGTTCACATAACCGGATAAGCTCTCTCGCATCTTCCACCGGTATCTCCTTTTCCCACTCGTACCTGTCAATACCTGATTTCCCGGTCTTTCCCTTTATTGTTATGTAGCCGCGGTCACCACGTACACGAACCCGCACAGTGCGATCCGGTAGTGAGCAAAGATAGCCCTGGAGTATCTCCGACTCTTCCGTGGCACTCTCTTTAAATTCGCCCCGGACAAGAAACTTTCTTTCTATTTCAACTCCCATATTGTTCTAATAAAGATAAGGCTTCGGTTTAGAAATAAAATATCTTTAATTTTTTTTACACTTTGGGTATTATCAATGATTTTTTTCTATTTTTGCGTCCTGAATGATTAGAACATCTGCAATATATAGCTATTCGTTTTATTTTTTCTTTTACCATCCGGCAAAAGGGACCGAGTAGTTGTATATCTGTATAAAAGATAAAGAAATATGATGAAAACAGTCCCGCAAAGTAGCGGGATTTTTTTTTATGTGCAATTATAGGATGAAGACAGAACAGAAGAGGATCAGTGTGGCGATTCAGGGGGTAAGGGGCTCCTTTCATGAAATGGCCGCGATTGAGTTTTTTAATGGGAGAGAGATAAACACTCTTCCTTGTGATACGTTCGACGACCTTTTTATGGCTCTTTCGGATGGCAAGGCCAACTACGGTGTGGTGGCTTTTGAAAACTCGGTGGCGGGAAGCATCCTTCCAAACTACGGGCTGCTGCGCAGGTCACAATTGCCGGTGTGCGGAGAGATTTACCTGCGTATCATTCAGAACCTGATTGCCCTGCCGGGGCAATACATCTCTGATCTGCATGAGATACACTCGCATCCAATGGCTATCCAGCAGTGCAATATCTTCCTTGACAAGATGAGGAAACGGGGAATAAAGGTGGTGGAGACGTTAGACACTGCTCTCAGTGCCAGGCTGATAAGCGAAGGACAGCAACGGGGTATAGGAGCCATTGCCAGCAGCAGCGCTGCATCAATTTACAACCTGAGTATTATTGAAAAGGAGATAGAAGCTGACAGGCAGAACTTCACGCGGTTCCTGATAATCTGCGGTGACAGGAGCGAAAAAGTGGTAAGCAGTGAAGAGAACGGCACCGATAAGGCGATGGTCTGTTTTTCATTGCCTCACAAGGTTGGTTCGCTCTCACAGGTGCTTTCTGTACTGGCATTTTACCAGATCAGCCTTACCAAGATACAGTCACTGCCCATAGTCGGCAGGCCATGGGACTACCAATTTCATATAGATTTGGTATTCAGTGACTATCAGCGTTATAGAATGTCTCTTGACGCTATCAGGCCGCTGACGGAAGGACTCGAGGTCATCGGGGAGTTCAGTCAGGGAATAATGCCTTTCGCAACCGGGAAAAATTGAGATAAGAAAAAGTAGAGGATCATGGACAGAACACTCATTAAAGCAGCCACACGTACCGGATTGGTGAATGAATATTACTTCTCGGCCAAACTGGCAGAGATTGCCCGGATGCGTGATGAAGGCATTGATGTGATAAACCTCGGGATTGGCAGCCCGGATATGCCTCCTTCCGGGAGTGTTATCAGGGATCTGGCCGAAAGCGCTACCGACAGCCACAACCATGGTTACCAGAGCTACAGGGGTATCTCTCTCCTTAGGAGTTCCTTCGCAAAATGGTACAAAAAATATTTCAGGGTAGTGCTTGATCCTGAAACGGAGATTCTGCCACTGATCGGGTCCAAGGAGGGCATCATGCATATCAGCATGGCCTTCCTTGATCCCGGCGATGAGGTCCTTGTGCCTGATCCGGGTTATCCTGCCTATAGTGCCGCCGCGAAGCTGGCAGGAGGCATTGTCAGATACTATGATCTTAAGCCGGAGACCGGCTGGATACCTGACATTGAATCAATTGAGAAAGCAGGTGTTGAGGGAGTGAAAATGATGTGGATCAACTACCCGCACATGCCAACAGGAAGCAAAGCCACCCCAGGTCTCTTTGAAAGACTTGTGAGCTTTGCACGAAGGAATAACATCCTCCTGTGCAATGACAATCCATACAGTTTTATTCTCAACAGTGAGCATCTGAGCATATTGTCAGTTCAGGATGCCCGTGATGTGGCACTGGAGCTGAACTCGCTCAGCAAATCGCACAACATGGCCGGTTGGAGGATAGGCATGGTGGCTGGTAACAGAGCATATATAAATGATATAATAAAGGTTAAGAGCAATATGGATTCCGGCATGTTCCTGCCCTTGCAGGCTGCTGCTGCCGG
>JAVEYS010000098.1:0-7363 GCA_034003345.1 Bacteroidales bacterium
AAACGTGTTCAAGACATTCCCGAAAGGCGGTATCCATCCGCCGGAGAACAAGCTGACGGCTGACAAGCCGATAGTTATCCTGCCCGTACCTGCGCAGGTTACGGTGCCTGTCTCACAGCAGATAGGAGCGCCGGCTGCACCGGTGGTGGAGAAGGGCGCTGTTGTAAAAGCCGGGCAGGTCATTGCAGAGGCAAAAGGATTTGTCTCAGCCAATATCCACTCACCCGTCTCCGGAAAGGTTACTAAGATTGACACTTTCGTCGATACCACCGGTTACAAGAAGACAGCTGTGCTGATTGACGTCGAAGGAGATGAATGGGTTGAGACCGTTGACCGCAGCACGACACTGGTTAAGGAGATAGTCATGACCCGTGAGCAGATCATTGAGCGATGTCGTGAATGCGGGCTGGTGGGTCTCGGGGGTGCAACCTTTCCCACGCATATTAAGATGACTGTTCCTGCAGGGAAAAAATGCGACCTGGTCATCATCAACGGTGTGGAGTGCGAGCCTTATCTCACCTCAGATCACAGGCTGATGCTTGAGAAGGGGGCCGAGGTGCTTGTTGGCGCTGCCATCATCATGAAGGCTCTGGGTGTTGAGAAGGTTGTTGTAGGCATTGAGGCCAATAAGCCCGATGCTATCAGCCACATGACTGAGCTTGCCGCTGAATTCACAGGTATTACCATACAACCGCTCAGGGTCAAGTATCCTCAGGGAGGTGAGAAGCAGCTCATCAAGGCATGTATAGGCCGGGAGGTACCCTCCGGGGGATTGCCACTTGATGTGGGTGTAGTGGTTCAGAATGTAGGAACTGCTTTTGCGGTCTATGAGGCTGTGCAAAAGAACAAGCCACTCATTGAGAGAGTGGTTACTGTCACAGGCATGAGTGTAAAGAATCCGGGTAATTTCAGAGTACGCATTGGCACGCCTGTTACTGCTTTGATAGAGGCTGTCGGCGGTCTGCCTGATGATACCGGCAAGGTGGTCAACGGTGGTCCGATGATGGGCAAGGCGCTGGCAATGACTGATGTACCTGTCACCAAGGGCACCTCCGGTATAATCCTCTTCCCTGCTGAGGCCTCACGCCGTGAAGAAGTGCTTCCATGCATCAGGTGCGGGAAGTGCTCAGCAGCATGTGCCATGGGCCTTGAGCCATGGCTGATATCCGTTCTGTCGGAGAAAGGCATGTTTGAGCAGGCCGAGAAGGAGAAGATAACAGACTGTATGGAGTGCGGGGCATGTGCCTATACCTGTCCGGCCAAGAGACCTCTGCTTGACTATATCAGGCTGGGTAAGACAACGGTGATCCGTATGGCTCGCGAACGAATTACGAAATAGCAAAGAAGCGATATGAACAACATCCTTAATGTATCCCCGTCACCGCACCAGCAGAGTCCTGAGACGACGCGCAAGCTGATGTACGGAGTTGTGATTGCCCTTGCCCCGGCGCTGGCGGCATCGATTTATTTTTTCGGAATGGGGGCGATAGTTGTGACTCTGACCTCGGTACTCTCATGTGTGGCAGTTGAGTACCTCATTCAGAAGTTTATCCTCAAAAAGAAACCCTCGATTTCAGATGGTTCGGCGGTTGTCACCGGTCTTCTGCTGGCCTTCAACGTACCGTCAAACCTCCCGGTTTTCATTATTATTATTGGTGCCATCATCTCCATTGGCGTAGCCAAGATGACTTTCGGCGGGCTGGGCAGCAACCCTTTCAACCCGGCACTGGTGGGGAGGGTTTTCCTGCTCATCTCCTTCCCTGTAAAAATGACCAGCTGGCCTGTCCCTTCGGGATTTAAGACCGGTTATCTTGATGCAGTAACCGGGGCTACGCCTCTCGGAATAATGAGTGAAGGAATTAAGAACGGAGAGACAGTGGCAGCGCTGATGGAGAAAGTGCCGTCACACATGCAGCTTTTCTACGGGTACATGGGAGGTTCCATGGGCGAGATTGCTGCAACAGCACTGATCATCGGAGGTTTATACCTGATCTGGAAGAAGATCATTACGTGGCATATCCCCGTCTCAATACTCGTGACGGTGGCACTGTTCACAGGTATCCTTTGGATGGTTGATCCCACTAAATTTGCCGACCCGGTTTTCCATCTCCTGACGGGAGGTATCATGCTGGGGGCCATTTTCATGGCGACTGATTATGTCACATCGCCCATGACACACAAAGGGATGATAATCTATGGCATCGGCATAGGGGTCATCACGGTGCTGATAAGAACCTGGGGTTCCTATCCCGAGGGTGTTTCGTTCGCTATTTTGATAATGAACGCTTTTGTTCCGTTAATTAACATGTATATAAAACCAGCCAGGTTCGGGAAGGGGGTGAAACATGGCTAAGATGCAATCGTCACTGAAGAATATGGTTCTCTCTCTTACGCTGATCTCGTTGGGAGCATCGGCAGCGTTAGGGTTTGTTTATGAGATGACCAAGGGGCCGATAGAGATCTCAGCCCTGAACAAAAAGCTTGACGCCATCAAACAGGTAGTCCCTGAGTTTACCAATGATCCTAACGAGGAGATGTTCCTGCTCCCGACGGGGGAAGGTGACTCCCTGGAGGTTTACCCCGCAAAGAACGGCGACGAGATAGTTGGCTATGCCGTCAGGTCGTACACCAACAACGGTTTCGCCGGATACATTGGATTTATGGTAGGTTTTACTCCTGAAGGGGTCATTTACAATATCAATGTTCTTGAGCAGAAAGAGACGCCGGGGCTGGGAACCAAGATGGTTCCCGAGGGTACGTCTGACAAGCCGGAGTTTAAGGATCAGTTCAACGGTAAGAATCCGGATGATTTCGTTCTAAAGGTTAAAAAGGATGGCGGTCCGGTTGATGCCATCACTGCTGCCACGATTAGCTCACGAGCATTTTGTGACGGCATACAGAGAGCATACAACACATTTGATAAGGGAGGTCTGAAATGAACCAGTTACAGAATTTTACAAAAGGCTTTTTAAAGGAAAACCCTATTCTTGTCATGATTCTGGGCACCTGTCCCACCCTGGCAACGACATCATCAATGATAAACGGTCTTGGGATGGGTATTGCCACCACTTTTGTACTGTTAGGATCAAACACGGTGATATCGATGATGAAGAATGTGATTCCTGACAAGGTGCGTATTCCGGCCTTCATTGTTGTAATAGCAACGTTTGTTACTATTGTTGACCTGGTCATGCAGGCATATGTTCCATCGCTGTACGAGACCCTTGGGATTTTCATTCCGCTTATAGTGGTGAACTGTATCGTGCTTGGGCGTGCTGAGGCATTTGCCAGCAAGAACAGTGTATGGTCATCGGTGGTTGATGGTGCCGGTATGGGACTAGGTTTTACGGCGGCCCTGGGAGTTCTGGGTGCAATAAGGGAGATTCTCGGAGCCGGATCCATTGCCGGGTTCAAGTTTATCTCCGGCGACGGCATACTGGTATTCATACTTGCCCCGGGGGCCTTCATTGCCCTGGGATATCTGATAGCGGTGGTTAACAAGATCAACAAAGCATAAGGAGGATAGACATGGAATACATTATTCTTATAATCTCGGCGATATTTGTCAACAACATTGTACTGGCCCAGTACCTGGGTGTTTGTCCCTTCCTTGGTGTCTCCAATAAGGTGAGTACATCGATAGGGATGTCGGGGGCCGTTATGTTCGTGATGGTGCTTGCCACTATGGTAACATATCTTATTTATACTTACGTTCTTGTACCGTTAGGATTGGGGTTCATGCAGACCATCGCCTATATCCTCATAATAGCAGCGCTGGTACAGATGGTTGAGATCATTCTTAAGAAGATCAGCCAGCCGCTCTATCAGGCTCTGGGCATCTTTCTGCCACTTATTACCACCAACTGTGCTGTTCTTGGTGTGGCTATCCTGGTGATCAAGAAGGACTACAATCTTGCAGAGGGCATAGTATATGGAGCAGCCACCGCCGTAGGTTTTGGATTGGCGCTGGTGATTCTGGCCGGCATTCGTGAGCAGCTTGAACTGGCAGATATTCCCTCGGGCATGAAAGGAACACCTATAGCTCTTGTCACAGCGGGTATTCTTGCCCTTGCATTCATGGGTTTCGCAGGTCTTGTTTAGCATTAGTTAAACGATTTATATTGATCCATGAGCCTGACAGCTTAATAGTTCAGGTTGTTTTTGACAGATTTCCGGGAAATCTCTTGTTTAAATAATTTGAAATTATTAATTTTCAACGTTTGCATTTAGGTTTCTGTCAGTCTGTAAAAGTTGTGGTGAGTTGATCTTGCAGGGTATTTTCAATGTGACTGACGGTACGAAGTTTTATACCTGACCCAAATAATATTTGATTTTAGTCCTCATGTTTTTCGCTTATTCATTAACCCCTATATTGTTGTATATCTGAGAGTAACAGGCTTTATTACAAACAAGATCAACCTTAGCGCGGTCTCCGCGTTATACTCAGCCAGCATGAGCTTCTGTCAGCCTAAACAAGTCCTCCGAAAAGAGGTTTCCGGTAACAGGAACCTGCCCTCTTAGTTAATATTTTTAGCAGCGGTCCCTTTTTTGTGGGCAGGTATCCGATGATAACAACCATGCTCAGGGAACAGGACTCCGGTGATAAAAAATAAAAATGCCTTCCTATAAGCCCCCAGCTGATTGTCCAGCACTCCTGATATTACAATGGGATTTTTGATCTGGTCAGGATTTCCGTTTCACTCCGGTATGAACAAGATGGAGCCCCGCAACAAAACGATATACAGAAGGGCAGCACCACTGAGCCCAGTTACTGACCACAGGAACGCAATGGACTGCAAAACAGTACAATATATGCACTACTTCATCTTCTGGCATCAGACTCTGAAATCCTCATTCCTTTTTATGGAACGCAGTGACAGACCTGGAGACGGAGTGCACCGACAGACTGTCCCGGCTTTGAAGGCGGGGATCTCCTTCACAGCCCGACATACCCGGGATACGGAGCGCACCGACAGACTGAAAGAATGCAAGACAGCTTGACCGCATGACCTTTCCGGAATGATAAGATACCATAACACCGACACCTCCTCCCCTGTTGCTGAAGTAACTAAAGACTCAGCCATAATTACCTCTGCCTCGGACATGCTTGATATAATTGGAGACATCAGTTACTCCGGATCATCAAGGGTTATAATTCATTCTGAATCCTTCAGCAAGGAGTTCTTTGACCTGCGTTCTGGTATTGCAGGTGATATCCTTCAGAAATTCTCCAACTACAGGATGAGGCTGGCCATTGTAGGCGATTTCTCCCATCTGACAAGCAGGAGTTGGCTTGATTTCATCCGTGAGAGCAACCGGGGAAAGACGGTCATGTTCGTCTCAACGATTGATGATGCGATAATCGCATTACATAAATAGCTTCATTACCGTCCGGTTTAAATGCAAATTTAGTTATTCATTAAGTAGCGTTTATAAATCAACCCATTAACAATTTAGTTAGGATTACTGATGATGGTGAATAATCATAAATCCTTCAATCTAATCGTAGTCAGAGATTATTAATTTGAAATCGAAAAATCGCCGCTGGTCCCTAGTGTACTATATATAAGTAATATATAAGATTCGGAATAGTTTTTTCCCGGATGCCACTGAAGTAATATATAAGATTCGGCTTATTTTAACCGGGCACTACTGAAACAATATATAAGATTCGGCTTATTTTAACCGGGCACTACTGAAATAGATTTGTAAAAACAAGTAATTAAGAACAGGATTGTCGTTTACTTGTTCAATAAATAATAACTTTAAAAATGGCGGAACAGAATCTTAATACAGCTGAGAAATTCCTTATCATGGCTCATCATCCTGAGAAGGGACGGTTTATTATCTCAAGTCTCTTTATTCAGTACGGTATTACCGGGGCTATTTTGCTGGATATGACAAATGAAGGCAGAATCAATATGGAGGATAAGAGACTCTTACTGAAGACAGTTAAGATGCCGTCTGACGCCATAGAAAGCGATATTGTTACACTTATGTCTCAATCCGACAGACCTCGCAAAACGGAATACTGGGTAAGAAAACTGGCAGCACGGTACACAAGGTATAAGAGAGAGATTTTAAAAGGTCTTGAGGAGAAGAGGATTGTGCGCATGGAGGAAAAAAAGTTTCTTGGGATTATACCATACAGACAAAGTTACCTCATTGAGAGCTACACCCGCAACAATATAATTCATCAGCTGAAAAATGACATACTCGATGCCCGGGGAGCATCAGGTGACAACATATCCTTGGCCGGACTGGTAGAAGCCTGCAGGATGTACAGGATACTCTCATCAGACCGTGATGAGTTAAAGATGATAAGGACACAGGTCAAAAAGATTATAAAGGATAGTCCTGTTTCTGATGTTGTCGTGCAGACGATCAGGCAAATACAGGTCGCAATAATATCCAGTGTAACGGCAGCAACAATTGCTGCTTCAGCAGGCAGGCACTGATAGTAATCTAATGAAGCTATAATCTCAGTCAGGTATGAAACGGTCAAATGATTCTGAATCGATGAGAGAGAGCTCCTCCGAGGTTATGCGCGAAGGTGACTCCGGCAGCCTCAGGGAGGGCAGTTCGGAGACTCAGAGAGGGAGTGACTCTGAGGAGATGCGGGGGAGTGCTTCTGAAGACATGAGAGATTCCAGTTCTGAGACCATGCGCGAGACTGATTCTGAATCTTTGAGAGATAGTCCGTCAGAGACTTTGCGCGAGGGTGACTCAGAATCACTGCGAAGTTGAGATCACAACGACATTTCAGACCCATCTCCCAGGATTAAACTCTCCCTGACAAGGTATCTGAATAAATTATGGAAATTCATGACTACAGCATCGTTCCGGCGCTTCGATCGGGATCTCTGTTTCACTTCGACATGATCGTCCCCGTAATGCAGTCCGGATATCTGCTGCACGTCTATTTGACCACGTGACAACGAACTTCAGACCTCTGATCTTCAGACTGCAGGATTTAAAGACCGAAAGAGGCAGCCCATTAGTGCATTACGACGGATCTTTTGATCTCTGACTCTACACTTCAGGCCGCAAGACGAAAAGACCTAAAGACATAGTTCTTGGCTGCAGGGCAACGGATATTCGGATCTCATGCCATACACCTCAAACTTCTGACTTCTGACCTCTAACATCTACTTCAGAAATAAGACTTCAGATTTCAGGCTTTAGACTTAAGATACTGAAACTGCAAGACTGCAAGACTGCAAAACTCTGTTACGAAGATCCTTACTGCAGGGCAACGGATATTCGGATCTCATGCCATACACCTCACACTTCTGACTTCTGACCTCTAACATCATACTTCAGAAATAAGACTTCAGATTTCAGGCTATAGACTTAAGATACT
>JAVEYS010000099.1:0-7357 GCA_034003345.1 Bacteroidales bacterium
TGCCCACAATAAGATCTATCAATGAAAAGTATGGAGACAGGCTTTGGGGCAGATACGGCTATTATGATTCCTTTAACCTGACTGCCGGTTGGTTCAACGATGATTTCATCGGAATTGATCAGGGCCCTATGCTTATCATGATAGAGAACTTCCGTACCGGGATGGTCTGGGATTACGTGATGAAGGATCCCATAATCCGCAAAGGCCTTACCAGGCTAGGATTCACACACATATAATATAGCACTGGTGAAATCAACGCGGGTTAAAAAAAGCGTCACAACGGAGAGACATGCACTGAAAGTCAGAGCCCTCTTCTTTCTGATGTTGACAGCCGCGGCCGGGTTGAATGCCCAGGTGGTATCACTTGATGATTTTGAGGACAGGGTGGGGTGGACTTACAATATTTCTGACGGTGTAATAATGGATCTATCCAATGAGGAGGGGGTGACAGGTAATGCAATACGTATCGACTATGACTTTACAAAAGGCACCGGTTACGGGGGAATACAGAAGCTATTTCCGATAGACCTCCCTGAGAATTATGAATTCACCTTCTGGTTAAAGGCAGAGTCGCCCTCAAACAATTTTGAGATAAAATTCATTGACAGCACCGGTAATAACGTATGGTGGGTCAACAACCGTAATTATTCGTTCCCCGGCGGGTGGAAGAAGATCAGCATCAAAAAGCGGCACATTCAATTTGCATGGGGACCGACTGCTGACCGGGATCTGAGGAGGATAGACAGGATAGAATTCACAGTCGCTTCATTTGTCGGAGGCAAGGGAACAATATGGCTTGATGACCTGAAGTTTGAACCACTGCCCGTTGAGATGCATTCATGGCCGGCACCTGCAGTCTCATCCTCGTCACAAGTAAGAAGACATGGCCCTGATCAGATCACTGACAACTCCTCTGACACTTACTGGAAAAGCCGTAATGCAGAGCCACAGTGTGTTGCTGTTGATTTCAAAGTAAGAAGAGAGTTCGGAGGATTGAGGATAGAGTGGTTGAAGGGTCATCAGGCAAGATCGTTCTCACTCTTTTTGTCAGATGACGGCAAAGAATGGGAGAATGTGTACCATGTGGCTCTTAACAGGGGAGATGTGAGCTTTGTCAGGCTTCCTGAAGCAGAGGCAAGGTACCTGAGGATAGACCTGGAGAAGCCATGTGGAGAAAGAGGATTTGGTATTGCTGAGATAACGTTTCCCGATATCCGGAGCACAATGACACCCAATGATTTTCTCTTATACTGTGCGAAGAACTCGCCGGCAGGCTATTACCCGCGATATTTTTCGGAACAGGCCTCATACTGGACTGTCACCGGTGTTAATAATGACACTAAAGAGGCACTGCTGAACGAGGATGGCATGGTTGAGGTTGACAAGGCATTGTTTTCAATTGAGCCTATGCTAAGGGTTGGAGGCACACTCTTCAACTGGAGTAATGTCAATCCGGTTCAGTCTATGGGTTTCCCCGCACCGGCAGATGACTTCACGTTTCTACCTTCTGTCACATGGCAGTGTGGCGATATCAGGTTTATTACAGGAGTCTCCTCAGCAGGCACTGCCAATGAAAGCTCACTCCTATGTATCGGGTACGGATTTGAGAATCTCTCAGATGAGCCTGTTGATTTCGATTTTTACCTGCTCATACGCCCGTTCCAGGTCAATCCCTATTACCAGTTCCTGAATACTGTAGGTGGAAGGGGGACAATAGACTCAATCAGTGAAGGTGAAGAGGGAACCATTACTGTTGATGAAAAAGTGATTTTGTCAACGCTTAAGTATGATTATTTTGGCACCTCCTCCTTTGACGAAGGGAATATTGTTGATCTGATCAGTAAAGGTGAGCTGCCTGAGTCAAAGGAGACCACTGACCGGGCCGGGATGGCAAGCGGTGTAATGAGGTATACGATGCACCTCGATGCCGGCGGGCAGGCCGGCTTCTTCACTGCAGTCCCTTACCACGGTAAGGAATCATCCATAGGTGAGGATGCCTCTGAAAAGATACCGGAGATGTTTTACAGCGGAGCCGAGTACTGGAAAGAGAGAACAGGACATGTACATTTCAACCTGCCCGCCTCGGCTGACAGAATAGTAAACACCTGGAGGGCAAACCTTGCCTATATACTTATTAACAGGGATAATGCAGGTATCCAGCCCGGGTCAAGATCATATGAGCGCAGCTGGATACGTGATGGCGCCATGACTTCATCCGCTCTTCTCAAATCGGGAATAGTGCAGGAGGTGCGTGATTTTGCCAACTGCTATGCCGGATATCAGTACGAGGATGGAAAGGTTCCGTGCGTGGTCGATTTCAGAGGGCCTGACCCGGTGCCGGAGAATGACAGCCACGGCGAACTGATTTACCTGATCCGGGAGTACTTCAATTTTACCGGTGACACACTCTTCCTGAGATCAAAGAACCAGAATGTGCTGAAGGCAGTTGATTACATTGAATCGCTTCTTGCAGAGAGATCGACAGATCACTTCAGGAACGGCAATGACAGCGTCCGTGCCTATTACGGACTGATGCCAGAGTCGATCAGCCACGAAGGTTATTCTGCCAAACCGATGCATTCATACTGGGATGACTTTTTCACAATGAAAGGACTGAAAGATGCGGCTGAGATACAGAGTATACTTGGCGAGACCGCTAATTATGAACGGATTGCCAGGCTCAGGGATACCTTCCGGACAAACCTCTATAATTCACTGGATCTTGCGATGAAGGTAAGAGACATCGATTACATTCCCGGGTGTGTCGAGCTCGGCGATTTCGACGCGACGTCGACAACCATTGCCCTGACGCCATGCAATGAACTAAATAACCTTCCCGAACCGCAGGCCCGCAATACCTTTGAAAAGTACTACCGGTTTTTCAGTGAGAGGAGGAACGGGCAGATTGAATGGGTCAACTATACCCCATATGAAAACCGTCTGATAGGATCATTCATTATGCTTGATCAGCCTGAAAGGGCCCATGAACTAATTGAATTTTTTCTTGGTGACCAGCGTCCGCCAGCTGGTGGATGGTATCACTGGGCGGAGGTAGTGTGGAGAGAGTACCGTCATCCCGGGTTTATCGGTGATATGCCCCATACATGGTGCGGCAGTGACTTTATTAATGCTGTAAGGTCTATGTTCGTCTATGAGAATGAGTATGACCAGACACTGGTGCTTGCCGCGGCGCTTTACCAGGACTGGATTGATGCACCTGAGGGGATGTCGGTTGAGAACCTGCCGACATATTATGGCGAGGTATCCTATGCGATAAGGAAGGATGGTGGCAAATATCTGTTTTCAATATCCGGCGATATAAAGCTGCCGGAAGGAGGTATCATTATTAAGAATTTCAACGGTGGCAAGGTCGCGGCGGGGGTGACGGTCAATGG
Source organism: Bacteroidales bacterium (assembly GCA_034003345.1). Taxonomy (GTDB): domain Bacteria; phylum Bacteroidota; class Bacteroidia; order Bacteroidales; family VadinHA17; genus SR-FBR-E99. The sequence continues at coordinate 3,396 of JAVEYS010000099.1, forward strand.
CATGGAGAGTACGGATTTCAGTGCCGGAGAGATACGCATCAGGGAGGTGCCTGCCGAAGTGGTGATTTACTATTGACTGCCGGATAATAATCTGTTTCATGAAAGAGAGAGATAAGAGTACTGTGAAGGGCGCCGGATCAAATGATCATATATCATTTGGTCAGCTTGCCGCCTATTCAGCAGGAGGTATTATCCCAATAGCCCTCTTTAACATTGCAGGTCAGCTGGTGGGGTTGATGGGAAATATCAGTCTTGGATTGAGTGCTTTCTGGCTGGGTCTCATATTGATTGTCCCGAGATTGTGGGACGCTTTCTCTGACCCCATAGTGGGGCATCTTTCCGATAACACCCGTACCAGGTGGGGACGCCGGCGTCCGTTTCTGCTGATAGGCGGTATTGCTGTTGCGGTCTTTTTCGTGGTAATGTGGTGGATACCCAAGGGAGAGACGGTGCATGCCTGGTTCCCCAGCGATGCCGGGTTTCAGCGGTTCCAGCTTGTTTATATACTTTTTTCTCTGTTGCTCTTTTTCACAGCCACAACAGTCTTTGAGATACCCCACGGTGCCCTGGGGATGGAGATGACAACCGATCCTCACGAACGGACACGCCTCTTCAGCGGAAAGAGTTTTATCGGTAACCTGTTCGCCATGAGTACTCCCTGGCTCTTTGCTCTTGCCAATATGGAAGTCTTCAGGGGGCCCGGCGGCAATGAGGTCGACGGGATGAGGTACGTCGCACTGCTGATAGCTGCGGTGATCATACCTCTCTCATTCTGGTGGACGGCCAAGCTGCGTGAGCCAGGATTCGTTAAGGTGGCAAAACAGGAAAAAACACATTTCTGGACGGACATCAAGATAGTAGGGACCAATAAAAACTTCATATACCTGGTAATGACCATCTTTACCCTGGCGATGGGGTTTAACTTTGTCAATCTACTGGGCTCTTATATACCTATCTTTTATGTGTTCGGAGGAGATAAGATCGCCGGGGCAAGGCTGCTGGGTATCAATGGCACCGTGTGGGCAATCACCGGTGTGCTGGCTGTCTTTCCTCTGAACTGGATCAGTCCCAGGATGGGGAAACGCAACACTCTTATAATTTCAATGGTGCTTATGTGCCTGGCACAGCTCTCGAAGATCGTTTGTTACAACCCTGCTCATCCTTATCTGGTACTGATACCAACGATCCTGCTCTCTACGGGTATGCTCTTCTTCTTTACCCTCGGATCATCAATGGTAGGTGATATATGTGATGAGGATGAATTAAGGACCGATCGCAGGTCAGAGGGGAGTTATTACTCCATCTACTGGTGGTTCATCAAACTGGGAACCGCTCTGGCCAGTTTTGTTGCAGGCATCCTGATAACACTCACCCTGTTTGATGAGACACAGGTAACAAAGGTCGACAGCCTCCAGGGCAGCATCCGCGACATGCAAAGTAAAGTACAGTACTGGCAGGGTTACGATGGCAGTGGCGTTGCCGTATCAGAAGGGGTGAAAACCGCAAGGCTCCAGACTTCCGAAGCCCTCAAGGAATCAAAGGATTATGTGCTTTACCTGGGAAATGAGATTTCTAAAAAACCCGAAAAGAAAAAATCAGGACGCGCGGAAAATGATGCCCAAAGAAAAAATGTTCTGCTGAATGCCTCTGCCGTCACAGAGTCTGTCATAAGGGAGCTCGGACAGATGGACAACGAATTTTCCCGGGCAGACCAGTCAATGGCTGATTCGCTTATCAGGCAGGCAATCCCGCTGGTTATGCAATCAAAACTGACGAAGGCGAAGATATACTCATATGATCTGCTGGCACACCTGAAGGCCAGGACGAAGCAGCATGAAAAAAGCAAGGAGCACACGATACAGCTGACTGAAAACATAACAGCCATAAAAAAACGGATCAATGACCAGAACGCAGCTTCACCTACGGACCTCCTTATCCGGGAACTTGTCGCCAAAGAAAAAGACATAGAGACTCTTAAAAAGCAGTCTCCATATACACTCCTGATGATGAGGATTGTGGAGATCGGTTTACCTTTGCTGTTAAGCCTCCTTGCACTGTTCTTTGCTGTCCGGTACAAGCTTACGGAAAAAAGAATTTTTGAGATCAAGGAGCTGCTGAGGCAGAAGAACAGGAATAATAATGGAGAGACCGGGTAGTCTGATGGGTTAACGGTTTTTTAACTTAAAAATGTGACTTTCATGACATTTAGCGTAAAGGGACAGAATTTCTATCTGGACGAAAAAAAAATATTCCTCAATTCCGGAGAGATACATTACTTCAGGATCAGGCATGAATTGTGGGACAGGCATCTTGACGAAGCCGTCAATGCCGGTCTGACGGCCGTCAGCACATATGTCCCGTGGGCCTGGCATGAGGAGGAGGAGGGCCTCTTCGATTTTACGGGGTCATCATGCCCTGAGAAGGACCTTGAAGGATGGATCCGTAAGTGCAGAGAACGCGGTCTTTACTGCATCCTTAAACCTGGACCATTTATCCTGGCTGAGTTCAGGGGGGCAGGCCTGCCCCCCTGGTTCCTCGATCAGTACGGTGAGCAGGTTCGTATGCGTAATCGCCGGGGAGAAAAGGTCCAGAGTGAAGGAGTAAGTCTCTTCAATGAAAAATACCTTGAGAAGTTGGGACTGTGGTATGATAACATCATGCCGCTGATAAGCCGCAACGAATTATCGTCCGGCGGTCCGGTAATAATGATGCAGGTATGCAATGAGATTGGTGTCTTCTCATGGCTGGCACACCAGGCAGATTACGGCAATGCTGTAAGAGAACGGTTCATCTCTTATCTCAGACGCAAATTCGGGAGCATAAGTGAGGTGAATGACCTGTGGGGGACAGATTATCCTGACTTTGAGATGGTGGAGCTCCCGCCTGACGGCAGGGTACCATATCATTCCGGCGCTGATAGGGGACGTGATCATGAATGGCACTGCTTCTGGAGAAAATACTATGGCGATTACCTGAGATTGCTGACAGGTATGATCAGGGACAGGGGCGTCACAGTACCCCTCTACCATAATCTCCCCGGATGGATTTATGGCAATGGGTATGAGTTCCCTGTCAATATCACCATGTATGAAGATCTCTTCAGTGATAAGAGTGAGATAATCTTCGGTGTGGATCATATCCCCGAATTTGTATCGTACCGTAATATGCATGACGACAGGATCGTCAATGACATTACCGGAGCCATGCAGGGGAAAGGACCGCTTTTTGCCGCTGAGTTCCAGAGCGGCTCCCGCGAATATCATGTAGTTACCAACCCCAGGGAGATGGAACTATTCTATAAAGCGAGTATCGCAAACGGCCTGACGGGATGGAACTATTACATGTTCTCACAGGGGCGAAATGCGGAGAGGAAAGGATATTCCGGGGATACTTTTTACTGGTTCACCCCGCTGACAGCTGAGGGCGACCGTACAAGCGCATTCAGTCCGCTGGAAAGAATGAGCAGGATCGTGAGAGTCTCCGGGGAGATCATTGTCGAAGCCCGGCGTAAGGCAGAAGTATGCGTGCTTTTCTATCCTCCGTACTATGCCACAGAGATGGAAAGGCCTGCCGGCGAAGACTGTGATATGAAGTATGTCCCTTCTGCAATACGCAGACCTGCTTATTTTGACGGGCTGCTCAAAGTGCTTCAGGTTCTTAATATTGACTATGACATGGCTGACCTGAACACAGCCACAGCAGAGTCGTTAAGCTCCTACAAACAGGTGTGGGCATTCATTACCGATGAGATGGATGCAGCGGCTCAGCAGACAATAGTCGATTATGTCACCAACGGTGGCAATGCTGTCATCTACCCTTATCTCCCTGACCGTGAGATGTCACACAAACCATGTACAATCTTACGGGAAGCAGTCTCAGTATCACCCTCCGGAACAGAGGTCGTTAATTCACCACTAATTGATATTCTGGGCAGGAGGGATATAAAGTGCAGCAACCCGGTT
>JAVEYS010000100.1:0-7131 GCA_034003345.1 Bacteroidales bacterium
CTGGGCAAAGGTCTCCCCGAGGTTATATTCCCGCTCATCATTTACCGGTTGATACTCTGTAACAGTGCCCAATGAGTCGACTAGTTCTGTGATCCCGGGATTGTTCTTATGCCACTCATTCAGTTTTTCCTCATTTATCTCAACCCTGTATGACTGCTGATCGTCAAACCTGATGGTAATCGGAACACCTTCAGGCTGGCCATCACTCAGGCTGCTAATGATAAACGGTGATGTCTTGTAGGTCCGCTGACCCTGGATGCCGTTCCGGGCAACCGGTATGTATGCTATGTGTGTCTCCGGCAAATCTTCAATGACACGTTTGTTAAGGGTGTAGGACTGAAGAATCGCCACCTGATCATCAAGATTGGGATAGGGGTTGTAAAGGTCTCCGGCGAAGAGCTGTTCCATATTGGCAATAGCGCCGGTAGACTGTTTCTCCTTGATAAGGAGCGTGCCACTCACGTTATATACACGTTGTGAATAGTGGTTGAAGACGTACGCAATGCCCAGTGCAAAGAAGAGGGCTGCTGCAATCCAGAGCCAGTTGCTGATGAAGAGCGAGATATAACGCATCAGGTCGATGTCGTCACTGGGTGGAGTGGGTTTTTTAGGAGTTTCCATGGTTATTTAAAGTCTGAGGTCGAAAGGTCTGAAAGTCGGAAGGTCTGAGGTCGAAAGGTCTGATGGCCCCGACTCACTTCGTGGTTTGGATTTGCCTTCGGCGAGCTCACCGCCTGCCGGCGGTTCGGTTTGGATCCGCTGTTCGCAGATCCTCAATCTGAAGGTCAGGTTAAAATTTATATAGTTTTTGCTCCTGGCGGGAGTGCCAGACAGGTCACTGTTTTATAGTCCTCCGGTTGGTCAGTCACACTGCAAATAGTGCCTAACAATCTAGAGATCAGTTAAATAAAGCGTGAGTCGGTTGTCTTCTTCGACTCTATATTTTATGTCAAACTCTTCCCCAAGATTTTTGGACTTCCGCACATCAGTGATTGCGAGGAACAAATATAATAAAAAGGATAAAGTAGAAAGGATAAAGGTTAAAGGTTAAAGTTTAAAATTTGTCTTGCGGCAGGTAGATGCGTTCCGTCTGATGTCTGAAGGACTTATTGCCTGGGCAAATACTAATCCTCTGTATAGTATGACCCTGCCTCGTTCCTGGCGCCTCTGCCGTAGGAGGTGTGGCCGTAGTATTTGTAGCCGTAGTTGTATCCGTAGGAATAACCCATGGAGTAACCGTAGCGCAGGCCATAACCGTAATAGCCTGACATTGATATGTCATTGACAATGATGCCCGGATTCTTTATCTCATTGTTACGGTATATCTCATCAATGAGGTTCAGCGTGCTCTTGGAGCTGTAACGCTGACGCACAACAAAGAGCGTCACGTCAGCCCGTCCGGCAAGCAGCAGGGCGTCAGTGACCACGGCGGCAGGCGGTGTGTCAATGATGATATAGTCGAACTGCTTCCTGGCCTTTTCCAGAAAATCCGTCATGCTCTGCCGTTCAATGAGCTCGGCAGGGTTGGGGGGTATGGGTCCCGCGGCAGCAAACCAGAGGTTCTCAATCGATGTCTTCTGTATTATTTCTTCATACTTGCTGTTCCCGCTCAGATAAGTGCTCATGCCCTCCGAGTTATGGAGTTTCAGTATCTTATGAGTGCGGGGCTTGCGCAGGTCCAGTCCTACTACAAGTGTTTTCTTACCCAGCAGGGATATGATGGCTGCGAGATTAATGGCCACAAAGGTCTTCCCCTCACCACTGACGGTGGAGGTCACCGCAATTACTGCCGGCTGGCCTTCGGGGATAAAATATTTCATCGATGTCCTTATGCTGCGGAAGCTCTCTGCCAGCGTGCTGCCGGGCTTTTCAATAACGGGTAATTCAGAATTGTGGCCGCTGTGGCTTATGAACCCGAGTATCGGCGCTTTGGTTGCCCTCTCAATATCTTTCTTGTCGATCACCTTATTGTTCATCAGATCGATAACAATAATAAATATTGCAGGCAGAAGAAGGCCAAGGATGAGGGCCATCATGTAGTTCTGCCTTGTTTTGGGATTTATCCGTGCTGCATTATAAGCCTCAGCCTGGTCTATTATCTTACTGTCGGATACCTTTGATGCCCTTGCTATTCCTGCCTCAGCCTTCTTCTCAAGCAGGAAGTTATAGACGGTACTGTTCAGATCGAAGTTACGCTGTATCTGTATCAGTCGCCTCTCCGTGCCGGGAAGCCGGTCGAGCTGCTTCTCAACCTCTGCAATGCGGCTCTGTACGTCATTTACAGATATCCTGAGCTGGTTGATGCTGTTATTTACATTCTCGAGCAATGCATCACGTGCCTGTTCCATCTTGCCAGTCAACAGGCTGGCAGCCGGCAGATCATCCCTGACAACAAAGCCCAGCTGTTTCTGTTGCAGCTGAAGGTTGGAGAGCTCCTCCACCAGTCTTATCAGTAGCTGGTCATTCACCCCCATGACACTTGGAGAGACAATCAATCCGCTTTCATTGCTCGAGACAAGGTAATCCTTCAGGTACGCATAATACTGCATCTGAAGGTTTATCGTGTTTTTCTCCATCTCGTACTTCTCAAGTCGCTGTAGCACAAGATTACCCTCCGTGGTAATATCCACGAAACGATTGTTGAGACGGAAGTTTTCCATATCATCCTCGGCATTGGTGAGGAAACCTGAAACAAACCCCAGCTGTTCGTCAATGAACTCTATCGTCTTGTCAGCAGCTTCATTCTTCCAGTCGAGACCCTGCTGATTGTACTCTTTCATGAGAGTATTTAGGTAGTCTGCCTCCTGCTCGGGTACAGGACCTGATATGGTAAGTGTTACGAGTGTAGCCTCCTCCTCTATAGGAGCTACAGAGAGTCTGGATCTATAGTTGTTTGCCAGGGCCGGCGGCGTAACAAAATAGAAGTAGTATTTATTGGATCCCTCCTCACTATATGGTGACACCTCACTGCTTCTCGGGTAAATGATAAAGTCAAATCCAAATTCATTGAACCGTTCGCCGAAGGCATGCTCGCCTGAATAGTCATCATCTTCTATTTCAAGCAGGTATCTCTCAGGTGAGAGAATTTTGATATCGACTCTTTTACGTGGTTGAAACCGTATCACCGAGCTGTCACATTCCACAATGAAGGGTGAGTTCTTATACAGACGGCTTTCTGCTATCCCGCGTTTGCCTACGGCAGTATATACCACATGAAAATCCTGCAGCTGATACATCACCTTATGATTGAGATCGAAGGATTTGAGGATGCCTATCTCGTTCTTCAGGTTCTGGCGGGGGCGAAAGATATCTCCGCCGGGGATGATTTTGTCCATCTCGGAGTAGCCGCCGCCATACTCATCATCGCTGATAAGCATGGTGGCCTGCACTGTAAAGATCTCCTCACCCCACCTGTTGGCACCATAAGCCAGGGCCAGGGTGATAAAGAGGGCGGCAGCAAACCAGTACCAGTTGCTGATAAAAAGCGAAAAGTACCTGCGGAAGTCTATGCCCTCGCTCTCAGGTAAGTAGTAGTTCTGTTCCCCGTTTTCCATCAGGCGGTCATGCTTTTATTTTCCGAAGTAATTTACAAGTAGCAGCGTTGCGCTTATAGTACTGGTGATGGTTGTGACGATAAATGAAATGGTCGGGAGGTTGATATTAAAGACTTTTTTGGGATTAGGCTGAACGATCACAACATCATTAGGTGAGAGGAAATATGCCGGTGATGACAGCAGGCTCTTGTCCTGCAGGTTGATATGATAGGTATAGGTCTTGTCTCCCATAGGGCGGACGACCAGTATCTTTTCCTTGGTACCTGTCTCGGCAACGCCCCCGGCACGGCCGATAGCCTCCAGCACTGTCAGCTGATCATTGTAGTTGACGAAGCTGCCCGGCGTACGTACTTCACCTATCACCGTGAATTTAAAACTCATCAGTCTGACCTCTACATATGCGTGCCTGAACAGAGAGTCTATCTTCTCCTGAAAGAGATCACGTATCTCGTAGACGGTCATTCCTGCGACATACATATCACCGGCAAGCGGAAGCGTCACATTCCCTTCCGGATCAATGCTGTACCCTACCATATATGCAGAGCCCTCATTGGAGATATAGTTCATGTTGGCTGAAGTCCTGTCGTTAAGCATCTCCGTGAGCGTTCCCTCAGGTGTCTGTGCCTTGACGGAGACATAAAGAACATCGCGGGGCTGGACTTTATATCCCGGCACTTCCATCGGGAAATAGTTCTCACCCCCCAGTTCGTCGAGGTTGTTAAGGTATGATAGCTCTTTCTGTGTGGAGCATGAAGCCATAATAAGAATGAGTGTAATGAGAGGGATGATCTTTTTCATAGAGTCAGAAGTTTGTGCCGGTGCTAAGGCGAACTAAATATCTTACTTTTTTTCGAGTTTGCGTATGGCGTTAGTCTTAATATCTACTGTAAGGTTCATTCCGGGCTGTATGATTCGTATGATCACCTTGCGCTTGCGGCCTACCCTGATCAGCTCACCCCTCAGTCCCATGAGGCTGCCGACGATGACCTCAACCATGTCGCCCTTGGCATAGACATCACTGCTCACCTCCACCTCAACATCGCTGCCACATAGGATACGCAGGTTGTTGATCTGTACCTCCGGAATGGGAATGGGCTTTCTCTCAATCATGATGAACTTGACCACCCCGTCAATTTTTTTCACATTAAAAAACTCTTTAGGGATAATCTTAACAAATACATAAGAGCTGATAAGGGGTTTCTCAATGAGTCTCTTTCGGTCAGACCACTGCCGCAGGGTCTTTTGTAGCGGGAGGAATGTCTCTATGCCGATCTCCGTAAGCCTGTCGTACACTCTCTTCTCGGCCCTGGAATTGGTATAGACTGCATACCAGGCTCTCTCCGGCTTTCTTATAAGCTGTGCCTCATCCTTCACCGCCGGTGTCTGGTTCTCTTCCATTTATACTCCGTATTGCAGCGCAAAATTAATAAAAATTGTCTGAAGGTCTATTGCCCGCAATGCGGGGCCTTCATCAGACGGTTTTATAGCAGGTATCTATGGGTGAAGTCATGCCAGGAGAGAAGATTCATATCCTTAATTATTGTTGATTCCGTACCCTGGTATATTACTGTTTTTGTTATTTTACGATCCGTTGCTGTTGAAGGAAAGGACTTCAGGCTTCTGAGGTAGTCGTTACTGAATGTCTGGCCTGCTTTGATTTCCAGTGCATCAATTCTGTTATCTTCTCTCTCAACTATACAATCAATCTCCTGTCCGTTACTCTCGCGCCAGTACCAGACAGAAGGACGCTCTCCACGGTGGACCTGCGATTTAATAATCTCGGAAATGACTAGATTTTCAAACAGGGCACCATAAAGGTAATGACTTGAAAGCATCTCCGGATCATTTATCCGTAGAAGAGATGAAACAATACCCGTATCATAAAAATAGAGTTTGGGCGATTTTATTATCCTTTTGCTAAAATTATGGTGATATGGCTGTAACAGGTAGATTATATAGCTTGATTCCAATAAGGAGAGCCATGCTTTGACAGTGTTGACAGAGACCCCTGCATCATTGGCCAGTGATGACAGGTTGACAATCTGACCTGTCCGTCCGGCACATAAACCCAGAAACCGTGAGAATGTCTGCAAATTTTCAACAGCCCTAAGAGTGCGTATATCACGTTCAATATATGTCTGGAGATAAGAAGGATAGAAGTCTGATGGTCTGATATGCTGATCATATGTGCGTGGGTAAAACCCGCTAATAATGAGCCGGGCAGGATCAAAATCATCAATAACACTAAGTTCTCCAACATCAAAAGGCAGCAGGACATTGACACTCACCCTCCCAGCAAGCGACTGGCTTATATGACTATTAAGAAGAAAACTCTGTGATCCGGATAAAATATACTGTCCGTTCAGTCTCCTCTCATCAGAGAAAACCTGGATGTAACTAAAGAGTTCCGGAAGGTTCTGAGCTTCATCGAAAATCACTTTCACTCCTGCCTCCTTTAAAAAGCCCAGAGGATCAGCTGAGATCATCTCCCGGATATCAATCCTTTCAAGATTGAAATATTTATACTCGCTGAAAGCACTTCTTAAAATAGTTGTTTTACCTGATTGCCTTGGCCCTGTCAGCGAAACAACAGGATACTTTTCAAGCATCTCTTTAAGATGTGCTACTATCTTTCTGTGTATTATCATGCTATGTCATTTTGCATTCTGATTGCAAATATACATAATTTGTTTGTCTATAAAAATTTTATCTATGAATCTTGCGTGAACCTGTTAAAGGTCAGAAGTATGACATAATGAATCCTGGTTTATATCTTTTTCTCTCTTTTGATGAATTTTTAACCCTTCAACATTAATTTCTATAAGTATTTACCGGGTTTTTTCTATTTTTATGATTGCTTCCTGATATTAGTTAGCAAAGATCAGATGGAGAAAACCGAAAATCCTTTTTAACAGAGTAGGTAAATTATTAATGTATAAAGAATGAAACAACTAGCCGAAAGTGAAGTTTCAATTAAATCGTTAGTTGAGTGCTTTACGTCTGCATTCGTGAAGGTGACTGATGAAGACAATGATTCTTTCTGGGTCCCGGGGGAATCTTTAAAAACAAAGGTCACGCTTGATGAGAAACGTAAATATCTCAGGTTCAGCATAGTTTATCAACTCTCGGAGAAGACCACTTCATCTGCAGCCATCACACAGTGTAACAAAGTCAACGAAGAATATATAGTTATCAGGTTCTCAGCTATAGAGATCGAGGGGACTCAATGTGTGGCAAGCAACTATTACATGACTTTCGAGGAGGGTCTTATTGCTTTCCAACTGATCAAAATGGTCAAGAAATTTGAACAGTTTACTGTTGAAGCATTAAGAGAACACTTAAATGATTATCTGTAGGGTCTGAAGCACCGCAAGGAGCGGTTAAGTCCTGCAGACCTCTGAAGCACCGCAAGGAGCGGTTAAGTCCTGCAGTCCTGCGGTATCATAGCCTGTGATATCATGATATGTGGTATCATGACCCGGGGTCTGAAGGTTATTTACTGACATCAGGCCTCCGGGCTTTAGATTTTCAGACCTAGAACCCCCAGACGACCCCACCGGTTATGGTGGTTGTCTGC
>JAVEYS010000101.1:0-6786 GCA_034003345.1 Bacteroidales bacterium
TCCCGTCATCGTTTATTCATCTCCGGATCAGGTTGTCACCGGGAGTGGTAGCCACATCACGCATCCGGCAATTGGTACCCGTGACCAGACCGGAGGCCCCGGCCAGCGACGGAACGCCCTTCTGCAGAGGCACGGTCTTAGGGTTACTGAGATCGGCGACTGATATACGGTCTTCATCATTTACCCTTACCGAGATGTTCCCCGCATTCTTTTCCGCCCAGCCTCTCTGCCATAGCCAACCGGCCACAGAGGCAATATTCCCGGTCTTATCTTTCATTAAAGAAAATATCTCATTGACCATTTCAGCATCTGCTGGTAATATCCATCAAAGATACACTTTCATTGTTTTGCGATGGCAAAAATCAACATATGCTTTGTCTTTTATTATGTACCTTTGCATACTAATTTATTTCAGAAAAAAAAGGTATGTCAGGCAAGAGGAGACTGCCATCATGGCTTAGGATGGAGAGGGCAAGCGGGGAAAACTACACTCTTGTTAAGCACCTGGTGGAAGACAACCATCTTCATACTATATGCACATCAGGGAACTGTCCAAACATAGGTGAGTGCTGGAACACAGGCACGGCCACCCTGATGATTCTCGGCGATATCTGTACACGTTCATGCAAGTTTTGTGGAACGAAATCCGGCAAGCCGCTTTCTCCTGACCCGGGTGAGCCGGACAGGGTGGCTCAGGTGGTGAGAACCATGCGACTGAAGCACTGCGTCATCACATCTGTTGACCGTGATGATCTGCCTGACGGTGGCGCCGGCCACTGGTCAGAGACCATCAGAAAGATAAGGGAGGTGAACCCGGGAGTGACAATAGAGACCCTTATCCCCGACTTCCGGGGTAACACTACGGATATTGACAGAGTGATAGATTCAGCTCCTGATGTTATCGCCCATAATGTTGAGACCGTCAGAAGGCTGACACCATTGATCAGATCAGTGGCGAAATACGAGGTTAGCCTTGGCGTGCTGAAGCATATTGCCTCAAGAGGAGTGAGATCGAAATCAGGGCTGATGCTTGGTCTTGGAGAGACTGAAGAGGAGGTGATGGAGACGCTGAATGATCTTCGAGAAACCGGTTGCAAGATAGTGACAATAGGACAGTATCTGGCCCCCAGCCTTAGGCATATACCGGTTGTTGAATACGTTACACCGCAGAAGTTTGAAGAGTACAGGGATAAGGGGCTCGGCATAGGTTTTGAATTTGTTGAGAGCGGCCCTCTGGTAAGGAGCTCATATCATGCAGAGAGACACATCATGCCCGGACCCACGCCACAGACCCCCCGGTCCAGGGTCATCTATGACGATCTCGGCCGTAAAGATTTTAAGGAGACATGGGAATACCAGGAGGGTTTTTTCAATGCCAAGGTAGCTGAAAAGAGCAATCCTGACAGCACGGGAGAAAAAACACCGGATCGTCTCATTTTTGTTGAGCATAACCATGTGTATACCCTCGGTAAGAGTGGATCAGAACAGAATCTTTTGCTTGATTATATACAGTTGCAGGCACGTGATGCATTGTTTTACAGGATTGACAGGGGCGGAGACATAACATACCACGGTCCTGGTCAGCTTGTCGGGTACCCGATCTTCGACCTGGACGGCCTTAAGCTGGGATTGAAGGAATATATTCATCTGCTTGAAGAAGCTATTATCAGGTGTGTTGCCAGCTATGGAATAGAGGGAGGCCGTCTGGAGGGTGCAACAGGCGTATGGATAGAACCGGGGGACAGCTCCCGTGCAAGGAAAATCTGTGCCATAGGCGTTAGAGCATCAAGATTTGTGACAATGCACGGCTTTGCCCTTAACGTTAACACTGACCTCTCATATTTTAACCATATTAACCCCTGCGGGTTCACCGATAAAGGTGTGACAAGCATTGAGAAGGAGACGGGGCGAAAGGTTAGTATGGATGATATTAAAGACTCGATGAGTAACATAATGAGGGAGGTCTTCGGATATGAATATTACTAAAAAAATATATAATGGAAAAAAGGTGGCTCTTAAAAGGGAGAGGCGACGAACGTGTCGTCACGACCCTGGCGACAGAGATGAAGGTGCCTGCCACTGTTGCCAGCCTGATGGTGCAGCGGGGCATCACTACAAAAAGCCAGGCTGAAGAATTCTTTAAACCTACACTTGATTCACTTCATGATCCCTTCCTGATGAAGGACATGAACAGGGCCGTTGACAGGATAAGCACAGCTATTTCGCGCAACGAAAGGATTCTGGTTTACGGTGACTATGATGTTGATGGTACAACATCAGTGGCTTTGCTTTATGCTTTCCTCAGGGAAAGGCATACCAACCTGCTCTATTACATACCAGACAGATATCATGAGGGCTATGGCCTCTCGCTCAAGGGCATTGACTACGCCGGTGCCGAGAACTGCCGTCTGATCATTGCCCTTGACTGCGGTATAAAGGCTGTGGACAAGGTGAGGTATGCACGTTCAAAAGATATTGACATCATTATTTGTGATCACCATCTGCCGGGTGATGAGATCCCTGATGCCACTGCCGTTCTCGACCCCAAGCAGCCGGGATGCAATTATCCATACAAGGAGCTGTCAGGCTGCGGGGTGGGGTTCAAGCTGATACAGGCGATATGCATGGTGCAGAACATACCCTTTGAAAGTATCATCCCATACCTTGATCTTGTGGCCGTAAGCATAGGGTCAGACATTGTCCCTATGAACGGGGAGAACAGGGTGATGGCTTATTTCGGTCTTAAACAGCTCAACGAATCTCCCAGGCTGGGCTTCCAGAAGATCATTGAGAAGGCCAAGATACGCATGCCTCTTGCCATTGAGGATGTAATTTTCCGTATAGGTCCCCGCATAAACGCAGCAGGACGAATGGAGTCGGGCAACAAGGCCGTGGAGCTTCTTGTCTCGCAGAACCCGCTTGAGGCGCTGACGATCTGTGACGCCATAGACATTAACAATGACGACCGGAGAAAAAAAGACAGCGAGATAACATTCGAAGCACGCCGAATGGTGAGTGAAGACGAAAGGATGAGCAATGCACACACAACAGTCCTCTTCCAACAGGGCTGGCACAAGGGGGTGATCGGTATTGTTGCCTCACGGCTCATCGAGACCTATTACAGGCCTACCATTATTCTTACCGAATCAAAGGATGGATTTGCCACCGGTTCGGCACGCAGCGTGCCTGGATATGATCTTTACCAGGCTATCGAATCGTGCTCGGATCTGCTGGAGAGCTTCGGCGGACATATGTTCGCAGCAGGACTGACACTGAAGCAGGAGAACCTGCTGCTGTTCCGCGAGCGTTTTGAGAAATTTGTCAGTGAGACAATAAAGGAGGAACATCTCGTTCCTTGCATTAATGTTGATGAGGAGATACCCGTTGAAGATGTCGGTCCCGATCTTTTTAAAAGTATTAATCTTTTTCAACCGTTCGGACCGGAGAATGTGGCTCCGGTGTTTGTCTCACGAAGGGTCAAGACCCTCTCCTGCCAGCCGGTGGGGAATAACGGCATGCACCTCAAACTAAGCTTTGCACGTAAGAACGCAGAGCCTGTAGGTGCCATAGCTTTCGGACAGGCTGACATGATGGAAGTATTTCGCGAATCGGGAGGTGTGGTTGACATCGCCTACTCCGTTGAAATGAATGAGTTCAGGGGAAAGACCTCCGTGCAGCTCAATATTAAGGATATTAAGGCATAGGGGATTAGGCAGTAGGCCGAAATCTGAACGGTGATGGCTGCAGAGTATCGGAGAGCGTATGATTTTTGGGATCGTTTCTTAACTCCTGGTCATCTGTTAACTCTTCAGAAAATTACCCTGACCTGTCCCTTCACCTCATGTTTCAGCTCAGCTGACATGTCTTCTTCGGAATATGTAAATGCATATTTCAATCTTACCTCCGTCTTTTCAAATGGTCGCCATGAGAGCATGATGAATGACCGTGTCATTTCCCCGTATAATGCCGGTACGCTGAACGACGAGAGCAGATCATTCTCATAAGCATAGAGCCTGCTGTTGTAACCGGAACCTGAACACAGTGCATACCTGTACCATAGCCGTAAGGGAATGCCGGGAAACGAATAAGAGATATCCTGGCAGAGAAGATATCCTTTTTCATCTGACGGGGAGATGAAAGATGCGGAGACCCTGGTAGTGAGACGTAATCTTGTAGTCAGATCACAGCTAAACACTAATGACACAAGCTGTCTTGTGAGATTCTCCGATGAGGCTGTTCCTGTCTCAGAGGTGACATCATATTCACGTGATGAAGAGGCATATGTTAATCTCAAAGAGATATTATCATCAGGCAGATACTCACCCTTTATCTCTATCCTGCTGCCATATGACGGCGCTGAGGAGCGGTACCGGGGCCAGGGTATCCGGTAATGATCAGCTGCTGCAGTGATAAAAAGATGTCTGGCAGCTTCAAGATGCAGTGACGCTGCTATGCCTGTCTCGTTACCTGACCCTGACCCTGCTTTGAAAGCGCCTGAATGAAAGGCATAATAATCAGGAGAGAAATGGCGTGCAAGGATATTGAATGTAATCCTCCCCGAGGGCTTTGCCCTGAACCCTGCTGTTGCCGCCCATGACCCTGGAACGCTGAGCGCTGCCTCAGTAAAGAACAATATTGGTCCGGTGCCTGCCTTGAAATTGGTACTTAAATTCAGTAACCGGCTGCCTGAAAAAGCATGTATGTTCTCAGGCTCGGTTTTGTCAGGCCGGAAAGGAAGAGATAACCATGTCATTGAGGCGGTCATTCCTCCCCTGATCTTATCTGATCCTGCTGTAAGGTGGAAGCCTGCGATGTTTTCCGTCAGGCTGTTGCGTGCTTCTATCTGTGATTCGCTGATATGAGTGCCTCCGCTGACAAGGTTGCTTACCCCTGTTGCAATGCTGTCTTCATCATAAAGCAGTCGTGCATCAATTTTGTTTGATGAACCGAAGATCATTGCTCCGGCATACATGTTACCAATGGTAATGCTGATACCGCGAAAAAAATTATTTTCTCCGGTAGATGTGTAAGGAACTGCAGAGCTTCTGCCGGCCATGAATGACGGCGAGCTGAGCCATGATCCCATCCATGTGCTGCTGCTGAATATAAGACCTTCGCCAACCTTCAGGGAATAGTCTCCGGCAATAATACGGTCTGTAAGCTTCTTGCCACGGTACATTATATATCCTGACAGGAAGTCTAATCCCGGGGCATTTCTGAATGTAAACGGTTCACCGGGGTCATTTTCCGCGGTAATGCCGTAACTGATCATGCTTCTCTCATGTTTGAGCTTTAATAATGATCTTATACCTTCAGTTTCCTCGTCGCCGGAGCTGATGCCGGTTGTAGCTGCTGTGGTTACCGTTGTCCGGCCATAGTGCCTGTTATTTTTCCCCTGTGTGGGTTTAAGTGAGATATAAGGAACCATCAGCATCACCGTGTTGCGGTCAAATGCGGGAAGGAGTGCCAGCTCATAAATTGTGGCCACGTTGCCGTTTTTTCTGACATGATCGGCAAGCACCATGACCTGGAACTCCGACAGGAAGAAGAGTCTGGAGATTTCCTTCTCGTCGCCGCTGTTTATATTGACAGGTGAATCTTTCAGGTCAGCCAGTTCCTCAAGCATAATGGCCGGATCATTGTCGTCGGAAACAGCCATTATCATTTCTGCGGACTCCTGGATGCCCAGTTCTTCCTGCTGGCATAACAGGGGGCTGCTGATGAGTCCCATGATCAATAGGATGATGACTGCCTTACGGATCATTTTATTGCCCATGCCAGTGACAGAGAAGAAGTTATACCTGTTATGGCATTTACCAGGAATCCCGTATCAATGATAACGGAACCTGCCCGGCATCCCAGGCCGAAAGCAAAGGCTGACGGTGAGCTCATATAGCCGCACCTCAGTGTCAGTCTGTTAAGGGTGCTCCAGCATATCCCGCACTGAACGGAAAGAGGTTCACCGGTCATCTTGGAGCCGGCCAGTGTAAGGAAAAGATCATCTGATTGTCTCCAGTGTAACCCTGTCTCGATGGAGGAGGGGAGGGAGTTGAGAGGAGTTAACGGATTGAAAATATGCAATCCGAGGTCTAACGATGGTGCAAGAGTACAGGTCATGCCAGTCTCAAAGGTCACGTGAGTGACATCGCGGTATTCACCTGCACCATGCTCCAAGAGATAATCAATCTGGACGCCCATTGAAATTTTATCAGTCAGTCTGACTGCGCTGCCGACGCCTGTGAACAGTCGGTAATAGTCGCCGTTGCCGTAATGGGTGGCCACTATGCCCAGCGGTGCTGATCGTGAGTCAATGACGGCACTTATTGCCTTAGACGAAAGAGCAGGCATCATAAAGCGTGACTCAAAGGAAGCAGAAAAGCTTGTGCCGGTTGCCGCTGTCAGCAATGCCTGGTTATTGAAACAACTCCAGTGGCCCGGCGTTGCCGTTACAGCAAATGCCAGGCCTGTCTCCGCCGATCCGTGTGGCATATAAAGAGGCACGCCGGCCCGGACCCCGTGAACGGCAAGACATAACATAAATAGTACTGCATTCCACCGCAGCATAATGAGACATAATTACTGTCTCAAATTTAGGAAAGCAAAACGAGAAAGTCAATACCTTCAGTTCTTAACGAGTTGAGATGTGAGGCATGAGGCTTAAGATGTGAGGTTTTAGGGTTCCATAGTTCCATGGTTTCAAAGTTCCGGTATGTCTTGTCCTGAAATAGGCTTACACAAAATGTAAACATTTTTCAGGACGGGTCAGTCTTCGTTGTTCTTGGGTCA
>JAVEYS010000102.1:0-6779 GCA_034003345.1 Bacteroidales bacterium
TGAACGCATGGTTAAGAACGGCAACAACGTGGGAAAACCTTATGTGGAAGACAGGGTGCATTTCCTTGCCGGGCTTACACCCGATGAGATAGAGAATATTGGTTACGACTGCTTCAGGGAGTCATACAGAGGAAAGATGTTCCCGGAGATGAAGGAGCTCGTGGCCAACCTTAAGGAATACGGTTTTGAGGTCTATATCCTTACTGCCTCACCTGAGTTCCTGTACCAGAAGTTTGTCTCAGAGGAGTATGGCATTCCGGTGACCAACGTTGTAGGAGCCAAATGTGTTGTCAAAAACGGAGTAACGACAGGTGAGATCATCCCTCCCATCCCACAGGATGATGGGAAGGCACACACCATTGAGACCTTCATCAAGGCGCATCCACTGATAGTGGGTGGCAACAGCCGCGGTGACATGGACATGCTGAATGAGTCAGCCGGACTAAAGATTATTGTCAACCCGGATGACATAACTGTCCGCGGACCGGAAGACGGACCGATGAATGGATATACGGTAAAGTCATACTGGGAAAAGGAAGGTGCCCTGATAGTAAGGTGTAACGATGTCAGGAACCCTGATGTGAAGTTTCACACTGAAGTGTGGAAGATCAGGCAGAACATTGCTAACCCTAAATGACACATGAAAATGCTGACAAAAAGATATTTGCTTATGGCTCTGCTCATTCTTTCTGTGGCAGGCTGCAACCAGAAGAATGCCATCTCAGGCAACAAGGTGCAGGATTACATACCTGACAACGCTGTCATAGCTCACCGCGGAACCATATACTGGGCACCGGAACTTACCGAGGCAGCCTTCCGCTGGGCACGCAATATCGGTGCCGACTACATTGAGTTTGACGTGCAGAGGTCGAAAGACAGTGTCCTGATAGTCATGCACGACAAAACCTTTAAGCGTACGACAGACGTGGCGGAGAAGTTCCCGGGAAGGGAAAGCGATCCGGTAAACTCATTCACCTATGAGGAGATAATGCAGCTTGATGCCGGCAGTGCCTTCAACGCTAAGAACCCGGATCAGGCACGGGAGAGCTTCGCCGGAGCTGACGTCCTGGTCTTTGAAGACATCTTCCGCATAGCCGGAGGGCAACGCATAAAGCGCAATACTGACGGCAGGCGCATAGTGTCTAAAGACGATAAAGGAATCTATCACTTTGAATATGAACCTGATCCGGCAGATAACGGCCACAGACCCGGGGTATATATTGAAATGAAGAACCCTGACGATTACCCGGGAATCGAGGAGCAGGCTTATGACATTCTTACAAGTATAAGCTGGAACCCCCTCGAGGGAGAGATACCCGGTATAGATGTGCCTTCCCTTAGAGATGACAGGATTAACGTCGGAAATACAAGGGGTAAAATCCTGGTACAGACCTTCTCGCGCCCGGGAATGATGAATCTTAAAAGGGTCTTCGGTGAGCAGGTCCCCTCCAGCTTCCTGGTGAGCAACACCAAGACAGACAAATTTGCAAATAAGGAAGTAATGGATGAGATCATCATGTTCGCCCGCGAATCGGGGGCCCAGTTCATAGGTACCAATCTTGGTGATGCCAGCGACGGCCTCTCCCCTGGCTTCGCTGAAAAGATACACGCAGCCGGTCTGAAGGCAAATATTTATTCAATAAACACTGTTGAGCAGATGGAAAAGTATTTCGGCCCCGGGGAAGGGAAAGAAGCATCTCCCCTGGCTGACGGCATGATCACCAACAGAAGTGACCTGACGATAGATTTTTACCATAACAGGAAGGTCCGCAAACAGTGTACGGCACAGGCCCCGCAGGAGGTTCTTTCTGACCTGGGATATAACCGGTAACAAAGAGCAGTGTGTGGCAGATTACCGGAGAGCCACAGGCTACTGGCCTTCCCATCCTGCAATGCTAGCCCACAGATGCCAGGCTGCATATGCCTTCATATTGGCATTCAGGGGCTGGGTGTGGGCTGCTCCGCAGCTATACCAGTCAACTCCCTGAATATGCGAGTCCTGCCACGTGATGGCCCAGTTAGACTCAAGTGATCCGTTATTGTCATGGTCATAATAACAACCGTCATTGGCCCATTTATCAAGGTAAAAATTGCCATCAGGGTCATAAGACTCAATGTCTGCAAAGTCAAACAGAAACTTCTTGTGTGTTTTGCAGTAGCTCCTTATCTGCTCGTTGCGTTTGTACAGATTGCCGGAAAGGCCTGTGCCGTCAAGGTGACCGGTCATATAGACAAACGCCACACCCGGGTAATCCTGCTCCAGTCCGGTCATAAGGCTGAGGTAGGTATCTATGTCTGCCTCGGTAGCCGACGATACCTCTCCGCACCATGACCAGATAATTACGTTCACATCGCTATTGGCGTTGAGGTAACTGCGTGTCTCTTTCTCCCACTGTGTATAATTGGGATTACCCAGGTCGCCTGGCATGGCATAATCATGCAGGTCAAGGGCACCGCCTGTACCACCATTGTTCCAGGCGTATTCACTGCCTTTAAATGATACCAGTCCGCTCATGCCGTCAGTTACCTGACTGCCATGTGAGGTATGACCGTATGCAATGTGCAGGTCAGTCTTTGCCTTTGTTATCCATTCTGAAGGGATTGAAGAGAGACTGATAGTTGTATGGTCAAAGATCCCATCTTCCACTTCCCTGATGTCATTCTCCTTTGAACAGGAATTCACCAGGAGAGATAACACTACCATAATTGACAGAATTTTTTTCATGACTGCAGTTTTTGACTCTTACAATATGTGTTATACTGATCAGTCGTCTAAAATGTTACAGACCATGTTCAATTAATGATCAGTCCCGGGCTGTTATCAGGATACAATCTTATTGAAAAGGATAAATAACATATCCGATAATGTGAAGGAACCGCCAGGTTTGCATATCTGTTGAGGTTAGCTGTGGCATACCCGCAGTCCAGCTATGTTTTTATAAATATGAGCGTTCCCCAGCACAATGCAGCCATCATTTAGCCTAACTTTGTCTTAACAACCAGGCCCCGTGCCACAGAGACCATCAGAAATGAAAAAGAGACTTCCACTGGCACTGATTGTGATGCTTGCTGCCATATCATCATGCACCACCGTCATCCAGATGCAGAAGACCTATCCGCCGGAGGCAGAGCTGCCGGATGTTGCCAACAGGTATGTGTTTGTAAACTTCTATGACTATCAGGTACCCGATTTCATTAAGGAGAGACATGAGATAGCCTATTCAGCCGCGGTGAAGGGATATGCTGAAGGACTGTCAGCAATCATTCTGCAGGATCGGCGTACTTCATTAACCATAGCTGATACCCTCAGGAAAGGGTTTACAGTTATGTCAATGCAATACCCGGAGTTTACAGATACTGTAAGAGCCATCTGCAAGGAATATTCTGCAGGTCTGCTTGTTGCGCTTGACTCCATTAACCTCTGGATCGACTCGGAATTCTACATCGCAGAAAGCGATGAGGGAAGCAGTATGATGGCAAAAGATTTTTACATTTATGTCAACAGTTATATAACCCTTTACACCTCAGACGGGGAAGTAGTTGACCGGTGTGCCGGAGAGCTGTCTGATTATGTAAAATCAAAGTACACGATCTTCGGTATGATCGGCGGACCAACGCTTGCCAGAGAGAGAGACCGTGTCAGGGCACTTGCAGAGACTTCTGCAAAAGAATGCATAGGTAAATTCTACCCCTACACTGATCACTATGTTGAGAAACTTTATGGCGGTATGCTATTCAACAAGCTGAATAGCATGATAATGGAAGGGCATCCTGAAGAGACCATCGAACCCCTCAGACAACTGGCAGGGTCATCTGATCCCGCAACGGCAAGAAAAGCCTCATGGAACCTCAGGGTGGTCAATGATATACTTGAAAACCAGAGATTATCTGATGAGGCATGGAACACGTTTATGAGAAAGGATCAATGATCAGGCGTGACTTCATGTCATGGATGGTCATATCATTCAGTTAAAGAGAGCCCCGGCGGGTATTGTCTCTCTAGTAACGCCTGGCCCCTCCCAGCTGACGGTTAGACTCTGCCTGTAGAGCCGCTGGAAATACCTGACACTTATCCTGTGAAGACCGGCTTTCATCGCCGCCGGACCCTCATTTGTGATACCATGATGCAACTTATCACCGTCAACAATGAGTTCATCATCAATATAGAGAAGCACCCCATCGTCTGAGCCTGTAAAGAAGGTATAAATGCCCTCTTCAGGCACTGAGAGATAGCCTTCCATTATCAGTCCGAAATTCTCTGCAGGAGCACCGGCAGGGATTCTGATTGTTTCAACAGTACCGGCAGTGTCAGCCCTGCCCCGGATATCAAGTGCAGAATCAAAGATTCCTTTATACAGGCCGAATCTTATTCCCTGTATTACTGTCTCAGGCTTATGCGCCTCTTTAAAGTCTGCCTGTCTGAAGAGGCCGGACATCACAGCGCTCTTTCTGCCGCCGGGCATCACTGTGACGGCCTTCATCTGTCTCTCTTCAGAAAGATCAAGGGTCAACGGTCCTGTATAAAGATCTGACCTTTCACCAGGTTCCCCTCCGTCAAGGGTGTAAAATATTTTTGAGCCGGAGATTCCATTCGACAGTTCAACAGTTACTGATTTTTCAGCAGACAGGTTTACAGGCCCGAATCCTTCCGGGGAGGGTACCCTGTATGAAATATCCATTGCATCATACCTGGCATACTGTTCATTCATGCGGGTCGTGAAGTCGTCATAATCAAGAGATGCACGTGGTGTCCACAGGGCTTCTGCCAGCGCTGCCAGCCTGGGAAAAACCATGTACTCAACATGCTTTTCGTCAGCCATATATTCGGTCCATACATTTGCCTGGGCACCTATGATGTGTTTCCTTTTATCCTCATCAATGTCAGAGGGCATGATATCTATTGAATAGACCTTTTGCATATCGAGCATGCCGCCGATAGCCAGGGGCTCATTGTATTCCGACTGGTAGTAATCGAGGTAGACGAATGAGTGTGGCGTCATCACCACATCATGGCCCATGTTTGCAGCCTGTATACCTCCTGCATGGCCTCTCCATGACATCACGGCGGCGCTTTCTGCAATACCTCCATCCAGGATCTCATCCCATCCGATTATTTTCTTTCCCTTTGATGAAAGAAAAGCTTCAATACGTTTAATGAAATAGCTCTGTAGCTCATGCTCATCCTTCAGGTTATTGTCAGCTATCCTCTTCTGGCACAGATCGCACTCCTTCCACCTCACCTTGGGGCACTCGTCGCCACCGATATGTATATATTCATACGGGAACAGCCCTGCTACCTCGTCGAGCACACCGGTCAGGAACTCAAACGTCTCCTCCTTTCCGGCGCAGAAGACCTCCTCTGACACTCCCCACCTGTTGAAAGAGGGTGTTGGCCCTCCGGTGCACGAGAGCCCGGGATAGGCCCTGAGGGCGGCGACGGCATGACCGGGCATCTCAATCTCCGGCAGCACGTTTATATGCAGCTTGCCTGCATATGCGACCACCTCACGGACATCATCCTGCGTATAGTAACCTCCGTACCTCATACCATCATATACCCACGGTGTCTCACTGCCGTGACCTATGAGCGTTTCATCCCTCCATGCGGCTGTCTCACTGAGGCCCGGGTACTTCTTTATCTCTATCCTCCATCCCTGATCATCAGTCAGATGCCAGTGAAAGGTATTGAGCTTATGCATTGCCATGGCATCAAGCATCTTAAAGATGAATTCCTTTGGGAAGAAATGTCTTGACACGTCAAGATGCATGCCCCGGTATGCGTACTGAGGAGTGTCACTTATTGACACGCAGGGCAGGGATATAACTCCTCCAGCCTCATTCTGCGAGGGAAAGATAAGCTGCATCAGCGTCTGGAAGGAGTAAAAGAGACCTGCATCACCGGAGGCATCTATAATGATTGAATCGTTCCTTACAAGTAGTCTGTAAGCCTCATCGCCGGCGACAAGGGAGTCATGCCTGGCGATAATGACATTCTTAGTGCCTCTCTTCCCGGGCAGACCAACCTGTATCTTCCTGAAGTTTTTTGCCAGAAAACTGTTAAACAGCTCCGTCACGTTACCCCCGGAGGCAAAGAGCGGGTCGATGATAAGTGCAGTAGAGGAGCTGAGCAGGAACTCACCCTCTTCCTGAACTACAGTGACAGGCTTCGGGATCACCGAATAAGGTCTGTAACCTTCATGCCCTGTGTCAGAAGTGCATGATGGAATGAGTAGTGCGGAGAGAAGACATAGTGCGAAAAGTGCCGGCGACAGAGTTTTGCGTTTCATAAGAGGCTTATACTTTGAGAAAAATTTTATTACGATAGAGAAACCATAGGAACAGCCACACGACTGCCATGTAACCGATGGCATTGATGAAGGGCTGCACGGTGGCAGGTGACAGACCGGTGATACCCTTCAGGAAGAAATCCCTGATAATGTCAAACTTCAGTATCCTGAACTGAAGAACATAAATTGTTATTGAGTTCATCCCGATGACCACAAAGAAAAATGCCCATTTCCGTATTTTCCAGACGTCAGTCACGAGATAGAAGATACCCAGGAGCAGGAGGCTCCAGCCACCTGCATAAAGCACAAAGGAGCTTGTCCAGAGGTTTTTGTTTATTGGAAAGAATGTCCCCCACAACAATCCAAGAAGCAGGCCTGCCACTCCTGCCGCCATAATTACAAGCGCCTTCTTCAGTCCTGTCAGGCCCTGCCTCTCAAGCTGCAGGAGATGGCCTGCCAGCACGCCAAGAAGAGCTGTGGAGACGGCGGGAA
>JAVEYS010000103.1:0-6592 GCA_034003345.1 Bacteroidales bacterium
AGAACACCGTAAGGTTGACCGACAGTAATATTTGTGCTTACATCCCATGATGAACTTAGAAGAATATTTGTAACTCCTTCATAAAGACTTAGTACTGTGTTCTTATTTTTAAACCAGTTTACCTGAATATCCCAGTTAAAGTCTTTTGTTTTGATAATATTTGCATTTAATGCAAGCTCAATACCCTTATTCTCAATCTCACCTGAATTCACATATCTCTGCGCATAACCAGTTGAAGGGCTTATACTTACAGGCATGATCTGATCAATTGAGTTAGTCTTATACAATGAAACATCAAACCCGAACCTGTTTTGGAAAAACTTGGCTTCCAATCCAGCCTCTATACTCTTTGTCCTTTCTGGTCTCAACTCAGGATTATTTATTGTAGTGTTTACCCTGAAACTTCCAATGGTGCCCCAGTTCGCTTCCTGAACAAATGATGACAGAAGGCTATACACAGGAGCATCGCTACCTACTTCCGCATAATTTAATCTAACCTTCAAAAAGGAAAAGGCATTTGAACCTTTAATGCCCGGAATCTCAGAGACTATAAAACTAGTTGATACTGAAGGATAAAAATAGCTGTTGTTGTCCTCAGGAAGTGTTGAAGAGACATCGTTTCTGCCTGTCAAATCAACATAGATCATGTTATTGTATCCGAAAGACACGTTACCGAAGACGCTGTTGACTCCTGACAATAATTCAGATTCAGTAGTCTGAACCGGAGAAGATGAGTTATAAAGATTATAAAGATCGGGCACAAGCAAGCCACCAACAGTTGCACCATTGAGTGATTTGATTGTTGTTCTCCTCCTGTTTGCACCAATGAGACCATTAATTGAGAAAACATCGAACGACTTCGTGAACTTAGCCATTATGTCAAGGTTTGACTCATTGAAGTTTCTAAGGTATTTATTGTACAGTGACGTCTGGTTGCTGTACCATGCAACTCTTTCTTCCTGAAATTCCGAATAATTATCAACAGCAGCACGACCTTCAAGAGTCAGCCATGAAGTTAATTTATATCTCAGGGTTCCGTAACCGAACATCCTGTCCCTTCCATCATTCTGATAATTTTTATAACGGGTCCAGTAGATGTTATTATGATAAATCGGCACTTCAAGATCATCATATGCATTATAGTTCCATGTTCTCTGCTTTCCGGCGGAGGTCTCATAATAATCTCTCAGATCATAAATATCGACGTTAGTCTGAAACCATTGTCCCAGTGACTGCATCGGGTTACCCGGGTCATAACCGGTACCATAACGGCCTTTGTTGACATCATTAGTATAGGTTACATTTGATTCAACAGTCAATTTGCTTGTCAGGTTATATAAACCGCCAAAATTGAAAGTGTTCTTTTTCATACTGCTATTGGGCATAATGCCTGTCTCTCCAAGATTTGTATAGGAGAATCTGTATGTGCCATTTTCATTCCCGCCATCAAATGCAATATTGTAAGTCTGTTTGACCCCTGTTTCAAAGAAATCTCCCAGATCATGAGCACCGGCAACCCAGGGCACTTCTCTCAGATAGTTCTTTGTATCAGTAGGTTCAAGTCCAACCCAGTCAACAACCATCAGAGTAGGATCAAATTTATGACCCCATGATGCATCGTCATAATAAGGAACGAGTGTCTCATCAATTCCGTCACCATCAAGATCTGCGTAATCAAAGTAATCACCATAACCAGCTCCGTATTCTTTTTGAATCTTCGGAAGAGTGGCTTTATCGATCTTACTGAACATTAAACCTACGTTTAAGGTTACACCGACACCTTTTTTTATTGAACCCTTTTTGGTGGTAATCATTATCACACCGTTGGCTGCACGCGAACCATAAAGAGCAGTGGCTGCAGCGCCCTTCAATACTGACATTGATTCTATGTCATCAGGGTTAATGTCCATGGCAGCATTACCATAGTCATAACCGCCACCACCACCGATCTGTAAATCGGTATTAGTAATACTGTTATCCATTGGGACACCATCAACCACAAACAAAGCCTGGTTGTTATTCATGAGCGACTTATATCCACGAATAAGGATATCAGCTGACCCGCCCATGGTATTGGATTGTTTAATCTGTACACCTGCAATCTTACCCGATAGCGAATTTACAAAGTTAGATTCTTTTGTTTTACTGATATTGTCACCACGGACTTCCTGAACCGCATACCCGAGGGCCTTTTTATCCCTTGTGATACCCAGGGCTGTTACCACAACCTCATCGAGGCCTAGAATGTCCGTTACCATTGCAACATCAATAGTTGTGCGACCACTGATGGTTTCAGTTACGGTCTTCATACCAACAAAAATAAAAACAAGTTGGTTGGCACTCGTTGGAGCACCGATGGAATAATTTCCATCCACATCGGTCAAGGTACCGATCGTGGTACCTTTTACTGTCACCGCAACACTTGGGATGGGCAAACCATCCTCTGCAGAAGTAACAGTACCCTTGATTGCAACCGTTTGTGCCATCAGGGCCGAAAAACCCGTAAACACAAACAGTGCAAGCACAAGTTTTAGTTTGTTCATAAATCAGAATTTTAGTTTAACAATAGAGTTTAGGTTAACTTTTCCAAATCATACAGGAGAGACAAGATTTGCATACTTGCAAAATTTGCATACCTGCAAAATCTGAATTGTTAAAAGTAGTTAATTTTTTTTCATTTTATGATTTCGGGCTGTTTTTTTTCTCTACCCCGATTAACAACGGGCACGGAGGAAGTCGCTGGTGGGTTTCAATAGCCTAAATAATATTAGGTTTAAGACAACCGGAATTATTTATCAACCCGGAAATAATAAAGGTTTTTCTTAACTTTATTACCTAAACATTTAAAAACCTGAAATGAAAGCAGCAGTTGTTCTTGCCGGTTGTGGCGTGATGGACGGAACCGAGATCCACGAGGCCGTGATGACACTCTATGCGATTGAAAACAATGGGGGCACCTTTGAAATCTTTGCACCCAACGTTGCACAACACCATGTCATCAACCACCTCACGGGCGAGGTGATGACCGAATCGCGCAATGTGCTGACAGAAGCTGCCCGTATAGCCAGAGGAAAGATCAGGGCACTGACGGAATACAGGGCAGAGGAGTTTGATATGCTTATTTTCCCGGGAGGTTTCGGTGTGGCCAAGAACCTCTGCACATACGCTTTTGACGGTCCTGAGTGCCATGTCGATAGGGTTGTGGAAGATGCTATACGCTCCACCCATAAGGCAGGGAAGCCCATAGGCGCGCTCTGCATATCTCCGGTACTCATAGCGAGGGTCCTTGGCAATATTACTGTCACTATCGGTACCGATGCCGCAACAGCTGCTGACATAGCAATACTTGGCGGCCGGCACGAGAACAAAAACCATGGGGAGGTGTCGGTGGACAGAAAAAACATGATTGCCACCGCACCATGCTACATGCTTAATGCAACATTACCAGAGATAGCCCGTGATGCCGATGCAGTTGTCAGGGCCCTGAAAGAGCTGTCAGGGAAAAAGTGATCAGAGCCTCCCGGCTTCGATCTCCCTGACTATCTGCTCAATCAGATAGTCCTCGCCGGTAGCATCATATGAAGACTTAAGATTAGTCCCGAAAATGCGGGCTATACTCTGCCAGAAGGTGGCAGAGAATGTTCCGCGGTACTGCCTGATGAGATCATATGAGGTGATCTGCGTCTCACGATCGATCAGCTTGATGAGTATCTTCCCCTGCGTAAATGTAAGCTTCCTCATATCACCTTCATAACTCTGGAAAAGATCCTTCTGGTACTGCTGCAGGAAATTACGCTGGTCTTTCTCATCCGGCATCGTAGCAAGCAATCTGTTGATGCGCCCGAACTCGTCCCTGACAATAAGAGCGTAAGGGTAGACCCGGCGAATGTTATAGACAAGACGCGAATGCCTGCGGTAGTCAAAACGCGCACTGCGTGGCATTCTGTCAATTATGGTGATCTCCTTCAGCTCCACAAGGGGGTATGTTTGGCCATCAAAAGTGGCTGTCTTCAGCACATGAAGTAGGCTAAGTACCGTGTCACGAGTAACGGTGTCTCTCTGCTGTCCGTAACCGGCAACAGAAAACACTGCGAAAAATAATATGACAGGCAACCTCTTCATATTTCCCCGCAAATTTAACCAAATGTTGTGCCAAAGGTTTCATCAGGGAACAAAACTGAGCAATGTCATCTTGAGTGCGCTGCAAAAAATTATCTTTGAAAATATATGACATCGAAACCATCTGTTGAAGAGCTTGACGACCTGTCTGCATACGATAAGATCATGACACTCTCTTATAGTGACCTTGCTCCTTTCGTGCTTGGCAACCTGGGCAAACCCAGCCTGCCTATGATACTTGCCTGGCTGACTGCGGCTTCGGCACTGTTCCTATCCATTTGGTTCTGGCCGGGACTGAGATATCCATCCGGTGATCCGCGGGTCATCCCGGGGCTGGCAACGGGACTTATTGTCATACCGCTTCTTCTGATACCGGTTCACGAAGGCGCACATCTGGTGCCTTTCAGGCTTTCCGGTGCCAGGGATATACGTTTTGGCGCCGATCTGCGCCAGGGCATAATATTTGTTACGGCTCATCGTTTTGTTGCCGGTCAGAGACTCTTTGCCCTTGTTGCACTTACACCCTTTATCACTATCACCGCCGGGCTGATCATTGCCATGGCATTATCCCGGCCGTGGTGGCAATGGGTGCTCTCCATGGCACTGCTGGCACACACTACAATGTGCGTTGGCGACACTGCCCTGCTGGGTTTCATGAACAGCTTCCGGCACAGGAAGGTCTATACCTGGGATGATGCCGACAGAAGAGAGGCCTATTTTTATGCATCAAAATGACCTGGTCAAACCACTAAAAGGTATCAGTAAATTGACTATTTTAAGCGCCGAAAAAATCATTTAATGAGCAGCTTCTCCCGCATTCTGAAAAGATTTCCCCGCCTCTTCTGGATCTCCAACGTGCTCGAACTGTTTGAGCGCTGGGCATGGTACGGATTCTACAGCGGCTTTTTCGCCCTCTACCTGACCTCCGCCACCGAAGACGGTGCACTCGGATTCAGCAACGTCCAGAAGGGCACGATCATGGGGACAGGATCAATGATCCTCTATTTCCTGCCTGTCATCACCGGAGCCATCGCTGACAGGATAGGCTACCGTAAGGTGCTCATGCTCTCCTTCACAACATATATA
The DNA here is from genome assembly GCA_034003345.1 of Bacteroidales bacterium. Taxonomy (GTDB): domain Bacteria; phylum Bacteroidota; class Bacteroidia; order Bacteroidales; family VadinHA17; genus SR-FBR-E99. Next base: position 5,206 of record JAVEYS010000103.1, read on the forward strand.
CTCTCTTTCTTCATGCTGAGCCACTTCGAGACCTTTGGAGCTGTCTTCGCCTCATTCATACTCCTGGCAGTCGCCGGGGCACTCTTCAAACCTATCATCTCGGGAACGGTGGCCAGGGTGACTGACAGAGAGACCTCCTCCATCGGATTCGGCATCTTCTATATGGTGGTAAACATAGGTGGTTTTATCGGCCCTTTTATTGCAAGCCTGATCTACAGGAACGGTTGGGACAATGTCTTCTATATATCTATTGCCGCCATCGCCCTGAACTTTGTCATTGTGACCTTCCTTTACAGAGAGCCGGCGGTAACCGAGAGTGACAAGACTCTGGCACAGAACATAGGCATCGCATTCAGGAATATAGGAGTAACACTCACTGACTGGCGATACCTTATCTTCCTGCTGATCATCGGCGTCTTCTGGACAGCCTACAACCAGCTCTTCTACTCATTCCCGGTATTTGTAGAGGCGTGGGTCGACCTCGAAAAACTGTCATCATCACTCGGGCTCTCTCCGGACACCCTCACCCCGGTTACTCTGTCGAGCCTCGCCTCATTCTTTATAATACTGTTCCAGCTGATCGTCTCTTATATCACATCCAAGGCCAGACCACTGAACTCAATCATGACGGGTATTTTCGTCGTTGCCTTTGGACTGGCGTTGATGTTCTCCAATCTCAACCCCTGGATCATCATCCTGGGAGTGCTGATATTCAGCCTGGGAGAGATGGCATCATCACCCAAGGTGCAGGAATATGTTGGCAGGATTGCGCCCTCAGACAGGAAAGCACTTTACATGGGAACAGCATTTCTGCCTGTGGCAATAGGTCACCTTGGTGCCGGTTGGTTATCCGGCAGACCATTTGACGCCATTGCCGGTAAGCTGACCCTCCTGCAGAGAGCAGTGGCAGAAAAGGGATTTAATATACCTGATATATCAGCCACATTCACACAGTCAGACTACTTTGCAAGAGCACGCGAACTGTTCGGGATGGATGCCAGGCAACTGAACATGTATCTCTGGGATACCTATAACCCATCAAGGGTATGGATACTCTTCTCAGCTATAGGAGTCGCCGCCAGTCTGCTGCTGTTCCTCTATGACAGACTCATCCTTAAAGGCAGGGAGGTGAATAGTAATTAAGAATTAAGAATTAAGAATTAAGAATTAAAATTTAAGAATTGAGAATTGATTGTCTGACACTTAGACTGCATGACCAGGGCCAAACGTGAAAAAATTACCCTGTGGGTCATTTCAGCGCAGGAGCCAGTATGCAGAGATGGCTGGAGCAGCGCAGGACCCAGTATGCAGAGATGGCTGGAGCAGCGCAGGAGCCAGTATGCAGAGATGGCAAGAACAGTGCAGGACCCAGTATGCAGAGATGGCT
>JAVEYS010000104.1:0-6502 GCA_034003345.1 Bacteroidales bacterium
CTTAACGACTTTAATACATGGAAAGGTCAGCCTGCCAACTGGGAAAATGCTCGCTGGACAGGTGTGCTGGAAAAGACTAATGGACACTGGAGGATAAGACAACAGCATTTTTCGTATTCAAAATAAATACACTCACAAGATATTGAATTGATCAACTTTAAAAAAACCTGATAGCAGGGTTACTCGTCGTTCCTCCTCGTGATCCTTTTGGAGGTGATTCAAACATAAAAAGCCCTCCTTTCAGTCGGTTCTTATTGTCTGTCATGAGCATTCGAAAACTTCTTTTCGATGCTCCTTCCATCCAATAAAAAACCCTGACGCAGAAACGTCAGGGTCTTTTTATGTTTGTCGGGGTAGCAGGATTCGAACCTGCGACCCTCTGGTCCCAAACCAGATGCGCTAACCGGACTGCGCTATACCCCGAAATTTATTCTCGACAACAAATATCTCAATTCTAACTCTCTTCTTAATAGATTTTATTCTTTTTTCCGTTAATACTGCTTCTGATCTTGTGTCAAACTCTTTCCACCATTTCAGCCTCTATGGCAAATATGGTTTTGTTGAGTGGTTTCTTCCTTTATTATGTCTGTCTAACCTGGCTTCCAGATCATCTGTCTGCCCGATGTAATATCTTCCGTTTTTCTCTGATTCTATAATATATACATAGTACATAATCAAGTTTCAGATGCGCTAATCCCGATCCCGTTAAATCGGGATCGAGGATCCTCGCCAAATCAACTTGTTGATTTGACGGGACCGGACTGCGCTATACCCCGGATTTGTTCCCCTCTTTGGCATCCGGCTGAGAGGAGGATCAAATGTGGTGCAAAAGTAGAAAGATTTTCGTATATTCAGCCCACAAACAGTTTTTTATGATTACTTAGAACATAATTGGCACCAGGTTTGTAATTATGAATATAAATAAAACAGAAAATGAAAAAGAGACTGATTACTATAATTACCCTTTTGGCATTAATAATAATGCCGGCCTTATCACAGAAGTCGTTCTACGACTTTACTGTAGAGGATATCAACGGGCAACAGTACAGCTTTGCTGAACTGAAGGGCAAAAAGGTCATGATCGTAAACACCGCATCAAAATGCGGACATACACCGCAATACAAAGACCTTGAACTGCTGAACAAAGCTTATAAGCAAAAGCTTGTAATAATTGGCTTCCCGGCTAACAACTTCATGAACCAGGAACCGGGAACAAATGATGAGATAATGAGCTTCTGCGACAGTAAGTATGGGGTCACATTCCCGATGATGTCAAAGATATCAGTTAAGGGTGATGATATGCATCCTCTGTACAGGTGGCTCACAAGCAAGTCTGCCAACGGCGTGATTGACTCTGAAGTTGCATGGAACTTCCAGAAGTATCTTATTGATGAGAACGGAAAGCTGGTAGGCTATCTTAAACCTGCTGTAAAACCTCTCTCTGACGAGGTTGTGTTGTGGGTGACTAAAGGACAGTTCACCCAGGCGAAATAAAAACATCTTTCCCCTCCCCTCATAACGACCGGCAGAGATCACCTGCCGGTCGTATTTATTGTGCACCCGATCTGGGCGATAACTTCTTTCATTTTCATCCTGCTTGTTTATAATATGTCGGATACCGGACCTGTGTTAAGACAAGCAAGCCAGAACATTTTGTTTAACTGTTTGTTATACATAAAAAGTAAAAAGTCATGGCAGATCTGAGAACACATTACATGGGAATTGAACTGAAGAATCCCGTTATTGCAGGTGCCAGTAACCTGGTGACTGACGTATATAAACTTCGTAAACTGGAAGAGGCCGGCGTTGCAGCTTTTGTCTACAAATCTCTCTTCGAAGAGCAGGTTCACCTGGAGAACCTCGAGAATTATGAGTTAAAGACAGAGTATGAAGAGCGTAATGCGGAACAGGTGACCCTCTTCCCAAACTCACATTCGGTACTTGAATCTCCGGATGATTATTTCCTGAACCTCCGGAAGGCAAGGGATACCGTCTCTGTTCCGCTGTTTGCCAGCGTGAACGCCATCAATGAAGAGGTATGGGTTGACTATGCCATCAAGGCTGAAGCAACAGGCGTTGACGGACTGGAACTGAACTTTTATTCTATTCCAGTTGAAGCCGGAAAAAGCCGGGAAACGATTGAGAAGATTCAGGTTGAGACCCTGCGTAAGGTTAAGGCAGCCGTTAAGATACCCGTGTCAGTGAAACTCAGCCCATTCTATACCAACCCGGTTAGTTTCATTGCTGAGCTTGACAAGGCAGGAGCTGACGGTGTGGTTATTTTTAACAGAATGCTGCAGCCTGACATCGATATATTCACCGAGCAGCATACAATGCCATATAACCTCAGTAACAGCGATGACAACAAGCTGACACTGAGATTTACAGGAATGCTTTTCAGCAGCATCAGAGCCTCTGTATGTTCATCAACCGGCATATTTTCCGGCAATGATGTAATTAAAATGATACTTGCAGGTGCTGACGCCGTGCAGGTGGTAAGCACGATCTATCGCAACGGTGTCGACGTTATTAAATCAATCACCGAAGAGACCTCTAAATGGATGGAGGGACATGGTTATGAAAACATTGAGGCTTTCCGTGGCAAGCTGTCATTAAAGAATGCGGAAAACAAGCTCCCATATACCCGGGCACAGTACATCGATTTTATGATGAATTCCGGTGACATAATGAAAAAATTCAAGACTCTGAGCTGATAAAACGGCAGGAGGTGTTAAAGGATGAGACAGTGTCAATGCCTTAAGCTGGCAATGGCTCTAAGAAACAGGTCGGCAGAGACAGCTGACAGATGGATGGCCTCACGGAGGCCATCTTTTTTTGTTATCAGATGGTCATTACCGCACAGCATATTGAGAAGGACTGTGGCATAGTCTTCAGGTAACAACCGGATGGAGAGGTCATGCTGTTCAATCTCTCTCCTGAAAAATGGAATCAGAATCAACTTCTCCATTTTCTGGAGCTTAGCCCTGAGGCGTTCCACCCTGCTGAGCCCCAGCGCAAAGTCTTTCAGCAGAAGGGGATTTCTGATGCTTAAAGCATTCAGTTGATTGACCCTTTCGTCACTGTATCGTCTGATAACTGTTTCAAAAGGCTCATCTGAGCTGGCAATATCTTTTAACGGCTCTGTAATGAGCTTTATCTCATTGTCAACCACCGCATCATATATCTCAGCCTTGTTGCTGAAATACATGTAGACAGTCCTTCTCCCGCGTCCCGCTGCTGCTGCTATCGTCTCCATGGTCGTTTTCCGAAGACCTGCAGTGGCAAACAGCCCGGCAGCAACGCTAATGATCATATCCCGAGTACTTCTTCTGGCCATTGCACAAAATGAGAAATATGTGCAAAGGTAATAAACCGGGGAAATTATTAGCTAAGTTTATGTATCCAATTATTCATTAAACGGACGGTAATGAGAAGATTCATTTTATTCCTGATGCTTTCAGCGCCATTTTTACTGAAAGGTCAGATAGTTGTAGAGGCACCTCTCAGTGACAGGCTTACAGGTTATGATATAGACGCTGTTCTTGATACTGAAAAGCATATTGTCTCAGGTGAGATGACCGCTTTTTGGGTGAACAATTCTGAACAACCGGTAGGAGAGGCGATGATGCATATGTACCTCAATGCCTTCAGCAGTAATAAGAGCTCCTTTAATTCGGACGGCCGCTGGTCGCCCTCGGGAGAAGAGGGATGGGGATGGGTTAAGATACGCACCATGACAGATGCGAAGGGCAATGACCTTTGCGGATCGATGAGTTATGTATCGCCTGATGACGGGAATACATATGACCGTACTGTTCTTAAGGTGGTTCTTGCTGAGCCGGTTGCTCCCGGTGACACCCTGAGGCTTAACATCGCATTTGAGTCCAGGCTGCCATCGCCGATTGTCAGGACCGGGTATGCTGACGATTTCTTCTTTGTTGGACAGTGGTTTCCCAAGTTCGGAGTGTATGAAACGGCCGGTATGCGGCAGCGCGAGGCGGACGGATGGAATTGTCACCAGTTCCACGCTAACTCTGAGTTCTATGCTAACCATTCAGTATATAATGTTTCGGTAACCTTACCGAAGGATTTTGTCACAGGCTCAGGCGGTATGTTTATCGAGGAGATTTACCTCGGCGAAAACAGGAAGAAGGTGATCTGGAGAGCAGAAGACATTGTTGACTTTGCCTGGACTGCCTGGCCGGGATATAAGGTCGTGACAAGGAAATGGCATAATGTTGATATTACCCTTCTTACGACAGAAAAAGGTCTGAAAAAGGCAGACGCCCAGTTTGAAGCCGTCATGCATGCCCTTGAATACCTGGGAGAGAGGGTTGGCCCATATCCATGGCCCCATATTACCTTCGTTGATCCTCCTATGTCAGGATCAGGTGCCGGAGGGATGGAATATACTACCCTGTTTACCTCGATGGGCGGAGGATTAATACCTTCATTCCTGAAGATGGCCGAGATGACCACCATACATGAGTTCGGACATTCATATTTCATGGGCATACTGGCAAGCAATGAATTTGAGGAGCCATGGCTGGATGAAGGCGTCAACTCCTACTGGGAACAGCGGATCGTTGACCATTATTACGGCAACGGCTACGGAGTGCTGAGACTGCCGTTTCTCAAGATTTCAGACACAGATCAGGGAAGACAGGTGTACATCTCCTCTCAAAGCCGGAATATATCTGCCAATGACCTTCCCTCATGGATGTATCCTCATAATACATATGGGATGATGTCATACAACAAGGCTGCCACCTGGCTAAATACTCTTGAGGGGATCATTGGCACCGTGACAATGGACAACGTTTTCCGCGAGTATTACCGCAGATGGTCTTTCCACCACCCCTCGGGGCGCGATTTCATTGCGGTTGTGAATGATGTAGTTACGAAAGAACACGGGGACAGGTTCGGAGAGGATATGGACTGGTTCTTTGACCAGGTACTATACGGTAGCGGAATATGCGATTACAGGTTGTCCGGAATAACTGTCAGGAAGATCAGAGGCTATTCCGGCGTTATCGAGGGCGACTCGGTGACATACACGAGAAGTGACCGTAAAAGTGATACCCTGTATCTTTCAAGGGTAAGTATTGAAAGGCTCGGGGAGGTGACACTGCCCACAGAGATACTTATCGGGTTTGATAATGGTGATGAGGTGCTGGAGACATGGGATGGGAAGGCCAGCTACAAGGATTTCGAATACACAGGCACCAGACAGGCTGTATGGGCTAAGATCGATCCGCTGGATAAGATCGATTTAGACGTCGACCGGCTTAATAACTCATGGACAGAGAATCCGAAGTATATGGCTTCCCGTCGCATGATGAACAAATTCGCATTCCTCATGCAGATGATGATTTCACTCTTAACCTTTTAAAATTCCAGAGATGAGTTTATTTAAAATATTGAAGAAAGGAGTCAAGGCTTCAGCATCATCATATAAACTGATGCTGGTGATATGGATTATAACACTCGTGCTGGTGTTCGCTGTCGGCTATCCGCTGAAAAGCTTTCTGAACACTATCTTCGGGGACAGCATGGCCGTGGAGCGTCTTATGGACGGTTTTGACCTCGGGCTTATCGGTGATATAAGCAGACCGTTTGGCGGACTTATGGCAGGCGTAGCAGCAGGTACTCTGTTCATTAGCCTTGCAGGCTTTGTGTTAATGACATTTTTTGCCGGCGGACTCTTCAGGAGGTTCACCATCTCATGGGGCGGCCTGAGTGTCTCCGAATTCTTCAGGGCTTCAGCCAATAACTTCATTCCGTTTTTAAAGATAGCATTGCTGATGATGCTTATCGTAGGGGCTTACACTTTCATTATCATTGGAATACCAGGGATAATTATTATGATGATTTCCGACAAACAGATGCCCGGAGGTGGTGCTATTTATCCTTTCTACGCGATATGGGCGCTCGGAATGCCTGTATGGATCTTTATTGCCGATGCCTCACGAAGATGGGTGGCAGCTACAGGTTCGCCAAGAGTATTCAGGGCCATTGGGACCGCTCTCAGGGCATTGAGAGAGAGATTCTGGCTCTCCTACGGTACCGTGTTCGCCATTGTTATGATAAATGCTGCCTTCGTGCTGGTAGCCCTCTTGTTCACAATGATAGCTACTCCGCAAAAGGGAATAATGATATTTCTCTTCTTCATCCTCACACAACTGCTTGTCATTTTCCGCATCTTCATGAAAGCATGGAGATATGCTGCCGTGTGTGAGGCAGTCACCTTACCAGGCGGTAAGAGCAAATAGTTACCATATGGTTTAATCATATGGTTAATCTTCCGGGAGCAGGTAATAAAATAATATTACATGGTAATCGATAACCGTTTTTACCCAGTGCCATAGTTCGATATCTGTCTTTATTGAATCATTAAAAGGGATAGCATCAGGGGTCCTGATAAAATGATCTTCTCCTTCCTGCATGAGCCGATTAACAAAATGGCTTTAAAGATCATCATTACTGCAAGAGGTGAAGATTG
>JAVEYS010000105.1:0-6256 GCA_034003345.1 Bacteroidales bacterium
CCATCGATATAACTGTTGTGCAAGGGTCTGATGTTGTTCCCAACAAGGCTGATTTAATGACCTCTGACTTATGTAAGGCCAATGTATATGGTAATTTGGACCACAAGAATGTAACTGCATGGCTGGATTTAAGAAATAAAGCAGCTCATGGAAAATATTCAGAGTACACTATTGAACATGTTGAAATTATGTATTTGGGCGTTCTGAATTTTGTTACAAATTATTAAAGAAATTCTAATGCTTGTATTTTGAATGCGTCTTAATAAGCGAGGCAAACAAACAAACATGAGCAATGCTTAAATGAATGTGAAAATAGGCAGTTTTCAGATGGGTTGTAGAAACGTTGTTGAAATAGGGTCATAAATAAACGTAACACGTTACATATTAGCGAATTGCGTTGTTATATTGTAATTCCAAACGGATTACGCCTCCTTCGTCGGCGTGATCCGTTTATGGGGGCTACGGACAAGAAACTATCCGCCTTGCGGCGGCATTTTTTATTTTTTCAGGATCCTCTTTGAAGCAAGCTTCAGAGGCTCCTTCAAAACAAAAAATCCTGCTTGCGCAGGATAGTTTCTTGTGATCCCGACAGGATTCAAACCTGTAACCTTCTGATCCGTAGTCAGATGCTCTATTCAGTTAAGCTACGGGACCTGTTTGCTCATGATCCGCAACTATCTGCCGGTGCTCTGACAGAAAAGCTACAAGACCTTTTGCGGGTGCAAATATAAAACAAATTCGTTTTATTCTTCTGAAATTATTTCAATATTGTCAGCATATCCCTGCATACCAACCTGAACACATTCGCAGTGAGTGAACCTTAATTTAACAGATGCCTGTTGTGCCTGAAATATATGGACAGAAAATGCATGGTAATGAACATATGTTCATTATATTTGTGATTGAATAATAACTGTAACTGTAACTGTAACTGTAACGCTGATACCTTAAACCATTCTTCAAATGATATCTGACTACCGCTGCGTATATTGCCTGATAAAGTCGTATGGAAACAGACTTGAGAAAGCTGACATACCTGCTGAAGCCAAAGAACAGTTCACTCAAGGCCTCCTTAAGGTGCTCAATGATAAATGGTTTGATATATCCGCACCTGACTGTGCCCGCGACATCCAGGAATTATACCGGATGATCACAGATGACCCCGATCCTTATAAAGAGGTGAAGCAGATCAGTAATGACACAGTGCTTGAAATGTACAGTGACCTGGAGAAACAGGTAAGAACCTCAGACAATCCCTTCATCACCGCACTGAAACTGGCTATTGCGGGTAACATCATCGATTATGCTGTTCACGACCACTGCGACCTGCCTGGTACAATTGAGAAGGTGCTTACTTCAGATTTTGCCGTTGACCATACACCACAGCTGGCCGAAGCGCTGCTGAAAGCAAAAAAGGTGCTCTATATAGGTGACAATGCAGGTGAGATTGTCTTTGACAAGCTGCTTATCAGCGAGATGGGACACCCGGGTATGACCTTCTCGGTAAGGGGAGCACCGGCAATAAATGATGCTACCATGGAAGATGCAGAGTATACTGGTATGACTGCGGTTACAAGGGTCATCTCCAATGGGCATGACGCTCCGACAACAATATTGAAAAGGACAGGTGAAGAATTCAGGAAATGTTATGATGAGGCAGACCTAATCATCTCAAAAGGGCAGGGCAATCTTGAAGGACTGATAGGAGAAAATGATAGTCGCATATTCTTTCTTCTTATGGTTAAATGCGCTGTCATAGCCGAATACCTGGGAGTGGAAGAAGGTAGTTACGTTGTTTTTAATAAGATGATAACCAATCCAATTGAAAAAAAATTACAATAGATGATAACATTCGGTCCGGTTCCCTCGCGCAGGCTTGGTAAAAGCCTGGGCATTAATAATATTATCAGTCCTAAAGTCTGTTCATACAGTTGTGTCTACTGTCAGGTGGGAAAGACTGCCAATCCTTCTCTGGTACGTCAGTCATTCTTTGAGCCTGAATTGATTATGAATGAGGTGGTGAGACATCTTGAAAAGCTCTCTTCCGGTGAGAAACCAGACTATCTTACTTTCGTTTCCAACGGAGAGCCAACCCTTGATATAAATATTGGAAAATCAATAAAACTGCTGAAAAAGCAGAATATCCCGATAGCTGTCATCACCAATTCATCTATGTTATCAGACAGTTCGGTTCGCAAAGATCTGATGCAGGCCGACTGGGTATCTGTCAAGGTTGATGCTTCTGATGCTCTGACATGGGAAAAGATTAACCGTCCGGCTGACGGGCTGCGATTTGAACAGTTGCTTGACGGACTGTCTGTCTTTGCATCAGAGTACACAGGGGCACTGAGAACGGAGACTATGCTATGCAAAGGGATGAATGATGACAGAAAGAGTCTTGAAGGCATTGCTGCGATCATAAATAGAGTGACCCCGGGTAAATCCTACATTTCAATACCCATAAGGCCTCCTGCAGATAAAAGCGTTACGGCTCCCGATCACGAGAGCCTGAACATCGCCTGGCAAATATTCAGTGAAGCAGGCATAGATACAGAGCTGCTTACCGGTTTTGAAGGAGTGGATACAGGTCATACCGGAAATATCTATGAGGATATCCTTAATATCACTGCGGTCCACCCGCTGAGAGAGGACAGCCTCAGGGAGCTTCTGCAAAAGAATAAGGCGGACTTCGGGATAGTGGAATCACTGCTCAGTCAGAGACTTATCAAGTGTTCCGTATATCAGGGAAAGAAATTCTACCTGCGTAACTTCCAGATTAATTGACTTTTCCGTGATAAAAATCCATTAACAGACAACCGAAATGGGAGATTTATACAAGGAGCTTGAGAAGGATATAAGATATCGCGAAGGATTAAATGCATGTATTAACTGCGGGATATGTACTTCGGTATGTCCTGCCGCTGAAGTGAGCGATTATGACCCCAGGATGGTTGTAGATACTGTACAGCAGAAAGATGAAAATCTACTGAAAGATCTTTTGAAGAGCGACACTATCTGGATGTGCGGTGAGTGCCTGTCTTGCAAGACAAGATGTCCGAGAGGGAATGTGCCGTGTTATATCATACAAGCACTCAGATCATTATCCATTGAGACGGGGCTTTTCGCCGAGAGCAGGGAGGGCCGCAAACAGCTGGTAGTGAAAAGGACCGTCGGTGATCATATACTGAAGTACGGGTATTGTATCTATATAGATGAGGTGAAAAACGAGTATTATCCTGAGCAGGGACCGGTATGGGAATGGCTGAGGGAAAACAGGGAACAGACACTTGAGCGTTTCAATACCAGCTATGGGAAGGATCAGGCGGGGACACTAAGGAATACTGCCAGAGAGTCGCTGGATGATCTGAAAAGGATATTTGACGAGACCGGGGGGACGGCCCGTTTCAATAAAATTGAAGAGTTCTCTGCGAAAAAGGCCGCCGAAGCCGGGAAGGAATTTTCTGAAGGGAGAGATGAATATTTTAATATGCTGAATGATGGAGAAGAGTAGGAAAAATGAGATATGGGAGGCCTATCAGAAGGAGATAGCTGATGATCATTACTATTTTGCGCGCAGCTGCATCAGACAGAATTTCTTTCCTGCTGCAGAAGGATTATATCTCAAGATCCTTACGGATGAACTTGGTCTTGATGTTTTTGATGATCCGCGGCAGACATCATGTACCGGTATTGCTTATCATTCAGGTGTTCTGCCCTTTGAAACCATCATGACTGTCGTCGCGCGTCAGTTTGCCCTGATGACAGAGGCAGGATACAGGAATTTCGTCGTATCATGCGTAACATCATTCGGTATATATGTTGAGGTGCTTGAGACATGGAAGCATAACCCTGAGATTGAAAAAAGGGCTCGCGAGGCTCTGTTAAAGGCTACGGGAAAGAGTTTTGAGATACCCGCAAACCTGGTACATGCCAGTGATGTGATTTATAAGTTCAGGGAGAAACTGGCGGAGAAGATTAAAATAAGGCTTGTCAACGCTTCAACCGGCAGACCACTCAGGGTGGTAGACCATATAGGATGTCACTATGCAAAGATCTTTCCCGAAAAGGGAATAGGAGGGGCAGAGTTTCCCTATGTGCTGGCCGGACTGATAGACTCCTGGGGAGGAGATCAGGTAGACTACCCTGAGAGAAGACATTGCTGCGGGTTCGGTTTCAGGCAATACATCATAAAGTCAAACAGAGGCTATTCTATTGCCAATTCAAAAAAGAAATTTGATTCGATGGAACCATTCAAGCCAGACCTGATTATTGCCAATTGTCCGGGTTGTACCTATTTCCTTGATAGGTGGCAATATGTTATTTCTGAGATGGAGGGGAAAATATACGGTGCAAATGGTTATGGCATACCTGTTCTTACCTATGAAGAGCTGGCAGGCCTGCTTCTGGGTTATGATCCATGGGAGATAGGATTGCAGACGCACGAGGTAGCTGTTGAACCCTTGCTTGATAAGCTGGGAATCAGTTATGACCCTGCAACAAAGTATGCCGGCATGAACGGGATACAGCTGAAGATGCCGGAAAACCCGGTTGTCTTGAAAATATGCTGATATTCCGGCCTAAACAAAATCGGTCTGCTGAATACTAAGGAGTAATCAACAGACCGGGAGTATGCTTTTCAGGTTGGACTACTCCTTCCCAAGTTCCTCAAGACGTTTCTCAATACTCTTCTGTGTGCTGGTAATAGCTTCAATCTGAGACTTGAGCATCCTGATCTCATCTTCTTTGTTTATTACAGGCATATCCGGGTAACCCGGACCTGCTCCGTAACCGGTAAAACCGTCACCTCTGCCGGCAACAGCCCCACGGCCCCGGCCCATGCCCATGCCACGGCCAAATCCTGATCCGCGACCCATGCCTCTTCCCCGGCCCTTTACATATCCGGGTGTGTCATATCCATAACAAAAACCTAGTGCTCTTCCGGTTCCGGGACCCATTCCCGAAGGTCCTGTACGATCTCCTGCTGCCATAATTTTTATGTTTTTATTTAACTTGTTATTGTTTATTTCAAATGTAAAATTCATTTATTAAAGGTGTAACCAATAGATTCTTTACGACCTATATCTGTACAAATATAGTAATTTAAGTGAACATATGTTCATTTGAGGCATTTTTCTTTGTTTTTTTAAGGGGGTAACGAATGTCAATAATGCCATAGCTGTAGAAGGGCGTATGTTTCCGGTGAATAAGATGAAGGAGAAATATCGGTCAGGGCATAAGCTTTTTACTGAACCGAATCCTGTTCTGGCGAAACAGGCGTACCGGGCTTCCCCGGCGAGTAGCTGATGGCCGGATGGTCACACCGGCTTAAAACGATTAACAGGGTCTGCTGGACTAAAATTCAAATATATCACCTGTCTTTACCTCAGGTGAGCCGAAGGCAGTTCTGAAGGCTGTGAGCGCTGTGCCGGAGGTGCAGTGTGAGGGCATGACCCGGGTAATCTTCTTTTCCTTGAGGTACTCAATGGTTTGTAATGTCTGGCGGTCATTCTCCTTAAGGTGAAAACCGCCCATGATTCCGGAGATAACATTCACACCGGTAACTGACATGGCATGCTCAAGGGTATTGACTATTCCCGAATGGCCACAACCGGTTATTACAAATAGCCCGTCTTGGTTTATAAGGGCTAATGCACTGTCATCCATCACGAAATCGGGTGTGCCGTCCTCAAGCACAAACCCGGTGGTTTGTGATTCAAAATCTGTAATTCTGGGAATTTCCCCCAGGAAGATGATGCTATCGGAAATCCTGAACGGCCCGGCAGAGGTTATCAGTCTGAATTTACGGCTTAGCTCTTCCTTTGTATTTTTAAGTCCTATGAATGTATGGTCAGCCTTCCTGTATCTTTTTACAAAGCAACCGGGATGGCATATCAGAGTGCCGCCATCAAGATACTCCAGCCCGTTTCCATGGTCAAAATGGCCATGACTGAGCACGATCATATCGATTCCTCCAAGCTCAGTATGCATTGAGGCTGCATTTTTGATGAACAGTCCACTCTGTCCTGTGTCAAACAGTATTCTATTGTTTTCAAACTCAATCAAATATGACAATCCATGCTCCGCAGGAGTATGTGATCCGGCATTATTTTCTGTAAGTACTGAGATTTTCATGGTGGTTTTTATTCAAATTTAACCCGAATTATTTTCAAATGAACCAATGTTCATTTACTTTTATTTCTTTAAGTTAATAAAGATGAAAAGTTGGTGTAAAATTAAACCAAAAACCATCAATGTG
>JAVEYS010000106.1:0-6178 GCA_034003345.1 Bacteroidales bacterium
TGTCGTGTAAGGCCCCGCGACCTTATCTCGATCTTTCTTACTTTCTTCAGCAGCTCTGTCGTTTCCACTTTATCCTTTATGCTTTGTCTGCTCATATGTCACGGTGAAAAACCATGACTCTCTTTTTAATATTACCTCTATCTCACTGCCACCGGCCAGGTAAATCCATCTGTTTCCGTCTACCGGACTGTACAAACCATTCAGCTCCTTAAGTTTTTTGTCATAACAGCCATTATCACATGTAATCCTTACCCCTTTACATCTGCCTTTCTCGTTGAGAAATATCACCCATGTTTCGCTGTCATCCCTGGTACGGTATTTCAGATATCTGTAGGTGTTGTTCCTCGCCATTTTGTCAATTGCCATGTCAGGTTTTTCGGATAACATGATCTCCTTTATGCTCTGTTCTGCCAGACCAATGAACTCCTGTGCTTCAGCCGGAGCGAGAAGTGCAAGAAGAATGACTGCGAATACTGTCCTCATACCTTCTATGGAACCTCTACCGTGTTAAGTATCTCGGTTATTATCTGGTCTTGTGTGATATTTTCGGCTTCAGCCTCATAGGTTAGTCCTATGCGGTGCCGGAGCACATCTGCACAGAGAAAGCGAACATCTTCCGGTACAACGAAGCCCCTTCTCTTTATGAAGGCATATGACTTGGCGGCGAGAGCCAGGTTGATGCCTGCCCTTGGTGATGCACCGTAGGCTATCAGCGGAGTGAATTTAGACAGGCCGAACTGGTCAGGCTGTCGTGTGGCGAAGACTATATCAAGGATATAGTTCTCTATCTTCTCATCAAGGTATACCTCTCTCACTACTTTGCGGGCCCGCATGATATCATCAGCCTTGAGTATGGTATTGGCCTTTGGAAATTCGCTGGCAAGGTTTTCACGTATGATAGCCCTCTCCTCCTCCTTCTCAGGATAGGTGATAATCACCTTGAGCATGAATCTGTCTACCTGTGCTTCCGGCAGAGGGTAAGTCCCCTCCTGCTCTATGGGGTTCTGTGTAGCCAGCACCATGAAAGGCTCATCAAGCTTGTAGGTGTTCTCACCGATAGTCACCTGCCTCTCCTGCATTGCCTCCAGCAGTGCACTCTGCACCTTCGCCGGCGAACGGTTTATCTCATCAGCCAGTATGAAATTTGCAAATATGGGACCCTTGCGGACAATGAACTCCTCTTTCTTCTGACTGTAGATCATGGTGCCTATCAGGTCTGCAGGCAGGAGATCAGGCGTAAACTGTATCCTGCTGAACCTGGTGTCAATGATTGATGCCAGCGTCTTGATGGCCAGCGTCTTGGCCAGGCCAGGCACTCCCTCAAGCAAAATATGCCCATCGGAAAGAAGGCCGATAAGCAACGAGTCAGTGAGATGGCGCTGCCCAACAATAACCTTGTTTATCTCCTGCCTCAGCAGATCAACAAAAGAACTCTCTTTTTCAATCTTCTCATTCAGGAGCCTGATGTCGGTTGTGTGTTCCATATATTAATGTGTTATTTCTACTCTGTAAAATTTATCTGCAAAGATTGTTTCTGTAATTCAAAATCCTTGTTAAAGGTTGTTAAAGATGTGTTAAAGCTAGATGCCAAACTCACAATGTTTGAAGAGCCTTATCATTATTATCAGAACAAGGGGTATAATGGCAGGGTTTATTCCCTGTCCCGCTATGAGTGACACCGGCAACCATAATATTGATATGCCCAGGGCAATCCTGCTCAGAAGAACAGCTTTTCTACTGGTGAAGAGATAAACGAACAGGATGGGAATAAGAAAATTGATCCCAAGAAAGAGCAGGTTCCAATGAAGGGCATCATGTTCTGAAAAAGCGTTTGAAAACACAATAAGCAATGCCAGTGCCGAGTAGATGAAATATATAAAGTAGTCGGCCGCTTTTTCAATCCGGGGCTTCCTGAAAACAAAAGTCAGCAGGATCACAAGGAGCAGTACCAGATAAAAGACTGCTTCAGGCACCCAGGGTTTTCCTTTCTGGTAAGAGGCACCCATGTCAGCTACGATCACAATAGGTTCGGCCAGTGGCTCTTTCATGCCATCGTGTATAATTACAGTGTTCGTCATGTTATCTCTCAGATGCAGGGGGAGGAACATCTCGTCTGCCGGTGTGGCTTTCATGTCAGCCTGCAGTCCAAGCAGCATGTCAGCCCCGAGATCAAGCCATGGCAAGACCTTCTGCAACGGATCAATGAGCTGACGGAAGCTCTTTTTCTTCTCACTGACGGGAAAGACCACACTGTCTGTGGCTGCTGCTGCAACAATATCACGGACACGGGTGGCGCAGTTGTCAAAGAAGAAGTCATACCTGTACTTCACATTCTCGGGTTTCAGGTTATCATTTATGAGTTGAAACAGGTTCTCTTTCTCTTCAGTGGTCAGGTTCAGCTTCTGTGACCATACCCACCTGCCTTCAGAGATATATTCACGTAGAAAGTCCTCGTAACCGTAGGCTCCAAGCATATAATCAAGCCTCCCCTTTGCAAAGCGATATACAAAATTTGGGGTTGAGAAATCAAATATACCCCAGTTATATACCCTGTCAAAGGTAGTCCCGCGAATGGCTATCCGGAGCGCCGTATGGCCGTATATTGAATAGCTCTCATTGCCCGGAGCACAGGTGATTATATAGACATCTGCGCTGTCAGCCATCTGGGCCGTTGAGCGTAACGGAAGAAGAGTTGCCAGGAGAGCAGTAATAATCAGTATTTTTTTCATGGTCGGTTAATAACGGGTAAACATAAGTAATTTTAAGAGACCTGCAGATCTGCATGCTTATTAATCGTGCTATCACCTGTCGTCAGCCCATGCATTAGCAGCTCTTATGGCACGGCTCCAGCCGTTTATGAGTTCATGTATCTCTCCCGGTTCTATCTGCGGCTTGAAGGTACGGTCAATCTGCCACTGTTTTCTGATCTCGTCAATACTGCTCCAGAATCCTGTGGCCAGCCCTGCCAGATAAGCAGCCCCGAGTGCGGTTGTCTCTGTAATCTTAGGACGCACAACAGCAGCCTGCAACAGATCAGCCTGGAACTGCATCAGACCGTCATTGACCGTTACTCCTCCGTCAACCCTTAACTCCCTGATATTTATGCCCGAATCACTCTCCATTGCAAGTAATACATCTAGTGTCTGATATGCTATACTATCAAGTGCGGCACGGGCTATGTGTGCTGCCGTGGAGCCACGTGTAAGACCGGTGATAGTACCACGGGTATGCTGATTCCAGTATGGTGCTCCCAGCCCGGCAAAGGCAGGAACGAAATATACACCGTCACTCGAACTGACCTGCGAGGCAAGTTTCCCGACGTCGGATGAATGTCTGATGATTCCCAGTCCGTCACGCAGCCACTGTACTACAGCTCCGGCAATAAAGATGCTACCCTCAAGTGCATATACTGTCTCCTCTCCAATTTTCCAGGCGACGGTGGTAAGAAGCCTGTGTTTTGATTCTATCGGTTTTGTACCTGTATTCATCATCATGAAACATCCTGTTCCATATGTATTCTTAATCATTCCCTGTTCGTTGCACATCTGTCCGAACAGAGCTGCCTGCTGGTCGCCTGCAATGCCTGCCACAGGAATCTGTGAGCCGAAGGTGCCGGTGGTTAAGCCATAAATCTCACTTGAAGAGCGTACCTCGGGAAGTATGCTCCCGGGGATATCAAAAAGACGTAGCAGATCATCGTCCCATGCCATGCTATGGATATTAAACAGCATGGTCCGCGATGCATTGGATACATCCGTTACATGCATCCTGCCACCTGTCAGGTTCCAGACAAGCCATGAGTCAATGGTTCCGAATGCAAGTTCGCCTCTCCGTGCCATCTCCCTTGTACCGGCCACATTGTCAAGTATCCACCTTATCTTGGTGGCAGAAAAATAGGCGTCAATAATAAGTCCTGTTTTCTCAGCGATTATCCTGTCGTGACCTTCCCGCTTAAGCTGGTCACAATAATCCGATGTACGCCGGTCCTGCCAGACAATAGCATTACAGACAGGCTTTCCTGTCTTCCTGTTCCACACTACAGCAGTCTCGCGCTGATTGGTAATACCTATGGCAGCAATATCCGAACTTTCAATACCCGCCCTGGCAAGTACCTCCACGGCAACACCAGCCTGTGTAGCCCATATCTCTTCAGGATCATGTTCTACCCATCCGGGTTTGGGAAAGAACTGGTTAAACTCTCTGCTAGCAGAAGCAACGGGTTGTCCATCTCTATCGAACAATATGGCCCTGGAACTGGTAGTGCCCTGATCCAATGCAAGGATGGATAATTTTTTCATGGTTGCCGGCTTTTAGTCTCAAAATAAAAATGTGACATCTAAAGTAATAAATTTTGCAATCGTTGCAGCAAAAGAGGAATCGCCTCACCAACCGGTAGTTATCCATTATTCCAGACAACATATTAATATACTGCCTGACAAACACTAACGCATTCCTGTTGCAAACGTACTGTCAGGCTATATCACGACTCAATTGCATTCCTTAACATACCTAAATTCCGGCATTAATGAGTAAATTTGAGATGAGAAAAAAAACACTGGTTTATGACAGAGCGATATGTGATAACCATCGGTAGACAGCTGGGAAGTGGCGGTCGGGAAATCGGTCAGAAGCTGGCCGCGCGACTCGGGATAGCTTACTATGATAAGGAACTGATCAGGATAGCCTCTCAGCAAAGTGGCGTGAAGGAGGAGTTTTTCGAGAGAGTTGATGAACAGAAGCATTTCAGTCTCTTCCCCGGACTCTTAGGCATACGCAACTCAATGACTGACGATTTCTTTTCAAACTATTACCTTAGTAATGAGTCACTCTTCAAGATACAGGGTGACGTCATGCGTAAGCTTGCAGAAGAGGGATCCTGCATCATCGTAGGCAGGTGCGCTGATTATGTCATGAAAGAGGAAAGGAACTGCCTGAACATTTTCATCAGCGCGGACACCGAAGACCGGATCAGACGCATCATGGAGAGTCATAAAATATCCGAAGGCAAGGCAGAGGATATGATAGAGAAGACGGATAAGGGCAGGTCAGGCTACTACAAATACTTCAGTGGCAAGGACTGGGGTACGGCTGAGTCATACCACCTCTGTATAAACTCCTCACTCCTGGGAATAAATGAAACCGTGAATTTTTTATTTGAGGTTGCAGTCAAGAGGTTCGACCTGGCTGTCGGCAAGTCGCTCTGACGGTCTCTGAAGAGGCTCATCTCTTCCGGCAGCCACTGTAAGGTCAGATCGTTAATCTGCCGGCAAGGCTGAAAGGGCAGCTCCTCTTCCTTCGCAGGCACCTGTGATAAGCGTGGTATTACCATATCTCTCTGTTAGGTTCATCTGCATATGTATCCGGGTCAATAAGGCAGCTGACCCCTTCTTCTGTTGCCGATGATTTAAGGCCGATGTGATTACGGTAAATCCGGCATCATAAATATTAGATCAGGGAAGATAGAGGGTATTTAAATAAAAAGTCCCGACACAGAATGTCGGGACCAAGGTCATTAAATGTTCATTATATTGTCAACTATGCAAGTCTTACATTAACGGCATTTAAACCTTTTTTACCTTCCTGGAGATCAAATGTTACTTCGTCATTCTCTTTGATCTTGTCAATCAGACCTGTTGAATGTACAAAATACTCTTTCGACGAGTCAGCGTCTTTAATGAACCCAAAACCTTTGGACACATTGAAAAATTTAACAATTCCTTTATTCATTGCAATAATTTTGATTTGAATGCAAAGGTAAAGTAGTTTTTGAAATAATTTCTTTTTTGCAGAAATTTTTAGAAAATTTTAGTTTGAATTTTCCAATGATGATTATTTCTTCCAGAATGACTTTGTGAAAAGTGCCAGTATGGTAAAGATCTCGAGCCGGCCGATGATCATAAGGAGTATCATTGTCATCTTTGCTGCATCATTGAAATGGGCAAAATTGCCGAGGTTACCGGAGGCTCCGAGGCCCGGGCCAACGCATGACAGTGATGATGCTGCCGCCCCTGCTGCCTCGTCTGCAGGGATTCCCGTGACAATGATAATAAGCATCCCCACAATAAAAATAAGCACATACCCCTGTATGCAGACGGTCATCAGACTGTTAATGTTGTCAGGCACCACATGGCCGTTAAGTTTGACAGGCATTACGGCATTCGGGTGCAGAAGTCTTACA
>JAVEYS010000107.1:0-5973 GCA_034003345.1 Bacteroidales bacterium
AAAATCTGCAAAGTCGAAAGTCTAAAAGTCAGAAGGTCAACTCTTTAGCTCTTGACTCTTAAATTCTTAACCCTCAATTCTTAACTCTTAATTCTTATTTCTTAATTCTTATTTCTTATTTCTTAACTCTTAATTCTTATTTCTTATTTCTTAATTCTTATTTCTTAATTCTTAATTCTTATTTCTTAATTCTTAATTCTTATTTCTTAATTCTTAATTCTTATTTCTTAATTCTTAATTCTTATTCATATTCCATTGTAATCTTGGTACCGTACCTTTTATCTTCCAGCTTAAAGGCCTCGGTTATCACACTCTTTCTGCCACCGGCCCTTATAAAGTTTAGACAGGCTTCAATCTTCGGTGCCATGCTTCCCTTTGTGAACTGACCTTCGCTAAGATACTTCATAGTATCCTTATAATCGAGGAACTCCTTTATCTCCTGGTCAGGCTTCTTATAATTTATATATACATAGGGCACATCAGTAAGGATATAGAACTCATCCGCACCGATAGTTGAGGCCAGCAGTGACGATGCCATATCCTTGTCTATGACTGCCTCCAACGGTCTGACATCATTATCTTTATCAATATAGACAGGCACACCGCCGCCTCCGGCAGCAATGACAATATTACCTCTGCTGGCCAGCTCACGTATCAATTCATGGTTCATGATGCCTGCCGGTTTGGGTGAAGGCACAACCCTCCGATATCCTCCCTCAGTCTTTACCTCCTCCTTGAACACCCATCCCTTTGCACTGGATAACTCCTCTGCCTGCTCCTTTGTATATATCTTACCCACTCTCTTCTGCGGGTCACCGAAAGCAGGATCATCCTTGTCGACAAGCACGGTAGTTATGAGACAGACAACATTCTTCTTAATGTTGTGTTTGTTGAGCACGTTCTTGAACATTCGCTCTATCATGTAACCAATACCTCCCTGGGAATCTGCCACACAAATATCAATGGGCATCTGTGCAATACCGTACATCTGTTCACCGGCATCGTTCCTCATAAGAATATTCCCCACCTGCGGCCCGTTGCCGTGAGTGATGACAAGGTCATAACCCTCCCTGATAAGAAAAATCAGATTCTCAAGAGTATCAGTAGTATTCTGTTCCTGCTCCTCTATAGTGCCCACCTGATCTCCTCTAAGAAGAGCATTGCCTCCAAGCGCTATTACTGCCAGTTTTTTATTCATACATTTCGTTATAACTCCGTTAACAAAGCTAATGTTTTATACAAAAATAAAACACTGCAAATATTATTAAGCATGATAAATGAGTTATATATATGTCAAAGTATGCCAAACAGCCTCTGCTTTGCATAATTTATTACATTTGCTGCCAAATACTGTTAAGTGAAGAATACCTTTTTCCCCTTAATTATTTCTCTTATCATGGTTAGTATTCTTGCCTCATGCAGGGGAGACAGGGTATATAAAAACATGAGGGAGGGGGAGATATATTACAATATTAAATATGTCAACAATCCCTCTACTCTTTCAACCGACTTTCTGCCAAAAGAGCTGATAATAGCCTTCAGGAACGATCTCATCAGCACAAGCCTCCGGACGCCTATTGGCAATTCGGGACTGACAACGGTGGTCAATCCAAAGCAGAAAATATACGACACTTACCTCAACATCCTCTCTTTCAAATACTACTTTGAAGGGAACTATAACGATATGCAACCTGGCTTTGCCTCAATGGCGGAGATCACCATTCACGATACTGGCCGCCGTTCAGTGATCTGCGGGTTTAACTGCATTCAGGCCCAGGTGGATTTTCCTGACAAAAAGAAAACAAGGTATATCTGGTATACAAGCGAGATCAAAGCTGAGAGTCCCAACAGGATGACACCCTACAAGGAAATTGACGGGGTGCTTATGGACTTCTTCTATATCATCGGCGATGCGGAGCTGCAGTTCACTGCTGACGAAGTTCTTGTAAAGGAAATCCCCGACAAGGAATTTGAAAGGAAGAAGAACTATAGGAAGGTATCTGCCAGGTATCTTGACACCCTTATCCTGAAAATGATTTCGTTTTAAAAGATACTCCTGCGGGTCAACCATTTTTTTTACCTTTGCTATTCATTTCAGAGGCCCTTGTTGCAGGGGGTATAATAATTTCAATACACGATGGGCAAACAGAAAAAAGGTAACGGTTCATCATCACAAAAAAGGAGTACAACCGGAAGTTCTTCAGGGGAAAATGCAAGATTCATCGCAGGACTCGTTCTGCTTGTCTTCGCATTGTATATGTTGGTGGTTTTTATCTCCTACGTGCTTACGGGCAATGCGGATCAGGACTCGCTCAGCAAACAGGCTGAGGGGGTGGTGTATGCTTACAGGAACTGGGGAGGAAAATTCGGTTTTCAGATTAGTCATTACTTTATCTTCGACGGGTTCGGTCTGGGGTCCTTCTTCATACCGCTGATAATAGGAGCTTTCGGCCTTGCACTGCTTAAGGTCAGGTATTTCAGGTTATGGAAAAATATCCTTCGCTTCCTCCTGGCCACGATACTTGTTTCAGCCATTCTTGGCTATCTGGCCGGTCAATCAACATTCCTCGGTGCCGGTCCCGGAGGAGAATTCGGATACCGTATTGCCCATTGGTTCAACGAACTGATGGGAAAAGTAGGGACAGGGGCATTGTTGCTGGTTATCACTATTACATACTTCATATTTGCACTTCATGTGAACCCGCAGACCCTGCGGAAACCTATTGCCTCGGTTGCCAGGGCGGGCGCATCCGCTCTCTCCGGCGGAGGTCATAAAAGAGATATTGTCACCGAGGAGACGGTGATAGCACCTGAAGATAATTTCCCGACATTGGAGGAAGAGCCCCTCAGGGCAGACGAGGAAGAGGCCGGAGATATAGATGACTTCTACAAGCCGCCGACAGTGACTGCAGACAAACCGATAGTTAATGTTATCAGCAGCGAAAGAAAACCTTTAACTGATGAACATGCTGACGATGAGCTACCGGCAGATCTCACTCCTTATGATCCCAGGCTCTCACTCCCCCGTTATAAATTTCCTACACTGGCGCTGTTGCGCGATTACAGGAGTCCTGGTGCAACAACACAGGATGAAGTGAACGTTAACAAGGAGATAATACTCAAGACTCTTTCAGACCATAAGATAACAATCAAAAACATTTCTGCCACCGTGGGGCCAACGGTGACACTCTACGAGGTTGTCCCTGACCGCGGTGTCAAGATACACCGCATCAAAACGCTTGACAATGACATAGCCCTCAGCCTCTCAGCCCTGGGTATAAGGATTATTGCGCCAATACCCGGAAGGGGTACGGTTGGCATTGAGGTACCTAATAAAAAACCCGAGATCGTCTCCATGAAGGGGCTGATAGCCTCACAGGCTTTCAAGGATTCGAAATTTGAGCTCCCGCTGGCACTGGGGCGGACCATTACCAATGATCCATTCATCATTGACCTTACAAAGATGCCCCATCTTCTTGTTGCCGGGGCAACAGGACAGGGCAAATCAGTAGGGCTGAACGCCATTATCACATCACTGCTTTACAAGAAGCATCCTTCTGAGCTGAAGCTGGTTCTGATAGACCCTAAAAGAGTTGAGTTGCCACTCTATGCCAAGATCGAACGCCATTTTCTTGCCAAGCTGCCCGATGAAGAAGATGCTATTGTTACTGACACAAAAAAGGTTATCAACACCCTTAACTCCCTCTGCATTCTTATGGATCATCGTCTCGAGCTGCTGAAGCTGTCACAGACAAGGAACATCAGGGAGTATAATGACAGGTTTATTGCGCGCAGGCTCAATCCGGAGAAGGGACACGATTTCATGCCCTACATTGTACTTATCATTGATGAGTTTGCTGACCTTATAATGACCTCAGGCCGCGACGTAGAGGCTCCGATAGGCAGGCTGGCCCAGCTCTCAAGAGCCGTGGGCATCCATCTGATAATATCAACACAGAGGCCCTCGGTTGGTATCATCACCGGCTTCATCAAGGCAAACTTCCCCTCACGAATAGCATTCAGGGTCTTCTCCGGGGTAGACTCACGTACCATACTTGATACTACCGGTGCCGACAGGCTGGTAGGCAGAGGGGATGCACTCATATCCCAGGGTGGTGAACCCATAAGGGTACAGTGCGCCTTCATTGACACTCCGGAGATAGAAGAGCTCACTGAATACATTGGCTCCCAGCATGGTTATCCTGAAGCTATGCACCTGCCTGAATATGTAGGCGATGATGAAGCCGGCAACGGAAGCAATGAGGTAGATCTGAAAAAACGTGACCCGCTGTTCAATGAAGCCGCCAGGCTCGTGGTACAGCACCAGCAGGGCTCCACCTCCCTTATCCAGAGAAGGATGCAGTTGGGATACAACCGAGCAGGCCGGATCATCGACCAGCTTGAGGCCGCCGGCATAGTAGGATCCTTCGAAGGAAGCAAGGCCCGCGAAGTGATAGTACAGGATCCGCAAACTCTGGAACAGATTTTGAAGAAGCTTGATGAAGAGAGTCAGTGAAATGAAAAAAACAGGAATTATACTTATACTCACACTTCTTGCTCTGAACGGCTTTTCCCAGAAAGATCCGGAAGCCGTCAGTGTCCTTTCGGAATTTAGCAGGAAGACCACCTCCGCCCCTTCGGTCATAATAGAGTTTGATATCCTTGCATATGATGCCATGGAGGATGAGGAGACAACAATGAAAGGGACCGCGGTGATCTGCGGCGACAGTTACAGGGTGACGCTTCCTGACAACATCCTCTGGGCCGACGGCAAGACTGTATGGAATTATATGCCTGAAGTGAAGGAGGTGACTGTCACCGAACCCGACCCCTCTGATGAGTCATTCATGTCAAAACCGTCGCTGCTCTTCTCAATGTATGAAAAGGGGTACAAGGTACGGCTGCTTGAACAGAACGAGAAGGAGTGGATAATTGACCTCTATCCGGAAGCAATAGATGGCAACCTGGTGCGAATCAGACTTAAAATAGGAAAGATATTGTACGATCTCCGATCAGCTGAATATCGTACGAAGGATGGCATGAATATTACCATCACAGTGTTAAAATACAGTCTTACCTTCCACCCCGAGGCAGGTTACTTCACCTTTAATCCAGCCAACTATAAGGGGGTTGAAGTGATTGACATGAGATAGTGAGGATGAATTATGAATTATGAATTATGAATTAAGAATTAAGAATTAAGAGTAAAGATTTAAGAATCAGGCCTTCAGACCCATATGGACGATCTAATCTGCACAAACACATATATCCCACTCCTGGCGGCTCCTTCCCACCGCTCGGAGATGATTAGCCAGATACTGTTCGGGGAAAGGTTTCATATTGTTGACAGATGCCTGACATGGCTGAAGGCAGAGACATCATTCGACAGAGATACGGGCTGGATAGACTCCCTTCACGGCGGTTTTAAAAACTGGAAGGCAGAGACGGAGGGAATAATAGCAGGACGTGAGCTGACCTGCATCAGGGATGATGGCAGCCGTATGAGACTCATGCCCGGCAGTGAGCTTTTTGGTCTTAAGGCGAATCTTTCAGCTTTCAGTATGGGTGATGAGCATCTCCTTTTACCCGGTATCGACATCTCAATGCTTGCCCCTCATGCATGCGTTGAAGAGACAGCATTGGAGTTTCTGAACGCGCCTTTTCTGTGGGGAGGCCGTACACCTGCGGGGACTGACTGCTCCGGGCTTATCCAGATAGTGTTCAAGATCCACGGCATTGCCTTGCCACGAAATGCAGCGCAGCAGGCACTCAGAGGCACCAGCGTCAACTTCTTCAGTGAGGCTGAGCCGGGCGACGTGCTCTTCTTCTCAGAAAATAATGAAGCGATAGAACACACAGGTATACTGTATGATAAAACCACAATAATACATGCCTCGGGCAGGGTCAGGACAGATAAGATAGATCACCAGGGTATCCGGAACGAAGAGAAAGGCATTTATACTCACAGGCTGA
>JAVEYS010000108.1:0-5851 GCA_034003345.1 Bacteroidales bacterium
TTTATTTTGAATACGAAAAATGCTGTTGTCTTATCCTCCAGTGTCCATTAGTCTTTTCCAGCACACCTGTCCAGCGAGCATTTTCCCAGTTGGCAGGCTGACCTTTCCATGTATTAAAGTCGTTAAGGTGACAATAGAACCATGCCACATCCCCTCCTTTTGAGAAATTTATATGGAGGTCTGTGATTTCAAATCCTACTGCATGGAAATCAGGACTTTTAAAAAACTCCTCTGTTTCACTGAAATCTTCCTCCCCAATTGCAACCCTATCAGTAGGATTAACTACCAGATAGGATGAATCGAGTTGAATTGTTGACCTGAGAAGATCAAAATCTTTATCCTTTGCCCAGCCAAGGTTATTCCGGATGGTTTGCTCGACATTATTAAAGTCATCTTCTGAAGGAATTACAGAGTAACAACCATCCTCATTATTACAGGAACCAATAATCATGACTAATACAGAGGCAATTAAAGCAGTAAGAATCTTAATTGTTTTCATGGGATCAGAATTAATGAAATTATAATATGATTTTTTATTTTCCGAGGAACTCTAGAACCTGCTCATTAAACAGAGCAGGCTGTTCAAGTGCAATAAGGTGACCGCAACCGGGAATTACCTCCCTGTGGGAGCCACTTATGCAAGCATTAAATAAGCCCGAGCAGGCATGCACGTCAGGTATATCGTGCTCACCGACAAGGATAAGAGTCGAGACCTTAATCTCATCAAACCTTTTATAGGGAGGTATAGAAGATCCAACAAACCTCTGTCCATTAATAATAAGAAACAAATCATTATCCTTTTCATAATGTGTATTTTATACTGATTATCCCAGGAATATAGTAGTGTTTCATAAAGTGTGTCTGCTATAGTCAAAAGAAAAGGCCTTCTGATTTGGTTTTACATTACAAGCAAATAATGTTAAATAAAAAGAAGACCTAATGAATTGTACAAAGGAACAGCTTTCTGAAGCATTTGTCAAGCATTTCGACCGGCGAAAAGGGCTATCTCAGAGCGTTGCCAGGGAGTTAAAGTCAGCCATCAGATATAATGGATTTCAACCTCTTTTAAGTATTTATCCTTAAGTATCTGAGCGATCTTCTTAATGACATTTCTTCTTATATCCAGTTCAACAGGCAGGGATGGGTCCTGGTGTGCCTCATTGATTTTTGTCCCAATAATGAACTTAATATGATCATTCTTCAGCATGAACCTGATCAGTCTGCAGGCAGAATTTTCACCTGAACCAGTCTCTCCGGTCTCAAGGTATTGAGCGACTTTACCTATAGTAAGAATACCTTCGGTCACAAGATCTATCCCGCTCATGACAGAAAGGGGCGGGAGCTCATTATTCCCGGAACTCATATCAGTATTTATTTCAAGTCCCAGCTCCCTTCCGATAATCTGGGCTGTAGTTCCTCCACATATTATCTTATCACCGTTATAGGTTCTGACTATATCAGCCATAAGCTCATCCTTCTCTTTCTTGTAGGGAGGCCCGCTACATATAAGTAGATTACGAGGCTTGCGGAAATAAATGACTACGCAACTAATGTCATCCTTTGCGGCAAAGGAATCGTTCTGATATGCTCTTTCAATTATTTGTTTAACCAGCTCCTCTGCTGATATGCCGGGATTTTCCCCAAGTATCCCTTGAATGAATAACTCGATATCTTTGATATCCCAACCAAACGGCATGTCAGATCTCCCAATCCCCGATTGTGAGACACCATCAGTGAAGAATATGATCCTATCTTCAATCTGTGCCATAAAACGGCACCGGACAATATCTGATATTGTGTCTTCTTCAATAGACTCTTTGTGAGACACTGCACCTCTGAAAACCAGGAATTGCGGATTACCATACTCTACGAGGGTGGTTTCCATGTCATACTCAATATCAACAATTGAAAAGGTTGAATAGCTGATTTTCCTGTCCTGATCAATTGGCAGGGTACTTTTTATGGCCTTCGAGCTCCTCACCAGCGGCTGATGGTCAACGGTAAAGT
The DNA here is from genome assembly GCA_034003345.1 of Bacteroidales bacterium. Taxonomy (GTDB): domain Bacteria; phylum Bacteroidota; class Bacteroidia; order Bacteroidales; family VadinHA17; genus SR-FBR-E99. The sequence continues at coordinate 2,008 of JAVEYS010000108.1, forward strand.
TTAAAGCCATAGAGGAAGTAAGTGTGGCTAATATATTGGCTTTAATGCCACTGCCCAATCCATCGGAAAGTACTGAGACAGTACGTCCTTCCTCAAATATCTTTCTGCTGAGGAAGACATCACCGCACACTTCCTGCCCGGCCTTATGAATACTTTTATGCGCTATCTCAATAAAACAATAATCCTTAATCATCTTCGTCAGGTTGATAGGAATCAATGATATTATGAAGCATCGTCTCTGTCCGGGATGCGTTTTCACCGAGGATCAGAGCGGCTTTCTGGGCCGTTGACAAATTTTCGCTTATAACCTGACGCAAGCGTTCCGTAAGACCACTCCTGCTAAGTTGATTCTCGCCAAGAGGGTGAATAATTCCGCATACAATCTTGAATGGTTGAATTGAGAATATAGAAAGATGGTATATCCCGTTATTCATTCTGACATCTTTATTAAACTCAGCAAGCCCTTTCTCCAGGGAGTTAGCAAAGAGTTTATGCAGAGGAGTCAGTTTCGCAAGGTCTGCACCTTCCATTCCCGGTTTTACGGAATAAATTTCCATAGCGCTGTCGCCAAGCACCCGGGCAAAGTTTTGATTTGTTTCAATGATTTGTAACTTATCATCTACAAGGACTACTCCATAGGGCATCTTTTGAAGTAGCACCGTTGCCTTGTTCTGGGCTACTCTGCGCATGTACGAGACGCACATGTTACGCTGAGCCTTCCCCTCAAGAATGGCCTCGGCAAACCTTCTACAGCTTTCGTATCCGCATCCTCCACAGTTAATCTCATCCTTTTCCGATATCTTACCGACTGACCTCAGGGCATCCTCAATCTCCTCAGGACTATGTATATAACGTTCCACAGGTCTGACTGTCCTGTAATCCGATGATAAATTTATGCCCGCAGCTTCCAGTTCATTATTATGGGTGGTGGTATCCGGTGTTTGCGTTATTGTAACAATTCTTTTTTCAACCGTTGAGGTGGGATTCGATACAAGAGGGCCATTCACGCATCCTCCTTCACATGACATTAATTCAATAAAGAGTTTCCCGTCATAACAAACGGGGTGTTGCTCCAATATTTCCTTAACGTTCCGAAGGCCTGAAAAGCTCATCATTGTTATATCTGTTATTGTCACATGGCTCTTTAGTGTGGCTATCATGCCTCCTTCTATCGGATAGAGATTGGCATACTCAGCACCAAAGGGGGCAAATGAATACTCATTCTCCTCCGAAAGGAAGTCCGGGGTCAAACCATTTTCTTTGAGCCATTCTCTGAGCTCATTGAATGTAAGAGCCAGGTCTGCGCCTCCCTGATAATCGTTTACCTCCTGTTTTTTAGCGATACAGGGACCTGCAAAGACAACGATCGTATCTTCGCCATAAGTCTTTTTAATGAATTTTGCATGGGCCTGCATCGGAGACACAACAGGGGCGACCCCGGGTAACTGATCAGGGTAGTATTTCTGTATGAGACTGACAACAGCAGGACAGCAGGAAGAATAATATATTCCATTGGGCTGTTCAGCCAGCCACTCTTTTGTTGCTTTAGACACAAGTTCAGCCCCAAGTGCCGTTTCAGAAACTTCATAGAATCCGATCCGATGCAGGGCATCAAGGAGCTGGCGTGATGTATAGTCTGTGAATTCACTCTTATATGAAGGAGCTAAGGATAATATAACTTTCCGGTGTGTCTTAAGAAGGAATTTTGCAGTGATAAGATCGTTCCGGACTTTCTTTGCATTTGCAGGACAAACCTGAACACATACTCCGCAATTAATGCACAGGCTGCTTACGATTGATGCACAGTGCTCTTCAATCTTTATTGCTTTGACAGGGCAATGCCGGATGCATTTATAGCAATCCTGACAATTGTTTTTCTCGGTATAAATAGCCTGAAGAAGCATAACGGTTACTTTTTAATACCAACAAAGAGTTCGTCAAGTAACCTGATCACGATCTCTTCGTTGATCTCTTTGTATACTTTATCATTTATGTGAAGGACAGGACCCTGTGAACAGTTACCTGTACAAAGCTGACCTGTGAAATCAACTTCCTCTTTTAGTCTGTTATCATTTAAATATTTTTTGATAACCTCAAGAATATGGTTATTCCCTCTTGGATAGCACGAACTGCCGAGGCAAATAACAATCTTTATCTTATTCATAACTGATGTATTTATTAAATGATTCCAGCCAAATTGACCATGTCTGTATATACCTACCTGTTCAGGCTGCTTTTGCCGTCAGTCAGATATAGGTTCTTTATTAATATACCTGTCTATTGCCTGGGCCGCTTTTTTCCCTGCACTCATTGCAAGAATAACAGTTGCTGCACCTGTGACTGCATCTCCTCCGGCAAAAACACCCGGGTGAGAAGTCAGACCGGTATTTATGTCTGCCTCAATACAATTGTGTTTTGTGGCTTTAAGATTCCTGGTTGAGTTGATAATCAAAGGATTTGGGATTGTACCTAAAGCCATAATGACTTCATCCACAAGAATTACAAATTCACTTTTGGCAATTGGCACAGGTGAGCAACGGCCAGAATCATCAGGCTCGTCCAGTTTCATCCTAACACAACGGACTCCTTTCACCCATCCGTTATTATCACCGAGAATTTCAACGGGATTTGCCAGCATAAGGAATTCAATCCCCTCCTCTTTGGCATGAGTTACCTCCTCGGCTCTTGCAGGCAGTTCTTTCTCACTGCGACGGTAGATAACAACGACCCTTGATCCCAGGCGTTTTGCAACCCTTGCGGCATCCATCGCAACATTACCGCCTCCCACAACGGCAACATACTTAGCATGGTTAATGGGTGTGTCATATTCTTTCAGATAGGCTTTCATCAGGTTGTTTCGGGTTAAGAACTCATTGGCTGATAAAACACCATTCAGGTTTTCTCCTGGGATATTCAGAAATTTGGGAAGACCGGCGCCGGATCCTATGAATATGGCATCAAAATCCTCTTTTTCAAGCAGATTATCTATCCCGTCTGTTTTGCCGATAACGTAGTCTGTGATTATGTCGACACCCCTCTTCCTGAGATTTTCGATCTCATGCTTAACAACCTTTTCCTTTGGCAATCTGAATTCCGGAATCCCATATTCAAGGACTCCTCCCGGTTTTTGTAAAGCTTCGAATATTGTTATCCTGTAGCCTCTTTTTATCAGTTCGCCTGCACAGGAAAGGCCTGCAGGTCCGGATCCGATAACAGCAACTTTTTTATTGTTATCATGAATTGGATCTCCCGGTTCGAGGTGGTTTTCACGTGACCAGTCTGCAACAAAACGCTCCAGCTTTCCAATTGCTACCGCTTCTCCTTTGATACCAAGGACACATTTCCCTTCGCACTGGACCTCTTGCGGGCAGACACGTCCGCATATAGCAGGAAATGCCGAATCTTCAGCGATTATGGCAGCAGCTTGGGCAAAATCCCTTTGCTTAATGGCATAAATAAACTGGGGAATCTTAATATTTACCGGACAACCAGTTGTACATAAAGGTTTTTTACATTCAAGGCAGCGCTGTGCTTCAGCTACGGCTTCCTCCTCATTATAACCGAGAGAGACCTCTTCGAAGTTTTTATTACGTACATCCGGATTTTGTTCCCTCACTTTGATACGAGGTTCCTTGTTTCTTTTGGTCTTCTGATGTGCGTCAACAGCTTTGTCCAGATTGCATTGATGATCCGAAATGACTGAGTTCTCCTCTTTTTTAAACAGACGGAGACGTCTGATACACTCATCAAAATCTACTTCGTGGGCATTAAACTCAGGGCCATCAACACATGTAAACTTCATCTTACCTCCGATTGATACTCTGCAGGCACCACACATTCCTGT
>JAVEYS010000109.1:0-5484 GCA_034003345.1 Bacteroidales bacterium
GAGAGGCTTAAATCATCCGCCAGTTGGCGGATAAACTGCCTCAGTGAATATGTTCTTTTATTGTTTTGAGCAATGGGTGAGAGGCTTAAATCATCCGCCGGTTGGCGGATAAACTGCCTCAGTGAATATGTTCTTTTATTGTTTTGAGCAATGGGTGAGAGGCTTAAATCATCCGCCGGTTGGCGGATAAACTGCCTCAGTAAATATGTTCTTTTATTGTTTGGAGCGATGGGTGAGAGGCTTAAACCAGCAGTTTGCTAAACTGCCGTACGGGTAACCGTACCGGGGGTTCGAATCCCCCTCTCTCCGCAACTTATTACAGACCCCGCGAAAGCGGGGTTTTTTATTTTACCGGCGACACGAGAAAGCATGCTTTTGCGAGTGGCGGAGGTGAAATAAAAAAGAGCCGAAGGGTCAGTAATAAGTTGCAGGTACTCCTTTTTCGACTTTTTTCTCTAATCTTTCAGATTCGCCGCTTCACGCGATTTTTTCAATCATATTGTTGGATCTCATAAAAAAATTTAGCATAATTGAAATATATATCGGAAAATACTTAACTTTGCCGCGTTTTTAAATTGTGAATAACAGTTATTTAATCAAACAGAATATCAGAACCAAATTTAAACAGAAATGAAAAACAGATTCTTTTTAGTTGTTGCTGCAGTTGCTGCAGTTGCTCTTATTTCAAGTTGCGCTAAAGTTCCCCAGGCTGCTCTTGACGCTGCTACCGCAGCTCTCGATTCAGCAAAAACTGTCCAGGCAGATGTTTATTTCCCTGCTGAATTTGCAGCACTGAATGATTCTTTGACAGTCATGCTTCAGAACATTGAGACACAGAAATCAAAGTCTGCAAAGGACTTCAAAGTCATCAAAACCAATGCTGATGATATCGCAGTAAAAGCTGCTGAACTTTCAGGAAACGTTGAGTTGAAGAAAGCTGAAGTTAAAACCGAAGCTGAAACGATGATGGCTGATGCCAATGCTCTTCTCTACGAGGCAAAAGCTCTCGTTCTGAAAGCACCCAAAGGCAAGGAAGGCAAAGCAGTTGTTGAGGAGATCAAGAACGAACTTACTGTTATCGAGACCTCTCTTACCGACGCTCAGGCCCTCTATGATGGAGGCACCAACTACATGGATGTAGTTGACAAGGTAAAAGCTTCTACTGAAAGCATCAACGGCATCATCGCCGAGCTGAAGGAAGCTATGACTAAAGCCGGTATTAAAATCTAATTATATTTCCGGATAAAGCATTGATCCCCGGGCTCAGGCCCGGGGTTTTTTTTAAATTCACTCCATGAAAAGAGGCTCCTTTGTCGGCATAATTATTTACATTATTGTAGCAGCTATCTTAACCTTTCTTATGGTACTGCTCTTCAGGGCACTTATTCCTGAGCCGCCCCAGGCTGAAGTGGAAAGATCACGGGAGGCAATAGCCCGGGCAAGAGACCATCACTCAGAGGTTTACTCTCCACTCCTATTCAGAGAGGCACAGAACAACTATGATTCGGCCATGGCTTCATGGCGTGGAGAGAACAACCGGTTTATACTACTGCGAGACTACGAGCGGGTTAGATCGTTTGCAGCACAGGCAGAGAAAAAGGCTAACGAAGCTACCAGTAACACCATCTCACGATCGAACAGCCTCAAAGCCAGCCTTGCAAGCGAGTTAATCCGGTTGCAGAAGGAGATGACCTCATTTGAAAAGCTCTTTCTGGCTATGCCCCTGCCACAGGACCTGAAGAGAAAACATGCCCAGGGAAAACTCCTGCTCCGTGAGGCAGAGATTGACCTCCAGAAAGGTAACTATGTTAACGGAAATGTCAGGATAACTGAGGCTAATGAGTATATATCGGGAAGCTATAACCTTGCAAGGAAGAGACTGGAGGAGTATTTTAAATTTTACCCCGATTGGCAGGAGTGGGCCACAGAGACAATTGCCGGAAGCCGCAAGGGAGGATCATATGCAATCCTGATTGAAAAGATACCTCCATTATGTCATCTTTATCAAGGTGGCAAAAAGAAATATACCTTTGAGGCAGAGTTTGGCAGCAACTGGTTGGGAGATAAAAAAAGCAGGGGTGATATGTCTACACCTGAAGGGAAGTATACTATTACCAAGAAGCTCTCAGGTAGTTCAACGAAGTATCATAAAGCATTGATGATCAATTATCCCAATAAGGTTGACATACAGGAGTTTAATGAGAGGATAAGGAATGGACAGCTGCCTGCCGACGCACGTATTGGTGACATGATAGAGATCCACGGTGATGGGGGCAAAGGAGCCAATTGGACACAGGGTTGTGTGGCCCTGCGTAATGCCGATATGGATATTCTGTATAAGTATGTTGTTCCGGGAACACCTGTGACAATTATTGGCTCAACATTAACCCTTGAGGAGTTTTTCTCCTCCAGAGAAAAGTGATTATGGAAGAGCAGTCAGAGAACAAAACAGGAGTCAGTAGCTCCGTAATTCGAAAGTATTGGGTTATTGTGCAGCAGTATCTCATGTCGCACCCCAAAGCCAGAGTAGGTCTTATAATCCTTGCCGCAGTTGCTTTCTTTCTCATTCTTCTTACCATACCTCTTTATATGGCGCCTGCCCTTCAGCGTTCATGGGGTACCAGCAGGACGGAGTGCAGGGCTGATTCTTCGCTCCTTGAAAACCGGGTGATCAGGAGGCAGATCACCAACTCGAAAAATGAGATCTACAGGCTGGAGCGCCGACTGGCATCATTCATTCCCACTCAGACATATCTTGTTATTAACACTGTTGACAACAGGTTCTCTCTCTACAGGAGCCGTAAGCTTGTCAGAGAAGGGTTCTGCTCATCCGGCAGCTACACGCTTCTCAAGACCGAAGACGGGGAGAAGGAATGGATATTCAAGACTCCCCGAGGCAGGTTTACTATACAGGGTAAGCTCACCCATCCCGTATGGCGCAGGCCCGACTGGGCGTTCGTGGAAGAGGGGCTGCCAGTGCCGGGCCCGGTCGACCCCTCCAGATATGAGTATGGCGTCCTTGGTGATTATGCCATGAGCCTTGGCGACGGTTACCTGATACATGGTACACTCTACAAGAGGCTGCTGGGTATGCCGGTGACACACGGATGCATAAGACTCAATGATGATGATCTTGAAGCTGTTTTCAATGCTCTCAGTGTAGGATCAAAAGTATATATTTACTGACAACACCCTCAGAGATGAATCGGAGAAAAGATAAACTGTACATTATTGCCGGCCTGGTGCTGGGACTCTTTTTCATATATTATCTTGTTATGTCAGTCTCAGCGGTTAGCCATACCGTGAATGCTTTTAATGATTCATACTTCTCCTCCCTGGAGCAGAATGAGGAAGACACCATTAACCAGTGCGCCATACCGGGATACATTGACATGCTCAGGCAGAAAGCATATCTGAGCTCACAGATCAGACTGGCGGAGTCGGACTCCATCGGTCTACTGATAAATGTGCGTGACAGTGTCATACAGCTACTTATAAAGGGTTTGCCGGTACGAACTGTAAGGATAGATGCATACGATGTCTCGCCCTTCTTCCAGCGAGCAAACCAGGAGGCTATATACAGCATGTTGTCAGCACCGGCTACCATCACCAGGATGCAGGCCACATTCAGGAAAGACCCCGTCACTATTAAGATTGCACCCAGGGATACCTCGGAGGCGGTGGTTGATGTCAGGCCTGACACCACTGACTTTGAAGCAGTGTTTTTTACCATAGACACTGATCATGATATCCGATTCTACTTTGAACAGCAAGAAGATACGATCAAGGCCGACAGGAGAGCAAAGTTCTTTTTTGATCTGAAAGACCGATCAAGGAATGCTTCGGCCACGATGAAGGCCATCACCAGATTCCGGATACCCCCCTATGTGCCTTACATCAAGATATGGATTCCCAAGGCCGAGGCCAAGATCATTTACAGAGCAATTCCACGCGAAGGGATGATTGTTTTAACACAATAAGGACAATTGGCGTTGTAATACGCGGAAAATTTTTAATTTTGCACCACTTTATTCCGGTCTGTAGCTCAGTTGGTAGAGCAGCTGACTCTTAATCAGCGGGCCCAGGGTTCGAATCCCTGCAGACCGACCAGTTAATCAGAGTGTTACAAGGATTAATCCTTGTAACACTTTTTACTTGATACACTATTTGATACACAAAAACCTCTTATAAGCTTTATCAACCTTACTGTATATACATTTATTATGGACCTTTTTAAGGAGTCTATAATCTCCAGATAAGTGGGCTGCCGGTCATTCATGGTAGAATTACTAATGCCCAGGTTGTCAGATATTGTCGGGTTTATAACGGCATAACAGTCTGAGGTTGTAAACAAGTTGTTCTGTTTTTGGCCCCTTGTACAAGTTAGATATTGATCTAATAGTGGGTTTCCAATATTACCAATTCTTCATTGGTTCCCAACAACGCCTTCATACTACGCTCCGACAGATTCACTTCAGTGATATACTGGATCCACACAATCATGAGGCTCTAGGAAAGTCTGGTTATTTTTTTTTGCCCAGCAAGGTCATTGCCAGCTCTGCGTCAACAGCTATTTTTCGTCCGACTTGAATTATAGCTTTGTCGATCTTACCGCTTTGCTTAATTGCATGGGCAGTGGTTTTTGAACAGCCCAGCAGCTCAGCGATCCCAGAGATACCGTAAATATATTTCTTTTCCGGGGCCGCTATAATAGTCTGCGGTCCGACCAGCTATTGCTGCATCACCATGAACTGCCCGGTAGGTGTGTCTTTGTCAACCATACTATTTAAGTTTTGATTATGGCTCAAATAACACTCAAATTAATATATAAATTACTATTGCTTTTTGATTTTCATTTACGTAACTTATTGGGATATTGCCTATTAAGCAATTAGCAGATAACTTTCCCGAATAAATGTTTACCGGCTGTTAAAGACAATTGAGATTTATACAGGGATATAGCAAAAAGTTGACATCTAGATGGCTAAATACCTTTATTGATTCAATGTTTTATTAATCATGTTGGCAAACATCCAGTTTCGGCAAGTGTTAAACAGTTTGTTCTGAGCCTGTGGATGATTGGGATCAATTGAAGTATTGTATATCGGGATGCCTTCAGCGTTCCCAATCACGCATGTCACCCTCTCGTTGTCAATTATTATTCTGGAGCCGGTCTTCTCCCTGAAGGCAATGTGAACATTGTTCTTCCAAATCCAGTCTTCGTGAACAGCACAGAAATAGTAATACTGATATCCCTCTTTGAGATTGATATCGAAATACCCTTTTTTGTAGCCTTTGAACCGAGGGTCGTTGTTTCCCAGAAAGGATTTCATGCAATGTTCATTCAGGTTCACTCCTGTGATATACCGGAGCCATTCAATCCGGTAGGTTTTCTTTAATTCAAGTCTTGTAATGGTTATCATTTCATACGGTTTATAAGGATAAGATAATCATTTTCAGCTTAGTACGCAAATTTTTAGACTG
>JAVEYS010000110.1:0-5389 GCA_034003345.1 Bacteroidales bacterium
CCTGTTGCTCTGAAGGCATTTGACCCGGCAAAAGCATAACCATGTTCGAAATTTCCCTTAAAAGCACTTATAAGTGCAACGATAATGCAGTACGGGCTCTTTGATATATCACAGGTCCTGATACATTTGAAGGGACATTTTTTGGGTTGTTTTTTGCCTTCCCGGACCTTTTCAATGAAGCTGCTCAGGATAGCACGCCCGGGCATTCCTACCGGACTCTTAATTATCTCAATATCTTCCTCTTCAGCATCAATGTAAGTTTGCTTGAAAGCCAATGATGCATCACACTCCGTTGTGGTGACAAATCTCGTTCCCATCTGAACCCCTGATGCTCCAAGCTTCAGGATATCATGAATGTCTTTACCCGTATAAATGCCACCTGCCGCAATCAGCGGGATAGGCTGGTTATATCTTTCTTCAAAAAGCTTTAGCTCGCTGACAATCTCAGGGACAAGCTTTTCAAGCTTATAGTTACTGTCATTGATCTGCTCTTCCTTAAAGCCCAGATGGCCACCGGCTTTTGGCCCTTCAACGATGACGGCATCAGGCAGGTAGTTGTAATTTGTCTTCCATTTCTCACATATTATTCTCACAGCCCTGGCCGATGAAACTATAGGTATGAGTTTGGTCTTGCTTCCTTTCTTAAGGAATGATGGCATGTCCAGCGGTAGTCCTGCTCCTGCAATAAGAATATCGACTTTTTCAGCAATGGCTGTTTTTACCATATCAGTAAAGTTTGTCATTGCCACCATCACATTGACGCCGATAATTCCCTTTGTTTTTTCTCTTGCTTTGCGAATCTCTTCTTTTAGCCCGGCAATACTCGCTTCCAGGTAATTCGCCGAGAAATTTTTGTACAACAGGCCAAGGCCTGCGCTTGATATTATTCCTACACCACCTTCATTGGCAACAGCAGATGCCAGTCCTGACAGTGAGATTCCTACTCCCATCCCTCCCTGTATCACCGGAACAGCGATCACAAGGTTCCCGATTTTTAATGAATTCACGTTTTCTTATTCTTATGTGGCTGCAAATGTACCCTATAAATGATTTGATGAACGGGAAAACACATAAATAACATAAATTAAGATGCGGGATTAACTTACATTAAGGAATCTCAAGATGAAAAAATCTTAAAAATATTTAGAGGAAGGGGTATGGAGTAGCAGTGGCCTGAGGCTCAGTCGAGGTAGGTATTCGTGGTCTTAAGTTGCTCTCTGATTAGTCCGAATAGCTCCGGGGTATTACGTTTTTCGGAAAGTTCCGGAAGATCATCCGGGTCAAAGAATTGTGCCTCCTCTGTCTCACAGCTTCCACGAAGCTCACCGCCTATGAGGTCACAGAGGATGATTATTTTGTAATAATGGAATTCCAGGGGAGGAAAATTATGTCTGTCGGTGTCGATGACCGCCAGGAGACGTGTTGCCTTTACTTCCAGGCCTGTTTCTTCGGCCACCTCTTTTACTGCCACCTCTTTTGGAGAGTAGTTGATGTCTGCGAAACCACCCGGCAATGACCACCTGCCATCTGAGCGTTCTTTCACCAGTAATATCCTGCCATCTTTTTGCACCACAGCCCTGACATCAACTTTCGGCGTTTGAAAGCCGGTATCATCAGTAAAAAGACCCCGTATCTTGTTGATCTCCGTATCGGTCAGGTCTGAAGCCAGTTGCACACTCAGCTCCCTCAGCTCATCATAGCGCTGGCGGTCAAAGTCGTTCCCGGCATAATGCAATCCGGCCTGTGCTATAGACTGAACCCTGCGGGCTATTTTTAATATCTCATTTTCCAACATCAGGATGCCTGGATTATTTCTGCTGCTAACTTAATGAATAATTAGTAACCGGATTATCCCTGTTTTCTTACAGAGAAGTAGTTTGCAAGTTCATTCATTGCACCTCCGTCATTCTTCAGGTCACGGATGATAGCTCCTTTTTCAATAATTGCTATACGGGTGCAAATATCTGTTACATGGTTCAGATCGTGACTTGAGATAACAATTAACGCACTGTTTTTCTTATTGTAATCGCTCAGCATATTCTTCAGCAATATCTGTGATGTAGGATCAAGGCTATTAAACGGCTCGTCGAGTATTACGACCCCGGGGCCGGTTATGAGGGTAGAGGCAATGCCTATTTTCTGCTTGTTACCCCTGGAGAAGTCGCGGATGTACTTCTTCTTCTGCCCGAGAACCTCACCGTTAAAGAAATCACTGAATTCTGAAAGCTTTGAATCAATCAGTTCTTTTGTAAGTCCGTACTCCTCAGCTATAAAATAGAAATACTCTTCAGGGGTGAGAAAGTCTATCAGGAATCCTTCGTCGAGGTATGAGGATGTATAATCCTTCCATTTTTCTGATTTTGCGATAACAAAATCACCGGAACTTATCTGGCCCTTGTCAGCCTTTATCAGGTCAAGCATCAGACGCAGGAGCGTGGTCTTGCCTGCCCCGTTATTACCAACCAGTCCGAAGATCTCCCCGTCATTAATAGTGAGATCGCTGATATTCAGAACGATTTTCCGGTTATAGCTTTTTATGAGGTCTGTGGCTTTGATCATGGTTCGTGTCGGGTTAAGTTGAAAGCTTCCGGAATCCTTCGAGGGATTTGTATTTACGTGTTTTGAAACGTGTAGATATGATATTCTTAAGCCACCACTCATGGGAGAGGATAAAAAGAAGCCCGATGAGGGCAATGGTTATTATGCCAGCGGTTTCACTTACCAGGGATTGCAGCAGCTTGAAGATCCCAATAGGGAGGGAAATGAAAAGCATGGTCAGGAGAAACTGGCTTCCTTTAACCCCCTGGTAGTTCATGAATGTCCTGTCGTTGAGGTTCAGACGCCCGTCATTTAACAGGGCAAGCAGCATCACCAGGAAACTGTTTGCTCCAAGATGAAAGAGAAACAGGGATACAAGGAGAAACATGTTCAGTTTTCCCGATATTGCTATGACAATAGCCATGGGAATAAAGGTTATGGTCGTCAGTAGAGTCTGCAGATAGACCTTTGCCCTGAGGTAGCTGATGAAGTCGTTGCGTCGTGATATTATACCGTCAAAGTATGTGCTTTCCCAACTGAAGATCAGCTGTCCGTATGATACCGAAGCCAGTCCTATCAGCATGGTTGTGATCACTAAAGTGATAATCTGACCGTTTAATGCCTCCTTGCGGAAAAACATGAAAGAGAAATAGACCAGGAAAAATGGCACCATAAGCATGGTGTTTCGCGGACGCTTATTACGTGAGATCATGGCTATCTCAAGCGACATGTAACGACCGGTATCACCCAGTCTGCTGAAAACCCCTGAAAAGAAAGATCCTGCCGACCTGTTTTCTCTTTTGGAATTTGTCCTGTCAATATAAAGGTTTCTTTGCAGGGCTATCCGGGTAAGCCAGATAACCGCAGTAATCATGCCCGCCACCCCGGCAAAGATATACGGATTGCCTTCCGACAACACCCTGCCCAGTTCCGAGGAGATGCTTTCCAGTTGTATGCCGGACTTATGGATCAGTCCCATAGCGCCGGCAATACCCAGTGGGATCAGGTAATACAGAAAGTTTGCCTTCGCCAGGTAACCTACCAGGAGTGCAAAGTAATTGTTGAAGATGAGGAGCAGCAGGCACCCTGTTATGTAAAGCAACCCGGCGGTTGTTCCGTCAAGCGGTATCAATACCTTCAATGCGAATGGCATGATAAGAAAGAGAGGGAGAATATTGAAAAGGTTAAAGGCACTCCGGACGAGCAGGTGATTGATTATCTTATTCCTGCGGATGCGGAACCGGAAGTACGGAATAACATCAAGTGACGGTATAGGCTGCAGGATACATCTTATTAGGAGATCAGCCACCAGGTACCAGATCATGTATGCGTTGAAGCTGGCAACAGCGTCACCGCTGCTTTTAGCCAGGGAGGCACTGATTTGATTGCCGAGAATGAAAAATGTCAGAATAAAATAGATGGAAATGAAAACATACATTATCCGGGTGAAGATATTCCTTCTCCATCTTTCATTGCGGATAAAAGATTTCCAGATATGAGAGTAAAAATAGACAGACCCAGGCTTCACATAGCTTCTTTTTCGGGAACGAACTTACCAATAGTCTTGTTAAAAAACAATTTCTGTAACAGCTTCTGACAGATAGACATTTAATAATTATTGTCACTTTAACTAAAAAATTTTACTTTGCACTGATGAATCTGACCTATATTGATTTTCTTGTCAGTGGAGTGCTGGCCACGATCATGTTTGGCGTTGGCCTCTCCATTAACTTTGACGATCTACGGCAGATATACCGGTCACCAAAAGCATTTATTCTCGGATTGGTTTCTCAGATGATCCTGCTTCCGCTAATCGTCTTTGCCATAATCAGTTTTACGGATCTTCCGCCTGCAATAAAAGTAGGGTTCATTATTCTTTCGGCATGTCCGGGAGGAACCACTTCCGGGTTTGTAACGGTACTGTTCAGGGGAAATGTGGCACTGTCAGTTTCCCTGATAACCATCAACAGTATCATTACTCTTATAACCATTCCGCTTCTGGTCAATATTGCACTGACAGTCTTTACCGGAAGGCATTCGCCGTTTGAGCTGCCTCTTGTTCAGACATTTATTCAGATCTTCTTTATCACTCTGTTGCCGGCGTTCACCGGTGTGGTACTGAGATATTACCGCGAGAATATTGCCAATAAAATACAAAAGCCTGTAAGGACAGTGATGATCATTCTGTTCGCCGGAGTCTATACCATCATTGCATTTGCAGATGAATCAAAGGGAGGATCAGGTATTACCTCAAGCGATCTATGGAGTATTCTGCCTTTCGCAGTCATAATAAATTTTGCAGGTTTTGCTGCAGGGATGGCTATGGGCATCTTCGGAAAAACAGGGCTGAGAACATCATGGACCATAGGGGTGGAGGTCGCCTTGCAGAACACCACTCTGGCATTGCTGGTGGCCGGGACACTCATACAGAGTAACGAGATGGTCAAGCCGGCACTGGTCTATGCCCTCTTCTCATTCTGGACGGCGCTTATTTATGGTATTGCAGTCAAGAAATACAACAAAGCCAGGTTGTTTGGGGAATTCACTCAGGGGGTTTAACCACAATGGTATACCGGTTTAAGTGCTGACCCCTCCGGTTGATCTGAAGGGATTCATTACCGGGCTGGTCATTCCGCTCTTTCATTCACAGCAGGCGGTCACTGAAGTCTTCCCGGCTGTGTGCATCGACTGCCTCACAGGCTATTCTATTATTTCAATATCAAGTATCTCATGCCTGTCAAACTGAAGCCAGTATTTGATTGTGTTTTGTCTTACCAGCTCCCAGTAAATGTCGCTGTCGAGACCATAGATGAAGTTTATCTCCTTGAGCTCCGACGTGACTTTTTCGGCG
>JAVEYS010000111.1:0-5321 GCA_034003345.1 Bacteroidales bacterium
AAAGGTCTAAAATCCAAAGATCTAAAGGTTATCTCAATTTAAAGTAACCCGACCTTCATACTCTTATCCTATTTTCAGGTAGGTGATGCCTTCGAGATCGCTCTTGTTAAAGACCCCGCGGCCGTCGATGAGCAGTGGGTTCTTCATCAGTGACCGCACTCTCTCCCATTCGGGCATACGGTACTCTTTCCATTCTGTTATATGGAAGAGGACATCGGCTCCGGTGACGGCGTCATATATGTCAGTCGCGTATTCAATTGTGTCGTCCAGCCTTAGCCTGGCCTCATCCATGGCTGCCGGGTCATAGGCTCTGACGGTGCATCCTGCCTCCAGGAGCTGAGCTATCAGTGTCAGTGCCGGCGCCTCACGCATATCATCGGTGCCGGGCTTGTACGAGAGTCCCCATATAGCGGCCCTTTTACCTCTTAACTCTCCGTTAAAGTATTCGCTGAACTTCCCGAAAAGAACTTTTTTCTGCCTCTCATTGATGGCTTCCACAGATTCGAGGAGCGTCAGCGGCGATCCGTGATCGTTACCAATCCTGATCAACGCCTTGACATCCTTTGGGAAGCATGACCCTCCGAACCCCGGTCCGGGGTAGAGGAACTTGGTGCCAATACGCGAGTCTGTGCCTATACCCTTCCTGACCATGGAGACATCAGCTCCTACCTTCTCGCACAGGTTGGCTATCTCGTTGATGAAGCTGATACGTGTTGCCAGCATGGCATTAGCTGCATACTTGGTCATCTCTGCCGACGCTATGTCCATGAAGATGACCCTGAAGTTACTGAGCAGCATGGGAGCATAGAGACGTGTCATGAGCTCCTTTGCCCTCTCACTGCCGACACCCACAACCACCCTGTCGGGTTTCATGAAGTCATCAATGGCGGCGCCCTCCTTCAGGAACTCGGGGTTGGAGGCAACATCAAATTCAATGTCACGGCCACGCCTCTTCAGCTCTTTCTCAATAGCGTTCTTCACCATCACCGAGGAGCCCACCGGCACCGTGCTCTTTGTGACCACCAGCAGGTACCTCTCCATGGTCTCTCCTATTCTTTTGGCGACGGCCAGCACATGGCTGAGGTCGGCACTGCCGTCCTCACCGGGAGGGGTGCCGACGGCGATGAAGAGTATCTCCACATCGTTGATGCTCTCTGCCAGGTCTGTTGAGAAGAAGAGCCTGCCAGCCTTCACATTGCGGTGGACAAGATCTTCCAGTCCGGGTTCATAGATAGGTATAACCCCTTTGTTTAGTCCGTCTATCTTGTCTCTGTCAGTGTCTATACAATAGACGCTGGCGCCGAGCTCGGCAAAGCAGGCGCCGCTGACTAAACCGACGTAGCCTGTTCCTACTATTGAAATGTTCATGTAATTAGTCTTAAAGTTGAAAAATCGAAAGGGTTTAGGTCAAAGGAAAGAGTTTGCAGATAATATCAATGATCCGCCCGGCGGTATGGCCGTCCCATAGGGGAGGGACAGTGCCTCTCTTCCACTGGCCGGAGAGCAGCCTCTGCATTGCGGGAGCAATGGCATCAGGGTTAGTGCCCAGCAGCTCATTGGTACCAAGGGTGACGGTCTCAGGCCGCTCGGTGCTGTCACGCAGGGTCATGCAGGGGACACCCATGACTGTTGTCTCCTCTGTTATCCCGCCGGAGTCGGTTATTACGGCCTTTGAGTGTTCAACAAGGTAGTTGAACTCCAGGTATCCCATGGGTTCTGTTATGTGAAGCAAAGGGGATACAGGCCCGGTGAACGAATCTATAACCCTGCGGGTCCTGGGATGCACCGGGAAGATCATTATTAGACCGTTGGAACTGTCTGCTATCTCATCAAGCAGACGTCTCAGGTTGTCAGGGTCGTCTACATTGTTTGGGCGATGGAGGGTCAGAACGATGTATCCCTTATCTTTCAGGTCCAGCTTACTGTAAAGGTCCGGCTTCACGAAGCGCGGACGGCTGGCAAGGAGGGTATCAATCATCGTATTACCGACGAAGAAGATACTGTTATGGTCTACACCGCTTTTTCTCAGGTTCTCATTGGCTGTCTCTGATGTGGTGAAGAAATAATCGGTGATGCTGTCAGTGACTATACGGTTTATCTCTTCGGGCATGGTCATATCGCCTGAGCGTATACCCCCCTCTACATGCGCCACAGGTACCAGCATCTTACGTGCGGTGATGGCACAGGCCATGGTGGAGGTGACGTCACCAACGACAATACAGAGATCAGGCTTCTGCTGCATCAGCAGCTTTTCATAGCCCAGCATGATACCGGAGGTCTGTTCTGCCTGCGTGCCGCTCCCTGCATTCAGGTTAACATCAGGTTCAGGTATACCGAGCTCGTCAAAGAAGGAGCCGCTCATATTACGGTCGTAATGCTGTCCCGTATGTACCAGACGGTACTTAATCGTTTGCAGATGCCCGCAATCAGTGTTGAGCTGTTGGTTATGTGAATGGATAGCCCGGATGACAGGGGCAATCTTCATGAAGTTGGGGCGGGCGCCAACGATGAGGTCAAGTATAATCATAGAAAAGTCTGAAGGTCTCAGGTCTGAAGGTCTGAGGGTCCGGGAAGAAATGGATTATTTTTTAGCAGTGGTTATTTGCCGAAGAGGAGTCCCAGTTTGAAGTTGATGAAGCTGTCACGTATACCGCTATCCGGCCGGTTGATAAAATCATAGTCATACTGGGTGAACAGCCCTACCGAGAATGAAAGATGTGCATTCCTGGTAACAGGAATCACTATACCTGCAGCGGGGTTAATGAAATATCTTGCGTTCTCCTGGAAATTCTCAAAATTGAACAGGAAGCCCCCATCGGCGCTGACAAAGAATTTGTTTTTCTGATTGCCGATGAAGTATCGTACATCACCGTAGACCGGCAGCATCCAACCTGTATCGGCTTCGTCATAGTTATATTTAAGATACCCCACGCCCAGACCGACTGCAAGCCCATTACCAAACCTCCATCCGTTAATGGTTGTAATGCCAACGTGGTTATGAGAATATGGTGTGGTAATGACCTTCAGTCCGAAACCATAAGTAGCTTCAGTCACATTGTAGTAACCTCCCGTAAAAAGAGATACCGGTCGTGCGGAAGTGGAATAGAGTTTATGACTTCTCCAAAAGTCCTGCTTATGTTCCAGGAACTGAACCTTGTCAAGGTGGAAACAGCGTTCAGTGACTACCTGTGCTCCGGCATAAGATGCAGTCAGTGCCAGAACAATAAGGATGGTGTAAAGTCTTTTCATTTTGGTGCTTTTTTACGGGTGAATGACTTTGGGGTCTAATGTACAAAATAATTTTTAGTTGATCTTTTAGGTTTACAAATTATTGCCTGAAGGTCAGAAGGTTTAATGTCATAAGACCAGAAGAGACACATTGTCCATAATGAGTGTCAGGCTATAGTATATATTTTTCGATAACATATTTTGAAAAAGGAAAGGCGCATGTGAAAGCCGGTGAGACGGCGTTCAGGTAGTCAGATTCATTATTTGCCCTTGAGCTCGAGGCCCAGCTTGAAGTTGATGAATGACTTACGCTCGGCAGGACCGCCTGTTGATACCATCAGTCCGGTTGAAAAGGAAACGGCTGTTTTATTGGCGGCAACATAACGCACTCCAAATGAGGGATTAATAAAAACACGCGTCTCATCCACAATATCATTGAAATTCAGTGCCAATCCCCCTGCTCCCGCGAAGAAAGGAACAACTTCCTGGGCATTAAGACTATATCTGATATCTAAAAAGAGAGGAAAGAGCGTGCCATCATTATGCATGTGAACGCCTGCTCCAATGCCCGCCTTTATGTTGCGCGTGAACTGATACCCGGCTACTGTTGTGATGCCGTAATAGTATTTAGACAATACTGACCCTGTATCGCCGAGACCAATAGCCCCGGTCAGCTCAGTAATGCTAACAAATCCCGGTCGCCAGTCGTAATTGATCTTTGGCGTTCTGGCAATTTTCTGATCCCTTTGAGACCAGAGTGGCATAACAGTCAATAATAACAGAAATATTATTGCTGTGACTTTCAGGTGTTTATAGTTCATGGCTGATCTATTGTGTTATTAATACATTTACCACTGAGTTGCACCGGGTTAAAAACGGGTTTTTACACTGTTTTTTGTCGTGGTCACAGGGGCTCTGTTGTGCCGGAATCGTCATGTTCAGAGTCCCTGACCATACGGCCCTAATCATTTATATAGTAGCCTGATGACTTGCCCCTGCCTTTGGTATAGTAGTTACCCGGGTCATAATAGCGGTTGCCGTAACCGAGCGAATATCCGTAGCGGAGGCCATAGCCGTAGTATCCTGAGGCTGATATATCATTGACGAGCAGCGCCACATTGGTCATCTCGCCCTTGCGGTATATCTCATCAAGCAGCTGGACTGAGCCCCTGGTAGTATATCTCTGCCGGACCACGAAGAGATTGACATTTGACAGCTGGCTAAGGAGAAGAGCATCAGTAACAATACCTACCGGGGGTGTATCAATGATGACAGTATCAAATTCATTTTTTGCACGGGCAATAAACTCTGCCATTTTTGGTGACCCTATCAGTTCGGAGGGGTTTGGCGGCACAGGGCCCGACGGAGTAAACCAGAGGTTGTCAATCTCCGTAGGCACGATGATATCCTCAAAGGTGGCACTGCCACTCAGATACTGGCTTATGCCATGGCCATTGCCTGCCTTCAGGATGTCATGAACACGCGGCTTGCGCATATCAAGTCCCACGATCAGTACCTTTTTCTTCATCATGGAGATGATGGTTGCCAGGTTCACCGAGACAAAGGTCTTGCCCTCCCCGCTCACCGGCGAGCTGATGACGATAACCGGGCATTGTGTCTGGCCGGTATAGAAGTTCAGAGAGGTGCGTACCGCCCTGAAGCTCTCGGCAAGGGTGCTGCCGGGCTTCTCGGCCACGGGGTCCTCAACATGATAATCAGAATGGCTTATGTACCCTATTATTGGTGCCTTAGTTATCCTTTCAATATCGTTTCGCCCTATGATCTTGTTGTTAATAAGATCAAAAATCACTATCAGTGTCATGGGGATAAGCAGTCCCAGCAGTATAGCCACAAGATAGTTCTTCATAGACTTTGGCTTTACCTGAGAGGAGTTAGGGACTATCGCCTCGTCAATGACGCGGTTTTCGGATATCTGTGATGCCCTTGCTATGCCGGCCTCTGCACGACGTTCAAGGAGGAAGGTATAAACAGAGTTGTTCAGGTCGAACTTCCTCTGTATCTTGATAAGCGACCGCTCCGTTCCGGGAAGCTTGCTCAGCTCCTTCTCGGTGTTGGCGATGCGGCCATCAATG
>JAVEYS010000112.1:0-5099 GCA_034003345.1 Bacteroidales bacterium
GGCCGGAGAATCCTGAGGAGGTAACTGACCAGTAATAGTTCAGAGCCAGGGTGGAGGTTAACAGTGGATGCGACTGTGCCACCGGCTTTACTGTCACCGAGCCCCACTCTGTGGGGGCTGCAGTAAACTGGATTGTTGCCGGAGTATAGTCGGTGACTGTTCCAACCGGAAACAGAAAGGCTCCTGTGCTGCCGTATGTTTTGGTAACCCCACCGTCACTGCTGTTACCGGCAAGACGGATCATTTTTGTGGCAGAGAAATTTGTGGTGGTCCCGGTAAGGGCATCATATATATTACCCGAAGAGCCCAGGGACAAATTATAGCTACCTGCATCAATTAATCCATTCGCCAGCCGGAGGTTACCAATGACCGACTGATTTGCCGTGAGGGTGGTTGTTCCTGCAGTCTTGTTGATTGTCAGGTTGCCAAAGACACCCTTGCCAGACCCTCCTATTGTCTGTGCTGTTGTTCCGTTAAGAATAACGGCACCACTGGCCTGGCTGGTATGGCTCCCTGAATTGGAAATGTTCCCAGCCACACTGATGGAATGGCCTACATCATTGATGATACTGCCATTACTGATTATCAGGTCTTTTCTTATTATCAGATTGTTAGAGAAGATATCAGTATTTGAACTGTCAGCAATGGTAAGATTGTATAGCCCTGTCCCGTTATTAACTGTTCCTGAATTAGTGAACCGTTGACCCGTCAGGCTGTTAAAGGTTGTTGTATTATCTCCGCATTCATATTCAGCACCGGCATCTATGACAAAATTATTCCCGATAGTAACATTACTGCCGTTGGCGTTAAAGACTGCATCATCCTGAATGTTCAGATCATTGTAAATTATAAGAGGCTGGGCAGTTATGGCAGGAATGGCAGGGCTGGAATTACCTGCATAAGCCTGTATTTGTCCTTTGTAGTTTGTGGAGGTGCTTGTAAAATTCAGGTTCCACAGTGGAGATGTGGTGTTTATATAAGCGTTTCTGTTAGTGGGCACGGTTATATTTATTGTGCCGCCGGTGACATAAAAATTGTTTGATCCGGAACCAAGGAGAAGGCTGAAGTTTGATCCGGAGCCACCTGTTATTGTTGTCGGGGAAAGAATGTTGATTGTGCCGCCGGTCATTTTGAAAACGTTATCCGGATACGGAAGTGTGAACGATGCATAGATGTTCAGCCCGCTAATGTTCAGGGTATTGCCTTCGATATTAAGAGTACCGCCGGACATGATGAAGGCGCCCCTGTGTGCACCCGAGATATATGAGGTACGTATACAGTCTGTGGTAACAGTACCCGATTCAATGATTAATGAACTCTGGTCACGCATTACTATCCCCTGGTTACCGTTGGCGATGAGAGTTGCCTGGTTTGAAATCCGGAGATTGCCATAAACAACAATAGAGGAGTTGGATGTTACCGAGGAGAAGGTGACATTCGCCCCGTCAAGCCATAGCTGTGCATCAAGGTCTATGTTGTAAACGGCATCACCTGAAAGACTGGGTAATACAATATTCGATCCGAGACGAACGGTTCCGGCAAGAAGACCCAGGGCATTCGGATTTTCAATGGCCGGAGGGTCATTTGACGGCGGGCTTGTCTGCAGGTTAGACCTTCCGAACAACTTGAAATTGGTGTTATCACTGGCATCTATATTAAGAATATAGGTCTTGTCAATGCCTTTGTCAATCTCTATCCTGTAAAAATCACTCTGTCCGTTACAGATAAGATTCTGATCTGCATTGGAATTATTGAAAACAAGGTCAGACCTGCCGTTGGACGGTGTTGTTGTGTAACTGGGGTTAGTCTGATTGGTCATCCTCACCACCCCTTCGTTTGTAAAATCTCCGTAGACTGTAAGCCTGTGATTAGCGTTCCCTGTTCCCAGTCCAATACTGCCGTTTGACCCTATGTTAACATTGCCGGCAACAGTTATATTCCGGCTGGTTGATGAGCCGTCATTTATCTGAAACTTCCCCGTGGTAATTGTCAGGCTCCCGTTGATCGTCAAATCATCAGTGAGAGTTGCAACAACGCCAGTGCCAGATAGATTGATTATCAGGTTATTGTATGTGTCCTGAGAAAACGTGAAACTTGAAGTGTTGTAATACTCCACCGTACCTCCGTCCTCTGAAACAAAATTACTCCAGTCGCCGGACGGAAAGGTGCTTGTCTGCAATCGTACAAGTCCTTCTCCACGTATAACCGTGAAGTTTTGTGTTGTATAAGTCCCGAGGTCAAGAATTCCCCCCTCATTGATCTGAACTGAGAGTACGTTTTCGCCATTTGCGGTTGTGGATACGGTACGGCCGTTAAGTATCACAACCCTGTCAGTTGCCGATGGTATTCCCGGGCTTACTGACAGTGTTCCTGACGGGTCTTTGGTCCATGTGCTGGCTGCGTTCCAGGATCCCGACTGGTAAGAGTAGTATGTTCCATAGATCGGTTCCTCGCGTGCCGTCCACTGTCCGCTCAGAGTTGCGGTTCCCGACACTATCATCGGGTTCGTTCCGGCAGCACTGTAAAAAGCCGGCTGGGACCATGCGCCATCACTATAAAGATAAGGCACGTAGGTAGTCTGGTCACCACCGGACCCCACCTCTCCGGGGTTGATATATGTCAACTTTATATTTGCGGATATCCCGCTTATGTTGGTTGTTAAAACACTCCAGTATTTCATTAAATCAGTACTGGCAGCGGCCGGAGGCCCGGGAGCCGTACCCGCTACAGCCCTGACACTGATACTGCCCGTTCCGGCAACTGTGGCGGTGAGATCAGAAATTTCAAAAGGTGTGTAATTAGTGCCGGTACCTACCGGGTAAACGACGAAAAAGGCAGAGGCAGCAGTACCCTGCTTTATCAGGCTTCCACTACCGTCGCACACTATCATATGGGTATTGTTGAATGACCCCGAAGTTGTAATAGTTGCCCCGGACCCTAGAGTAAGGTCATAAGCCCCGGATCCGAGGCTGAGATTTCCATTGTTGAGGCTTAATATTCCGGCAACAGACACGGTGCCCTGCATCGTTTTGGTATTACCGCCACTGATGGTAATATTTCCATAAGACTGAGCAGACACATCCTGTGCTCCGGCAAAACCATATACCACCGTTGAGCCCGGGTCAATATTTTCAACACCAGACCACACGCTGTTTGATGATACATTATGATTGTATGTTGCCCCATTGTCTAGTTGAAAAGTGGTGGCAGCAGAAAGAGTAATTGCAGCATTGGCGGTAAGAGATGCCGTGCCCTCAACCTCTACTTTGGTGTTGCTTCCCGAGACGCTCCAGGCCGCACTGGCGGTCATGGAGAAGGAGGGTTGAATTACAAATGTCTGATTGTTGGCGGTAAAACTGGTAGGAGTGCTGCCCCCTCCGGCTCTGTTTGTATTCCAGCTTGAAAGAAGTGCCGGGTTAGAGCTTCGGGAATAGTATATTAAGCTGGGAGGCATTATATTCAGGGTATAGTCTTCTACTTCGCCATCGAAATTTGTGTCACAGGAAGAAGGACTAGTGCCGTATCTGGCAGAAACCCTCATCCTGACGTTGCCCGTGACAGCTCCGGCAGGAACGGTAATACTCAGGGGGCTCAGACTTGTTGATCCATTGGTAACGTTGTAAGAGCTTCCCAGAGAAAATTCTTCTCCGGAATCACTGAAGTCACCGTCACCGTTCCAGTCAATCCATGCCATGGCATAAATGGTATAGGGACCATCTGTGTTCAGGTTGACGGTCAGGTTATAAGAGCTGCCCTTGACAACATCACTAACCTGAGATGTGTAATCACTGTAGCCTGAAGGTTTGGCACTTGTGTTGCTGATGGTATTGAAATTTACATAAGTAATGCTCGTCTCATAGTCTGTATTACCATATGAAGTACAATATGAAACTATGGAACTGCCTGTTACGGCAACATTTTTCAGGGCAGAGCCTCCCCCGCTGTTTGAAATATTACCGCTATAATTTGTACCGGGACTGGTGGGGCTAAACCGTACATAAATAGTAGTTGCTGCAAGTGTTGACGATGAAAAAGGCACATTGACTGATGAGGCAAAGCCGGAACCGGAGCTTAACGAGACCTGAAAGTTGGTGGGTGCCGCAACGTTAATATTACCTGCGGAAGGAAAGAGCCCCGTACCGGAAAGTGTATAGGTCATGTTTGATGACGTAGAACCGCTGGCAGTAAAACCAAAATCAAGAGTTGTTGGAGTTACAGCCAGGCCGGGAGCATTCCCGCTAATTTCAATATTATCTATTTGGTTATACCCTGAGGAATTTACAGTCCTATCACTAATTGAGGTGTTTGAGGTCATTATCCAGCGTAACTGAAGAGCAGCCTGATTGTCACACGCGGAAGGCAGGGTGAGATTATCCAAAACGCCGGTTGTATAATTATCTGCGACAGTTATTGAGCCTCCGGATACCGCAACCCATCCTCCACCAATATTATACTCAAGTCTGAAATCTCTCGGGCTTCTTGCGCCACCACCATCTCTGCCTCTTTGAGCAGAAGAGACTGTGATATTATAATACCCCGTGGTAACTATATTAATATACCAGTATTTTGTGCCGCTGCCACTATTCCATGATGTTGCATAGGCGCAGTTTGTGGTTGCCCCTCCCTGCGTAAAGTCAATTGGAGAGGTACCTCCAACCGTGGTTAATGTTTTTGCCGAGTTGGCAGCAATCCCCCCGTCGCAGGTTGCATTATCCGGGTCGTTGGGGAAATTCCAGGCTGCCAGCGTTGTCTGCCCCCATGCAGTATATGTAAGTCCGGACAAGACTATAAGCCCGAGGCTTAAAATCATTACCCTGAATATATTTTTGACGTATGGGGGAAGGTTGGTCATTATTATCTCGGAACCATAACGTGAAGATGAAAAGCAAAAAAAACTGATTACAATCAGTTCAACATCAGCTCTGCCTCGGCATATTTTTCAGGTCTCACATCCGAGGGAGCTGAGAACGTGACAAGAATCTTCCCCCGCCTGTAGTTTACCTCCGGCAGATTCATGAGGTTGAATTCAAAAGTCCTCTTTATGTTTGGTGTGTATACTGCTATACCGTTAGCAATGCCTACACGGACAGTCTTTCCGT
>JAVEYS010000113.1:0-4984 GCA_034003345.1 Bacteroidales bacterium
ATGTTTGAGTCGCTGGGATACAAGTGCGGACTGCTATCCACAGTATGCAACTATGTACACGAGACCCGCATGGATTCCACCCACACCACCCCTGACCCGGTGAAGCTCAATGAGCTGCTTGCCGCGATGATTGAACAGGGGTGTGAGTATGCATTCATGGAGGTCAGCTCACATGCTATTGATCAGAAGCGAATAGCAGGTCTCCATTTTGCAGGGGGGATTTTCACCAACCTGACCCATGACCATCTTGACTACCACCTTACTTTCGATAATTATCTTGCCGCCAAGAAGAAGTTCTTCGACGACCTCTCTCCTGAAGCATTTGCCCTGACAAACAGTGACGACCGCAACGGGAACGTCATGGTGCAGAACAGCAGGGCTGTCAAACTCACATTCTCAATGCGCTCCATGGCTGACTTCCGCTGTAACATCATTGAGCAGGGCTTTGAGGGGATGTTGCTGCGGATCAATGGCACAGATGTGTGGACACACTTCATTGGTGATTACAATGCCTCCAATCTCCTTGCCGTATACGGAACGTCAATACTCCTTGGCGGCAGCCCGGTAGAGGTGTTGAGAGTGCTCAGCACACTGCGTTCTGTTGACGGCCGCATGGAGGTGATCCGCTCAGCAGACCGGATGACCGGCATTGTTGACTATGCCCATACCCCTGATGCGTTGGAGAATGTGATCGATGCAATCAACAGGCTGAGGCAGGGAGCAGGAAGACTGATAGTGGTTGTGGGCGCCGGCGGCGACCGTGACCGCACCAAGAGGCCGGTGATGGCACGTATAGCCGGGGCAGGTGCCGACAGGCTTATTCTCACCTCTGACAATCCCCGCAGCGAGGATCCTGACAGGATAATTGATGAGATGCAGGCAGGGTTGGCTCCAGATGACATGCCGAAGATGATTCGTATCACCGGCCGTGCTGATGCCATCAGGGCTGCCATAATGCTGGCTACACCGGGAGACATTATCCTGGTTGCAGGGAAGGGCCATGAGACCTACCAGGAGGTGAAGGGTGTCAGACATCACTTCGATGACAGGGAAGAGTTACGTAAAGGATTTAAAATGAGTTGATATGTTGTATTACCTCTTCAGATATCTCGACACACTTGGATGGCCCGGCGCAGGCGTATTCAACTATATATCATTCAGGTCCGCCGCAGCCGTCATCACCTCACTGATCATAGCCATGCTGATAGGCAAGCGACTAATCTATTACCTGCAGCGCAAGCAGATAGGTGAGACCATCCGCGACCTTGATCTGGAGGGGCAGTACAGGAAGCAGGGCACCCCGTCAATGGGAGGCATCATTATCATCGCATCTATCCTGGTGCCGGTGTTGCTCTTCGCGAAGCTCGACAATGTCTATATCATCCTGATGATCATAACCACCATCTGGGTCGGACTGATTGGTTTTCTCGATGACTACATCAAGATATTCAAAAAGAACAAAGAGGGACTGGCAGGCCGGTTCAAGATCATCGGACAGGTAGGACTGGGGCTCATTGTGGCGCTGACGCTCTATATCAGTGATGATGTCGTTGTACGGGTCAATGTGGCCGCTCCGGCAGATATGACAATAGCATCTGCTGAGATGCTATCGGAAGACCCTGGTGAAGTCATCCAACAATCCACTGCGGTGAACATCAAATCGACAAAGACAACGATACCGTTTGTCAAAGAGAACGAGTTTGATTACGCATGGCTTGTTCCCTTTGCCAAGGGCGAGACGAAGCAGCTGCTCGGATGGCTGGTCTTCATGGCAATGGTCATCTTCGTGGTTGTAGCCGTCTCCAACGGTGTCAACCTCACTGACGGGCTTGACGGTCTTGCCACGGGCACAAGTGCAATCTCCGGGGTGACGCTCGGTATCCTTGCCTATGTATCCGGTAACATCATCTATGCCGATTACCTGAATATCATGTACCTGCCGAACATAGGCGAGCTGGTGATCTTTGCCGCTGCTTTTGCCGGTGCCACTGTCGGTTTTCTCTGGTACAACTCGTACCCGGCGCAGGTATTCATGGGCGATACCGGCAGCCTCACACTGGGGGGTATAATCGCAGTCTTTGCCATAGTGATAAGGAAGGAGCTGCTGATACCCCTCCTCTGCGGCGTCTTCTTCATCGAGAGCCTCTCGGTGATGCTGCAGGTCAGCTGGTTCAAGCGGACGAAGCGCAAATACGGTGAGGGCAGGCGCATCTTCCTCATGGCGCCGCTGCACCACCATTATCAGAAGAAAGGATATGCCGAACCAAAGATAGTAACACGTTTCTGGATCATCGCAATCATACTGGCGGTGGTGAGCGTGGTGACATTGAAGATACGATAGAGAATGAAGAAGAGAATTGTAATACTGGGCGCTGGAGAGAGCGGAGCAGGGTCAGCGGTGCTGGCTCAGAAGGAGGGTTTTGACGTGTTCGTGACAGACAGCGGCACCATGAAGGAGAAGTACCGCGAGATACTTGTATCTCATAAGATCGCCTTTGAGGAGGGGCAGCATACGCCGGAGATGATCATGAATGCTGATGAGGTGGTCAAGAGTCCCGGTCTGCGTGAGGATAACCCACTGGTGGTTGCCATACATGAGAAGAATATACCTGTCATCTCAGAGATAGAGTTCGCCGGACGCTATACTGACGCCATAAAGATATGCGTCACCGGCAGCAACGGCAAGACCACAACCACCAACCTGATCTACCACATGATGAAAAAGGCAGGCCTCAACGTGGCCATGACCGGTAATGTGGGTAACAGCTTCGCGATGGCGGTGGCTCAGGGTGGCTATGACTACTATGTGATAGAGCTCAGCAGCTTCCAGCTCGACGGCATGTATGATTTCAAGGCCGAGATAGCCATAATGATGAACATCACTCCTGATCACCTTGACAGGTATGATCATGATATGCAGAACTATGTCGACTCCAAGATGCGGGTGATACGCAACCAGACTGCCACCGATCACTTCATCTGGTGCGCTGATGACCCGGTGACCGCCAGGGAGGTGGCCAGGCGAATCATCGCAGCACATTCGCTGCCCTTCTCTATTGAGAGATGCGAAGGGATGGCAGCCTGCATTGAAAACGACAACATTATTCTTGACACAACCCCAAAAACCAGCCTTATGACCATTCATGATC
The DNA here is from genome assembly GCA_034003345.1 of Bacteroidales bacterium. GTDB lineage: Bacteria > Bacteroidota > Bacteroidia > Bacteroidales > VadinHA17 > SR-FBR-E99. The sequence continues at coordinate 3,150 of JAVEYS010000113.1, forward strand.
TGGCGTTGAAAGGACGCCATAACACTTACAACTCTATGGCAGCAGCCATAACCGGTAAGGTTCTCAATATCCGTAAGGAGACTATACGCGAGAGCCTGACAGACTTCCATGGTGTGGAGCACAGGCTTGAACCTGTCATAATGGTAGCAGGAATTAACTTCATCAATGATTCAAAAGCAACTAACGTTAATTCCACCTGGTACGCTCTTGAGTGCATGAAGACGGGTGTGATATGGATCGCAGGCGGGATAGACAAGGGTAATGATTATTCCGAGCTCAACAGCATGGTGAAGGAGAAGGTAAAGGCCATTGTCTGTCTTGGGAAGGATAACTCTAAGATCATCAGCGCATTTGCTGACAAGGTGCCTACCATTGTTGAGACTACCTCAATGGAGGAGGCTGTCAGATCGGCATACTACCTGGCACATAAGGGAGACACGGTACTGCTCTCACCGGCATGCGCCAGCTTCGACCTTTTCAATAACTATGAAGACCGCGGACACCAGTTCAAGATGGCCGTAAGAAACCTGTAACTATATGACAGATGTGACGATAAAACGGTTTTTCAGGGGCGACAGGTATCTGTGGGGACTTATCGCTTTCTTCATGCTGATATCGCTGCTGTCAGTCTACAGCTCGTCGGTTGGCGTGGCCTATTCGTCGCATCACGGTAATACATTCTACTTCCTTCGCACACAGTTCATCATGCTGATGCTGGGTCTGCTGATCATTATTGTCACACACTGGATACCATATATTAAATACATGCAATTCGCTACCATAGGGCTGGGTGTGGCGATAATACTGCTAGTCATTACTCTCTTTGCCGGCGTGAGCATCAACCAGGCTACCCGCTGGCTGGAGATACCCGGTATAGGTCTGAGGTTGCAGACCTCTGACCTGGCCAAGGTGGCGCTGGTCATCTATCTGGCACGTGGACTGACGGTTTACCAGAATGAGCTCAGGAACTTCAGCGTGGTGACCACGAAGCTGGTGGCGCCTGTTGCGGTAGTATGCATGCTGATCATGTCTGAGAACCTATCTACGGCTGTCATGATCTTCATGATCAGCATGATAATTCTGTTCATTGGCCGGGTACCCGTCAGGTTCCTGCTGGCCTACGCCGGACTGGGACTGGCAGCAGTGATACTGTTCGCATCGCTGTTGCTGTTGTTCAAGAAGGATGATAACAGGGTACAGGTATGGAAGAACCGTGTTGAGACGTTTTTCAGTGGTGAGGGATCAGCTGATGATGACTACCAGGCCAACCAGGCCAAGATAGCTATCTCTACCGGCAAGCTCTTTGGCAAGCTGCCGGGGAAGAGCACACAACGCAACATGCTTCCACAGTCGAACTCCGACTTCATCTTTGCCATTATTGTTGAGGAGTACGGGCTGTTCGGGGCAGTGATACTGATAATGAGCTACCTGGCACTGATGTTCCGGGGTGTACAGATAGCGCGAAAGTGCGATTATGCATTCCCGGCCCTGATGGTGCTGGGGCTTACTGTCATGATTGTATTCCAGGCGTTCCTGAACATGCTGGTGGCAGTGGGACTCTTCCCGGTGACGGGTCAGACGCTTCCGATGATAAGCTGGGGCAGGACCTCCGTGATAGTCATAAGCTTCTCGCTGGGAGCGATACTAAGCGTCTCCAGAGTCATGAACGCGCGCGAGAAGAGCGAGAAGCTCTCTGACATTGAACAGACAGATACCAACGCGGCATGAAAAAAGTGGGTAACGGTATAAGGATCATCATCAGCGGGGGCGGCACCGGAGGCCATCTCTTCCCTGCAATAGCCATAGCAAACGCGCTGAGGAGGCTTGAGCCTGCA
>JAVEYS010000114.1:0-4908 GCA_034003345.1 Bacteroidales bacterium
CAGAAAAGTTCCTGGCATGGAAAGATGGAAACATCATTTTCAGGGATGACCCTATGAGCGATGTGATAGACCGGCTTGAACGGTGGTTTAATGTTGACATTTATGTGGTTGATGATGAGATACTCAACTATGAGTTCACGGCGAAATTTCATGATGAGACACTCGCGCAGGTCCTCACCCTTCTGAAATTATCGTCCGAAATAGAATACTCTATTGAGAAAAACAACCAGCTGGAGAGTGGTGCATTCACACGGACAAAAATCTATCTGAGAAAAAAATAATGAAAAAGGTAAGTGCTACGAACACTTACCTTAAGTTCAGTTTGTCGTTAAACAAAACCAAACCTTAAACAAAAAGCAATTTTATGAAGAAAAATGCTCATTTCAAAAGGATTCGGCAAAAGAAGATGCCGCTACCTAAAAAGTTGATCCTCTACCAGTTTCTTTTTATCTGCCTGTTGTTCAGTTTTCAGACAGTAAAAGCACAGGGACCCGTGTTCAATCTTAAATTCAAAGATGCTCCTTTGAAGGAAGTTCTTACTGCTATAGAAAAGCAAAGCAGTTTTACCTTTGTTTACAATGGTAAGATTATTGATGTCAACAAAGCTGTAACCATTGAGATTACAGAAAGTAATATCAATGTTGTTCTCGATAAGCTTTTAAAAGATAGCGGCATTGCCTATAAGATACTGGAAAAGCAGATTGTCCTCTCTGAAAAGGCTGCGGAACAGCAAAAACCTGCTGTAAAAATCAGTGGTGTGGTGACTGACGAGAACAATGAACCTCTTATGGGGGTTTCTGTTGGCGTTCCCGGAACGGCCATGGGGACATATACCGATATTGATGGTCATTATACCCTCAATGTCCAGGCTGACACTTCCCGGCTGGTCTTCTCATATATAGGTTATGACCAGATAACTGTATCCACGGGAAACCGTACCACCGTTGATGTTCAGATGCAGCAAAAGGTACTGAACCTTGAAGAGGTAGTGGTTGTGGGTTATGGCTCGATACGTAAAAAAGACCTTACCGGATCAATTGTCTCGGTAAAGGCAGAAGACCTTAACTCATTGCCTGTACCGAGTATTGGCGATGCTCTTCAGGGAAGAGCAACCGGCGTGCAGGTTCTCTCTTCAGGTATTCCCGGTGCGGACCCTACTTTTGTGATAAGGGGTATATCATCACTAAATAGTACATCTCCTCTTTTTGTTATTGACGGTGTACCTGTTACCAGCGGACTGAATACTCTTAACCCCAGGGATATCGAATCAATACAGATACTCAAGGATGCTTCTTCAGCTGCCATTTACGGTTCAAGAGGCGCAAACGGCGTTATCATTGTGACAACCAGGAGAGGAAACAGTGAGAAAAGCACCCTGAATTTTGATTACTACTATTCTGTACAGCAGCCTGTTAATATGATTAATATGCTCAATGCTTCAGAGTATGCAGCTTATAATAACGAGATGCTGAGTAACGCCGGTGAAGCAACGAACCCGGAGTGGACAGACCCATCATTGTTAGGTGAAGGATCTGACTGGCTTGGTGAGCTGGTAAATCCCGCACCTCTGCAAAACATCTCTCTCTCTTACTCTTCCAACGCGGGGAGGACAAGCATGTACACATCTGTAAACTACCTGACACAGGATGGTATTATCATCAATACCGGGTACAAGCGACTGACGGTGCAGTTTAACTCAGATACCAGGGTGTTTGATTTCCTGAAGCTTGGGAATAACATTACCCTGAACCATGATCTGAAGACAAGCGGTGAATATAATCTTAAGAATACCCTCGGATCATTGCCTACCCAGGCTATCTATGATGAGGAGGGTGGCTTCACCAACCAGAACTCCCTCTACCCGCAGTGGTATGGCGGCATCGATAACCCTATCGGAAGGGCAACACTGAACAAAAACAACACAAATGGGTATAACCTTATCGGTTCCCTCTTTGGTGAGCTTGACATTCTCAAAGATCTGCATTTCAGGACAAGCTTCGGGTTACAGTTAAACATCTGGGATGACAGGAACTGGAAGCCTGAGCACAACTGGCCGGCGGCACCTCAGACAATGGCATATCTCTTTCAACAATACAGTAAATCATATACATGGTTATGGGATAACACCCTCACTTATAATAAGGTGTTTGCTGACAAGCATTCTGTTAGTATTATGGCTGGCACAAGCGCCCAGGAGAATAATTATGAATGGATTGCCGGGAGCCGTACAGGATTCATCTCAGAAGAGACACAGGTACTTAATGCCGGGAGCACAACAGGTGCAACTGCTACAGGCAGCAAGAGTGACTGGGCTCTCTTCTCCTATTTTGGCAGGGTAAACTACTCATACGCTGATAAGTATCTTCTTACAGCCACTATAAGACGTGATGGCTCCTCCCGTTTTGGTCCCGGCAACAGGTTCGGGGTCTTCCCTTCAGCCTCAGCGGCATGGCGCATCTCAAAAGAGAACTTCTTCTCATCGCTGACGTTTATCAATGATCTTAAACTGCGCGCAGGATACGGTGAGACCGGTAACCAGGAGATAGGTAGCAACTATCCGTATGCATCAGCACTGGAGATCTCAAGCACCAGCTTTAACAACACGGCTGTTCAGATGGTTTATCCGCTGGCTATGCCTAATTACGGCATCCACTGGGAGACAGTAAAACAGACCAACCTGGGGTTTGATGCCTCAATGCTTAATGACAGGGTCAAACTGTCTGTTGACGGTTTTGTGAAAAACACAACCGGCATGCTTGTGAGAGGCGTGGTCATCATAACCACCGGCTATGATAATAAAGACGAGTCTAACCGGCCATATGTCAACGCAGGTGAGATGCAGAACAAAGGCTTTGAGGTAGCGCTGGAGACTCAGAATCTTACAGGTGACCTGAAATGGACAACCTCAATGAACATCACGTATGTTGAAAATAAGATCATTGACCTGTGTGATACTGTCCCTCTTACAACAGGCAGCATTGACGGAAACATTAACCAGTCAGCAGCTCTTCATATGAACGGTCATCCGGGTAATGCCTTCTTTGGGTATGTTACCATGGGGATATTCCAGACCGAGGCTGAAGTCAATAGCTCGGCACTGCAGAATGAGGGCTCAACACAGGCAGGCGATATACGGTTCCAGGATCTGAATAACGACGGTGTCATCAATGAAGATGACAGAACTTTTATTGGCAATCCTAATCCAAAGTTCATCCTTTCAATGAACAACATGTTCGCATACAAGGGCTTTGACCTGAACATATTCTTCCAGGGAGCTCTCGGCGGTGAAATCTTTAACGCTAACCGCCTGCAGATAGAGGGAATGGATGCCGCAAGAAACCAGAGCACAGCGGTTCTCGACCGGTGGACCGGTGAAGGTACCAGTAACACAATGCCAAGAGCAGTCTTTGGCGACCCGGCTCAGAATAACCGTATCTCTGACCGCTATGTCGAAGACGGGTCATATCTCAGATTAAAAACCTTAAGTCTTGGATATACTCTCCCGGAGACTTATTCGCGTAAGATAAAAGCATCAGCTCTGAGAGTTTATGTGACTGCACAAAACCTCCTTACTATTACCAGGTACTCAGGTATTGATCCTGAAGTAGGTATTAACGGTATTGATAATAATCTCTATCCGTTGACAAGAGTAATAAGTGTAGGTGCCAATATGAGTTTCTAACATTTAAACAATTGAAACAATGAAATTCACAAAATATATATTTCTGATTCCGTTGCTCGCATTCATTTCATGCAGTGACGATTTCCTTGATCGTACATCTTCCGAAGACATCAATACCTCATCTTTTTATAAGACACAGGCTGATGCTGTAGCTGCTATTAATGCAGCTTATAATCCTCTGCAGAGACCTAAGCTGTATAACCTGCGCTTATGGACTACTGATATTATGGCGGGCAACAGTGAGGTGGGAGCTAACCCAAGCGACTCCAATGATGGTATTGAAACAAAGAACCTTGCCGATTTTATTACTACAACTGATAATGCCGGGGTGCTTGACATCTGGCGTGGTCCCTGGCCCGGGATACAATACTGCAATATTGTTCTTGAAAGAATACCCTCTATAGATATGAATGAGGATCTCAGGGAGCGTATCCTGGGTGAGGCTCACTTCCTTCGCGCTACATACTACTTTATTCTTGTACGCTGCTTTGGTGATGTGCCGCTTATTACTGAACCATACTGGGGCGATGAGGCTGAAAATACCAGACCGTCACGCACATCAAAAGATCTTGTCTATGACCTTATAATCTCTGATTACAGTGATGCTGTTACGATGCTTCCATTCCGCGAGGAATATAGCGGTTCAGATATCGGAAGAGCATCAAAGGGCGCTGCTGCAGGAATGCTGGCAAAAGTCTTTCTTACTCTTGGTCAGGATGAGGCTAACTGGAACAGGGTCGTCAGCCTGTGCGATACTGTAAGACAATGGGGTTATGATCTTAATACCAATTATGCAGATAATTTCAATCCCGATGCCGAAAACACTATCGAGTCTCTCTTTGAGATTCAGTATATGACGGGCCTTGAAGCTGATTTCTGGAGTGATGATAACCTCTCTGCCTGGACAACCAATTATATGGGGCCGCGCGATTCACCTCTGACAACCGTTGGATGGGGCTGGAATCAGCCAACAGAAGAATTTGTTAATTCATATGAGGCCGGTGACAGGAGAAAAGATGTTACTCTCTTTTACGACGGATGTCCACTGTTCGACGGTAAAGAATACAGCCCCGGATATGCTTACAAAACAGGATATAACGTTAGGAAATTCGTTGTGGATTCTTCGTATATTGCTTCTACTCTTAATGGTAGCCCCCTTAACTTCCCCGTTCTAAGGTATGCCGATGTATTGCTGATGAAAGCTGAGGCATTGAATGAGCTTGGAC
>JAVEYS010000115.1:0-4827 GCA_034003345.1 Bacteroidales bacterium
CTGTTCTTGACAACGCACCACAGAAAGAGCTTGCCCTGAGATTTTTTGCCTTCATGCTTGGTGATGAGGGACGTCGTATCCTACGGGAGTGTGGACAGGAGCCCCTCGATCAACCTGTGGCCGATGATCCCGAGCCTGTGCCTTCCTCACTGCAGAAATTCCTAATCACCTCAAAAGAATAACGGCTGCAAGATGAAAGGTCATTCGTTATTCAGCTGGATCTTTACTATACTGGCCTCACTGGTGCTTCTTTTTATCATTGCACCTCTGGCGGGGATGTTCCTCCACTCTTCTTTCAGCGAGGTAAGGACCACGGCTGCCGATCCTGCAGTCATACGCAGCATATGGTATACACTGGCTATCGCCTTTGCGGCCACGATCATCTTTGCTGTTGGTGCTGTCCCACTGTCGTGGATCATGGCCCGTAAGGATTTTCCTTTTAAGAAGGTGGTACAGGGGATCATTGACCTTCCTGTGGTGTTGCCGCATACGGCTGCCGGCATAGCCCTGCTGGGGTTCATCTCACGTGATGGTCTTCTCGGCGGAGCCGCACAGAAAGCAGGCATCCTGCTTGTCAACAACGGTGCCGGCATTGCACTGGCTATGGCTTTCGTCAGCCTGCCGTTTCTTATCAACGCTGCCCGTGACGGTTTTGCTGCAGTGCCTGAGAGGACCGAAAAGGCAGCCCTGACGCTTGGCGCCTCGCAGTCGCGCATATTCTTTACCGTGTCACTGCCCCAGGCATGGCGCTCGGTGGTGTCAGGGTTCATCATGATGTTTGCCCGCGGCATGAGCGAGTTCGGGGCTGTGGTCATCATCGCCTATCACCCTATGATAGCGCCGGTGCTGATCTATGACCGTTTCAATACCTACGGCTTAAGCGCAGCACGGCCGGCATCAATAATATTTATTCTCGTCGCGCTCGTATTCTTTGTCCTCTTCAGGGTGCTGGCTACGGAGCGTCGGGAAATATTTCGGAGGGAAGATGATGCTACGGACTGAGAAGCTTAGCAAACGATTAGGCTCTTTCTGCCTGAGAGAGATATCACTGGAGGTGGCTCGCGGTGAATATTATGTTTTGCTCGGTCGCTCCGGTGCCGGCAAGACACAGCTTCTCGAGCTCATCTGCGGCCTTACACTGCCCCGCAGCGGCAGGGTATTTCTCGAAGGTGAGGATATCACATACAAGAAGGTGCAGGAGAGAGGCATCGGCCTTGTCTTCCAGGACCTGGCCCTCTTTCCTCATTACTCGGTGAAGGATAACATCATGTACCCGCTCAGGATAAAGGGTCTGTCATTGAAGGAGAGGGTAGACAGGGTGCAGCGTGCTGCTGAGGAGATGAACATCACCGACCTGTTGTTGCGCAAGCCTGACACCCTCTCAGGAGGAGAGAAGCAGAGGGTGGCACTGGCGCGTACCCTGGTGACAGAGCCCCGCATGCTGCTGCTTGACGAGCCTATGGCATCTGTCGACGCCAGCCTGAAGGACAACATACGGCGTTTGCTCAGACGTCTCAACAGGAACGGCATGACAATAGTGCACGTGACGCATGACTTCGGTGAGGCTGTCAGCCTCGCCAGCAGGGTGGGCGTCATGCATAACGGCAGAATCATACAGGAGGGGAGACCTGAAGAGGTATTCAGTCACCCGGTAAACAGGTTCGTGGCCCGATATGCCGGTATAAAAAATTTCTTCCGGGTGACATTCATAAAATCATATAACAGCTGCTCAGGCATCACTGACAAGAGAACGAGATTCAAGATGCCCAATGGCACCTATCCATCTGCAGGCCTGCTTATCATTGGCAGTAGCGAGATACTACTCTCCAGGCAGGGAGCGGCAGGGATAAAGATAAACAACATCCATGGAGTGATAGATGACGTAGTGCCTTCATCTACCGGGTATGAGATAACGGTCAACGCCGGGGATTTCTTCTATGCAGATATAACCCGTCGTGATATGGAGGAGTACAACTTCGTCACCGGAGAAAAGGTCATAATTTCATTCCGGTCAGAAGCGTTGCGGCTGGTAGGGGAAGGAGAGGATAAAAATGAATATTGAAAAGATCATGATAACATTCGAGGAAGCATTCAGGATTGTGATGGGCCAAACTTTCCAGACAGGAAAGGAAGAGGTGAGCATCAGTGAGGCTGTCGGCAGGGCGCTGGTTGTGCCAGTCAAGAGCGACATGGACATGCCGCCGTGGAACAAGAGCGCTGTTGACGGGTATGCATGCTGTCGTAACGATCTGGGCAGCGTGCTTAAGGTGCTGGAGACCATTCCGGCGGGCGTCATGCCCACGCTGCCGGTAGCGACAGGTACATGCTCGCGTATAATGACAGGGGCGGCAGTACCTGAGGGAGCTGACTATGTCTTCATGCTTGAAGATACAGAGGAGATGGAGGGCGGTGACGTCAGGTTCACCGGCAGGCCAGGCAATGACAATATCGCCAGGATGGCAGAAGATATACACAACGGGCAGACGGTGCTGGGCCCCGGCCATTATCTCAGACCGCAGGATATTGCAGTGATGGCAATGGTCGGCGCTACCCGGGTGACAGTCAGATGCCGTGCAAGGGTAGGAGTCATCAGCACCGGCAGCGAGCTGGTGGAACCGGATCAGAAACCCACCGGGGCACAGATACGCAACAGCAACTCGTCGCAGCTGATGGCGCAGGTGGCCAGGGCCGGAGCCCTCGGCAGCTATTACGGCGTAGCCCCGGATGAGGAGAAAGCAATTGAGCGACTGCTGCGACAGGCGTTGGAGGAGAATGACGTGGTGCTTATCTCCGGTGGCGTCTCCTTCGGCGATTACGATCTTGTGCCTAAGGTGATGCGTAACGTGGGACTGACGATGCTCTTTGACCAGGTAGCCATGCAGCCGGGTAAACCACTTACCTTCTGCACGGGAGAGAAGAAAGCAGTCTTCGGCCTGCCTGGTAACCCTGTCTCTACCTTCGTGCAGTTCGAGGTGATGGTCAGGCCCTTCCTCGACAGGATGGCCGGGGTGACGGTGACAGAGCCTCAGATAATAATGCCCCTGGCGGCCGATTACTCACGAAAGAGAGCAGAGAGGCTGGCATGGATACCCTTAACAGTAACCCCTGCCGGTGAGGCGCTGCCACTGGAATACCACGGCTCTGCACACATATCGGCGCTGACGGGAGCATGGGGACTGATAGCAATTCCGCGCGGACAGAACTGGATACAGAAAGGAGAGATGGTTAATGTTAGACAGATTTGAAAGAAATATAAACTACTTGCGCATCTCGGTCACTGACAGGTGCAACCTGCGGTGCCGTTACTGCATGCCTGAAGAGGGAGTGAAGCTCATCAGCCATAATGAAATTCTTACCTATGATGAGATAACTGCTTTCACACGTGTGGCCGTAACGGCAGGCATAAACAAGGTAAGAATCACAGGAGGTGAGCCGCTGGTGAGGAAAGGCATAACATCGCTGATTGAGATGATAGCGGCTATTGAGGGCATAACCGATCTATCAATGACTACAAACGGTATCCTCCTGTCTGAGTATGCTGAGGGTCTCGCTGCGGCAGGATTGATGAGGGTGAATATAAGCCTTGATACGGTTGATCCTGACAAGTACAGCTATGTCACCCGTGGCGGTGATCTAAATGCAGTACTGAGAGGTATTGACTCGGCACAGAGGGCAGGGTTGAGGCCCGTCAAGATCAACTGTGTCATCAAAAGCACTCCCGACGAGGAGGATGCACGCGCTGTGGCTGAGTTCTGCATGAGAGAGGGTCTGGAGGTGCGCTTTATCAGGCAGATGGATCTTGCATCCGGCACCTTCTCTGTGGTACACGGCGGCAGCGGTGGCCACTGCTCCAGATGTAACAGGCTCCGTCTCACACCTGAGGGTATGCTGCGCCCCTGCCTCTTCAGCGACATCGGTTTCAGCATACGTGAACTCGGAGCGGCCGAGGCAATAAAAAGAGCCCTGGAAAACAAACCTGAAAAGGGCACGGTGAATCATATAAATGGTTTCTATAATATAGGAGGTTGAAGGATGGAAGAACTTACACATACTGATAACACAGGCAGGGCCCGTATGATTGATACCGGCGCGAAACCTGTTCAGATGAGGATTGCCGAAGCATCGGGAAGGATCAACCTTCTTCCCACGACCCTCGGCCTGGTAAGGCAAAACCTGCTCAAAAAGGGCGATGTGCTTACTGTTGCCGAGGTTGCAGGAATACAGGCTGCCAAGAAGTGCGGCGAGCTGATACCCCTGTGCCATAATATCCCCCTTGACCATGTTGCAGTGACACTGACAACAGATGAGCAGGGAATTACGGCTCACAGCAGTGTCCGTTGCACCGGTAGGACAGGTGTGGAGATGGAGGCGCTGACAGCAGTGAGCGTCGCCCTCCTGACAGTATATGACATGTGCAAAGCTGTTGATAAGACCATGACAATCACCGCCATTAGACTCATAAAAAAGGAAAAACATGACATTGCCTGAGACATTCAAGGTGCTTGTAATCACTCTGAGCGACAGGGCTTACAGGGGTGAATACAAAGACCTGAGCGGTCCGGCAGTGGTCAAGTATGTAAGGTATGCTATGGCCGCCGCAGGATGGGAGTGCGAGATAAGAAGCACAGTCATGCCCGATGATGCTGTGGCACTGCGTGCAGCGCTGACGGAGGCCCCGATGGTGGATCTGATCATCACCACCGGCGGAACGGGCATAGGACCACGAGACATAACTCCTGACGTCGTGAAGCCCATGTTAACAAAAGAGCTCCCCGGGGTGATGGAGCAGATAAGGGTCAAATACGGAACAAAAAACCCGAAGGCACT
>JAVEYS010000116.1:0-4554 GCA_034003345.1 Bacteroidales bacterium
ACCAGAGGTTGATACCTTTGGCAAGTGCGATCTTCTGAATCATGTCGGAAGTGACTCCCGGCACTGCTTGCACCCGTATGGTATCAAAGAACTGCTCGTACATGATGGTATATCCCAGTTTTTTCAAAGCCCCGGCCAGTGTGCATGCTGTTGAAAAGATATGTCTTGCAATGTTTTTCAGACCCTCAGGGCCGTGATACTGTGCATACATGCCTGACATGATTGCCAGGAGTGCCTGTGCAGTGCATATGTTTGACGTGGCTCTCTCCCGTTTGATATGCTGCTCTCGTGTCTGCAGTGCCATACGCACTGCCATGTTACCGTGGACATCAACCGAGACCCCTATTATTCGTCCCGGCATATTACGCTTGAGCTCATCGCGGGTAGCGAAGAACCCTGCATGCGGACCGCCGTAGCTCACAGGCAGTCCAAAACGCTGGCTTGATCCGAAGACAATATCCGCGTTCCACTCTCCCGGAGGTGTCAGCAATGTCAGACTCATCAGGTCTGCACCCACGCCTACGAGAGCACCGGAAGCATGCATCTTCTCAACCATCTCACGGTAATCGCGTATCTCGCCGTTGGCAGAAGGATACTGCACTATTACACCGAAGAGTCTGGTGTCAGGCTCAAACTGTGTATAATCAGTGAACTGTATGTCGATGCCCAGTGGTGCTGCGCGAGTGACGAGCACATCACGTGTCTGTTTGAAGACTGTGTTGTCAACGAGGAAGAGATTTGCACCAGCCTTAGCTTTATCCCGTGAACGGGCATTGAACATCATAATCATAGCCTCCGCTGCGGCAGTAGCCTCGTCAAGAAGCGATGCATTGGCAATCTCCATGGCAGTGAGGCTTGCTATCATGGTCTGGAAATTCAGCAGTGCTTCAAGCCTTCCCTGAGAGATCTCAGCCTGATAGGGGGTATATGAGGTATACCATGCGGGATTCTCCAGGACATTACGAATAATGACCGACGGCACCGCCACCCCGTAATAACCCTGTCCTATGAACGAACGATATAGCTTGTTTCTTGATCCCAGATCCCTGAGATGAGTGATATACTCATACTCGCTCATCGCCGGCGGAAGGTTCAGGGGCCTGTCGAGCCTTATTGATGCAGGCAGGGTCTGATCTATCAAATGGTCAGGTGATTTTACGCCAATAGTTTTGCACATATCAATGACCTCGCTCTCACGAGGCCCTATGTGACGATTAACAAAATGATCAGATGTCATATGCTGGTGTATTATTTTATTGTTTCATAGGTACGGAGCGAAAATAGTATAAAGAGAATAACAAAAAAAACCATTTTCATCATGTTTTATCATTACAAAAATTGATTATCAAGGTATGAAAGTGTGCCCTGCAAAGCATGATGACTCTCATCTTCCGGCCTGTAAAGCTAAAGAATTTAGTCTCACTTTGCCTGCAAGCCCTGTTGTGTTTTTATTAACATTCTTTTGTCAGGAGAAAAATGGATTGCTCTCCATCTCTTTCCTGATGCTGGTTTCCGGCCCATGGCCGGGATATACTACCGTCTCCAGAGGAAGGGTAAAAAGCTGTTCGCGTATGCTGGTCACCAGCTGCTCATGATCTCCTCCCGGCAGGTCTGACCGTCCAATGCTTCCGGCGAAGAGTGCATCTCCGGTGAAAACCACATTACCCTCCCCGGAGTAGAAGGCAATACCTCCCGGAGAGTGACCGGGTACTTCAATCACTTTAAAAGTCACTCCTGCAGCCGTCATCATCTCTCCGCCTGAGAGATATCCGGCAGCTGCGGGAGGATCCTCCATCTTAAGTCCAAACATCAGAGCATGTTTCCGGGCGTTGGTGTTGTTGTAGTTATCGCCATCATGGAACCATGGACTTAATCCGTAATGTTTAAGCATGAATGAGTTGCCAAAAACATGGTCAAGGTGACAATGAGTGTTGAGGAGCAACTCCGGTCTCAGCCCGCGCTCTGCCAGGAGATCAACAAGCTTTCTCTCCTCTGACTCACCGTAGCAGCCACAATCAATGACAATGCAACCGGCATCATCACCGGTGACAATATATGTATTTACCTCAATAGGCGAGAATACCGCTTTGTATATCTTCATCTTTTCAGTCTCTCTAATTACCGTTGGCTATGCCTTTGAGCATAGGTACGAACATGTAGTTTCCGTGCGTGGTTATCTCATAGTCATCTTCCCCGCGTTTTACGTACAATGTCATCACCTGTACATCCCTATCGCCGCGTGGTACCACAAGCCTGCCTCCCACACGAAGCTGTCTGAGAAGCGTGTCAGGCACCTCTGCCGTCGCTGCTGTAATAATAATACCATCATAGGGACCATACTGAGGCTGTCCTTCGTAGCCGTCACCCAGAAAGAACTGCACCCTGTAGCCCAGATCGTTCAGCATCACCTGTGCTTTACGGAAGAGCTCCCTCTGTCTTTCAATGGTGTATACCTTCACACCCATCTCTGCCAGCACGGCTGCCTGATATCCTGACCCGGTACCTATCTCAAGCACCTTGTGGCGCTTTCCTACCTCAAGAAGCATTGACTGCACGGCCACAGTATAAGGCTGAGAAATCGTCTGTCCGGCAGCAATGGGAAAGGCCTTGTCCTGGTAGGCATGCCTGAGGAAAGCATCATCCATAAAGAGATGACGTGGCACCCTGCCCATGGCCTCCAGAACCCTTTCGTTATTTATTCCCTTGCCACGCAACTCCTCAATAAGCTTCTTTCTTTTTCCTTTCGCCTCAAATGACTCTTCTATCATTACCGCATGATTTTGGTCTAAAAATAACAGATATCTTTGCATATCTCTTGTGATCACTGATGAAAAAATTTGCCCGTAGAATAAGTCTGTCATATATTATCGCCGATTTTGCCGGCTCATCAGTTGCCTGGGGCCTCTTTTACCTGTATCGCAAATACTTCATTGAAAGCAGGCTATACGGAGGGTATTTTGAGATGGACCTGGGAAATAAGTTTTGGCTCGGCATTTTACTCATACCTATATTTTTTATTGCCGCATACGCCATTTCCGGTTTTTACTCCGATCCGCTCCGGAGATCAAGACTTCATGAATTGGGCAAATCACTACTAGTCACACTTACCGGTGTTGTTGTACTTTTTTTTGTACTGATTCTTGATGATGCAGTAGGCAATTATTCAACATACTACCACTCTTTTGTTATGCTGTTTGTTCTTCAGTTTACTTTTACATGGATTCCCAGGCTGATGATCACGTCAGAGATTTCCAGCAAGGTTCACAGACAGGAGATTGGGTTCAAAACACTCATTGTGGGCAGCAGCGGAAAGGCCTGCAAACTGTACAATGATATTAAAAACGAGAAGAGGACTGCTGGTAACCTTATCACGGGTTATGTAAGCATAAACGGAGAAGCGAACGGTCTGTTTGACGGGGAGGTGCCGTTCCTCGGATCTGCAGATTCCATTGCAGACATTACTCAAAGTGAGGAGATAGATGAGGTTATTGTTGCACTTGAGGAGAATGAATATGAGACTGTTAATGATCTTGTTAATGCCCTGTGCCACCTCGATGTGGTTGTCAAAGCGGTGCCCTCAATGCATAATGTAATCGTTCGGCATGCCGAAGCGGGACCCATTTACGCCACACCGCTACTGAGAGTCTCCTACAAGAGCATGCCTGCCTGGCAGGGTATGGTGAAGCAGCTTCTTGATTATTTTGTTTCTGTGCTGGTGTTGGTGACCCTTATGCCTCTGAGTCTGTTATTGGCAGTCATGATAAAGCATACCGACCCCGGGCCTGTATTATTTACCCAGGAGCGCATTGGAAGACATGGAAAGCCTTTCATGATATACAAATTCAGGTCAATGGAAGATGACGCTGAACATGGAGGTCCACAACTGGCCGTTGAGGGTGATAAGCGTATTACCCCGCTGGGAAGGTTCATGCGCCATCACAGGCTTGATGAGATACCGAACTTCATTAATGTACTGAAGGGCGAGATGTCACTTGTGGGTCCCCGCCCGGAACGGAGACACTATATTGAGCAGATATTGACCCAGGCACCATATTACAACAGGGTATTATCAATAAAACCAGGTATCACCTGCTGGGGTCAGGTAAAGTTAGGTTATGCATCTGATGTGGGAAGGATGCTTGAAAGGCTTGACTATGATATCCTTTACCTCGAGAATATCTCTCTATACCTTGATGTGAAAATCCTGTTTTATACCATTGGCACTATCATAAGAGGTAAAGGCATTTAAGTCGATAGCCCATTGTGACAACCGGAAGATCTTTGCTGAATTATTCTTTCACTTAGCTCGTTAAACCTATTAACCGGTTTTATTAGTTAACGGTTATAGGTCAAATGAAAGTTTACCTTTTGCACCCTATTGGGAAAAGAATTGATTAAAGAGGAAAAAAGAGAGGCTGTCCCCTTTTGAGACAGCCTCTCTTCATTTAGTTATATGTCAGACCTCACAACTATTTCAGGGTAGGATTATAAGTATCCCAGAAAATAGGAGTGCTGGCCAAATCTCCACCAATTGCAGTTGCAGCAGCTTCATAG
>JAVEYS010000117.1:0-4550 GCA_034003345.1 Bacteroidales bacterium
AAGCTTGCTGCCGGTCAGAAATGGGATATGGTGTTCAACATAGCCGAGGGGCTCTACGGTGACGGACGTGAGTCTGCTGTGCCTGCCCTGCTCGACCAGTACCGGATACCGTATGTCTTCAGCGGACCCGTGGTAATGGGTGTCTCGCTGAACAAATACCTCGCCCGCCTGGTTGTAGAAGCGGCGGGCGTGCCTGTCAGCCCCGGTATCATAGCCTCTTCTGCAGGTGACCTGGACCAGGTATCGTCACTGGCATTCCCGCTCTTTGTCAAGCCAGTGGCAGAGGGCACAGGAAAAGGTATAACAACCAGGAGCCTGGTAAAGGACCGTGAGTCATGTTTACCTCTGGTGACAGAGCTTCTCGCAACGTATAACCAGCCCGTGCTTATAGAAGAGTACCTCCCGGGGAGGGAGTTCACTGTGGGCGTTACAGGCAGCGGCGCGGAAGCGAAGGTAACAGGAGGTATGGAGGTGATATGCAAGGATAATCTGCCCTACTCCGTTGAGGTGAAGGAGAACTACGAGAACTACTGTCAGTACAGGCTGTACGACGAAGCGATGAGGGCAGAGTGCGATGCCGTGGCTCTGGGAGCATGGAGAGCCCTGGGCGCCGTGGATGCCGGCCGCGTTGACATGAAGGCCGACAGGAATGGCAGAATCTGTTTCATAGAGGCAAACCCGCTGGCAGGACTCAATCCTATACACTCAGACCTTCCTATGCTCTCACGGTTAAACGGCATAGGCTTCGAAACCCTGATAGGTATGATAATGGAGTCAGCAATGAGACGCTACGGACTGAAATAATGAAGAAGAAGTGCCTGATAATATACAATGAGCCCTCTCCTGATGCGCTGCCTGACGAGCTTGATGTGCTTGACCAGGTCAGTTTCATAGATACAACCCTGCAGGAGCTCGGATACGACAATGTATGCAAAGGCATCACCGACGATTTTTTCCGGGAGATAGCAATGATTGAAAACGACAACTATGAGTTCGTTTTCAACCTCGTGGAATCAGTCGGACAGAAGGCCGAGATCCTCTATTTTATCCCGGCCCTCCTTAACATGAACAATATCCCCTATACCGGATGCCCTGTTGAAGCGGCTTTTGTGACTGGCAGCAAGGTACTGGCACGCAGGTTCATGAAAGCAAACGGTATCCCGGTTGCAGGAGGTTATAAAGTGTCTGAAGCCTTGCAACTGGTCAGGGGAAAGAAATACATCCTCAAGCCGGTATGGGAGGATGGCTCGCTGGGTATCACCGAAGAGTCAGTCTTTGTCTTCAACGGCACCATACCGAAAATACTTAATGACAAGAACGACCACCACTGGTTCATCGAAGAATTCATTGACGGACGGGAATTCAATGTAAGCGTCAAGGCCTCACCTGACGGTCCGGAGATGCTTCCACCGGCAGAGATAGTGTTCCACGATTACCCTGATGACCTGCCACAAATTGTGAGCTACAAGGCAAAGTGGATGGAGGATTCATTCCAGTTCACAAACAGCCGACGGTGCTTCCCTGACGATCTGAGCGACAGACTTATAAGCAATATCAGAGAAGCGGTTATAGGCTGCTGGCACACCTTTGGCCTGAAGGGCTATGCCCGCGTGGATATGCGGGTAGATGACGATGAGAATGT
Organism: Bacteroidales bacterium; assembly: GCA_034003345.1. Lineage (GTDB taxonomy): Bacteria > Bacteroidota > Bacteroidia > Bacteroidales > VadinHA17 > SR-FBR-E99. The sequence goes on from JAVEYS010000117.1 coordinate 1,643, forward strand.
CTATGTCCTTGAGGTTAACGCCAATCCCTGCATCTCCCCTGACGGTGGCTTCATAGCCGCAGCCTCGCATGCCGGTTACTCACATGCGGAGGTGATCAGGCATATAATACAAGACCTAAACAAGTAATGTGACCATGGCTGAAGTATCATTTGACATCACTCCTGCCGACAAGCCTGTTCTGAAGAAGATACTGGCCTCATCAGGCTACTTCTATGATTTTGAGATCGAGGTCGCTCTCTCTCTGGCCGACGAGACCCTGAAATCGGGACAGGAGAAAAGCGGCTATTACTGGATCAGGCTGATTGAGGATGGAGTGCTTATCGGGTTTGCCAATTTTGGCCCTAACCCCTCATCAATGCACTCATGGGATCTCTACTGGTTAGCCATGCAGGAGGAGTACCGGCAGAAACACTACGGTTCGGTGATACTGAAAGAGGTTGAGAACAGGGTCCGGTTGCTGGGCGCAAGGATACTCTGGATTGAGACCTCGGGAAGACCTCAATACGAGCCAACCCGGCACTTCTACCTGAAAAACGGCTATGAACTCGAAGCTACACTGAGGGAGTTTTATGGTCCGGATGACCATAAGCTGGTATATCGCAAGGTGTTATGAAGGGCCTCTGGTCTATACTCCTGCTCATTGTCTCCAATTCATTCATGACCATTGCCTGGTATGGCCATCTCAGATATCAGAACGTATCGAAGAATGCATTGCTCGGCCTCGTTGGCATCGTGCTTGTCAGCTGGGGAATAGCACTGTTTGAATACTTTTTCCAGGTGCCTGCCAACAGGATAGGTTACAGGGGAACAGGCGGCCCCTTCTCACTTGTGGAACTAAAGCTGATACAGGAGGTTATCTCAATATCTGTCTTTGTAGTCTTTACTCTTTTTTTCTTCCGCACGGAGACGTTCAAGCTCAATTACCTTTTTGCGTTCATGTGCATCCTCGGAGCGGTATACTTTACGTTCAAAGGCTGACAAGCACTTCGCATGTCCTTGTAATATCGGCTTCACTTAGATCAAGATGGGTGACCATCCTTATGCTCCTGTCGCCTGTTTTCAATGCCAGTATGCCGTGAACCTTTATTTTTTCGAGGAATTCTGAAGCTGTCATCCCGGCGATAAGTGTGAAGATAATGATATTCGTTCCACCGTAATTTACCTTTTCAGCCATGCTGCATTTATTGAGAGCCTCCGCAATTGCCGCAGCATGCCTGTGATCCTCAGGCAGGCGCGTTATATTGTTCCTCAGTGCATAGACACCTGCTGCGGCAATATACCCTGCCTGCCGCATTGCACCGCCAAAAAGCTTTCTTAGACGAATACCCTGCCTGATAATCTCCCTGTTACCTATCAGCAGTGATCCCACAGGCGCTCCGAGACCCTTTGAAAGGCATATTGATATCGAGTCGAAAAGAGCACCGTACTCAGCAGCTCCTATGCCATTGGCAGTAATAGCATTGAACAGTCTGGCACCGTCGAGGTGATAACCGAGACTGTGCCTGTCGCACAGCTCCCTGATCTTTTTGAGCTCCTCAAGGTCCCAGCATGTGCCTGCCCCCCTGTTGACGGTGTTCTCCACTTCAACAAGTCTTGTGTATGCCTTGTGCTGGTCATCAGGATTATTAATATGCATCTTTACATCATCAACGGTAAAGGTGCCATTGTCTGAGTCGATAAGTGCCACCGAAGCTCCTGAGTTGAATGCTATCCCACCGCCTTCAAACTGGTAGATATGAGCCATCTTGCTGCATATAACCTCATCACCGGGACGGGTATGGGCTTTGATGGCGATCTGGTTGGTCATGGTTCCGGACGGGCAGTAGAGGGCTCCCTCCATGCCGAACATGTCGGCCGCCATCTCTTCAAGCTCATTAACCATAGGGTCTTCACCGAAGACCATGTCACCCACGCCTGCCCTCATCATGAAATCAAGCATTCCCGGAGTGGGTTTTGTGACAGTGTCACTTCGTAAATCAATCATGTCTGTAAAATTAGAACTCCTAATATAATCGAATTTTTGTCCTGCCGGCTGCTCCTATGGGCAGTTACAGTAAAATTGAATATATTTAACATCAAATGCATCATGTTTCAGACCCATGGAGGTAAAGATCGAAGCAGGCTGGAAGGAGAAGCTCAGGGAGGAGTTTAGAAACGAATATTTCGATACTCTGACGCAGTTTGTACGTGAAGAATACCGATCCAGACAAGTATTTCCACCCGGCAATATGATCTTCAATGCCTTCGATCTTTGCCCTTTTGACAAGGTGAAAGTGGTTATTATCGGACAGGATCCCTATCACAATACAGGTCAGGCGCATGGTCTCTGTTTCTCTGTCACTGACGGTACCGACTTCCCTCCGAGCCTGGTGAATATCTTCAAGGAGCTGAACCGCGACCTGGGAGTTGCTATTCCAAAGTCAGGAAACCTGGAGCGGTGGGCCGGGCAGGGGGTGCTCCTGCTCAACGCCATCCTCACTGTCAGGGCTCACCAGGCGCTCTCGCACGAGAAAAGGGGATGGGAGCGCTTCACAGACGCCGCCATCAGCGCTCTTAACCGCGACAGGGACAACCTGGTATTCATGCTCTGGGGCGCCTATGCCCAGAACAAAGGGGCATCAATTGATCCGTCAAGGCACCTTGTACTCAAGACAGTGCATCCCTCTCCCCTCTCAGCCTCGCGGGGTTTCTTCGGATGCTCGCATTTCAGTAAATGCAATGAGTGGCTCACAGCCAGGGGCATTGAGCCTGTGGCATGGTGATCAGGCCTCCAGTCCGCGCATTATGACTGCCTCAAGCAGGTCGCCTCTCTCAAATCCGACAGAGAGCCTTATCATCCCCGGCTCAGGGTATTTTGCACCCCAGACAGCCTCAACAGGCATAAGGATGGTGTGATAATCGCCCAGT
>JAVEYS010000118.1:0-4318 GCA_034003345.1 Bacteroidales bacterium
TGTAAAAATCATGCAACACGCAAGATTGATTGTAATAGCATTAATAATTTCCCCAATCTTATTCCTGACCCAGGAGAAGGATCGCAATGCCAGGGCACGCAACCTCATGGTGCAGAATCAGATCATCGCAAGAGGCATAAGCAACCCCGCAACACTGAAAGCCATGAGGGAGGTGCCCCGTCATCTGTTCGTACCAGCTGGATATGCCAGAGATGCATATAGTGACAGGCCGCTGCCAATCGGCTACCACCAGACAATATCACAGCCTTTCATTGTGGCATACATGACTGAGCTGGTTCGTCCGGCCAAAGGGAAAAAAGCACTTGAGATAGGAACCGGGTCAGGATACCAGGCCGCAGTGCTGGCGGAGACAGTTGATACCGTGTACACTATTGAGATTGTTCCTGAGCTTGCACGAGAGTCAGCTGCACGACTAAAGGTACTGGGATATCGGAATATAGTGTCAAAACAGGGCGACGGCTACAAGGGGTGGCTGGAACATGCGCCCTATGATATTATTATCGTGACAGCGGCGGCTGATCATATACCACAACCACTTAAGGAACAGATGGCCGAAGGTGGCAGGCTGGTGATGCCGGTTGGCAATCCGGCCACAGTCCAGCAACTGATCCTCCTTACAAAGAGAAAGGGGAAGATCTCGGAACAGAGGCTGGAACCGGTGAGGTTCGTCCCGCTGAAAAGGCTCAGATAGAATTCATAATTCCCGGTTCATTTATCGTGGCATTTTCGCTCTGTTCTCTCATAAAATATTTATTTTTAATAGTCAGTATATCTCTTTATGAAAATAATAATGGGCTATTCTACTCTCTTTGCATCATTAATCACTTTGCTCTCATTCCAGTTATCAGCCATTTCTGTGCCCCGGGATCAGGATATTGATACTGCGTCAATAAACAGGCAGACAATTGAGGCATATGTAGCAGCCAGGAAATATCCCGGCCTTGCTATTATTAAAGCTCACAAGGCATTATCTGCCTCAGTTCAGATTGACTACGAGAAAGGGATTGCAGATGCCAGTCTGGCGTTGGGCTTGGCCCATTTCTCCTCCTTTAGTCCCGGCGACAGTGCCGCCTGGTATAATTTTAAGGCAATTGACATATACAATAGAACAGGAGATATCACCGGAAAAGCCCGTGCATATTACTGTCTTTCCTATGTATACAGCCTGAAAGGCATGCTTGACGAATCGGAAAAATACAGTAGCCTGAGCCTTGAATCTTTTGAAAAAGCACATGATAAACGTGGAATATTGAACGCCCTCAGCGCCATGATCTATCTGGCTCGACAAAAGAGTGATTTTGATGGTGCTCTTGAATTGACAGACAGGGCTATCATGACAGCCCGATCAATAAATGATACTGTTGCGCTTGCTGATGCGCTTAATACACTGGGCAATATATATAAAAACAAGTTGTTGTTCGGCAGGGCAATTCAGTCCTATTTTGAAGCCCTGAAGCTCTGGGAGCATAAAAATGATTCTGCCGGCCTTGCTATTGCATATGGCTCTATTGGCCTTATGTATTTTTATCAGAAAGAATATGATAAAGCCCTTGAATATAATTTCAAAAAAGTACCCATAACAGAACGAAAAGGCGATCTGTGGGAGCTGAGCAAATGCCTGAACAATATATCCCAGATATATGCTGCACGTCACCAGCATGATAGTTCAATCTATTACCTGAGAAAAAGCCTCCACCTGAACGAAAGGATGAACTACCCGTCAGGAATAGCTGCCGTATGCTCTAACATCGCAACAACCTATATATTAACAGGTGAACTTGACTCGGCTAATCTTTATATTTCAAAATCAGTAGATATAGCAGAGAGGTTAAAAGATGCTGAGCTCCCATCGTATCTTACGACTCTTGGGCACATACAGCGAAGGTGGGGAGATTATAATGCAGCTCTGCAAAATGCCCGTAATGCATATAATATGGCTGTTGAACAAAATCATCCAATTGTAATTTCCGATGCAGCCGGCCTGATCAGTGATATTTATTCTGAAACCGGAAGGAAAGACCTTGCTTTTGACTATATAAAAGAGTATTATATTACCAGGGAAAAGATAAACCAAGCTGAGTCAAAAAAGCAAATGGCAGAGCTTTTCGCCCGGTATGAAACTGAGAAAAAGGAACAACAGATCAAAATACTTGAGCAGGCCAATCTGTTAAAAGAAAATAGGATCGATCTCCAGCTTCTGATCATCGGGGTAATGATTCTGATTGGCTTAATAATTATATCCTCAGGCTGGCTATGGATCAGAAACAAGAACCACCAACTGCAGCGCATAAATGAGCAGCTGCAGTTTTTTATAATAAGACAGGAGCAGCAGGAAAAAAAAGCAGAACATGATGAACCCCTTGAACCAACTACGATCTATAAAAAATGGGGACTGACGGAAAGGGAAAGCGAAATTCTCTACTATTTAGGCAACGGATGTTCAAATAACCTGATTGGAGAAAAATTATTTATATCAGAGAACACAGTCAAATTTCACATCAAGAATATTTATCTCAAACTCGATGTAAAAAACAGGATCCAGGCACTCCTCAGATGCCAGAATGATGAATCCGTGAATACCTGAAATTTATTCTGCTCCTTTTACTTCAAATTTCTGAATCTCAAATATTTTTCTCTGTAATTCATCAAAACTACCCGCTAGGGTAGGACGCCGCCTTTTATCATTGCCGAAATTTATTCACGAAATTCTTTAATAGACATGAACAAGCTGCACGGGTTATCAGACCACGAAGAAAAGATTATGCTTCTCATCAAGGGAGGACTCATCAATAAAGAAATTGCATCGGTTCTTGAAAGATCACCCGATACGGTAAAATACCATTTAAAAAAAATCTATAAAAAACTCGGCGCCGGAAACCGGGTGGAAGCAATAAACAGATTCAATGAAACAATAAAAATAAAAAGATGAGATCATGAAAAAAACAATGATTTTACTAATCGCGGGCGGCCTCTTCCTGAGCCAGGCCCAACCAGCAGCTGCACAGGTAAAAGACCCTGTCAAGACTGCCGAGGAAAAAGGAGAGAACAGGGTAAACAGGGGCATCGACAAGACTATTGACAAAGGCTTTGACAAGATTGAGGAAGGCATCGGCAGCCTCTTCAAAAAGAAAAACAAAAAAGACAAGAGTAAAAGTGATGAAGAGGCTGATGAGACAAAACATGCTAATGCTGCCACTGCTTCTTCAGAGCAGGAATCAGGCCCCTCACTCAACTGGGCTAAATATGATTTTGTGCCGGGAGACAAAATTATTTTTGAGGATAACCTCGAAGGAGAGGTGAATGGCGAGTTCCCCTCACGATGGGATCTGTACAAAGGCAACGTAGAGATCGCAGAGTTTGGGGGTGAAAATGTGATCATATTTCGGGCCTATTCCGAGATTGTACCTTTTATTAAAAATTCCAACCTGGATTATCTTCCTGACATCTTTACACTGGAGTTTGATTGCTATTTTTCTGAAAATACTAACTATCAGAACTATACCATTTCCTTTAACGATAAAAAAAACCAAAAAGGTACAGGAATACATGACGTACAGGTCCACTGGAACCAGATATCACAAGGGTCATCTCAGAGCTGGTACCCTGATGCCAACAAATCATCTTTTTGCAAAACCGAAGGCTGGTATCATGTCGCTCTGTTATTTAATAAGAGGGCATTAAAAGTCTATTTAAACGATACCAGGCTGTTGAATGTGCCGAATATAAGCGGCAATCCTCAAGGCATAACGATTTATGGAAGCTATTCCGGCGACGAGGGAAAAAGCAGTATGATAAAAAATATTCGCTTTGCCGAAGCTGGTCAGAAATTGTATGAAAAATTCCTGCAGGATGGCAAGATCATCTCCAACGGCATCCGCTTCGATGTGAACAAAGCCACGTTGCGACCTGAATCAATGGGCATAATCAATGAGATCGTCACCCTGATGAAGGATCATCCGGATGTTAACTTCAGCGTGGAAGGCCATACTGACAGTGACGGTGATGACGCCCTTAACCAGACGCTCTCAGAACAACGCGCAGAGACCGTTGTCACCACACTGAAAAAGGCGGGTATTGACGGCAGCCGCATGACTTCAAAGGGATGGGGCGAGAGTAAGCCTCTCGATAGCAATGCCACTCCAGAAGGCAAAGCCAACAACCGCCGGGTAGAATTCGTGAAGAAGTGAGTGCAGAGCCAAGCTTGCTTGAAGCTATGCCGAGCGCTGAGCGAATGCGCGAAGCAAATTCGTGAAGAAGTGAGTGCAGAGCCAAGCTTGCTTGAAGCTATGCCGAGCGC
>JAVEYS010000119.1:0-4228 GCA_034003345.1 Bacteroidales bacterium
TGATTTTTGTTCAGGAGAGAGCTTGTACCATTGTTTATGTATCGGGAAGTCAAATTTGTCAGCGCTGTATATGAGTCTCTCTTTCCAGCGCTTCATTGATTCACCTCTCCAGCATGCGATGGCATCATCATATACTGAAAGGTTCTCATCAGGGATTACCAGGTTCTCATCAATGCCGATGATCTTGCCGTATCCTTCGCATGCCGGGCAGGCACCGAGGGGTGAGTTGAAGCTGAAGAGGTGTTCTGTCGGCTCCTCAAAGGTTATCCCGTCCTCCTCGAATTTGTCTGAGAACCTGACGGTCTGTGTTGTCTCCTCGTCTGTCACGGTGAGTGTTATATGACCTCGCCCTGTCATGAAAGCTGTCTGCACCGAGTCGGCGGCACGGGTAAGATCTTCAGTACTGTTACCCGAAGCAAACCTGTCAATGATAAGATCAACAGATGGCAGCCCGGAGATGAGTTCTGCTGACCCTGTATCATCAAGGCGAAGGATGCCTTTCTCTGTGCTGATACGGTTATAACCCTGCTTCACCAGGAATTTTATGAACTCCGCGGACTCAACATTTTCAGGCACTGACAGCGGGGCTGTAAGAACAACGCGTGTGCCAGCCGTCAGTCTTGCAAGATAATTAACAACATCGTCAACGGTATGCTTACGCACCTCGCGCCCTGATACAGGGGAGACTGTCCTCCCTACCCGCGCCCAGAGTAATCTCATGTAGTCTTGTATCTCTGTTGAAGTGCCTACTGTTGACCGTGGATTGCGTGTGTTCACCTTCTGCTCAATGGCTATGGCGGGAGGAATACCATTGATGAAATCAACATCCGGTTTGTTCATACGACCCAGAAACTGCCTGGCGTAGGAGGAGAGGCTCTCGACATAACGACGCTGCCCTTCGGCATAAATAGTGTCAAAAGCCAGCGAAGACTTGCCCGATCCGGACACCCCGGTTATGACAATAAGACTGTTTCTGGGTATTGAAAGGGTAACCTCCTTCAGGTTATGAACACGTGCTCCTTTTATCTCAATGTTACCCTTCATTCATCCTTCGTTAGTAAGTTGCCAAAATTAGTGATTTTGAATTAATGATTTTTTGTTTTCTTTGTCTGAGGTATAAATGAAACAATCACGGGACACCCCCCGTATAAAATAACATTAACAAGAAACGAAACAAAGGAGGGCCGCCTATCGTATAACTTTACTCACAACCAAAACAAGAGTTAGTTATGAAGAGCAAAATGACCGATTATGAGCTTATTACAAGTTTCATGAGCGGTAGCGAGAGAAGCATTGAGCTGCTCATCCTACGTCACAAAAGTAAGGTTTACTCATATATCAGCCTTTATATCCGAAACCACGATCTGGCAGATGATATTTTCCAGGATACTTTCCTGAAGGTAGTTCAGTCTATTCGCGCCGGCCGTTATCAGGATGACGGAAAATTTATTTCGTGGGTGATGCGGATAGCCCATAACCTTATTATTGACCATTTCAGGCATGAGAAGCAGATGGGGATAGTGCTCAACGATGACTACGAGACCGATCTTCTCAATTCACGAAGACTCTCTGACGAGAATGTGGAGGATGTGATTGTGCGCCGGCAGGTCATGCGTGATGTCCGTCGACTGATCAACGGACTGCCGGAGGATCAGCGTGAGGTTGTCATAATGCGCCACTACGCAGGCATGAGCTTCAAGGAGATTGCCGATATGACAGGTGTAAGCATAAACACAGCACTGGGACGAATGAGATATGCGCTTATAAACATGCGCAAGATCATGACTGAAAAAAATATAACCCTTTCAATAAGCTGATACAATTTTTTATGTAAGAGGGCGTTTTTCATCTATGAGAACAAAGACGCCTATGGATAAGAATTCTACCCTCTTACTTTCTTATTTCGAGATAACAAATACCCCGTCAGATCTCATCGCAGATGCTTTCGGTATAGACGCTGCACTTGGCATCCTCCTTCCAGACATGGATGATGAGCCGTCTGATGAGGTTATTGCCAGCCTGTTCGAGAAGATCAGGAATCAAAGGATACGCTGAAGTAACACTTCAGTGTTGTTATACAGTGAACTAAGAACCGGCAGTTTCTACTGCTCGGTTTTTTTGTGTCTTCTTGCAGATACTCTCGCCACGATGGTAAATATTAAGGATTGCTTAGATTTCTGATTTACCTGATGGAGATCATCTTCTATCATATGCAATTTTTTTTACCTTCGCAGAACCTGGACCAGACATCAGGCAATTGACATGTCACCAGAATCAAACAGGTACGAAGATAAATTACACAAATAAATGTGATTTCCCTTAACCGCAGGGGCGGATATGCGGGAGTAAGAATCCGTAATATTTATACATGAAACCTCCGGGGTTTAGCACACACAGCCACAATTGAACAATAATTTGATACATGGAGGGTATGTCATTTAATTGAAATAAATTATTATATGATGAAAAAAACAATTATCTCTTCTTTGCTACTCATGACCCTGGTCTGGTCATGTACTTCAAAACAGGAAAAAATGGAAAACAGGATGAAGGATTTCATTACCTCATACGAGGAGGCGGTCATACCGCTCTATAAGGAATCCGCCCTGGCGTCATGGGATGCCAATGTCACTGGTACTCCTGAGGCATGGGCCCGCAGTGAGAAGGCTTCCGTGGCCTACATAAGCTTTTTTACAGACAAGGCTGCATTTGCCAACCTGAAGGAGCTGAGGGAGTCAGGAGAGGTGAAAGATTCCATACTGGACAGGCAGCTGGAATTGCTGTATAATATGTATCTGTCAGGCCAGATTGATACCAGCCTGATCTCGGAACAGGTCAGGATGGAGACGGAGATATCGCAGAAATTCACCAATTTCAGGGCAGACGTTAATGGCAAACAACTTAGTGATAATGAGGTAGAGGAGATCCTTCGTCACTCTCTCAGTGGTGCCGAGCTACAGGCTGCATGGGAAGGGCATAAGATGATCGGGCCACTGGTGGCTGACGATATTATCCGCCTTGTCAAACACCGTAACACTGTCGCACAAGAGCTGGGCTTCGGTAACTACCATCAGATGAGCCTTGAACTGTCGGGTCAGAATCCGGAGGATGTTACCAGAGTGTTCGACGAACTGGACAATCTTACACGTGACAAATTTATAAGTCTCAAAGGTGAGATAGATAGTTACTATGCAAAGCGATACGGCATCACCGTTGGTGAGCTGGAGCCATGGCATTACCAGAACCGGTACTTTCAGGAGGCACCGGAGATCTATCCGGTTAATTTCGACAAGTATTATGAAAAACAGGATCCGGTAAAACTTGCAGCTGGTTACTATTCGTCAATCGGATTACCGGTTGAAGCAATCCTGGCAAAGAGTGATCTGTACGGGAAGCCCGGCAAGAACCAGCATGCGTTTTCAACAGATATAGACCGTGCGGGCGATGTGCGGACACTTGATAACATCAGGCCCGATTCCTACTGGATGAATACGATCCTTCATGAGCTGGGTCACGGCGTCTACTCATACTATAATGATATGTCACTGCCATTCACACTCAGAGACGCTGCCCATGCCTTTACCACTGAAGCCGTGGCAAACTATTTCGGCAGGCTCGCAACAGACCCTGCCTGGATGAACTACATGGGGATTATTGATTCGGCGGAGATGGAAAAAATCAGCGAGGACGCACTCAATGCATTCAGGCTGCAGCAACTTGTCTTCAGCCGCTGGGCACAGGTGATGTACCGTTTTGAGAAAGCGATGTACGAAGATCCCGATCAGGATCTCAACCAGCTCTGGTGGGACGTCGTTGAGAAGTACCAGATGATCAGGAAGCCTGCTGATCGCGATATGCCTGACTGGGCCACCAAAATACATATTGCACTTTATCCATGCTATTATCACAATTATCTCCTTGGTGAGATGCTTGCATCACAGTTTTCAGCCTATATAGATTCATCAGTGATCAAAGGAGATACTGATTCCGATATGAAGGCACTTGGTGAGTTCTTCAAAAGCAGGGTTTTTATGCCGGGCTCACGTTACCAGTGGAACGAAATGATTGAAAAGGCTACCGGCGAAAAACTGACTGCCAAATACTACGCCGAACAGGTGGTAAATTAGAGGCTAAAAAATTAAATGTAACAATGAAATACCCATGTGTCAAAAAGTATAACCGGGCTTGCGAGCCTGGTGAAGCCAGACACAATAGTTATAATATCTAA
>JAVEYS010000120.1:0-4003 GCA_034003345.1 Bacteroidales bacterium
AGAGTGACTACGATGCCCTTCTCTCGTATTATCTGGATGATGCTGGCCGGGGCATTGGAGTCAGTAATGATATGGTGCACCCTGTTCAGGCTGCATATCCTGCCGAAGCCTCGCTTGCCGAACTTGGTTGAGTCAGCAAGCACTATCACCTCCTGGGCTGAGTTTATCATGTACTGGTTGAGATGTGCCTCTGCAATGTTACTGGTTGTAAGGCCCATATCCAGATCAAGACCGTCTATGCCTAAGAACAGCTTACTGCAGATCATTTCCGTAAGAAGAGTTTCGGAATAGGGACCTATTGCCGAGGCTGAGCTCTTGCGCAGTGATCCGCCAAGCTGTATAATGTCTACGTTAGGCTTGTAGCTCAGGATCAGTGAGACCTTGACAGAGGGAGTAATGACGGTGATAGGGTCAGTGATGTTTATGTGCTGTGCAAAGGCCAGAACGGTAGTCCCCGAGGCTATGATGATCCGGTCATCCTTCACCAGCAGCTTGTTTGCAGCCTCGGCTATCCGTACCTTCTCATTTACCTGTACCTTCTCCTTCTCATCTATGTGACGGTCAATAGTGAGAGAGCTTACAGGACCTGCGCTTCCATGAGTGCGTACAAGCATCTTCCTGGCTTCAAGCTCTTTCAGATCCTTACGAATCGTAACTTCCGAAACTCCCAATCGCACACTCATATCATGCACCCTTACATAACCCTCTTGTTCAAGTTCTGCCAGTATTAACTTGTGGCGCTGAGCAATGTTCCTCATAATTAAGTAACCGGAAGCCGGATTTATTGATTTGAAACCAAAGATATAAATATTAGTCTTATTCTCCAATGTAAATGAAATCTTTAAAAAGTCATAAATGTTACGTTTAATTTTATTTTCTTTCTTTTATGTTTTGTTTTAAAGAAAGCCTGATATATATTTACTGCGTATTTCTGAGAAAAGTCATATTTAAACTATTATAACATTGGAAAGAGAAGATTTTATACGGGAGTTAAAGGTATCAAAGAGAGAGTGGGACTTCATAATTATAGGAGGAGGTGCAACCGGACTGGGTGTCGCCGTTGATGCTGCGACAAGAGGATACAGCACCCTGCTTGTTGAACAGTCGGATTTTGCCAAATCCACCTCATCGCGAAGCACCAAGCTTGTGCACGGGGGTGTGAGATACCTTCAGAAGGGTGATGTGGCCCTGGTGAGGGAGGCGTTACGTGAGAGAGGCTATCTCAGGAAGAATGCGCCGCACCTGGTAAAGGACCAGCGTTTCATTATTGGCAACTACAGGTGGTGGGAGCGCCCCTTTTATACAATAGGCCTTACCTTCTATGATCTCCTGTCAGGTGGGATGAGCTTCGGACGCTCACTCCCCATGAGCAAAAGCAGGGTCATAAAAGCCATCCCCCAGATTGTCCGCAAGAACCTCAGAGGGGGTGTGGTTTACCATGATGGTCAGTTTGACGACTCACGTCTTGCTGTAAACCTCATGCAGACAGCCATAGAAAAGGGAGCCACAGCAGTCAACTACGCAAAGGTGACCCAACTCATTAAGAACACTGAAGGAAAAATATCAGGTGTAGTTGTCAGGAATGAGCTTGACGGGATGACATTTAAAGCGGAAGGGAAGTGTATCATCAATGCCACCGGCATATTCGTTGATAATATCATAAGGATGGACAATCCCGAGCAGAAATCGCTGGTCAGGCCAAGCCAGGGGGTGCATCTTGTCGTCGACAAGAGTTTCCTTGGCGGTGATGACGCGATCATGGTCCCGAAGACCAGTGATGGCAGGGTGATGTTCGGTGTTCCCTGGCACAACCGTGTAATACTGGGCACCACAGACATACCTGTCAAGGAGTTTGTCCTGGAACCCAAAGCCCTGGATGAAGAGGTAGACTTCATCCTTGAGACTGCCGGCCGTTACCTGGAAAAGAAGCCACAGCGCAGCGACGTGCTATGTGCCTTCGCCGGTCTGCGCCCCCTGGCGGCACCCAAGGAGGGAGGTGATAGTACCAGGACCAAAGAGATCTCACGCAGTCACAAGATGGTTGTATCAAAGTCGGGACTGGTAACCATCACCGGCGGCAAGTGGACCACATACCGTAAGATGGCCGAGGATACTGTCAATGCTGCCCTCAAGTCAAAGAAACTGCCTTACAGAAGATGCCGCACAAGAGATCTGAAGATCCACGGTTACCTGGAGAACCCTGACATGAATGACAGGATGTACATTTACGGCAGCGACCGCGATGAGATCCTCAGAATACAGGAGGAAAACCCCTTGTACGCCGGGAAGCTTGATGAGGATGTTGAATTTACTGTGGCTGAGGTTATATGGGCAGTGAGGAAGGAGATGGCATGCACCGTCGATGATGTGCTGGCCCGCAGGGTAAGGCTACTCTACCTTGATGCAAGGAGGTCCATAACCCTTGCACCCAGGGTGGCCTCGATCATGGCCGCCGAGCTTGGCAGGGACAAGAACTGGGAACAGCAACAGGTGAAAGAGTTCACGGAACTGGCACAAGGATATGTGTTAAATTAAAAATAACAATTGCTTTTTCAGCCATAAATCTGATCTTATAGGCATCTTACAATATTATTTTAATAATATTTGTTGCGGATTGCTATAGTGGAAAACTAATAACTAAAGTTCCATGATAAATTTCCTGAAGCCACCGCCATACAAAGAACCCCTGCCCGATGAAAAGATTGATCCTGCATACAAGAGATTGCGCCTGCAGGTTTTTCTCGGAGCTTTTTTCGGGTATGCAGCCTACTATCTTGTAAGGAAGAACCTCGCGCTGGCCATTCCCGGCATGATACAGCCGGTTGAGAGTGGCGGACTGGGATATACGAAGCTGCAGCTTGGAATAGCACTGTCAGCTATATCCATTGCCTACGCCTTCAGCAAGTTCCTTATGGGAGCCCTGTCAGACAGATCCGATGCCAGAAAGTTCCTGGTGATCGGTCTGGTGCTTTCATCACTGCTGATGATGTCAGTGGGGCTCTTTCCCTTTGCCACCAGCTCGGTACTGATAATCTTCATTTTTATGCTTGTCATAGGATGGCTCGCCGGTATGGGATGGCCTCCATGCGGAAGGATAATGGTACACTGGTTCTCGCATAACGAGAGAAGCTTCAAGATGGGGGTATGGAACACATCACACACTGTGGGCAGTGGACTGATGGGTAATCTGGCCGCATGGGGGACACTTATGTTAGGAGGGTTCTTTGTAGCCGACATTGGTGGTGGAATGATGGTTGAACAGAGCTGGAGGGCAGTATTTGTCCTCCCCGGCGCCGTGGCACTGCTCATAGCCCTCTTCTGCTGGTGGGCCCTCAGAGACACGCCACAATCGTGCGGTCTGCCTGCCATTGACACCTACAGGAATGATGTGCCGTCACAAAAGGAGATGAGTTCGGACAAAAAGATACCCGTGAAAGAACTCTTTGTCAAATATATTTTTAAAAACAGGGTCCTATGGCTTATTGCCATAGCCAATGTCTTCGTATATCTGATACGGTACGGCATCGGCGACTGGGCCCCGACCTACTGTGAGGAGGCCGGGTTACTGACAAGCGAACAGAGCAAGATGGCTTTTTCGCTCCATAACTATGCCGGTGTCCCTGGTATGATCCTGATAGGCTGGGTCTCCTCGAAACTGTTCAAGGGCAGGTGTGCCCCGGTAAACGTGATTTACATGGTATTGGTACTGATAAGTATCATCCTCTACTGGAAAGCAGCGCCGGTAGCGACATACCTCGCTGGTGCATTCTCAACAGATCCCGATGCCACAAGGGTTGCAGTAGTCTACTCCGCACTGATTGCAATAGGATTCTTTATATACGGTCCGGTGGCTCTCATAGGTGTGCAGGCCATTAACCTGGTGCCAAAGAACGCAGCAGGAACGGCAGCGGGTTTTGTGGGCCTCTTTGGTTACCTCCTTGGTGATGCCCTGCTTTCAAAGGTGCTGATAGGCGCGGTAGCCGACAACGTAAAATTGGGGTGG
>JAVEYS010000121.1:0-3729 GCA_034003345.1 Bacteroidales bacterium
GGCTAGCGTTGCCACGGCCACATCGTATTGTCTGTCAGTATAGCACGAAAGGTCGGTGGCATCCAGCAGTTCAAATGATACGTTGTTCAGTTTTCTGCTTGCTGCAGTACGCCTGGCAGTAACGATCATATCCTCTGACAGGTCGATGCCGGTGACATGCGATGCATGCCCGGCCATAGCCACCGCCAGCGCCCCGGTGCCGCAGGCAACATCCAGCACATGATCTTCCGGCCTGATATGGTCGACAATACTCCTTCGGATGCCTGAGAGCATGGGATCGATCAGCGACCGGTATATAAACCCGTTGAATGAGAATTGCATAACAGGCCCTATTTATAGTATAAAGATAGCTCCTTTTGCTCTTTGTCTCTCTCCTTTTGTATTTTGCCTGACACACATGGCAGTCGCCTAAGCTACGTCATGCCCCCGGGGGTTCTGACAGTGGCGGGAGCCTCCTCCTCTCTCTCAACCGCGCCTCACACCAATCCTTGATCTGACAGTCGTGCTATCCGGCGCAGGGGACAGTACCCATACAAAACATAAGGCAGATATATTCATTTTATACAATAAGATGCATCTTTATTCCGTCATCTAACCGGATAACTGCCGAAACAATGTCTGTGAATGTCCGAAGTACCCTCCTTATTCTGTTACTGGTAATATATCAGTTGCTGAGCTCCTCCTGTTCCAGAAAAATATATCCTGAAGCTTCGTTTCCGAACATCGGAGACAAGGCTGAGAAGAGGGAGCTGCAGGCATTTATGGATGGCGGAACAGAAAAAGCTATTGATACTCACGGTGTCACACCTGACGATATAATTGTTACTGCCCGGAAATACCTTGGCGTGCCTCATTGCATGGGTGGCACATCCATGAGATGCATCGACTGTTCCGGGTTGCTGGTAGCAGTATTCGCCAGGCATGGTATAAAGCTGCCCCACAGCTCGGAAGAGCAGGCCAGGTATGGCAGGATAATAACCGATATGGGAAAGCTGCAGAAGGGGGATCTTGTCTTTTTCATCAGGTCATACCGGACCAATCGTTTCATAACCCATTCAGGCATCTATGTCGGTGACGGAAGGTTCATTCACACCTCCGGCAGCAAGGGAGTGATCATCACAGCGGTGGATGAACCGTGGTGGAGCGAGAGGTACCTCTTCTCGACGCGGATCTTTGAATGAATGGCCCTGAACCAGTCGGGCACAAGTAACTATGCCATGGTCAATTGCTGTCAGCAACCATCAGCACCATCCCGGCAATCATAAACACACCCTCTCCCCTCTCCTCCCTTGAGATTATTGTCAGTCCAGCCTCCGCCGCCAGCCTGTTAATTCCGTCACGCGATATATACTTCCGGAAGTTGCGGTAATGGTCGCCCCGGGCGGCACACTCAATGCTCCATACCAGCCAGGCCGCCGGCCCTGTTTTCATAGGACAGTTATAATCGGCTATGATGATCCTCTTCGCAATGCGACTCATCTCCCTGAGTACCTTCACACCTGTCTCCGGGTCAAACTGGTGCATTGCAAGGGATGAGACGGCTACATCAAAACTATGATCAGGAAAGCAGGAGAGGTCAGTGGCGTCGAGCATACCGAAAGAGACGTTTGAGGCTTGCCGCTTCTGTGCCATATGCCGGCCGGTGGTGATCATATCCTCTGAGAGGTCGATTCCGGTGACATGGCTGGCATGACGGGCCATAGCCAGTGACAGTACCCCTGTACCACAAGCGATGTCGATCACCTTCTCACCAGGCAGTATCATCGAAGCAACCCGCCTGCGGAGGCCATTGATCAACGGATCGATGAAGACGCGGTAGAAGAATCCTTTTATAGATACACCCATCCAGATAATTTACACCCATAAAGATAGGTTATGTACATTTGCATCCAAATCCACACCGAATGAAAAAAATCATAGCTCTCCTTCTCCTGGCACATCTATCTGGTTGCGGGAGCAAAAACGTTGACTATCAGCTTATAGCTTCCTTTCAGGATAACACAGTCGAGGAACTTAAGATCGAGGCCAGCGATTCATTGAAGGTCCTGGTCATCGTCCCTCATGCAGACGATGAGACTATTGCCGGCGGCCTGATAGCCCTGTTGAGAGAGAGTGGAGCCGTGATCCACCTGCTGACACTCTGCGCACCCGGAGAGGAACGTACCGGAGAATTGAGCTGTTCAGCCTCGAAGCTCGGTATTGCAGATGTTGAGACAGCCGGGTTTATAAATAATACATGGGATGACATCATGCAGGATAAAATAACATTCTGGTATGATCATAAGGATAGCATTAAGAGGGTGATCAACAATAAGATAAATTCATTCGGGCCTGAAATCCTCATAACCTATGACAGCGAAATCGGCGGGTACGGGCATCCTGAACACCGGATCTCGGCAGAGTTGACAGAAGACTTGTTCACAGAGAACATCGACAACCCAGAATTCAGGCCTACGAGACTATTTCAGATCACACTCCCGGAAGACCTTGAAAATTTTCTTGTTGCCGGAACCCCCGGTTATGATCATGCAAAGCGGCTCACCGGCAGCGACGGGTTACCCGCCCCGGATATTGCAGTGGATATAAGAAAATACTGGAAA
Organism: Bacteroidales bacterium; assembly: GCA_034003345.1. Taxonomy (GTDB): domain Bacteria; phylum Bacteroidota; class Bacteroidia; order Bacteroidales; family VadinHA17; genus SR-FBR-E99. The sequence continues at coordinate 2,601 of JAVEYS010000121.1, forward strand.
ATCAAAAATGAGGCAGGCAGATGCCATCGCTCACAGATTGATATCCTCCGGAAATTTTACATCGTTTATGACGACAAAGATGAAGAGGATCACATTAATGCTTTCAGCAAAGAGTACTACAGGTTGATTTCACGATAGCAAGCGCACCGGGGAGATGCGCTTATAACGCCCTGGCTGATCAGACGGGCTGTACTGACAATTCACCAGGCCCAAACATAATACTGACAATTATTGCGGAATCACGCCTGGCACTTCGAGTGTAAAAACACTCAGGCCTCATTAAGAATAGTGCGGTGCAAAGACCCGTCTCTGGATGTGTGGCACGGCCCTGACCTTTGATACGTGGCTCGGTCCCGGCCTTGTGAACGAGGCGCACCGCTGAATTTGTTAGTGTGGCGCGGCGGCGCCCCGTGATGCTGGCATCAGGCTGTAAAAAAGGAGGGCAATAACGATTCCATCTTAGTAGCAGACATTGACTGGAATATCTATCATACCGTAACTATAGGCACACAGGTATGGATGGTTGAGAACCTGATTACTACCCTGCACTGAAAACCACCGTCCATCTTGCATCCGACCGGCAAAAACACTATTTTTCGGAACTAAAAGTATTAATTATGAAGAAGGTTATTTTTATCTCTGTTCTTTTATCGTTGTCATCTCTCTTTATCCTTGGCCAGACAACACAGGAAGAATTTTTCAGTGACAGCAGGCATGCAGGAGGCATCTATCAGCAGTATATATATGTTAACACTCCTCTCACACCTGCACCACGCGGGTACAAACCATTTTACATAAGTCATTACGGGCGTCATGGCTCACGCTGGCTCTCCTCAGCTTCCCCATATGTCAACCCGGACACCATCCTTGTTAAAGCACACACCGCAGGCAAACTGACAGCACTGGGTGAGAGTCTTTATGAGAGGGTCAGGGTGGCCGCTGCAGATGCGTATAAGCGCTACGGCGACCTTTCGGACCTTGGAGCCCTTGAACACAGAGGCATAGCTGAACGTATGTTCTATTCCTTCCCGGAAGTGTTCTCTACAAAAAAAGGCCGTGAATGCAATATCTACAGCCGGTCAACAACCGTCCCGCGATGTATCCTCAGCATGGCTGCCAACAATGAACG
>JAVEYS010000122.1:0-3728 GCA_034003345.1 Bacteroidales bacterium
GCCCTGTGCGAGATATATAACATGAACGGTCACATGCTCCTTAAATCGGTGCTGACTGACGGTGCCCTGAATACTGTTAACCTGCATGCAGGATTGCATGGAGTGATCATGGTAAGGGTGACTGACGGCGCAATGGTGACCACAAACAAGATCGCTGTTCCATAAAAAGTACGGAACAGTGTTGATTTGTTCTGCACTACTATGCAGATATACCTGTTTATAGTCAAGACGTTTAAACTGCTGAGGGAGCATCAACCATGGAAGCTCTCCCTGATATTCATGCTGACGCTGTTAAACGGGGTGATGTCGGGCTTCTCCATTGTGCTGCTGATACCACTGCTGCAGCTTCTTAACATAGGCTCGGGGGGAGAACCCGAGGGTATCGCCCTCTTCATACAGGAGCTGGCGGAGAGAGCGGGCATAAGCCTTAACATAGGGAGCATCCTGGTGGTTTATATGGTGCTGCTGACACTCAGCGCCCTGCTGCAGTACTGGAAAGCTATCCTCGATGCACGCTACCAGCAGACCTTCATCTACACGCTCCGCCGGCGCCTCTTCCGCAAGATCATCATGGCCGACTGGCAGCTGCTCAACAGCCGTAGCAAGACCAACCATCTCCAGGTACTGACACGCGAGGTGCCTAACCTGGCAAACTATTACCTCTTTTACCTGAGGCTGCTGACGACAGTGATTATGATGGCAGCCTATACGGCATACGCCCTGCTGGTATCGGCACCGTTCACCCTGATCATCATTGCAACGGGAGGCCTGCTCTTTATACTCCTGAGGAGGTTCCTGCTGAAGTCGTTCCGTCTGGGAAAAGGGTATGTTGACTCCTACACCCGCCTGCTTAAATACATCGACGACTTCTGGCAGACGGTCAAGATAGCCAAGGTGCACAGCTCAGAGGATTATTATTACAATAGGTTCGACGAGGCCAGCACCTCACTGCTTAACATGGAATACCGTATGCAGCGTAACTGGTCGTTGCCACAGCTGATACAGCGTCTGGCAGGCCTGACGGTGCTGGTGGGCATCGTCTGGTTCGGGTACCGGTCGGGCAGCGTGCCCATGACATCGTTCGTGATACTGATACTCCTCTTTTCGCGCATCTTCCCGCAGCTCACGGCTATCAACACCGACATCAACATGATTGTCTCTAATGTGCCATCGGTGAAGCTGGTGATGCAGCTCGATGATGATCTGCCTGAACCTGTGGCGTACAAGAGCGAGAGGCATAGCGCACTGACACTGAAGGAGGGGATACAGCTGGAGAATATTAGTTTTTCGTGGCCTGACGGCGGGAAGCTGTTTGACGGCTTCAGTGCAGCGATAAGGGCGCACACGATAACAGGTATCGTAGGGCAGTCGGGCCGTGGCAAGACTACGCTGATAGACCTTATCGCCGGGCTGCAGAAACCTGACGGCGGGAAGATTCTTATAGACGGGAAACCACTGGATGAAGATCTCCTTCCGGGGTGGAAGGCAGGGCTGGGCTACCTTCCGCAGGATCCGTTCTTCATAGACGGCACGCTGCGCGAGAACCTGGTGTGGGACAGCGTGGGACAGGGTGATCAGGAACGGGGGAAAGGCGGAACGGTGACCCGGGATGGCAGTGGCGGCGTTAAGGTCAGTGAGAGCAGCGGGGTGACAGACGAGGAGATCATGTCGGTGCTGGAGCAGGTCAACGCCACTCACCTTATCACCCGGTTCAGGAAAGGCCTTGATGCCTTCGTGGTGAACTACCATACGACCTTCTCCGGTGGCGAGTGCCAGCGGCTGGCGCTGGCGCGTGTGCTGTTGCGCAGACCGACGGTGCTGCTGCTCGATGAAGCAACCTCATCGCTCGATGCTGAAAACGAGACGGTGATCATGGAGGTGCTTGAACAGCTCAGGGAGAAGGTGACAATAGTCTTCGTAACTCACCGCGATTCTGTGTCAGGATGGTTTGATTCGACAATTAATATTTAAATTTGTTAAGACACAGTGATACAAGAGTAAAGAATGAGTAACACTGTAAATTTATTTTGGGTTGATGACTAAAATTAAAAATAGGATTTATCTGTGCAGCCCGCACATGGGTGGTGGGGAGATGAAGTATGTACAGGAGGCATTCGATACGAACTGGATAGCTCCGTTGGGGCCTAATGTTGATGCCTTTGAAAAAGAGCTGTGCGCTGCCGTTGGAGCAAAACATGTTGCAGCCCTCTCTTCCGGGACGGCAGCCATACACCTGTCGCTGATAATGCTGGGGGTGAAGCCGGGCGATTATGTCATAGGAACATCATTCACCTTCTCGGCAACGGTCAACCCGATAGCTTACCTGGGGGCGACACCGGTGCTGGTTGACAGTGAGCCGGATACGTGGAATATGGATCCGGAATTGCTTGAGCAGGCCATTCTGAAGGTTAAAGGAGAAAGGTTAAAGGATAAAGTAAATGGCCCGGAACTGAAAGCGATCATTGTGGCGCACCTGTACGGCATGCCGTCGAAGATGCAGGAGATCATGGCTGTTGCTGATAAATACGGCATACCTGTCATTGAGGATGCTGCCGAAGCTCTTGGGTCTGAGTATATGGGGAAGAGAGTGGGGTGCAACAGCATGTTCGGGATCCTCTCATTCAATGGCAACAAGATCATCACCACCAGCGGCGGAGGCGCTTTGGTAAGCGGTGATGAGGCCCTGATAAGCAGGGCACGTTTCCTGGCTACACAGGCACGTGATCCGGCACCGCACTACCAGCACAGCGTGATAGGATACAACTACCGCATGAGCAACGTGGTGGCAGGTGTGGGACGCGGACAGCTGGAGGTGCTTGACTCACGGGTGAAGCAGCACAGGGAGATAAACTCCTGGTACCGCGAGATGCTGAAGGATGTGCCGGGTGTGACGTTCCAGACGGAGCCTTCTTCTGACTTTTATTCTAACTACTGGCTCACCTGCATAGTTATTGATCCGGAGAAGGCCGGGACAGACCGTGAGAGACTGCGTCTGGCACTGGAGGCGGAGAACATAGAGTCGCGCCCGCTATGGAAGCCTATGCACATGCAGCCGGTGTTTGCCGGGTGCCCGGCGTTTGTCAACGGGACGTCGGAAGGGCTCTTCAATGACGGCCTCTGTCTGCCCAGCGGCTCGAACATAGATGCTGACGGCCGGAGAAGGATTGCAGAGGTGCTTAAACGGGAGTTTGCATTTTAGAATATCTGGGCGTTGGGCCCACTCCCGGCAGATTGCAATAGCATGGCAGGATATTTTTAGTAATTTTACATGAAATAGCGATATGTCAAAAGTTGCATTAATAACCGGTGTGACCGGTCAGGACGGCGCCTATCTGAGCGAATATCTCCTTAAGAAGGGGTATATAGTGCACGGTATCAAGCGTCGCGCTTCTATGTTCAACACTGAGAGGATAGACCACATCTACCAGGATCCGCACCTGGAGCACCGCAATTTCATCCTCCACTACGGAGACATGACTGACTCGATGAACATCACCCGCATAGTGCAGGAGGTGCAGCCCGACGAGATCTACAACCTCGCCGCAATGAGCCATGTGAAGGTTAGCTTTGACACACCTGAATATACGGCCAATGCTGACGGTATTGGCATGCTCAGGCTGCTGGAGGCGGTGCGGCTGCTGGGACTGACGGCTATGTCGAGGATCTACCAGGCCTCCACCTCGGAGCTCTATGGTCTGGTGCAGGTGGTGCCTCAGAAGGAGTCCACA
>JAVEYS010000123.1:0-3690 GCA_034003345.1 Bacteroidales bacterium
GGGCGAATGACAATGCCTCCGGGGTGGCAGCAGTAATGGAGATAGCCCGTCTTATAAAAAAATACCGGTTCCGTCCTGTACACACCATCAGGTTTGTAGCCTTTGCTGCCGAGGAGCTGGGACTGCATGGCAGTATCGATTATGTGACCAAGGCTGCGATGGCAGGTGATAACATAATCATGATGATCAACCATGACATGATAGCATATCTGGCAGATCCTGGCGCAAGACCATGGCAGGTCAATATCATCCACTATGACAATTCCTCAGGGCTCAGGGATGAGGCAGCAAGACTATGTTCCTCCAACAGCGCTCTGGTATCATTTTCAGACAACACCAGTTACAAGCGCAGCGACAGCTACCCGTTCTTTGTGGCCGGATACAAGGCTCTTTTCTTTCAACAGAGTGACTTCGAAAGCACATATCATACCGTCGGCGACATATCGTCTGTATGTAATCCTGAATACTGCAGGGAGATTGTGAGGGTCTCCTGCGCCATTGTAGTGGATAAAAACTACTGAGGGTTGTGGGACGTACTGTATTTCCGCCAGTGGGCGGACAGGCTAAACCGACTGAGCCTGTATCGATGGGATAAAGGAGGAAAGCAAGTGTATGCTTTTTATGTGGGACGTACTGGATTCGAACCAGTGACCTCTTGCGTGTGATCCGCCAGTTGGCGGACTAAACCGACTGAGCCTGTATTTTGGGGAGAAAGGAGGAAAATAGGTGTATGCTTTTTAAGTGGGACGTACTGGATTCGAACCAGTGACCTCTTGCGTGTGAAGCAAGCGCTCTAAACCGACTGAGCTAACGTCCCGATATTTCAAGTGCTCTTGCGTGTGATCCGCCGGTTGGCGCATCCGCCAGTGGGCGGACAGGCTAAACCGACTGAGCTAACGTCCCGATATTTCAAGTGCTCCTGCGCAAACCGTTGCGGTCTGTCGTTACGGGCAGGCGCAAAGATAATGAAAAAATTTATCAATATTTTGTAGCATCCAGCTCTTCCTGAAGGCATCCAGGCTGATGCCGGAAAGTAGCCCTGCGGTATATACCAGATGCATCAAAGAAACAGAGACGCGCAAATCGCGCGTCTCTGTAAGGCCTCCTTCTACCTGTCAACAGGGTATGGCTCGTGCTGCGGCCAGTGGCGCGGCTCATCGGAGATCTTTTTCATGACTACCTCCACGGCTTTCATCAACTGGGAATCATACCCCTCTGAATATTTTTTTGAGTCAATGTCAATAATAATATCAGGGGTCACTCCCTCATTCTCAACAACCCACTCACCCTTTTCACTATAGATGCGGTAGTCAGGTGCTGTTATGTTACCACCGTCAATCAGTTCAATGAACATGGAGACTCCTACCAGTCCGCCCCATGTGCGGGTACCGATTATAGGACCCATGCCGAACCAGCGGAACTCATATGGCAGCTCATCGCCCCCTGAGCCGGCATACCTGTTGGTTAACAATGCCATATGGGCATCAACGGCAAGATGAGGGATAGGCTGGTCTGCTGACTGCCTGCGTGTCCAGAATCCATGAGGCTTTTTCTGTAGGCGTTGCAGGAAGATCTCAGGGTCGAGGCCTCCTCCATTGAAGCGCCCGTCAATGATCAGTCCCTCTTTTTTCGTCTGTGAATAGAAGTACCTGGGGAAGTCTGTTGCCGAACCGTTCCATGTGTCTGGCAGATAGATATATCCTATCTTTCCTCCGGAAGCTTTGTCTACTGCCAGGCGGTTAGACTCCAGCCAGTCCATATAGCGGAAGCTGTTCTCGCTGCCTGAAGGTACCACCGTCACTTCGCGGGCGCCAGCCATCGACGGTTTCGAGTTCACCGTCAGTGTTACCTGTTTACCGGAAAGGCCTGTGAAATAGCTGTAAATATCCCTGTCAGCTTTTACAGCTGTGTTATTGACCCTTAGCAGGTAATCGCCCTCGGCTATGTTAACGCCGGGTTTTGCCAGCGGTGGCCATGCTTCACGTGACCAGTCTTTCTCACGGTAGATTTTTTTAAACCGGTAGAGATTATTTTGTGTGTCAATGGAATAATCAGCACCCAGCATGCCAACATCTACCGGATCAGAGCTACGCTGGCGGTCGCCTCCGTAAACGTATGTATGGGAGGTGTTCAGCTCTGCGATCATCTCCCCGATGATGAAGGTGAGATCCTGCCGGCATGAAGCCCTGTCGGCCAGCTTCTCATATTTCTGTTTCATCGCAATCCAGTCCTGGCCGTGCATTCCCGGCTCATAATAATAGTCGCGCTCCATGCGCCATGCCTCGTTGAAGATCTGCTTCCACTCACTGACAGGGTCGTACCACATCTTGAGGTCTGACAGCTTAAGAGCTGTGGCGGTGCCGCCTGATGCGGGCATGAGTGATACGCCTCTATCCTTGGTGAAGATGATGGTGCTGCCGTCAGCAGAGAGATTATAGTCATCAATATCTTCAGCCAGTGAGCTCTCTTTTTCAGAATCGAATGACCATGAGTGGAGGGTCATCGGTCCATGCCCCGCCACCTCGAAGCGGTTAAAGTTTCCCTCGTCGGCGTTAAGATAGAAGAGGGCCTTGTCATTGAGGGCGAGGCTACGGTAGTTACCCTTTGTCACTGGCAGAGCCTCAGTGCGGTCGGTAATGCCATCGAAGTCGATACGCACGGTGACTGGAGTCTCACTCTTTGGGGCAGCGGCAGCAGGCATTTCCTCATCACTCTTATAAGGAAGGATGGACTTGCCATCTTTTTTCAAAGTGATGGCATAGAGACCGGCTATCTTCTGGTATACCATCTCCCATTCGAGATCGCAATAGGTAGGCTCGAACCTGCGGTCTGAGATGAACATAATATGTTCACCGTCTTTTGTGAATAATGGGTTGAAATCATGGAACAGGCCGTTGCTGATACAGTTTATCGATTTGGTTTCAAGACCATAGACATAGAGCTGGTACATGAAGTCGTCGTTCATCTTTGAGTAGACAACAAACCGGCTGTCAGGTGACCAGGAGTAGTCGAAGATTGATTTTACATCCAGTGACACATCTACATTCTCATACTCTTCCTTGTCGACTTTTGTTATAGCCTTTGTGGCGACATCGATAAACCACAGCGTAAGGGTCTGGTCTGTCCATGCTATCTTTTTGCTGTCGGGCGACCATTTGATGGTATGCCGGTAGCCGTCTTTGTGAGAGGTCAGCTTCACCGGTTCCTCACTACCGTCCGGCCTTGTGATATAGAGTTCATATTCGCCTGACATGTCAGAGAAGTAGGCTATCCAGTTCCCGTCGGGTGACCAGACGGCATCCTTGTCATGTGCTCCTGATGAGTTGGTAAGATTCCTGGCAGGCCCCTCTTTTTCAGGCAGGGTGAAGATCTCACCGCGGGCAACGATAAGTGCACGGCTGCCGGTGGGTGAGATATCGGCATGGGTGATATCGTGGCTTATATCCTTCATGAAGGGACGTCTCTCCTCCATGTCGTTCAGTACCTGTACCGGGATCTTTGCTGTAGTGCCGGAGGCCAGGTCCAGTGCCCATATATCCCCTCCCAGTTCATAGACTATCTTATTGCCTCCAAAGTCAGGGTGCCTGACATCATATGCAGTATGTTTTGTTACCTGTTCTGTCTTTCCGCTTCCGGTATCATATGACCAGATGTTCAGTACCCTGCCGCGGTCTGAACTGAAGTAGATCT
>JAVEYS010000124.1:0-3576 GCA_034003345.1 Bacteroidales bacterium
GCATGGCTTACCGCCACTGAGACGGTCACCAGGCTGTCAGGCTCCAGGATAGAGTAGATCACAATTTTCGGGGTGACCCCTTCGCCCGTGAACTCAATGATGCTCTCACATGAGACAAATGCAAGCATCAGAACCATAAGTGCCGGAATATATGTATGCTCCCTCATTGTCATACCTTCAGAATTTAAATGAATATGATACCGACGGTATTATCGGGAAGAGGCTGACCTTTTTCAGTACGGGCTTGCTGTAGTAGAGCATCTGGCCCGGGTTGTCAGGATCAGGTTCCTCGTAATATTCCGTGTCCCAGTAGATAAAGAAGGGGTTCTGCCGGCTGTAGGCGTTATAGACTGAGAAGCTCCATGTGCGTATACCATGCTTCTTCTGTCTGTGCAGGTTCACTCCCAGGTCAAGCCTGTGGTATGATGGTGTGCGGTAGTTATTGCGGCCCGGATACTCCGTCACAGAGGAGTAATAGCTCTCACTGGTCATGAAGTCATCCGGGGGATACTCCATTATACCCAGCGTGGCTGCATTGCCAGTGCCATAGACCCATACCAGCCCGGCATCAACCCTGTCACTGAACTTATGTGTCAGGGCAACGCTGATATCATGCCGGCGGTCATATTTAGCCGGGAATGGCCTGCCGTAGTTCAGGTTCTCAAATTTCCGTTCTGTCCATGACAGGGTATAGCCTATCCACCCTGTCAGCTTGCCGTAGCTCTTCTCCACCATGAACTCGGCGCCATAGGCCCATCCTCTTCCTTTCTCCACCTTCGACTCCCATCCTGCACCGGTTCCTCCGAAAGAGGCCCCATCCTTGTATTCAATCAGGTTATTCATGGTCTTATAGAAGGCCTCCACGGTCATCTCCAGGTTGCCCGGCAGCCTGAAGGCAGACCCGATAGCTACCTGATGCGATACCGGCGGATTAAACCTGCGTGTCACCGGCAGCCAGAGGTCAGTGGGCAGGCTGATGGCAGAGGTGGTCAGCAGGTGGACAAACTGGCCCATCTTGCTGTACGAGACCTTGAAAGAGAGATCATCGGTTGCCAGGTACCGCAGTGAGATACGCGGCTGGAAGATAAAATAGCTTGTGTCCTGTACGTTGAAGAGTGACATCCGCATGCCGGCATTCACCTTTAGGCGTGATGTGATATCAAAATTATCCTCCGCATATATTATAAACTCATTGGCACTGACCTTGACATCGCCAATAACCGTGTCAATGCCTTCATCGTCAGAGATCGGATCATACCTAAATACTGTCACCCCCGGTTTAAAGCGGTGCCATGTGTAACCGGCACCAAACTTCACCGAGTGTTTTGACGACAGGTACCAGTCGAAATCAATCTTTGCACCCAGGTCTTCTATGCCTGAGAAATACCTGAAGTAGTCTACCTCCTTATCGCCGGTGGTGAGATTCTCCGCTGACGACTTGATGGTGACGTCAAAGTCGTAGTTGCTGTATGTCAGTGTTGTGTTGCTGAAGAGCTTGTTAGTGATGAGATAGTTCCACCTGAGGGAGGTGATAATGTTACCCCAGCCCAGCCCGAACTTATCTTTATATTCAAATTTGTCATGGTTTTCGTCGTAGTAATCAGGTCTGTTCCTGTCACTGGTGTATGCCCTGTCGCGGCCCATGTAAGAGCTGAGGTAGAGGCGGCTTTTGTCTGAAAACTTATGATTGACCTTAGCATTGAGGTCATAGAAGTAGTAGCCTCCGGTAGTCCATGAGTCCGGGTCATCATTCAGGGCTATTATGAAGGGTTGTGCCAGGATATCATAGTAGGTACGCCGTGCGGAGATGACGTATGATGTCTTCTCTTTGATGATCGGGCCTTCAAGCGATAGCTTTGATGATATCAGTCCGATGGCGAAATTGCCATGAAACTCCTTTTCATTACCCTCTTTCATGCGTATGTCGACCACCGAGGAGAGGCGCTCGCCGTAGCGTGCCGGGAAGCCCCCCTTGTATAGCTGTACCGACTTCACCGCATCGGGATTGAACACAGACATGAAGCCGAAGAGGTGGTTGGCGTTATACACCGGCACGCCATCGAGCAGGAAGAGGTTCTGGTCAGGACCCCCTCCCCTGACGTATATGCCCGTGGAGCCTTCAGTGCCTGACTGTACGCCGGGCAGAAGCTGTATCACCTTCAGCACATCTGCCTCACCGAAGATAACAGGCAGCTTCAGAAACTTTTCCACAGGCACATCTATCATGCTCATCTGCGGACTCACTATCTTCGACTGGCGGCCTGAGGCGGTGACGGTTACAGCGTCTATCTCGCTTGACAACATGCTGAGGCTGAAGTTCATCACCGTGTCGCGTGTCAGGTTAACCTCCTGCAAGACGGCATCATATCCCAGGTATGATACGACGATTTCGGTCCTTCCTGCCGGAAGGGTAAGGCTGTAGAAGCCGTAGTTGTTCGTTGTTGTTCCGGTGAACGAGGCTTTCTCGTAGATGGTAGCATCAATCATTCGCTCACCGCTGCCCGCGTCAGTGACATAGCCGCTGACGGTCATCTGCTGAGCCTTTGCAGGTATAGAGAAGGCAAGCAGTAGAAGAAAGAGGGAGCGGAGAGTACTCATGTTTATCAGAATCCCGTGGTTTCTTTAAGAAACTTCCTGGCTGCATGCTTCTCCTTAAAATCCAGCATGTGAGTTGGCATGCGTACTGTGCGTCCGGATTTCAGTCTGATGAGTATATAGTTTTCATCTGCGATTATGCCTTCTATCTCATCGATACGTACCGTCACCCTGCCGGGTCTGCTGTACCATCTGATGATCAGTTCACCTTTCCCGGCAGTGATCCTGTTTACCAGTGTGCCAAAGTTCAGGCTTACAAAAGCGGCAGCCAGCAAGAGGAGAATCACTATCTGCAGCCAGAAGGCCCAGCCGTTTTTATCGCCGGTAAGGAATATAACAATGACCATCACAAGGCAGACGATACCTATTGCCTGGTATACCCTTTCATATGTTGTATTTCTGAGCACGAGTTGTTTCATGATAGGAAGTTTATCTCACGATAAAGGTAGGAAATTCCGGCAATACTGTCTGCCGGCGGGGGCTGTTATGCTGTCAGAAGCCGGTGTTCTCCTTGAGGAACTTCCGTACTGTGCGACGTCTGTCACGGTCAAGCAGTCTAACTCTCAGACGTATGCTTTTACCGTCTTTTTTCAGTATCCGGATAAAATTCTTATCTTCTGTCACTCCGGTGATCTCATCTATCCTGATATGTTTCTTAAAGATTATTGTGTTCCATCTGACGGTCAGTCTTCCCCGTTCGACGGTAAGTCTGTTGACATAGGCTCCCATGAGTAGTGTCAGGAACATGATTGCGACGACGATGAACACCACGACGAGGATCCAGAAGATGGCTCTTCTTGAGCTGTTTGTAAACAGCTGGATACCCACCCCCAGGAGTGTCAGTCCGCCCAGAAAGCGAAATATATACTCCTGCGCCTTGTCTCTGAGTACAAGTTGGTTCATCGGAAGATGGTTTTGTTCCAATGTTAAAGGTAGGAAATAAATGTCAGGAATTTTCTTTTACCTGATATGGTCATGGGG
>JAVEYS010000125.1:0-3569 GCA_034003345.1 Bacteroidales bacterium
TGAGTTGGGGGGTAATAGACAGTCGTGCTAGACGGGTTGTTAATGTTCTTTAAGTTCCTGACAGGCTAAGTTACGGCGCGGAGGCGAGTCTCTTCGAAGCGAGAGGAACTGTTAGCCACCCAATAATCATATTGATTTGAGCACTTAACCCCTTGATTATTATATGGCCGCTATTGTTACTAACTTGTTTATATGGGTACTAAAGGTATGCATATTTTGCTGAAAAGGTGGTTATTGTGGAGGTCAGGTGAATGATATATCAAACGCGGAAATGGCTGTTCAACTCACATCTATCCAATCTCAATTGTATCTTTTACTTTACCTGACTCGTAATATTCGCTTCATGTGTTCTGATTTCTACCGTGACACTAAATGTTGTATCTCAAGCACTGAAAGACGCCGCAAAACTCTCTCATCGTTTCTTGTATATCATAATAACTCAAGAACTACCAGATATGCACAGTGATCAGAGGCAATTGTGTCCCTTATAACCTCAGAAGAAATTACCCTCCACCGATCTTTCGGATAAAACATTACATAATCTATCTTCTTGTCAGGATGACCGGATGGATACGTCGGCGCAGGATCAAGCCTGTCATAGGAACTGCCCCATACCTCCTCAAGCATCATGATGGGAACACTCCCGGGAACGGCATTCAAATCACCCGCCAGGATCGTAGGGTAGGGGCTGTGAGCAAAAACTTCATTGACCCTCCTGGCCTGCAATATCCTGTCATTGTTAGCTTCTTTATGATCAAAGTGGGTTCCGGCAAAACATATCGTGTCGCCCGAAGGCAGTGCAGTGAAAACCTCTATCACTGTTCTCGGTTCATTTGAACCGGTAAACGGCAGGGGAACATTCCTCGTACTTATGTAACTGTAATCCGACAATATGCCCTCTCCATACTCTCCGCCATCATACAGCATCGCCCTGGCAAAAACGGGTGCCATCTTTAACCTCCAACCTAACTCAGTTGCCAAATCATACCCCCTGGCTCTCCGGGTTTTGAAGTCAACCTCCTGCAAGGCTACCAGGTCAGGATCAGTATCGCTGATAACCCTGGCAATGAGATCAAGATCAAAATCACCATTCATGGTTGCCCCATGATAAATATTGAACGTCAATATCTTAATTATTTTACTGCTATCAGTTTCTGGCTGAGCCCAGCCTGAAATACCGATAAGAAGCAATGACATTAAAACAACTATCCTGATCTTCATCTCTGAAAATTATAGTAGAACAAATAAATCCCTCCAAAATAATACAAGCAGGGCACAATTAGCACACAAGTTCATCACAACACTGTCACATATCTTTTTCTGTCAGGGAATTCAGGAAAAAACCTCAATAGCATAAAATCCTCATTGACAATGTACTGAAGGTAAGGTTGACCTAAAATCAAATTTTTATGCCGGTGATTTGCGAATGAAATATCATTACTCATGAATCTCACAGATCATCAAACGGACTCCTGATCTTCTGAATGCTTTTCTCAGTGACGTGGGTATAAATCTCAGTCGTTTTGCTGCTTTTATGACCCAGTAACTCCTGGATATAACGGAGATCAGTCCCGGATTCAAGGAGATGAGTGGCATAGGAGTGACGCAAACCGTGAAGGGTGATATTCTTTTTTATACCCGCCTTATCACATGCCATCCTGAAAACCTTCTCGACACTTGTCGTACTGTAGGGATCACCCTGATGCTGACCTTCAAAGAGATAGGCAGTCGGCCGATAACGTTGCTGATATGAATCAATCATTGCAACAAGTTTTGCCGAGATCGGTACAATCCTGTCCTTGAATCCCTTTGACTGCCTGACAGTCAGAAGCATGCGGTCACGGTCTATGTCGTCCGGCTCAAGCATTATGACCTCACTGCGCCGTAGCCCGCATCCGTATATAAGACTGAGTATTGTCCTGTGCTTCTCGTTCACAGGCGCTGTAAGGACCCTCTTAACTTCCTCCTTGCTGAGAACATTAGGTAACTTATGCCGTGTCCGCGGCCGGGTGAACTCACCCGGATTAATCACTTCGCGGCATATCTCTTTATAGAACTTTTTAACTGCACTTATTAACTGATTCTGAAAAGAATAGCTGAGCCCCCTGGGTAAAATGTATTCATTTACCATACTTATCAGGTCACTGGCATCACACTGATTAGCCTCCTTAGGTGCCACGAACTTAAGAAATGTCTCCATCATAGAGGTGTAGGTCCTGATTGTATTCGGAGGATATCTGTGAGATTCAAGCCATCTTCGATACTTGTCAATATCCTCAAGAGCTTTTTTGCTTAGTTTCGGAGTCAGATTAGCAGTGTCAAGGGGGACGGCGGCCTGAATCCTCGAAGGAATGTACTTCCTCTCCAAATCTGAAGAGTTCTTCTCGCGGATTGCTTTTATTTTTTCAATCAGTTTCCTGTTTTTTCCGGACCTGTAATCAATCCTTGCAATATCTACAAGCAGGTTAATTATTTTCTTTTCAATACCGACTTGTTCGGAAACAAGCCAACAGTCCATCTTGTGCGACCACTCGGCATCGGGGAGAGTCCTGACCAAATTATCTATACTTAGATCAGGTGGATACATGAGAGCAATACGAATTCCACCATCGTACTGTACTCTCTTGACAATTACAGTAATCATGATATGCAGCGATAGTTATGGGTTTTAATTGTGTCATTCGATCTTTAAGTTAAAAAGGTCTGGAGTCAGAAGTCGCGGGCCTGAGATACGAGGTCAGGGTTCTGAAATGTAGGGTCTTAAGTCAGAGGTCCGAATATCTGTTGCCCTGCAGTAAGGGGCTTCGTAACAGAGTCTTGCAGTTTTGCAGTCTCAGGACCTTAAGTCTGAAGTATGATGTTAGAGGTCAGAAGTCAGAAGTTTGAGGTGTATGGCATGAGATCCGAATATCCGTTGCCCTGCAGTAAGGATCTTCGTAACAGAGTCTTGCAGTTTTGCAGTCTCAGGACCTTAAGTCTGAAGTATGATGTTAGAGGTCAGAAGTCAGAAGTTTGAGGTGTATGGCATGAGATCCGAATATCCGTTGCCCTGTAGTAAGGGGCTTGGTAACAGAGTCTTGCAGTTTTAAAGTCTTGCAGTTTCAGTATCTTAAGTCTAAAGCCTGAAATCTGAAGTCTTATTTCTGAAGTATGATGTTAGAGGTCAGAAGTCAGAAGTGTGAGGTGTATGGCATGAGATCCGAATATCCGTTGCCCTGCAGTAAGGATCTTCGTAACAGAGTCTTGCAGTTTTGCAGTCTTGCAGTTTCAGTATCTTAAGTCTAAAGCCTGAAATCTGAAGTCTTATTTCTGAAGTAGATGTTAGAGGTCAGAAGTCAGAAGTATGGGGTTCATGGCATGAGGTCCGAATATCAGTCGTCCTTTAGCCAAGAGCTATGTCTTTAGGTCTTTCTGTCTTGCGGCCCGAAGAATAGAGTCAGAGGTCAAAAGATCCGTCGCAATGCACTAAGGGTTTGCTTCTTTCGGTCTTTAAATCCTGCAGTCTGAAGATCAAAGGTCTGAAGTTCGTTGTCACGTGGTCAAATAGACGTGCAGCAGATATCCAGAGT
>JAVEYS010000126.1:0-3247 GCA_034003345.1 Bacteroidales bacterium
GCAGGACTTTTGCTGCGCTGGGTAAGGTGTCTCATGACCAGAACATTTTCCCTCCGGAAAGGTTTGTTGAACGGGAATTGACAAAGAACATAATGATCAACTACCTGCGTGGCATCTCAACAGCAGAAGGGATAAAGATCATCAATGAGATGGAGCCGGGGTTATGATAAAGATTCAAATATTAAACAATAATACAGGATTATTGATTATGAGCTCCGCAAGTTTTTTTTGCAGGCAGGCCGGAACGACATTGAAGTGTTGAACATGTTGGTTTCACACACCTGACATCACATTCCATAAGAACATAATATTAAAAATATAATAAGATGAAAAGAAGAATTATCGCTTTTATTTTACCTCTCCTGGCTGCTTCGGCACTCAGCCTTTCGGCACAAGATGCACCGGCGGTACCGGCAGCGTTGTCGCTGACAGTTGACCAGGCAGTGGATTATGCCCTTGACCACAACAGGAATGTGGCATCGGCAAGGTATGATCTGCTTGCATCCGAGAAAGGCGTATGGGAGTCGATTGCCGCCGGATTGCCCTCTCTTGACGGATCGGTTTCGCTTACCAATAACTTGATCATTCCTGTCATGGTCTTAAATGGTATGTCATTTAAAATTGGTACCAACTACGAATACTCAAATGGCATAAGTGCATCTACCACAATATTCAATGCGCCTTACCTCGTGGGCATTCAAACCGCTAAGCTTGCAAGAACGCTTACACAGCAGGGAATGATCCAGACGGAAGAGGATACCAGGGCGAATGTTAAAAACAGTTACTTCAGTATCCTGGTATCGGCTCAGACCCTGATCGTTCTTGAGGGAAATCTGGCAAACCTGGAGGAGATTTTAAAATCAACCAAGGCTATGTATAGTGTCGGAATGGCTGAAGCAACCGATGTTGACCAGATGCAATCCAATGCAACCTCCCTGGGGAATACTATAGCCTCAATGAGACGTGTTATGGAGATGAATTACAATATGTTAAGATTTCTTCTTGGGGTTGGCAGAGAAACTGAACTTACCCTGACGGAAACCCTTGACGAGGCAATCGGCAGGGTACAGATCGAAACGACTCTCGATGATGAGTTAGCGCTGCAGGAGAACATCTCATACCAATTAATTGAAAATCAGGTCAAACTATCTGAACTGAATTTGAAAGGCGCAAAAGCATCAGTTCTGCCCAGCATGGGGGCAGCATGGTCTTACAGTAGGTCAGGGAGAAGCGACTATATTGACTCATTGAGTTTTGCAAATGGCTCTTACGTAGCTTTACAGCTTAAAATTCCGATTTTAGCCAGCGGACTAAGGCATTCAAGAATTCAGAAGGCAAAGATTAATCTAGATAAAGCTAATAATACCAAAATGATGGTCTCTGTTCAGCTACTGATAGAGGAAAAACAGCTTAGAAATAACCTCATAAGTGCAAACGAGCAGTATGTGAGCCAGAAAGAGAATATTGAAATAGCCGAAAGAGTGCTTAAAAGCTTCGAGAATAAGTACAACCAGGGGATGGCTTCCAGCCTTGACCTGACGCAGGCAAACAACAATTACCTGACGGCGCAGAACAACTATATACAAGCACTGATGAACCTGCTCCAGACCAAGGTGGCTTTTGATAAACTGATGAACAAACTTTAATAGAAAACAATAAAAAAACAGAATACAATGAATCGCAAAATTTTCACAGTGATCCTTGCCGGCGGCCTGCTAATTGCATCGTGTGCCCCGAAGGACAAACAGACCGGAGCCGCTGCACCCGGTGCTGCAGACTCTGTCGCTGCCATACCTGTCAGGATCATGACCGTGGCACAGACAACGATATCACGGACTGTAGACTATACAGCAACAATACAGGCATATGAGGAGGTTAATATGGCACCCTCAACGCCGGGAAGAGTGGATAAAATATATGTTGAGGTGGGCGACAGAGTCAAGGAGGGACACAATCTCTTTCTGATGGACCGTACGCAGTACTATGCCAACAAGATACAACTTGCCAATCTTGAAAAAGACCTCTCCCGTCTTGATACTCTGCTGAAGGTGGGAAGCGTTAAGGAGCAGCTTTACGATCAGACCAGGGCTCAGTATGAAGTGATGAAAGCCAATGTCGACTTCCTGGAGGAGAATACTCTTCTGGAAGCCCCCTTCAGCGGTATCATCACCGGCAAATACCTGGAAGACGGCGAACTCTACTCCGGTGCTCCCGGAATGTCAGGCAAGTCAGCCGTGGTGACCCTCATGCAGATCAATCCGATCAAAATAATAGTAAGCATTTCAGAACAGTACTTCCCCCTGATAAAAAACGGGATGAAAGCGCGTATCCTTGCTGATGTCTACCCCGGCAGGGAGTTTGAGGGAACTATCTTCAGGGTCCACCCGACCCTTGACGCCATGACACGTACTTTCAAGGCCGAGATCCGTATATCCAACAACAGCGAGATCCTGCGACCGGGTATGTTTGCCAGGGTCTATCTCGATCTGGGAGAGGAAGAGGCCTTCGTTGTTCCGGCCAGCGCGGTCATGATGCAGGAGGGCACCAATGACAGGTACATCTTTGTTGTAGAGAACGGGGCAGCATCAAGACGACTGGTCAAGCTGGGCCAGAGATTTGACGACAGGTTCCAGATTGCCGGCGGTGACCTGAAGGTGGGAGAGAGCCTTGTCGTTGACGGTCAGGCACGCCTCTCCAATGGACAGAAGGTAGAGATAGTTAACTGATAACTAATAAGAGACAATTATAACTATGAGTATATATGCGAGTGCAGTAAAGAAGCCCGTCACCACTATCCTGATCTTCGTAATTACGATGGTCATCGGGCTTTACTCCCTGACGCAGTTGCCAATCGACCTCTATCCTGAGGTTGAGCTCCCGTTCCTTTCGGTATACACGAGCTACGCGGGCGCCAGTGCGGCAGATATTGAAACCAACATAACCCGTCCGTTAGAGGATGCCTTGAACTCAGTGTCAGGACTGAAAGAGATAACTTCCAGATCGAGTGACAACGTCTCGGTCATCTTCATGGAGTTTGAATATGAGACGAACCTTGATGAGGCCTCCAACGATGTGAGGAGCTCCCTCTCATTCATCCAGAGCTTCCTCCCTGAAGATGCAGAAGACCCGACTATCTTCAAGTTCAACTCCAGCATGATGCCTATCATCTTCTACGCCATCACTGCCAATGAGAGCTACAAGGGGCTGGAGAAGATCCTTGATGAGAAGATTGTCAACCCGCTCAACC
>JAVEYS010000127.1:0-3207 GCA_034003345.1 Bacteroidales bacterium
TATATGCAAAAAAGACAGGCCGAGCAGATGAAAAAGATGTACGGCAAGAATATCGATGAGGGTGAAAAATTCCTGGCAGAGAACAAAAAGAATGAAGGCGTTCAGGAGACATCCAGCGGACTCCAGTACGAAGTCATAACCATGGGCACAGGTGTAAAACCAGGTCCGGAGGACGTAGTCAGTGTTCATTACACCGGCATGCTCCTTGACAGCACCAAGTTCGACTCATCTGTTGATCGTGGCGAACCTGCTCAGTTCACAGTCAACCAGGTGATCCGGGGATGGCAGGAAGGTATCCAGCTTATGCCTGTAGGTTCAAAATTCAAATTCTATATCCCTTACGAGCTTGGTTACGGTGAAAACGCCACAGGCCCCATACCTCCATACTCAACTCTTATTTTCGAAGTCGAGCTGCTCGATATCGTCAAGTAATGAGGATTGCTGAAATACATACCCCAAAAGGGGTGATGAAGGCAGCCTTGTACGATGATGATGCCCCCGGTACAGTAGAGAACTTCGTGTCACTGGCCAAAAAAGGGTATTATGACGGACTGGCATTTCACAGAGTCATTCCTGACTTCGTTATTCAGGGCGGCTGTCCCTTCTCAAAAGATATGAGCGATCCGCGTATAGGCACCGGAGGACCGGGGTATACGATAAAATGTGAACTTACCGGTACAAAACAATATCATGACCGCGGGGTCCTCTCAATGGCCCATGCAGGAAAAGACACAGGAGGCTCACAGTTTTTTATATGCCACAGCAGGTCAAATACAAAACATCTTGACAGAAAACACACCTGTTTCGGTAAGGTTATTGAAGGACTCGAAGTGATTGATCTTATCAGGGCAGGTGACAGCATTGACAAGATAATCATAACAGAGTCAGCATAATGGATTATCAGATTACCGGCAAGGTTGTCGAAGTCTATCCTGTAAACAGGATAAATGAACGCTTCCGCAAACGCGAGTTCGTGATCGAACACAAGGAGAGTACCAGTGGACAGGCTTATGTGGATTTCATCAAATTCCAGCTCACACAGGATAAATGTGAGATAATTGATGAATCATGGCTCCGGCAGGATGTGACTGTCACCTTTAACGTCAGGGGAAACCGCTGGGAGAAGAACGGGTTGGTAAATTACATCACCAACCTGAACGCTCTCTCTCTTACCCGGGGCATAGAGGTTGCAGAGAATGGCCAGCAGTCCATCCCCAACCCTAAGCTTGAGGACTCCCCCTCGCCCAGCCCGGAGATAGACGATCTGCCGTTCTGAGGATAACGGTATTTCAACCACAGAGTTACACTGTGTTAAAGATGAGTTTCACTGTTTTAATAAACAAATGACCGTGTCACTCTGAAAAAACACTGTGTCACTCTGTGGTTATTTTTTTTCACCAACCAGACTATCTTTGTCTCTACCTCATTCTTTATGATATGAACAACGACACTGCAGTCAGCAACCCTCTTCTCCAGGATTGGAACACCCCGTTCAGCATTGCCCCCTTTGACCTCATCCGGCCCGGACACTTCAAGCCCGCCGTTGAATATGCCATAGAGGAGGCACGAAAGGAGGTTGACCTTATCATCTATTCCGGTGAAGTGCCTGACTTTCACAATACCATTGAGGCACTTGAGAGTGCCGGAGCGTTACTGAGCCGCATCACCCCCATCCTCTTCAACCTCAACAGTTCAGACACCACACCTCCACTGCAGACTGCTGCCAGGGAGGTCACCCCCCTGCTCACAGTCTTCGCCAATGACATCACCCTTAATGCCAGACTATTCCTTAAGGTTAAGGAGGTCTTTGACAGGAGGGATAATCTGGATCTTGATGCTGAACAGCTCATACTCCTTGACCGCAGATACAAGGGTTTCGTCAGGGGTGGCGCTGCTCTGTCAGATGCCGGCAAGGAAAAATTCAGGACCATCACCGTGGAGATGTCAACCCTCTCATTAAAATTCGAAGAGAATCTGCTTGCAGAGACAAACGACTTCACCCTTCTCCTCACTTCGGAGGATGATCTGGCAGGCCTGCCTGACGGTATGCGTGAGGCAGCAGCAGGACTGGCCAGGGAGAGAGAGATGGAGGGATGGGTCTTCACCCTGCATGCTCCCAGTTATGTCCCTTTCATGCAATACTCTGACCGTCGTGACCTGAGAGAGAAGATGTTCAGGGCATACACACGGCGCTCGTACCGCGGTAATGATCATGACAACAGGGTACTGGTGACCAGGATTGCTGACCTGCGACTGCAGCTTGCCAGGCTGCTGGGGTTCACTGACTATGCATCATATGCACTTGAAGAAAGGATGGCCTCAACACCGGAAGAGGTGAACAGCTTCCTCGGGAGACTGCTGCAGGCTTCAACCCCGGCCGGCAGACGTGATATTCATGACCTTGAACAGTATGCCCGAAGCCACGGCCACAAAGGCAGTCTGGAGCGATGGGACTGGGCCTACTACTCTGAAAAGCTGAGGATGGAACGGTTTAACATTGATGATGAGGCGTTACGGCCATATATGCCTCTCGGGAAAGTGACGGAAGCAGTGCTCGGACTGGCAACAAAACTGTATGGACTGACATTCACTGAGAACAGGGATATCCCTGTTTATAACAAGGAGGTAACAGCCTGGGAGGTGCATGACGGCAACAGGGGCGTTATAGCCATCCTTATGCTTGACTTCCACCCGCGCAAGGGAAAGAGCGGTGGTGCATGGATGACCGGATTTCGCGAACAGAGCAGGGAGGATGGCAGGAGGATCATACCGGTGATCTCGCTGGTGATGAATTTCACACGATCCACTTCGGTCAGACCGTCGCTTCTCTCACACAACGAAATAAACACTTTCCTTCATGAGTTCGGCCACGCCCTTCACGGCATGCTATCCGACTGTACCTATGAGAGCCTCTCCGGCACGAATGTGAAGCGTGATTTCGTCGAGCTGCCATCGCAGATAATGGAGAACTGGTCATGGGAGAGAGAATGGCTTGACACCTGGGCAGCCCATTGGCAGACCGGCGAAAAGATACCTGATGATATCCTTATCAAGCTGAAGGAGTCTCTCACTTACAATGAGGGCTATGCATGCATGAGACAGCTCAGCTTCGGTCTGCTTGACATGGCATGGCATACGCTGACTGAACCGCCAGAGGGTGATGTGGTGGCCTTCGAGCGTGCTGCCATGGCCCAGACAGAATTGCTG
>JAVEYS010000128.1:0-2859 GCA_034003345.1 Bacteroidales bacterium
CCTGGGGAATTTTTTCGACTGACATTCCGGCATATTGACCCCCTGGTGAGCGGCCTGTTTTATTGCTTTGCAAAAAACAGGGACAATGGCAAACAGGACAATAAGCATGGAAGTCAGAGGACAGATTTGTAAACAGGAAAAAGAAATACAGTGATTTCGGGAAAATGAATTGCAGTAAATTCAGGAACAAGAGTGCAGTGTTTTCGGGAACAATACTGCAGTGACTCTGGTGTAAAAATATGCCTATTTTCTCGTAAGTCTTCATCAAGGTTTAAAAAATTGTCTGTCTGTTTTGCATTCTGTAACTCTTACCCTGGAGCTGTATTAGCTGGCACTTGTAGAGCAACCTGTCAAGCAGGGCTGTAGCCAGGGTTTCGTCATCGACTGATCTGGCCCACTCTGCCGGGGATTTGTTTGTTGTTATTATGAAGGATGTTGTTTCATATATCTGGTTTAAAAAGACGAAGAAGCGATTGCCATCATCTCTGCCAAGAGGCAGGGTCATAACATCATCAACGACAATAAGCTGTGCCTCGCTCAACCTTTTGAACTCCCTGCCTGCCGTAGGGGTGAGCTCCTTTAACCGCAGAGTGGCCAGGATATCATTCATGCCTCGAAAGTATGCCTTGTACCCCCGTTGCAAGGCATCATAACACAAGCCTGAAGAGATAAATGTTTTGCCAGTTCCTGAAGGTCCGCTCAGCATAATATTATAGCACTGATCCAACCAGTTGAGCTCACGCAATTGGTTTAACTGTGTTGCCGCAAGTCCGGAAGCAAAATTAAAGTCATAGGCCTCAAGATCATGATTTAGTGGCAATTTGGCCAGCTTCATCTTCAACGCCAGTTGTTTGGCTTCTCTGCCCTTAACCTCGTAAGAGAAAAGATTATATGTGAACTCATCATAACTCGGAGTGTTTTGCTCTGCCTCCTGGAGAAGGGTGGTTATGTTACCCCCGATACCTGATAACCGCAGACGTGTGGCCTGACGCTTGATAAGCGATATATACTGGCTCATTGTATCAGAAGTTTTGGTTAAAAATCACTTCATACTCTCTTATGTCACTTCGCTCGGGCTCTATGTTGACTATAAGCTGCGTCTTGGCATCTCCCAGAGGCTTTATAACTTGCCGGGGTGTAGAGTGGGCCCTGCCGGCCTGCTGGCCCTGGAGGATCGATTTGAAGTCACTGGCGCTGAACAGGCTGTTACGCACACAGAACTCAAGTGCTACCTCAGCCTGCTGCTGTCCGCTTCTCTCTGCTGCCATCAGAACCGCCGTAAGCTGGTCCCTGACATAGCGGGGATAAAGAGTGTTGATCTTCTCAATGAACATATCAATATCACCACTGCGACCAAAAAACTCCCTTACCCTGCCACGGAGAGCGTCAAGCTTAATGGATGTGTCCCTGCGGTGATTGGTGTTTATGATATTATTACCCACCCCCTCCGGGATCAGGTGCGTGGTGATTATACTGCCACTGGCATCTTTTATTATTAACTGATTATCTTCTTCTGTTACATACACACTCGTGTCGTCGTTGCGGTATGTGCCGAAGGGCAGAGAGTAGCTGTTACCACGGTACTTTATGGTATTTGTTTTAAGAACCTTATGGCCATTGATTTTTACAGTGTTAAGCAGTGGAAACCACCGCTGTAGAAAGGGCCGCTCCTGCAGCCACTGCTCCCGGGGTATCTTGCGCGTGGTATTGTGTACCATGCCATTACCTGTGCGCTCAAGCCATGACAGTGCCTGATCATTAAGGATCTCTGTGCTTATGTATGTGCGGTTAAAAAGAAAGTTCTGTTTTACGTATTTAACAGTGTTCTCAACCTTACCCTTGCTCTCGGGATCACCGGCACGGCAAAAGGTAACCTTAAAGCTCCGGCTTGCCTGATACCGTTCAAAAACATCTGTCATAATGTAATCACCGTTGTTCTCACGGTATAGAAAAACACCATCCTGATCATAGACTATCTCCCGGGTGATGCCCCCGAAGAACTCAAAGGCCTTCTCATGGGCTATGACTGCATCATCGGCGGCAAAGGGCCTGTCAAGGAACAGAACAAACTTTTGGCGGCTGTGACACAGAAGCATTACGAAAAAGTGCACTTTGACCCACTCCCCGGTACTTCTCCGGAGCTTCTTCTGCCCAAAGTCAACCTGGGCCTGCTCCCCGGGAGGAAGATCCGGGACTGCCGAGTACTGCCGCTCGCTGGCACTGACCCTGGTAATGCCATGGTCCCTGCGAACCATCATCACATAGCTGTAAACAGTCTTCGGATCAATCTTCGGCAGTATAGCATACTGCTCCTTGAGCTTATCATGCATTACTGCCGCCGGCGTATCAGGGTACTGCTGAAGGTAGCCGACAATAAAATCGCGGTAGGGATCAAGATGACGGGCCTTTGCCCACTTCTTCTCTATAAACCTGTCATAATCTTCTTCCGTCATATCCAGTATCTTCTTTACTGTACGGAAGTTGATTGTTAACTGATCCGCTATGCGTTGAAGAGAAAAATGTTCAACATCGCGGAGTCTTCGGATCTCATGATACATAATGATAAGTTGTTTTTGTCGTGCCTCCATTGCAGTCGTTTTTTGTAGAGTCTGCAAGGTAACACCGGTTAATAATCACGTTAACTTATCACTGTATTATTGTTCCCGATTTTACTGTATTCCTGTTCCCATTTTTACTGCATTGTACTTCCCATTTTCACTGCATTTTTGCTTCCCGATTACAAAAACCTCCTGACGCTTAAGCCTGACTCCTTCTGCCGCTCCAAAAGCAGTGTAATCTTTGAACTGTTTAACATCCCTTTTTTGCGGGGGAAGGTAATCGGATACTCCCGTCAACAAA
>JAVEYS010000129.1:0-2724 GCA_034003345.1 Bacteroidales bacterium
TTTAAGATTAATCTGTATATCTGGAGTCCCAACGCACAAGCAAGAGTTTGGCTGTTTATTCCGGACAAACTGACCCCTCATTCCGGGTAATTGACCCCCCTCTGCCGGAGGCCAACCCCGTGAGGGCAATAGTGAGCAGTAATCAATGAACGATCAACAAATGTAAAAATTTATTCTTTTCTTCTTTTTCTCATAGATTCTCCTGACAGTTCCAGCCTGTGAGCAGTATGTACCAACCGGTCTAGTATAGCATCCGCAACAGTACTTTCTCCAATGATTTCGTGCCACTTAGCCACCGGGACTTGTGAAGCAATTATCGTTGAACTTTTCTGGTGGCGGTCTTCTATGATTTCCAGAAGCATCATGCGTGTCATCTCATCAAGAGGCTGCATGCCAAAGTCATCAAGAATAAGGAGATCCTGCCTCTCCAGACGTTTTATTTGACGCAAGTACGATTCGTCAGCTCTGGACATTCGAAGCACTGTAAAGAGTTTTTGAGCTATAAAATAACTGACCTTATAGCCAAGTTGGCATGCCTGATGACCCAGAGCTGTTGCGATATAGCTTTTACCGACGCCAGTTGGCCCTGTAATAAGGACATTATCTCCGGATTTAACAAAAGCACCGTCAGCCAGACGCAGAAGTTGGGTTTTGTTAATACCTCTTGAAGAGATGAAGTCTATTTCTTCCATGCTTGCCTGCATTCGGAACTTTGCATTGCTCAACCGCCGGCCGGCTTTCTGGCTCTCTCTCTCCTGGAGCTCTGCCTGAAGAATGAGGTTTAACATCTCATCATTACTGATTGATTGCATATTCTTTGTCGAGATAATACCCTCGTAGGCTGCCCTCATGCCGGGCAAGCGTAAATGCTGCATTAACTGTATAATTTCATGTGTCATAATGATTTGTTTTTATTGTTTATTGATAGTACTCTGCCCCGCGTATGTTTGGATGCGTTGGCATTGCGATAATCTCTGACCTGGGCTCTATCCTGTCAAGCTTATTGCTGATTATCTGCTCAATGACTTTGTAATTGTAGACCCCATATTCCATGGCCCTGGCACATGCAGCAATGAGGCGCTCCCTACCGGCCTTGCGGTCAAAGGAGAGGATGCCCGCACAACTGCGGTAAGTCTGCTCGGGATATGATCTGTTCTCAAGAACCTTTTCTATGTAGCACTTTACCTGCGGATCTATTCTACCGGCCCATTCGATGAACTTTGAAGGGTTCCACTCACTTACAAACTGATGGCTCGATGGAAGATGCTCTTTTACTGTGGTATACTTATAGGGCCTGCGGTCTCTGATGTGATAGGCAATGCGTTCTCCATGAAGGTAAATACTGACATGGCTGGCCGTGTAAACAATCTTTACCTTTTGCCCAATATACTTGTAAGGCACACTATAGTAGTGGCGGTCCCGGTGCAGCTGAACATGACTGTTCTTCATTACTTTAACGCTGATGTATTCCTTTAACTCCCAGCGATCAAGCGGAAGAGGCTGTAAGCAGGGAAGCTCTTCGGCATTAAAAATCTCATTACGACTCTCTTTGCGGCCCTGTAAAGGAAGATTGTTATGTTCTTCGAGTAACTCCATAATGGCGTCATTGAGTTCCTCTATGCTCGTAAATACGCGGTCCCTTAAGGGTGCATAGATTCTTGTGTATATTATCTGAACCATCCGCTCTACCCATGCCTTATCTCTTGGCTTGCGGCTACGGGCTGGAACGATTGCAATACCATAATGATTGCCCAGATCCAAAAGATCCCGGTTGATGTCTGCCTCCCACTTGTCTGCCTTGTCGACAGCGGATTTCATATTATCAGGAACCAATGCCCTAGGGCTGCCTCCGTAATAGTGCACGGCACGCGTAACGCAGTCCAGAAGATACTCTTTCTGCTGGCTCCATACTGCCCTGACATAGGTCTTGCCACTGTAACCAAGTACTGAGATAAATACTTCAACATCTTTGACCTCACCACTTGAAGAGTCTACAACCGATAACTTCTTGCCGGTAAAATCAATATACATCTTATCTCCGGCAACCTGCTCTATGTGAAGGGATACATCCTGGTTGGAAAGATACTTGCTCAGGTAATCACAAAACTGTGTGTAGCTGTATCCGTCTGGATTGCGTGCACGGTATTCTCCCCATAGGATCTGGCGCGTAACTCCAGTGCGTCCAAGCTCTGACTGAACGTATGGGAAAAACCCAAATAATACCGACTTTTTCTCTTCTGTCTTTGATCCAGGGGGATCGCTCTTTTCTGACAGATACCCTTTTACGGTATTCTTTGATAACCTCAACTCCCTGGCTATGGCTTTCTTGCTATATCCAAGATCGTTTAACAACTTAATCTGTCCTCTGACTTCCATGCTTATTGTCCTGTTTGCCATTGTCCCTGTTTTTTGCAAAGCAATAAAACAGGCCGCTCACCAGGGGGTCAATATGCCGGAATGTCAGTCGAAAAAATTCCCCAGGGGGGTCAGTTTCGCCGGAATGGCAGTCTTTTTCCCGATACCTCAGGGGGTCAGTTTCGCCGGAATGAGGGGTCAATTTCCCCGGAATAGGGGGTCAGTTTGGTCCGGAATATACACTTTCTGTAAAATCTGTTCAGGCATTAAATATACCGCCTGTTGTGTGGTGCTTAAGTATATTTTTTTGTTCTGACTAATACACATCTAAATCATTTCCAACTATAACTTTTCCTTTATATTTTAAAG
>JAVEYS010000130.1:0-2500 GCA_034003345.1 Bacteroidales bacterium
GTCTTCATCCCAGACGGGATAGGATTCGTTCCTTACCATCTTCCTGGCACCGTAGCTATAGGCGAGGCTACGGTCACTGCTCTTCAGGATCATGACGTGGCGCTCTGGGAGAAACACGGAGTCTTCGCCACCGGAAGAACACCGGAAGAGACCTTCGATATTATTGACCTGCTTGCCAAGTCAGCCTCCATTTGGTTCTTATGCCGCTCGGCGGGATATGACCCTGAGGGACTATCAGGGAGGCAGCTTGAAGAACTATCAAAACTAAAATTTTGAAATAGTGATGTTTCCAAAGGATAACCGGGATTACGAGTTCAGCAAAGCAAACACAATATTAATAAAATCAAAAATGTGGGCCTCCCCCCGGTTTGTGGGACAGACTACCATACCTTATTGATCAATTTAAAAAAGTTAAATAAATGGAAACAGTTTACCTGAACGGACAATTCATTCAAAAAGACGAGGCACTGATCAGCCCGGACGACAGAGGTTTTCTCTTTGGCGACAGTATTTATGAGGTGACCAGGTGGTATGGAGGCTACTTCTTTGATCTTCCCGGCCATGCCGAACGGTTCAGACGCAGCCTGAAGGAGACACGTATTATATGGGACGATGCAGATAAATTTGAGCAGTTATCGGCGGAGTTGATTGACCGCAATGGACTTGGTGCCGGGTGCGCTATAGTCTACTTCCAGGTCACGCGGGGAGTTGCATCACGCAACCATGCCTTCCCTGACCCTCCGGTTAAGCCCACAGTATATGGTTATGCCCGTCGTCACAGCATTGATACCCTGGCATGCGAACGAGGCGTTAGTATCTGGCTGACTCCTGATCCGAGATGGAACAGGTGCGACATCAAGACGACAGCATTGATTGCCAATGTAATGCCTTACCAGGAGGCACATGAAAAGGGATGTGCAGAGGTATGCTTCGTCCGTGACGGACTTGTCACCGAAGGGGCACACTCAAATATCTTCTTCGTTAAGGATGAGGCCCTGTATACCTACCCTGAGTCAAATAAAATCCTTTCAGGCATCACACGCAATAACATTATTACCCTGGCCAGGGAGAAGGGCATCAAGGTGATAGAGGAGGCCGTCCCCGCTGATATGCTCTCATACATGCATGAAGCATTCCTTTGCAACACCACCGGGGAGATAGTGCCGATACTGAAAATAAGTAACCAGGTCATTGGCGAAGGTACACCGGGAACAGTGACAAAACATATCCAGCGGCTCTTCAGGGACAAGGTGCAGGCAACGAGCTCCATACGCTAAAAAAAGCAGCTATAGGTAGTGAAGGGTTATGAATTAAATGTATCTCCGGACAGTTCCGGATTCAAGGTTGGGATCTCCGGCACATTACGACATTACCGGGCCAACACTTCAGCCGGGATCTCCATAAGCTTTGACAAGACCATCCGGACTCTGCGGTCAGGATCTTCACTACACTCAGGCAAGACTGTATGACCGTCCCGACTTTACAGTCGAGGATCTCCGCTCCGCTCCGTCAAGACCGGGCCCCGCAATGCGGGGCTACAGATCTCAGATTGAAGAGCTCAGCTCTGAATCGAACCGCCAGGTGGCGTCGAGTTCGGCGAAACCAAATCCCGTACACGAAGTGTCGGGACCTTCAGACCCTCCAGCCTATTGTCTACTCCCCACTAAATATTACCTTTGCACAAATTTTGAAACATGACCACCACACACTTCAGCGAACAGGAACAGGTTCGCAGGCAATCTCTTGAAGAGATACGGAAGCTTGGCATTGACCCCTACCCGGCAGCAATGTACCCGGTCAATGTCTCCACCGCAGAGATACTCGCCGGCTTTAAGGATGACGGAGATAGCTTCCCGGAGGTCTGCCTTGCCGGCCGCATCATGAGCCGCCGCATCATGGGCAATGCCTCTTTTGCAGAGTTGATGGATTCATCAGGCCGGATACAGATATATGTAAGGCGTGACGACCTCTGCCCCGGAGAGGATAAAACGCTCTATAACACCCTCTTCAAAAAATTGCTTGATATTGGCGATATTATCGGAATCAGGGGATTTGCTTTCAGGACCCAGATGGGAGAGATAACCGTCCATGTGAAGGAGCTGACGCTTCTCAGCAAGTCACTGCGTCCGCTGCCTGTAGTCAAGGAGAAAGACGGTGTACAGTATGATGCCGTCACTGACCCTGAGATGAGGTACCGTCAGCGCTACGTAGATATGATAATCAACCCCGAAGTGCGCGAGCTCTTCCGCAAACGCACACAGATAATGAAATCAATGCGTCAGATGTTTGACTCCAAAGGCTATCTGGAGGTTGAGACACCCGTATTGCAGGCTATACCCGGCGGCGCTGCCGCAAGACCCTTCATCACCCATCATAACGCCCTCGACATACCTCTCTACCTTAGGATAGCAGATGAGCTATACCTGAAGAAGCTGATCGTAGGAGGCTATGACGGTGTCTATGAATTTGCCAAGGACTTCCGCAACGAGGGGATGGACCG